>JAAZAV010000027.1 GCA_012514145.1 Clostridiales bacterium | reverse complement strand
GCTTTTGTTCGCAGCCTAAGTATAACTGGTTTCATTCCTCAATGGAACCCCTTTTTTATTCTCTTGGGCAATTCATTTTACAACTTGCCACATTTGTATATAAAACGATTCCGAAATATTAACATACGGCAGAACGGTTCATCTTCTGCCGTATGTTACACGTTTATATCAGACTCTGAATTTCAGCCGACCTTTTCCACCAGAGCGTCGATTGCGACCTGAAGCGGACTCAGCCTCCCGGCTATGAAGGAGGCGAAGTCTGTGTCCATGCTCTTTGACAAACCGCCGATAGCGCTGGTAAAGCTGTCGAAGTTGTAAATATTGCCAATGTCGTAGGTGATGTTGCCGTAGATATAGTCGAGTATTTCGCCCGATTCATTGTCGCTGGCGAATTTGCCCTGCAGGATTACATCGTAATACGCAGGGACGAGATTTGCCCAGCCCTCGTAGGCATAGGCTTCCATGAAGAAGCCGGTGTCCTCGAGTTCCGTGTTGGTAACCGGCACCACTATCATAGGCAGGAATATGCCGGCTGTACAGGGAGCGTAATCCTCCGATTCGGCATATTTGGGATAGGGCAGCAGCCCGAACTCCACGTCCATCTGACGCAGCGCACCCACCATAGGGGTGGCTGTGTAGAGGAAAAGCACCAGATCCTGTCTGAAAAGTTCGCCGTCGCTGTCGGTCAGCTGCATGTGAGGGCGGGACAGGGTGTCAACAGCATATTCCTCGTTGAAGAGCTTGGTGAAAATATCGACTGTGCGGGTCACCGACTTTTCGGAATTGATTGTCACCTGAGGGATACCGTTCATGCCGCTTTCGGCTATGCGGACGCCGCAGGCGTTCAGTATGCCGATAACCGTGTCGTTGGTATGGTTGATGCCCCACATATCCGCCTTGCCCATCTTGCCGTCGCCGTCCACGTCATGGGCAACAGCCTTTGACATCTCTATGGATTTGTCGAATGTCCACTTGCCGGAGGTGACGAGTTCATAGGGGCTGTCGAGGCTGTAATCGTCAATGAGTTTCTTGTTGAAACAGACATTCCACACAGCCATCATGTCATTGGTCGAGATATCACCGCAGATGACATAGCTTTTTCCGCATATGGCTAAACTCTCAAGAGAATCTCTGTCCCACCATGGCATATTGTAGTCAACAAAAGGGATATCGTTCAGTTCGGTGTAGAACCCGCTCGTTATGCCGACGGAGAAGTTGGTGCCCCGGACGAAGGCAATGTCGTAGGCATCCTCGCCCGCCGATACCGTGGCTGTTATTTTAGACATGGCATCGGCGGCGTTGATTTCGTTCGACTGTACCACCGAGCAGTTATATGCCGTCGACATTTTTACATTGCGATTGAATGCCGCGTCGTTGAGAACCTCGCCGTCCAGTTCTTCCGGGGCGATGTCGGTGAAGTCCAATGGTGTGTAGGTGTACCAGCCCTGTGTGAGTATCGTGAAGCCTCTGCCGTTGAAGTCGCGGTCGGGCAGGTCGGGTTTCAGTGCCTCGGTCTCGGTTCCGGCTGCGGAAGTTTCACCCGCAGTTTCGGTGTTATTTTCCACTTCATTTCCCGCGCCGCCTCCTCCGCAGGATGCAAATAATGGCAGCATCAGCAATGCCGCAAGCAGTATGCTTACGTTTTTTGGCAGATTCACCTTCATCGTTTACCTCTCCTTCATACCATTGTATCGTTTGTATCTCTGCGTCGGATATATCAGGAAATCAGGTCTTGATTCCGGTACACTGTTCGATAAACTGGGCAAGCGCGGTCTTTGCAGCCGTCTCGTTTGCCGCGTAGTAAGAGGCGAAGTCGGGCGACGGCATCTTGGAAAGGTTGTAACCGGTGGAGGAGAAGACGCCGACAGAAGAAGTGTAGTAACCGAAGTCGAATACCTTATTTTCTCGGCAGATTTCAAGCATCTCCACAGATTCGGCATCGCGGCTGAACTTTGTTGTAAGACATACATCGTAGAATACCGGGATAACGCTGTTATATGCCTCACAGCCCAGTGCTTCCAGAATAATGGAGGTACGCTCCGGGTCGGAGGCGGTGATCGGAATGACGATGAGTGAGCATCCGGCGTCAACATTGGAGTAATACTTGTCAACCGTCTCATCAAACTTCGGCCAGGGAATGATGCCGAAATCCTGCTCCATGTCGCGGTAGCCCACGGCATTGCCTATGGATGTTTCGATTAGGAAAACTCTGCCTTCCTTGAAGGCAGCGGTAATCTCGGTACTGGCATCTGCAAGATGCAGATATGAGCTGCCATCGGACATCAGGTCGAAAAACTTCTCATAGACCTCAACGGCACGCTCGCTGTAGATTGAAAGGTAGGGTATGTCGTCCTCGTCTTTCATGGCGATGCGCAGATTGGCGGAGAAAAGTACCTGAATGGGACCGCCCCACCATGTGGTGACATAGCCGTACTGGTCGTCAAGTATGCTGAGTTTTCCGTCGCCGTTCAGATCGCGGGAGCCGACACGCCCGATGTCGCCGAACTTTTCAAAGGTCCAATCGCCGTCAAGCACCGTGCCGTAGGGAGATTCAATGCCGTAGGTCTCAAACAGCGGCTTGTTAAAGAAAAGGCACTTTGTATTGCCGAGGTTTTTGTAGCTGATGTCGCCTATGCAGGTGAAGAGCTTGTGTGCAATCGAAAGGTTCTCAACAGCGTCCTGCGCCCAGTAGGGCTGTTCAAGGTTCACATATGGCAGATCCTTGAACCAGTCGAGCACCAGCCCCTGTTTGGCATATGCGAAGGCAGCCCTTGCATGGGGAAACACAAAATCGTAATCGTCGGCACCCGCCATAATCGATGCGGCGGCATCGGTTTCGTAATTGTTGTGTGAGGAGCGCTGGACCGACATTTCAAAGTTGAATCGCTCACCGACAACCAGGTTGCGCTGAAAGATTGCATCGTCGATAAGATCTCCCGACTCCTCTTCGACGTACATATCTTTTACATAGCCGTCAGCGTTGCGTATGAGCATATGGAAGTCATAACCGCCGAAATCGCGTTCGGGCAGGTTATCTTTCATTTTTGTTTCCTCGGGCTCGATTTCGGCAGCGGTGGTGATGTCCACGGCGGTATCGGTCACTCCCGAGCCGCCACCTCCGCAGGCTGTAAAAGTAACTGTAAGCATAAGAATCGCCAAAAGCGCCGCGATAATGTGTGAAGCAAGCCGAGCTGTCATAATTGTAACCTCCTGTATAAGTTGAGTAAATTTTACCATATCCACAATGCGGTTGCAACAGTTATTATGCGTTTTTTTGCCGGTCAACGCTGATATGCATTTAACCGATCATCTCTTGACACAGAGATAAAATCGGTTTACAATAAACACAGTCTTAAGATGTCAACGGAGGCGGATATGAGTATCGGCAGCGAAATACTGAAAGTCGGCGTCGGGCGCGCCGATATCACGTCGGAGGTCGGCGCAATACTGCACGGTTACGCACCGGGACGCCCGGCTGAAAGCATAAACGACAGGCTCCACTTCACATGCTTCGCGTTCGGGTACGGGGAACTGCGCTGTCTCGCGGCGTCCGCAGACCTGTGTCTGCTGGGCGAGCCGATAATGGGAGTAATTCGGAAACGCATGTCGGAGGTCACAGGCGTACCCCTTGACAACATAAGCGTCTGCACAACCCATACCCATTCTGCTCCCGTCACCACCGATAATCACGGCTACCCGATGGATCGGGAATATGTCTTCGGCACCCTTCCCGCCAAAGCGGAGGAGGCGGCTGTTGCCGCGCTTGCCGGCATGCAGCCGGCAGAGATGGGCATCGGCACGACACTGAGCGATGTGGGGGTCAACCGGCGCGAGATCACCCGGAACGGCTCTGTAATACTCGGACAGAATCCCTGCGGCAGCCGTGACCCGGTCATGACGGTCGTATCCTTCCGAACACATAATGGCAGACCTATAGGAAACATAATACACTACGGCGCCCATAACACCGCGTCAGGCATGAATCCCGAAATCACACGCGACTGGTGCGGCGTGATGAAGGATCGGCTTGAGGAGGAGAGCGGCGGAATTACCGCCTTTTTCAACGGCTGCGAGGGTGACTGCGGGCCGCGGCTGACAAACGGCAAAACCACCGGAAATCTCAAGCTTGCTCTCGAACTGGGCGGCGTAGCCGCAGCCGACGCGGTACGCGCCTGCCGTTTCATACGCGAATGGCGGCGTGATTGTGAGCTGAAAGTTCTGGCGCGGGATATAGAACTTCGCTACAAACCCATGCCGCCGCTCGACGATATGAAAGCCCGGCTGGCGGGCTTTAAAAATCCTGAGTCGTTAAAAGGACTGAACCGCACCGACTATGAGTCGCTTGTAGAACGCATACGAATAGCCGAAAGCGGCGAACCGGTACCCTCGGGCATGCACCTTCGTCAGACCGCGGTTTCCATAGGTTCTCTGGCGCTGCTCCCTATCCCATTCGAAACTTTCTCGGGTGTGACGCTGCGCATGAGTGCTCACAGCAGATTCGCGCACACACTGTCGATCAGCCTTGCAAACGGCGCAAACGGATACTTCCCGTCCCGGGATCAGATCTGCCGCGGCGGCTATGAAATCTGGATGTTCAGCTCGGTTCGCCTGTTCCCATTCCGGGATGATTCGGAGCAGACCTATATTGAATACTGTCTCGGAATTCTGGACGAACTGTATGACGCCGGACAAAAATGATAATCTGAATTGTTTTAATGGAGTATAACCATGTGGAAGAAAAAACTCTGTTTCGGGATCGGCGACTTCGGATTGTCGCCGGAGGATCAGATACGCGCCTTCGCCAAAACCGGCTTTGAGGGCTTCTTCACCGGCTCGGGACCCGGCGCACCCATAGCAGAATGGCGTGCGCTGGCTGATGAACTCGGCATGCTCTACCAGTCAATACACGCTCCCTTCGGCAAGGCAGCCGATATGTGGAAGGGCGGCGAAGCCGCGGCTGCAGCTGTGAACGAGCTCATCGCCTGCCTGCATGACTGTGCAAAGCATGAAGTCAATATCATGGTGGTTCACGCATTCATCGGATTTAAGGATAACAGCCCTACGGACGTGGGAGTCGAAAACTACGCTTCGGTCGTATCTGAGGCAAAAAAGCTGGGCGTGCGCATCGCCTTCGAGAACACCGAGGGCGAGGAATATCTGGGCGCACTGATGAAACTGGCAGACAGCTATGACAATGTGGGTTTTTGCTGGGACACCGGTCATGAGCTATGTTACAACTACGGCAAGGATATGACTGCGCTCTACGGCGGCAGGCTTATCGCCACCCATCTGAACGACAACCTGGGCATACGCGACTTCGGCGGCGAGATTACATGGCACGACGATCTGCATCTGCTGCCTTTTGACGGTATAACCGATTGGGAGAGCGTTGCCGCACGTCTGGCAAAACACGGTTTTGACGGACCTCTCACTTTCGAGCTGAACACCGGCAGCAAGCCTGAACGTCATGATAACGATATCTACAAGAAACTCACCCCGAATGAATACATCGCCGAGGCATATAAGCGCGCCTGCCGGGTCGCCGCACTCATGGATAAATGCGCCGCAGCACAGGCAAAATAGAAAATAAATCGAATGTAAACGCGGTATCGAACGTCGGATGTCTGAAGTCGTTCGGTACCGCATTTATTATCAAACAAAGAAAAAGCCCCGGGGGAAAATACCTCGGAGCTTTGCTTCTGGGGTGGATGACCGGACTCGAACCGGCGATCTTCAGGGCCACAACCTGACGCTCTAACCACCTGAACCACACCCACCATATGGCGTACCTTGGGGGACTCGAACCCTCGACCTACTGCTTAGAAGGCAGTTGCTCTATCCTGCTGAGCTAAAGGTACACGGGACCATTTAGTCTGGCCGCTCGGACGCAACAGCGACATTATACCTTTCTGCGGCGCGTTTGTCAAGTGCTTTTTACAAAATCGTCTAAATATATGTGTTTTATCCCGGTTTTTTGCCATAATCCATTTTTTTAACTAATCGGTCGGTGTTATATGCTTTGCATTCAAATAAAACCGCTTTTCACGGGAAATTCTTGTAATGAGAATAATATTGTGGTATAATAATAAAAACGCCGAAAGGCTTACAGTGAGGTATTATAATGAAGCTCGGAATAATCAACGGATACTCCGCATCATCATTCGACTATGTGAAATCCATAGGACTTGACTTCATCGAGGTCTGCCGCAACGACGACAACGAGGCAGCCGATTTCATCGCAAAAGCCGACTCGGTAAAGACCGAGATAAAGCGCACCGGACTGCCGATTCAGTCGGTGGGACGCTGGAACTGTATATCCAATGTGGGCGGCAGGCTTGACGCCGATAAACTCGCCCTGCAGCAGGGTCTGCTTGACGCGGCAATTAAAGTCGGCTCGCCCAACTTCGTCTGCGGCATAAACTACGACGACAGCGTCAGTCTATACCGCAATCTTACACTTGCTATTGAGTTCTTCGGGAAGATGATCGAACAGGCAAAGGCGTCGGGCAGCGGTATTAAGATTGCCGCATACAACTGCAGCTGGGGTAACTTCGTATATGAGCCCAACGTCTGGAAGGTAGTTCTCGGCGAACTGCCTGAACTGATGATAAAATACGACTGCTCCCACTCCTGCGGCCGCGGCGCGGATTATCTGGCAGAGCTGTCCGACTGGGGCGACAGAATAGCCCATATGCACGTCAAGGGCTTCGTAAGTGCAGGCAGGCGCGGTGTTGACGACCCGCCGGCGGGTATCGATTCCATCAACTGGCCTACCGTATTCGCCATTCTCTACTCCCGCGGCTACGACGCAGGTCTGAGCATCGAGCCCCACTCCGCCACCTGGAGAGGCGACAGCGAACTCGGCAAGGCCGGCGTGATGTTTACCACAGAATATATCCGCCGCTTCATTTTAAGATAAGAGATAGGAAATCCAATGTCAAAAATCAGAGTCGCAATCGCCGGCTACGGCAATATCGGGCGGGGTGTGGAGCTGGCGATACAGCAGAACCCGGATATGACCCCGGTCAGCATATTTACCCGCCGTGACCCGGCCGGCATAAAGACCGCAACCGGCATCCCCGTTTTCAGTCTTGATAATGTCGCCGATTATACCGACAAAATCGATGTTATGATCATCTGCGGAGGTTCAGCTACCGATCTGCCGGTGCTAACCCCGAAGCTGGCAGGGCTGTTCAACACGGTTGACAGCTTTGACACCCACGCAAAGATTCCCGAACAGTTCGCCCGCGTTGACAAAGCCGCGAAAGCCGGCGGACATCTGGCGCTCATCTCATCGGGCTGGGATCCGGGTCTGTTTTCCATAAATCGTGTTTGCGCGGAAGCGGTGCTCCCGGCAGGCAGCAGCTATACCTTCTGGGGGAGGGGCGTCAGCCAGGGACATTCAGACGCCCTGCGCCGTGTCAATGGTGTAAAGGACGCCAAGCAGTATACCGTGCCGGTACCGGCTGCCATGGACGCTGTCCGCAGCGGTTCGAATCCCGAGCTGAGCACCCGCGATAAGCATACCCGCGAATGCTTTGTCGTCGCCGAGGAGGGAGCAGATCTTAGCCGCATAGAACGCGAAATTAAGGAAATGCCCAACTACTTTGCCGACTATGACACCACGGTTACCTTCATTTCGGAGGAGGAGCTTAAGCGCGAACACAGCGCAATCCCCCACGGCGGATTTGTGATTCGTTCCGGCGAGTCGGCTGCGGGGAACAAGAGCATCATCGAATATTCGCTGAAACTCGATTCAAACCCCGAGTTCACTTCAAGCGTGCTTGTGGCAAGCGCGAGAGCCGTTGCCAAAATGGCTGCTGAAGGGAAGACCGGCTGCATCACAATGTTCGACATTCCGCCGGCACTGCTCTCGCCCAAATCGCCGGAAGAACTGCGGGCGTCGCTGCTGTAAATTTAATTTAATAGTATATTGAGAGGGACAGGTTTTTTGACCTGCCCCTCCTGTATCGAAAAGTGAAAAATCGCTGTTGCAATGACATTGGCTCTGTGATATAATATTATCAGCGTAAAATATAACAATAACCGAATCACATTCCGGAGGTTTTATATGTTAAAAGTAGCAATGCTCAGTAAATGGCACGTACATGCTGCCGGCTATGCCGGACAGCTTAAGAACAGCGGCAAGGTGGAAATCACCGCCGTCTGGGACGACGATGAAGCCCGCGGTAAGCCCTGGGCTGACGAATTAGGCGCCGTATACTACAAAGACCTGAATAAGCTGCTTGCCGAGGCTGACTGTGATGCGGTCGTCTGTGACGCACCCACCACAGCCCACAAGGATGTTATCATCGCCGCAGCAAAGGCAGGCAAGCACATCTTCACCGAGAAGGCGCTGGCTCCCACCCTTGACGAATGCGAAGAAATCAAGGCAGCAATAGAGAAGGCCGGCGTTACCTTCGTTATATCCTACCCGATGCGCGGTCTGCCGGTAATCCAACTGGCTAAGAAGTTCATCGCCGAGGGCGTTTTCGGCACCGTATCCATGGTGCGCATACGCAACGGCCACAGCGGCGTCAGCAATAACTGGCTCCCTGCATACTGGTACGAAGAGAAGGACACCGGCGGCGGCGCGATGATGGATCTTGGCTGCCATCCTATGTACACCCTGGCTTATCTCTGCGGTAAACCAAAGAGAGTTACAGGTCTGTTTACCGCCCCCTTGGGTTCAAAGATTGACGAGAACGCGGTGTCCACCATTGAGTTCGAGAACGGCGCCATCGGTGTAGCCGAGACCTCCTTCGACTCCTACAATACCCGTGAGTCCATCGAGATTTACGGCACCGATGCAACCCTGCTTTCGGTCGGCGGCGATGTCAAGTTCGTATCAAGAGAGACCGAGAAGTATGTAAGGGGTTTCATAACTCCGACTCTGCCGAATCCCAAGCCGAGCCCGCTTATTCAGTTTGTTGACGCCTGTATCGCCGGCACCGGCTCCCCCGAGGGTCTGGGCATTGATGATGCTCTTGCACTCACCGAGCTACTGGAGAACTCCTACATCAGCGACAAGAAAAATAAAATCGTAGTTCTGTAATCCAAGTTGTCAACGGACGGTATGTCTCACAGCATGCCATCCGCTCTGGGTATATTGCATAAGAAACCGGGGAACCCGCGTAAAAAACGGACTCCCCGGATTATCTTTTATTTGATTATTTGCGTCAGGCTTTGGAGATACAGTAATCGTATGCGGCATCGGCGGCGGAAGCCGCGTCGGAGGTATATTTGTCGGCGCCGATACTCTTTGCGAATTCGGCGGTGATGGGAGCGCCGCCGACAAGAATCATCACATCGTCGCGGATGCCCTCTGCCTTTGCCCGCTCAACGACATCTTTCATGACGCCCATGGTGGTGGTCAGCAGAGCGGAGCAGCAGATGACCTTGCAGCCCTCTTCCTTTGCGGTACTTACGAACTTCTCGGGAGACACATCGGTGCCGAGATCGATAACATCAAGCCCCTTACCCTCCATCATCATCTTGACAAGATTCTTGCCGATGTCGTGCAGGTCGCCCTGTACCGTGCCGATGCAGACCTTGCCGGCCGGCTTGACGTCACCCGAAACGAGATGAGGCTTGAGCGTCTCAACGCCGGTCTTCATGGCGCGGGCGGCGATGAGCACCTCGGGCACATAGATTTCGTTGGTCTTGAACTTCTCACCGATGACCGACATACCGGCTAAGAGCGCACCCTCGAGTATTTCCTTCGCGGGTACGCCGTCTGCCAGAGCTTTTTCAGCGAGAGCCTTAACATCACGAGCCTTGCCTGCCTGGAGTTTTGCGGAAATTTCATCAAGAATTGCTTTGTTGTCCATATTGATTCCTTCCATGTAATAAATATAATTATAATAATTATGTCAATTTATGCTGTGCGGCTGCCGGGGGTATCGGGTTCAGCACCGCGGCTGTCGCGGTATTTCTTCGGGGTAATGCCTACCATGCGTTTGAAAACCTTGTTGAAGTAGCTCTGGTCGTAGAAGCCGGTCATTTCGGCAATCTCGGATACCGGGAGACTGCTCGACAACAGCAATACCTTACTCTTATCTACACGCACCTGATTTAGATAGGTTGAGAAAGGCTGCTGCATCTCTTCGCGGAAGATGCGGCTGAGGTATGATGGCGAGAGAAACACATGCGCCGCCACATCATCAAGGGTTATCTTGTGCATGTAGTTATTATTAATGTATGAAATGACCCGCGTTATCGATTCCAGATGCTTGAGATCTGCGGGCTTTAGTACCTCATCGGTAAAGGTGCGCAGCAGTTCGGTGAGCATTTCGCAAATTTCCCCGACGTTTCGGCATTCAAAGAGAGCGATTGCCGACTCGGGACCGAGCCGATATATCCGGTCTATGTCGGCTCCGCTTTCGATCGCCGCGCGTGAAATAACGGTGGTAAGCTGCATTGCCCGAGCCTTTATGGCGTTGAGGCTGTCTGCCGAGGCAAAGAGGATGTGGCCGAGGATTTCGTTGAGGTACATCCTTGCACCCTCGGTATCGCCGCTGACAATGGCGTAAGTCAGCTTCTTCTCTTTGTCGTATGGATATGGCTTGCTTCTGTTTATGCCCAGTATCCTGCGCGCCTGTATGCTTTCGATATATCTGTCAATCTGTCCCTTATCGGTATGATTTGCGGTATCTGCCGACTCGGGGGCTTCGTTGTCAGCGCGTTGAACGATATCGGCTGTACCGGGACAAACGTGTCTGCAGCCGGCACAGTTGAACAGCGGAACGCCGTTTTCGCCATATACCACACAGCCCGCGGATACCAGCCGGTTAAGCGCGGAGATGATTTCAGCGTTGTCTGAGGCGTGTGAGCCTGAACTGAAGTTGTCGTTATGTGTCATATCAGTTTGCCGCGTATATTTCGGGTACCGGACCGGTATGCCCCTTGTCGAACCATTTGAGCAGCTCCGTTTCGGCGCTCCACAACTCCTCGAACATGTCGCGAAGCTGGGGCAGAGTACAGACTGAGGAGGCAAGCGGGTCAACACAGCAGGCGTGGAAGGCAGCGTCTCTGTCGCGTCTCACAACGGCTTCCAGCATGAGCTGCTGCTGTGATATGGGACCGCGGTTCAGAGCGGCGCACTGTGTAGGCAGAGCGCCCACATAGGTGGGATGAATGCCGAAGCTGTCGACCAGGCAGGGAACCTCAACCGAACAGTTTTCGGGCAGATTGGTTATGAGTCCGGTATTCATGACATTTCCGTTGAAACGGTAGGGAACACCGGTCTCGATGGCCTCCATTATGGCGGTGGTATACTCATTGGAACGGCGGATGTTGCCGTAGAGTTTATCGCCCTCGCCGTCCTTCATCCATTCGCGGGTGGATGCCAGTTCTTCGGTGAGCTTGCGGGAATCAAGGAAGTAGTAATCGCGAATCTCCTGGGTGCGGCGGAAGTATGGGAAGTACTCCGAATCGTGGCGGTTGCTCTCGGTGGGGAAGTAACCGAAGGCGCGGTAAATTTCGAGACGTGTCGATTCGCTTTTCTCGAAAGCCTGTACCTTCTCGTTTTCCTTGTCGGCAAGCAGGGCATCCAGCTTGGCGTAAAGATCCTCGCCGTCCTTTGTCCACTCGAGGAACCATGCCATATGATTTATACCCGCTACCTTATACTGTGTTGTGGACGGGTCGATACCGAGTGGACGGCAAAACTCACTGTTGGTGGCAATGATGCCGTGGCAGAGACCTATGGTCTTGAGCGAAGTCTGAGTGTTGTGGAGCATGGTGAGCGCCGACATAGGGTTAGTATGGTTCAGGTGGAGGCAGTTAGGCGCCAGACGCTCAACATCGCGCAGAATTTGGAGATGAACCGGTGCGGTGCGGAGGAAACGGAAAACCGCTCCCACCGAGATGGTATCGGCTACACTCTGGTCAACTCCGTACTTGCGGGGGATTCGGACTTCGTCGTTGAAGGGGTGACCGTAGTAGGCGCCGCCGCCCACGGCTACCGAAGTAATGACATAATCTGCATCCTTTAATACGGTCAGGCGGTCGGTGCTTGCCTTTATTTTCGTGGGGAGATTGTAGTGCTCGGCGGTGTTTTTTACATATTCGTATACCTTTGCGAGTCTGCCCTCGTGCAGGTCAACGAGGCAGATTTCGGAATCCTGCAGGCATTCGCGGGACATGATATCCAGCGACAGCCGTGCGCCGAAGCCGCTGCCGGCTCCTATGATAACTATTTTCTTTGACATTTTGTTTCCCTCCGATTGCTTGTGGCTGCATTTGTATATATCAAACTCCAAACAATTATATCACCACAGGCGGTATATTGCAACGGTGTTTTTTGTAACTTTTTGATGAAAACACGAATATTACAAAAACGACTGGCCTTTCGGGGCGAAATTTCGCGTAATTTTATATTTTACTATTGCATTTTTGTTTTCGTTGTGCTATAATCGATACATTGTGAATGTTAACAGGAAGGTAGGTGTAAGCAATGAAGGAAGGTATCCATCCGAAGTATTCCGAGGTTACGATAAGGTGCGCTTGCGGCGAGGAAGTTCAGACCCGTTCCACTACCGGCGGCGTCATAAGAGTTGAAATCTGCTCGAAGTGCCATCCGTTCTTCACCGGTAAGCAGAAGTTTGTTGATTCCGGCGGACGTGTTGACAAATTCAGGAAGCGTCTTGAAGCCGCAGCGAAGTAATTCCAGTGAAGGAATTTCTGTCCTGTTTGTACTTTTCAGGCAGGCAGCGTGTATCGTTCCCCGAACGTCATGCTGTCTGCTTTTCATTTCTCTCATTGGCAGGAGGTGTCAATCATAACAGATTTTAATAAGATAATATTCGGTTCGGCAATGGCGGGCACCGAAAACAGTGAGAACGAAACCGCGGTTCCGCAGCGCGCGGTGCTGGTATCGGTGTTAACCGACTCCGAGATCGAAAGCGAATATGAAAGCTCGCTTGATGAGCTTGAGAGACTGCTTGAAACGGCTGGCGGTGAGAGCTTTGCAAGACTGACCCAGATCCGTCCTTCCCCCGACCCGCGCACCTGTATCGGAAGCGGCAAGGTCGAAGAACTGCGAGAATTGTGCGAGAGGAATGATATACAGCTGGTCGTGTTCGACTGTGAGCTGACACCTTCACAGATTCGCAGCTTGGAGGACGATATTAACGGCAAGGAGAAATCCGGGGGTATATGTGTAATCGACAGGACAATGCTGATACTCGATATCTTCGCGCTGCACGCCGTCACCAGCGAGGGCAAACTTCAGGTTGAACTGGCTCAGTTAAAGTATACCTCCCCCCGACTGACAGGGCGTGGAATTACCATGTCGCGTCAGCAGGGCGGCAACATCGCCATGCGCGGTCCGGGTGAAACAAAGCTGGAGACCGACCGCCGGCATCTGAAGCGGCGCATAGACGCGCTTACAGACGCTTTGGCGACAATGGAGAAGAACCGCGCCACACAGCGCTCCCAGCGTGAACGTTCACCGATTTTGAAGTGCGCAATAGCCGGATATACGAATGCCGGCAAATCAACGCTGCTCAATCGTCTGACTGATGCGGGCGCTTTGACCGAGGACAAGCTCTTTGCAACGCTTGACCCCACCACGCGCCGATATACACTGCCCGACGGCGGCGAAATACTTCTGACCGACACGGTAGGCTTTATCCGCCGTCTGCCTCATCAGCTTGTAAACGCCTTTCGTTCCACACTGGATGAGGTGAGTTATGCGGATGCGGTGCTTGTTATAATCGACGCCTCTGACCCCGAGCACCTTGAACAGCTTGAAGTGACCCGCAGCCTGCTGGCTGAATTGGGCGCTGCCGACAAGCCGGTTCTATACATCTACAATAAGTGCGATATTTCGTATCCGGATATAAACCCTTTGCCGGAGGGTGTTAAGTGCAGCGAAGTTGTTCGCATTTCGGCGCTGACCGGTGAGGGCATAGACGAACTGACCGAAAAACTCATGAAACTGAACGCAGACGGCCGCAGCGAGGTGGTAATGCGAATTCCCAACACCGACGGCGGCGTACTCAACCGTCTCTACACCCAGGCTGTTGTACGCGATGTGGAATACGGCAGCGAATACATGACGGTGAGAGCCTCGGTGGATCGTGCGGTAAAGGGACAGCTGGCGCAATATATTATTTAACATTTTAACAGAAAAAATGGAAGAAAAACGTTATGTGACTCTTGGCAGAACGGCATCGGCGGAGATGATCGAGCGTAAATCGCGTTTTATAGGTCACGCTGCCCATGTGGAGTCAGTAGAAGAAGCGAATGCCTTTATCGATAAAATCAAAGCTGAATATTCCGATGCCACCCACAATGTCTACGCCTATGAGATAAACGGCGGCGCGGCGGCGCGTGCCTCGGACGACGGCGAGCCCTCGGGTACCGCGGGAATACCGGTGCTGGACGTTATCCGCAAAAGCGGTTTTACCGATGCTGTCATTGTGGTAACCCGCTACTTCGGCGGAATACTGCTGGGCGCCGGGGGACTGGTAAGAGCATATTCGGCGGCGGCTAAGCTGGCAGTCGACGCGGCGGGCATAGTGGAACTCGGTAAGGTCTGCGATATGACGCTCACCTGCCAGTACCAGGATCTGGGACGGCTTCAGAACGAACTGCCGAAATTCGGCGCGACAATCGGAGAGATTGACTACGGCGCGGATGTAACAATAATCTTCACGGTTGCCGAGAGCGGTGCCGATGAACTCTGTGCGAGAGTGTCGGAGATGACCGGCGGCAAGGTGCTGCCCGAGCTGCTCGAAACGCGATACGGAACCGTATAGCAAAAACAGCAAACAAAAGCAGAAACTATCGTTAAAAAAAGAGGAATTCCCGATTTCACTGCGTATATTATATAATGTGGGGATGTCTCATACACCAAAGTCTTAAACAGCTCCGCTAATATGAAAGGATGTGATGGTTTGACGGTGCGCGAAATGCAGTGTGAGCTTGAAAGAACCACACTGTCAAAGCGAGCCTGCCTCAGTGAAAACTCGGCGGGCAGAGATTATCCAATATCTCCCTGTGACCTGCGCACTGCCTTTCAGCGGGACAGGGACAGAATAATTCACTCTAAATCCTTCAGGCGGCTTATGCATAAGACGCAGGTCTTTCTATCGCCGGAAGAGGATCACTACCGCACACGGCTTACTCACACACTGGAGGTGTCGCAGATTGCCCGCACCATAGCCATGGCGCTGCGGTTCAATGAAGACCTGTGCGAGGCGATTGCCCTGGGGCACGATCTCGGCCATACCCCATTCGGCCACGCCGGTGAGCGGGTACTGCAGCGGTGCTATTCCCCGGATTTTACCCACTATCGGCAAAGCCTGCGGGTGGTGGAGGTACTGGAGCGGCTGAACCTGACAAAGGAGGTTCGCGACGGTATAGCCTGCCATACCTTGGGCGGTGCGTCAACCCTTGAGGGGCGGATCGTCCGGCTCGCCGACCGGGTGGCATACATCAATCACGACATAGACGACGCTATACGAGCCGGTATTCTTTCAATGGATGACATACCGGTACATCTCAGGCGGGTTCTCGGCGATACCCACGGCAAGCGCATAGATACAATGGTTCGAAGTGCCATTAGGGCAGGAGAGACCTCAGACGAAATGTGGCTTGAGCCGGATATTGCCGAGGCTACCGAGGAGCTTCACGCTTTCCTTTTTGAGCGCGTTTACCGCAATCCGATTGCCAAGGGACAGGAGGGCAAGGCAGAGGAACTGCTGGCACAGCTTTACCGACACTTTGTCACCCATCCACAGGAACTGCCTGAGGAATATGAGGCTATCGCTGATGCGGAGTCGGTGGGACGGGCGGTGTGCGATTATATTTCAGGCATGACCGACCGCTATGCAATAAATATGTATAAGCGTATATTTATCCCCGACCTGTGGCAGAGTAAAGCGGATTAGAATTTTGTGAACAAAGACAATAAAAACAATATAAACAATGTGACGGCGTGTTGCCGTTAAAACAAAACCCAATGATGGAATGAAGGGAGGGAGGGTGTACGGCCGTATATTCAAGGGACGTAATTAACGAAATAAAATTCCGCAATCCGCTGACCGAAGTGGTGTCGACTTATGTAACATTAAAGCGTTCGGGCTCCAACCTAAGCGGACTTTGCCCCTTTCATAATGAGAAAACCCCTTCCTTTACCCTTTTTGCCGACGACCATTTCTACTGCTTCGGCTGCGGAGCCGGAGGCGATGTCATAACCTTTGTCATGCGCGCCGAGAATCTGGAATACGGTGAAGCAATAGAGTATCTGGCAAAACGGGCGGGACTTGACCTGCCTAAAAACGAATATCAGCATGAACGGGGGGTACGCCGGGAACGCCTTGCGGATATGAACAGGGATGCGGCGCGTTTCTTCCATGCACGGCTGATGTCGGATAATTCTGCGCTTGAATACCTTACGAACCGCGGACTTGAACCGGCGATTATACGCCATTTCGGACTGGGCTATTCGCCCAACGAGTTCGGCGCATTGCTGGGATATATGCGCGGACTGGGCTACACTATCGAAGAGCTGACCGCAGGTTTCCTCTGCGGCATAAGCCGAAAGAACGGCAAGCCCTACGACTACTTCCGCGGGCGGATTATGTTCCCTATAATCGATACCCAGGGCACGGTGATCGCCTTCGGAGGAAGGGTCATAGACGGTTCGATGCCAAAATACCTTAACTCATCGGATACGCCGATTTTCAAGAAATCGCGCAATCTTTTCGCGCTGAACTTTGCAAAGCAGTCCTGCGCCGAACGGCTCATTCTCTGCGAGGGCTACATGGATGTCATAGCCCTACACGCCGCCGGTTTCACCAATGCCGTGGCTACCCTGGGAACCGCCATTACTTCGGAGCACGCTCGTATAATGGCGCGATGCACAAAGAGCGTCATAATATCCTACGACAGCGACGAGGCGGGGCAGAGGGCGGCAGACAAAGCCTTCCGGCTTCTTGGTGAGGTAGGGCTTGAAGCAAGGGTGCTTCGCATGAACGGCGCAAAGGATCCGGATGAATACATTAAAAAATACGGATCGGATAAATTCCGCGAGCTGCTTGACGGCAGTGTTTCCCGCTTCGAATTCCGATATGCCGCGGTTACAAGGGAGCTGGACTTTGACAGTTACGAGGACAAAATACGGGCAGCGAAAGAGCTGTGTGATTTCGTTGCATCGGTGCCCTCGGCAATCGAGCGGGAGGTCTACATCCGCCAGATTTCCGAAAGGCTCAGTCTTCCCCTTGAAGGATTAAAAAAAGAAGCCGACGCCATTTATCGCAAAAGCCGCAGGAATGCGCAATCCGAGGAAAAGAGGCGCATACAGCTGTCGGCTGCAGGATACGGTGATCGGGTAAATCCGGATTACGCAAAGAATGTGGCGGGCGCGGGCGCGGAGGAAGCGATTCTCGGTATGCTGATGCTGAGCCCTGAGCTTGCCGAGTCGGACGCAGAGCTGTGCGCCGACGACTTCGCGACCGAGTTCAACCGCCGTGTATTTGAACATCTCACAACACCAGATAGTGACATCAACGAGCAGTTTGCGCCCGAGGAGATCGGCAGGATAACCCGCATGAAGGTCAGGCGCGAAATGCTTACCGATAACGGCGAGGATGTGTTCCGTGACTGCGTCGAGCGCCTGAGAGCCTCTAAAGTCGTCAGCGGAGACGATGCCGCTTCGATTGAAGATATAATAAGGAGCAAGCAGTCCGCGCGCGACAGTAAAGCATAGATATAACGCGGCAGCGGAGTATGAGCATGTTCGCGGCAGAACACATATGTAATAAAGCAGGAGGATTATATATGGAGGATTATATATGAATGATGAAAAGAATCTTTCGGTGAAAGGCACTCCCGAAAACAATCAGACGGATATCACTGTCGAAGCATCGGAGCATAATCAGGAAACAAAGTCCGGCAAGCCGGACGATGTCGCCCAGGTTCGCACCGAAAAGGGTGATAAGGCGGAAAAGGGCGAAAAAAGCGAAAAGAAGTTCGATGTACGTGAGCTGATAGAGAAGGGCAAAGCAAAAGGCACCCTTTCCAACAGCGAAATAATGGAAGCTATCGGCGATATCGACCTTGAGATCGATCAGATCGAGAAGCTCTATGAGCAGCTTGAGAGCGCCGGTGTCGAAATAAGCGGTTATCTCGACACACCCGAGTTCGAGGAAATCGAAAGCGATCTGGAGCGCTACGAGTCGGCAGAGGAAATGGAGAAGATGCTGACTCAGGAAGGACTTGCAATCGATGACCCGGTTCGCATGTACCTTAAGGAGATCGGCAAGATAGAACTCCTTGACGCCGATGAGGAGCTGGAGCTTGCAAAACGCATGTTCGAAGGCGACGAGGCGACTAAGAAACATCTGGTTGAAGCCAACCTGCGTCTGGTGGTCAGCATCGCAAAGCGGTATGTGGGCAAGGGGATGTTCTTCCTTGATCTGATCCAGGAGGGCAACCTCGGTCTCATGAAGGCGGTGGATAAGTTCGACTACAGGAAGGGCTACAAGTTCTCCACATATGCCACCTGGTGGATCCGTCAGGCAATAACTCGCGCCATCGCGGATCAGGCAAGAACAATCCGTATTCCGGTTCATATGGTTGAGACTATTCACAAGGTTTCACGTGTTTCGAGAATGCTGCTGCAGGAGCTTGGTCATGACGCATCGGCCGAAGAAATAGCCGAGCGCATGAACATGAGTCCGGAGAAGGTTCGCGAGATACTTAAAATCGCCCAGGATCCGGTTTCCCTCGAAACACCTATCGGCGAGGAAGAAGATTCCCATCTCGGTGATTTCATCGAGGACGTGGATTCACCGGCGCCGGCGGAAGCCGCATCATATACACTGCTGCGCGAACAGCTCTGTGAGGTGCTGCATACCCTGACCCCGAGGGAGGAGCAGGTGCTCAAGCTGCGCTTCGGGCTCGAGGACGGCCGGACGCGCACTCTCGAAGAGGTGGGCAAGGAGTTCAAGATTACCCGTGAGCGCATACGTCAGATTGAAGCCAAGGCTCTGCGTAAACTCAGACATCCCAGCCGTTCAAAAAGGCTGAAGGATTATCTCGACTGAGACGGAATGCGATGTTTTGCGGCTGTCGGGGCTGTAATGATTTGTCGTCTTAAACAATTATTGCGAATCATTATTGTGCGTATTGCAGATTAAAATCATGAATATCAACAATTATAGAAACATTGATTGTGAATTATGCAACAACAAAAATGTGAAAATCGCGATAAATGCTCAAAAATGCTCCGAAAGTCCGCCTGATAGTGTATAAAATCGTAAAAATATCCTTGACATAATGAGTTTTTTAGTGTAAAATGTGTAAGTAAACCGATTACAACAACCTAGGAGGATTCTTTTACATGAAATTGAGAATACTGTGCCTTGTGATATGCATCATTATGGTGCTGCCGTTGGCACTGACCGGTTGTTCGTCCAAGAAGGAAGAAGGGGCAGCCGATGAAGCCACCACCTCTACCAGTTCAAGGGCGATGACCGTCACCTTCTATACCATTACCAACAAATCCACAACCGAGGAAGCTATTGCCAGGGTTGAGGAAGCAATCAACGACATCACTGAGAGCGAGTTCAATACTCATGTCATTCTCAGAATGACAACCGCCGATAAGTATGAGAAGCTTATCAATGAAAAAATAGAGGCGATTGAAGAGCAGCTCGAACTCGAGGCTGCCGAAGCCGCAGCAAAGAAGGCTGCCGAGAAGGCTGCCCGCGAGGCTGCCAAGACGGCGACCGGTACCACCACCAAGGCTGAGGAAACCACTGAGGAGACATCAACCGGTCCCGAGACCGTTATCAACGCATACGGTCTTGAGGAGGTTCTTTATCCCGAGGAGAATGGTACTCAGCTTGATATCCTCCTTATCCCCGACGGCGCTATGCTGAAAGCTCTCAACAAGGAAGGCGTGCTGACCGCTCTCGACGAGCAGCTAAGCATCGGCTCCAAGATTTTGGGTAAGTATATCCATCCGACTTTCCTTTCTGCATGCAAGCTCAACAAAAAGACTTATGCAATTCCGAACTACCATGTGGTCGGCGAGTATACCTACATGCTTCTCAATAAAGAGCTTGTGGACAAGTATTACTATGATGCCGATGACCTGAAGACCTTCACCGATATCGGTGATTATCTCGACGACATGCTCAAGTATGAGCCGGATGTTGTTCCGGTTCTTAACGAGCCTGAGCTTCTGGTAGAGTATCCCACAGGCAAGGAGTCCATATACGGTTCTACTGTGCTTCTGAACACTTCTCTCGGCACCGACGCATCCCCGAGAAACCTCATGAACACAAGACAGTTCGCCACTGCCAAGGTTATGATAAATGACCTCCGCAAGGCGAATGCCATAGCTGATAAGGGCACTCCCGAGGACGGCAAGAAGTACGCAGCCTGCTTCATTAAGGGCGACATAACAACTCCCGAGAAGTATGAAGAGGACTACTACGTTACCGTTTACAAGAATCCGACTGCCGACGACAGTAACATCAATACCGGTGCTTATGCCGTATCCAAGTACGCTGCCGACCCGGCGCGCTGCATGGAGATCATAACCTACCTCACCACAAACACCGAGTTCGTCAATCTTCTTGCCTACGGTGAAAAGGGTATTGACTACGAGATCGACGAGATTACCGGTCTGGTTCATAAGCTTAATAATAAGTATTCCATGGATCTCGCTTACTGCGGCAACCAGTTCATGCTTCTCCCCAACGATGAGATGGATGAAGCCACCATTGCCTATGCAAAAGATGAGTGGAAGCTGGCAAAACTCCAGAATCTGGATATGTCCTTCAGCCTGTACCTTAACTTTGAATTGGCATTTACCGAGGAGGTTCAGGAGGAGACCGGCAAGTTTGAAGAGGACGGCAAGACTCCTATAAAGAAGACCGTTGTTCAGGAGCTTGTGGTTGCCAAGGACAAGCCCGAACAGATGACCGTGAAAGAACTTGTAGCTGGTCTTGACGAGCTGACGGCAGACATCCTGAAGCGGCTTGATGAATTTGAGCCTTTCGAGGAGACATATACCGAGGTCTACTATGTGTACGACGAAAACATGAACATCGTACAGGCATTCAGAGAGTCGTCCCGTATGGTTGACCGCGACGAGTATATCAACCGTCTTATAACCGATATAAACGACAACAAGTTTTATAAGGCTGCCTCTAACGCTGAGGATGCCAACTCCATAGTCGGTCAGTATACTAAACACTTCACTTCGAGCTATTGATTAGGCTAATAGTGTAGATAAATTGATAATAACAAAGCAGCCCCGGTTTGCCGGGGCTGCTCGTCTGTATTATGAATCGTGCGGTATTACAGATTTCCTGAACTCTGCCAGACATCAGGCAGACATTATTAAAAAGCTCCGAAACATCAGTCGTGGAGCGATTGTGTTCATATTAAGCCGAGAAATCAGACATTGAAACGGAAGACGACCACATCTCCGTCCTGCATGACATATTCCTTGCCCTCGCTGCGGATCAGCCCTTTTTCCCTGGCGGCTGCCATGGTGCCGCTTTCGATAAGTGCGGTATAGGCTATAACCTCCGCACGGATGAAGCCGCGCTCGAAATCGGAGTGTATCTTTCCGGCAGCCTGAGGAGCTTTGGTCCCGCGCCGGATAGTCCAGGCTCTGACCTCCTTGGGACCGGCGGTGAGAAAACTGATAAGCCCCAGCAATGTATAACTGGCGTTTATGAGGCGATCGAGTCCGCTGACGGTTATCCCCAGATCCTCAAGAAATGCAGCCTTCTCCTCGGTATCAAGCTCTGCAATCTCGGCTTCGATTTCAGCACAGATGGGCATGGTCTGCGCTCCTTCGCTGTCGGCAAATTCCTTGACGGCATGATACATTTCGTTATCCATGGGATCGCTGCCCACAGAATCCTCGCTGAGGTTGGCAGCGTATATTACCGGTTTGCGGCTAAGCAGGTTCAGGTCGGGAATCAAAGCCTCTTCTTCGGAGGCAAGTTCCACCGCGCGAGCTGAAAGACCGGTGTCAAGAGCGGCATACAGCTTTTCGAGAACAGCAATCTCCGCTTCGACACCCTTGTCACCTTTGAGCTGCTTGCGAGCGCTGTTTAATCTGCGCTCAAGTACTTCCATATCCGCGTAAATCAACTCTGTATTGATCACTTCAATGTCACGCAGCGGGTCAACACTTCCGTCAACATGTATTATATTGTCGTCCTCAAAGCAGCGGACAACATGTACAATGGCGTCAACCTCGCGGATATGAGACAAGAACTTGTTGCCCAGCCCCTCACCCTTGGAGGCGCCCTTTACAAGACCGGCAATGTCGACAAATTCTATGACGGCAGGTGTGTATTTCTCCGGTCTATACATCTCAGCCAGCACATCAAGACGGCTGTCGGGTACGGCAACCATGCCCACATTTGGATCGATGGTACAAAAGGGATAATTCGCGGACTCGGCTCCCGCGTTGGTAATGGCATTGAAAAGGGTACTCTTGCCGACATTCGGTAGACCCACAATTCCCAGCTTCATCTTTAACCTCATATTGATTGATGCTCTCATTATACTCCAAATCAGCTTAAAAATCAATATTTTTACAAAATTAGAGGGAACAATCGATGTTACAGTTCGTCTAATATACAGATGTATAAGATTTCGATTTGTAATACTAAAACCGGATGACTTTTTTATGTCAGAGGAGTACATGCTATAATTCATAATATGAACAAAAAAAGTTAAACGATTATTCACCAAATGCCGCTCAATCTGAGTATAATGAACATAGTCAGAAAAATAACGAACTTAACAGATTTTAATAGAGATAATGGAGGATTCAGATGGGAACCAAAATACTTGTAGTCGATGATGATCTTAACATATGCGATCTTCTCAGGCAGTTCTTCGAGAACGAGGGATATGAAGTTAAAACCGCAAACGATGGTGTTGAAGGCATAAACTTCTTCAAAATGTATGAGCCGGATATTGTTCTGCTCGACATTATGCTCCCCAAGAAAGACGGATGGCAGGTCTGCCGTGAAATTCGCGAGATATCCGCCAAACCGGTTATAATGATAACCGCAAAGGGCGATGTTTTCGACAAGGTTCTGGGTCTTGAACTGGGCGCCGATGACTTCGTTGTCAAGCCCTTCGATACCAAGGAGCTTTCCGCACGTGTCAAGGCAGTGCTTCGCCGTTACTGGACACACGATAATCAGAATGACGAAGAGGTTATCAAATTCGATAACATTGAAATCAGCCTGCAGAAATACGAGCTGAAGCTGAACGGCAAGTCTGTCGACATCCCGCCGAAGGAGCTGGAGCTGCTCTATTTCCTCGCCGCAAACTACAACCGTGTGTTTACCCGCGATCAGCTGCTTGACAAGGTCTGGGGATTTGATTACCTGGGCGATTCGCGTACGGTCGATGTGCATGTCAAGCGTCTGCGCGAGAAGCTTGAGGGCGTCTCCGATAAGTGGATTCTTAAAACCGTTTGGGGCGTCGGCTACAAGTTCGAGCTGCTTCAGTAAGCGGGCATACATTGTACATGAGCCCGGGAATATGTTGCTATAATACACAGACTCGGTACATGTTTGGTTTTAATGTGATATGATTATAAACGAAAGTCAAGGTGATTACCTTGGCTTTCGTTTGGTTTCACGAATTCGGCGGCAGGTTGTGTCAGCAGGTTGTCCTTTATAAACGGCAGACGAGGTTCCGGTATGTTTAAAAGCGTATTCACGAAATATATGATCACCTTCATGCTGATTATTGTGGTCAGCTTCTCGATTTTGGCGGCTATAACCAGCACGATGGTGTATAATTACTCCTTGCAGAGCCAGGAAGAAACAATAAGCCACACCGCAAGCGCTGCGAAGATGTACCTGGAAATAGAGTATTCAATGTCGGCATACAGCGATTTCAACCAATACTCCTACTTTAACCGGGAACAGGCTGCCAACTATTTGAATGTACTTTCAAGCTTTTCAGGTGACTTCTGCATACTTGTCTGCGACCTTGGCGGCAACATATTGATAGCATCGGGAAATGAGCCTATACAGTCTTCAAATGT
The DNA here is from genome assembly GCA_012514145.1 of Clostridiales bacterium. Classification (GTDB taxonomy): domain Bacteria; phylum Bacillota; class Clostridia; order Oscillospirales; family CAG-272; genus JAAZAV01. Next base: position 44,630 of record JAAZAV010000027.1, on the reverse strand, counting down.
TCCGGGAGAAATCATAGCCGCCGCTGTTGGCGGTGAAAAACGCATGTCAGGCGATTTCAGCGGGCTTTTCGAGAGTCAGCACATCACTTTCGGTATGCCGATTGAGTCGAAGAACAGCACCGGCGAAGCGCAGACGGTGGCTGTGGTGTTTGTTTCGGTATCCACAGGCGAACTTGATGTGCTGGTGGAAAATATGATCAAAACGATTATATTGACCACACTCTGGGTTCTCCTTGCCTCACTCATAGCGATATACTTCATATCCGACAGAATAACAACGCCTCTGAAGGACATGAGCAAAGCCGCCCGCAGTTTTGCGTCAGGTGATTTCAAGGTGCGTGTGCCCGTACACGGGCGCGACGAGGTAGCCGAACTGGCGACGGCTTTCAACAACATGGCTACCTCGCTTGAACATGTGGACGAGATGCGCAGCACCTTCTTAGCAAACGTATCACATGACCTGCGCACCCCCATGACTACCATCTCCGGTTTTATCGACAACATAATAGACGGTATTATCCCGCCCGAGAAGCATGCATACTATCTGGGAGTGGTTTCACAGGAGGTTAAACGTCTCGCGCGGCTGGTTATGTCACTGCTTGATATCACACGAATTCAGGCGGGCGAAAGAAAATTTACACCTGTGCCTTTCGATATATGTGAAATGGGCAGACAGATTGTTATATCATTTGAGCAGAAGATCGACGCCAAACACCTGGATGTAGATTTCGAATGCGATGAGGACAGTATGTTTGTCAGTGCGGACAGGGATGCCATATATCAGATATTCTACAATATTTGCGACAATGGAGTAAAGTTTTCACGTGAAGGCGGAAAGTTTGCTGTGCGCATAATCAGCAAGGATAAAAAAGTTTACATTTCGGTTTACAACGAAGGGCAGGGCATACCCGAAGATGAACTGCCATATGTTTTTGACCGTTTCTACAAAAGTGACAGAAGCCGCGGTCTCGACAAAACAGGCACCGGACTCGGCCTTTTCATAGCTAAAACCATTATAGATGCTCATAACGAAGAAATCTGGGTTAAGAGTGTATACGGTGAATACTGCGAATTTGTTTTCACTCTCCCGTATACCCATGAAGTGCCCAGGAAGGCCGACGGAACATACAGCTCTTAAGCAGGATAACGATTTGCCGAGGCAAAATGCTTATAATTCTAATTGAATTTACAGCAAACCTTTATATTTTACACAAACATGTCATTTTTTGTTAAAAACGATGATGTATAATCTTTGTGTAAAGAGGTCGTTTGCCCTGCCGCAAGCGGCAAATATTTATGGGAGGAGCGCTGTTTCCGGCGGAATTAGTCAGAATGAGCAAGAAGAATGTGTTCAGTCAAATGTCGTTGAAAGACAGCGGACATGAGCGCTCTGATGCAAGACACGGGAATTACAATATTGCCGATAGAACCGGATTTTCCGAGTTCACGGGCGAACAGCGAACCCCGTCCTACGGCGGATTTCAATATCGCTGGAACTACGACAGCTATCAGCGTTCAATTGAAAGCAGGCGCTACCGTGATACCGCCCGTGCAATCAGGTTTTTAATGACATTTGCCCTTTGCGTCTTTATTGCCGGATTTGTCCTGCTCATCGTGGGCGTTTTCACATTCTATATATGGGGTCACGGCGATCGGACAAAAGGTGTCGGACAAGGTTATCATTCCTTTATGCCGGGCAAAACTGTTGCCGATAACAAATCTTCATTTATGGGTGCCGATTCGGATGACAGCGATGACGCAGAGTATTCGGCCGAAGAAATAGCAGCAATCGTCACCCCATCTGTTGTAGGTATATCGGCTTTTTCTTCCGAGGGTGAGCGTTTCGGCACAGGTTTAATCGTCACATCCTGCGGTTATGTTGTTGCTGACCGAAAAATCGTCGACGGCTGCGAATCTATTTCGCTTCACACCAACGGAGGGAATACTTTTGCGGCTGATATGGTTATGTCAGACGAAACAGGGGATTTGGCACTGATACGCATTGTTGCAGCTGATAATGAAGAAATCATGTTTACCGCCGCGGTGTTCGGCAATTCGGACAGCCTGAATGCAGGCGACGCAGTATATGCGATCGGTTTGCCCGAATGCGAATCATCAAATAAAGTGAATTGCGTTACCGTGCCGGCAGTAAACTGCGAGATAACGGCAGACGAAATCATATATGACGGTGCGTATGAAGGCATAGAAGAAGGAGAGAATGTCAGGCTTCTTTCGTTCAGACGGGAGAAAGCAACTTACGGCAGTTCGGACGATCTGCTGATAAATAAAAACGGCGAAATTGTAGGAATAAACACGAAAAAATCATCTGACGACTCAGAGAGTTTGGGCTATGCGATACCTTCATCCGCTGTGATTCCGTTAATAAACGGCATGCTTGCAGAGTGCAAGAGCAGCGGAGAAAGATGCAGATATGTCAACTGCCGTGCGAAGCTGGGTATTACCTGTGAGGATATCTGTTCAAAGCTTGCGGAGATATACCGGATTCATATGGGTGTTATGGTAAAGCATATAGACCCTGAAAGTTCGGCTAAGGCTTCCGGGATTGAGACCGGCGATGTCATTGTCGGCATAAACGGAGAAAAGCTCGAGACAAGCGAGCAGCTGCGAAGGCGCATCGGTTCATTATGCGCAGGTGAAACTATAACCCTTAGAGTTTATCGCGGCGGCGAGTACCACGATATAACCTTTGACCTTGACGGTGAAGAATGAGGCGGAATTATGGTTAACAACAAATATTTTCATATTAAACTGACGGTGTCGGCCATAATGGTGTCAGCGGCACTGACCCTCTGCATTGCATGTATAATACTGCTGCCCGAGAAGATCACTCTTACAACCAACATAAATCAGATCGAGGCTGACAGACCCTCGGCAGTCTTTGTTCCTGCCGCTGTAACGATTATCTTTTCTGCTCTCTTTTTTGTCAACAGAAAATCAACATATCGTTTTTTTCATTGGTTCGATGTCTTTATAGCCATGATAGGCATTGCTGCACTGATCACGCTTCTTGTATTATACGCATGAATTTTGATTTTCTTCAATGTATTCCTTGAAATGACATATTATTACCGGGTTATCCGAAAATGGATTGCCCGGTGTTTGTTTTGTGACGGCGTTTTAACACACGAAAAAACACACGCCCGCAGCAGAAATTACCGCCGCGGGAGTGTGTCAATATATTAAATATGCGTTAATTCCGGATTAGGAGGCAACGAAAGGAAATTACAGACCCTTCTTGTAGCGCTCCATACGGTCAATATCGGTCACGTTGTACTTGCATACATGACCCGGAATCGGCATGAGCTTCTCGCTTATCGCATCGATTATGGTGTCGGCTTGCGGGAAGAAGTGAGATTCAAGCTCGTAAGCAGGGGTGATCCAGTTGCGGCTGCCGAGAGCAATGGGCGGAGCATCGAGATAATCAAATGCGAATTCCGTGATGTTTGCCGCCATATCCTTCATGACAGAGTTGCGCTCGCAGGCGTCGCCGACGATGATTATCTTTCCGGTCTTCTTGACAGACTCGAGAACGATATCATAGTTGAAGGGAACGATGGAACGAGCGTCGATGACCTCTGCTGAGATGTTATACTTCTCCTCCAGGGTCTTTGCCGCCTCAAGTGCGCGGTAGAGAACCGCACCGATAGTAAGAATCGTGACATCCTTACCCGGACGCTTGATCTCGGGATCGCCAATCTTGATTTCAAAGTATCCTTCGGGAACACCGTCGGGTCTGAAGTCCTCGCCCTTATCGTATATACGCTGAGACTCGAAGAAAACTACCGGGTCGGTGCCCTCAAGCGCTGCGGTCATGAGACCTTTCGCGTCTGCGGGGGTAGCGGGGAAGCAGACCTTGAGACCTGGGATATGAGCTGCCAGGGCTGTCCAGTCCTGTGAATGCTGTGCGCCGTACTTGGAACCGACGGAAACACGGAGAATAACGGGCATCTTAAGGATACCGGCGGACATGGACTGCCACTTGGCCATCTGGTTGAAGATTTCGTCGCCGGCGCATCCCATAAAGTCGGCATACATCAGCTCGCAGATGACACGGCCGCCGCACATTGCGTAACCGACTGCCGAACCGACGATAGCGGCTTCGGATATGGGAGTGTTGAAGAATCTGTGATAGGGAACAGCCTCGGTAAGCTTCTTGTAAACGCCGAAAGCGCCGCCCCAGTCGCGGTTATCCTCGCCGTAAGCGATAAGGGTGGGATCATCGTAGAACTTGTCGATAATCGGTTCGAAGATAGCGTCGCGGATGTTATAAAGCTTCATTTTGGAAACGGGCTTGCCGTCCTTGTCGACAGAAGTTCTTACCTTTCCGGCGATCTCCTTGACTCTCGGAACCTCATCCTTGGGCATAAGCATCTCGGCTTCGCGATCGGGTTCCATGCTGTGAACCTTCTGATTGGAGAACATGATGCCGGAAATAGCATCGGGTTCTTCGTTGAGATCCATACGCGGGGAGATATCATCGTTGATGGCGAGCTTCATGATCTCGGTAGTGCGCTCGATAATAGCGTTATCGATAGCTTCGAACTCGGCATCGGAAGCGATACCGCCCTCGACCATCTTCTTGCGGTAAGCGGCGATAGGATCGGCTTCCTTCCACTCGTCAATCTCCTCCTGAGTACGGTAAGTTGAGGAGTCTGAGGGTGAGTGACCGGAAATACGGTAGGTAACAACATCCAGCAGAGCCGGCCCCTTGCCCTCAAGCAGAAGAGCCTTCTTGCGGGTAACGGCGTCGATAACCGCCAGCGGGTCGTAGCCGTTGACGCGCTCAGCATGCATCATATCGGGGTTGAAGCCTGCGCCGAGACGAGCCGGCATATCAAAGCCCATGGTCTCGCCGCGGGTCTGGCCGCCCATGCCGTAGAAGTTATTGAATACGTTGAAGAGAATCGGCAGACCGCCGTCGGGGTACTTGCCGTCCATGCCCCAGAGCTTGGTGATCTGATCCATTGATGCGAAGTTGAAGGACTCGAGAACCGAGCCGCGGCCGAGAGCGCCGTCGCCGCAGTTGGAAATAACGATACCCGGTTTGTGGTTGCATCTCTTGTAGAGAGCGGCGCCCAGGGAAATGGGACCGGAGCCGCCGACGATGGCGTTATTGGGCATCAGACCGAAGGGAATAAAGAAGGCGTGCATCGATCCTCCGAGACCGCGGTTAAAGCCGGTGGTACGGGCAAAAATCTCAGCCAGAGCGCCGTAAAGCAGGAAGTTCTGAGCGAGAGACTTGACCGAGCCGTCGCCCTTCATGTGCTTCTCGACGACCGCGAGAACCGAACCGCCGAGGAACTCCTTCATTATGTCGTACAGCTCTTTGTCGTCCAGCTTATTGATGGAGGACAAACCCTTGGCGAGGATTTCACCGTGGGAACGGTGGGAGCCGAAGCTGTAGTCGTCGATATCGAGGCAGTAAGCCGCGCCTACGGCGGAAGCTTCCTGACCGATGGAAAGGTGAGCGGGACCCGGGTTGTTGTATTCAACGCCGTTATACGCTGACTTGACCTTAACTTCGTTGAGCATGGTCTCAAACTCGCGGATAGTGCGCATGTCGTGGTATATGCGGATAAAATCTGCGGTGGTGTAGAGCGCCTTCTCCTCTTCGAGGGTCTTATCATACTGGTTTACCGGAATATCGTCAAAGGTGATATAGCCGGGCTGAAAAACTTCTTTCGGGCTTACATATTGGCTCTTAGGCATAATAATATCTCCTTGTATATATTAACGATTTTATTTGATATCGAAGGCTGCCTCTCGGATTACCTCGCAGACAGTGGGATGGGGGAATACAAATTCGCGGACATTTTCGAGTCTCATCTGACGCTCGACCATCATAGCCGCGCCGTAGATAATCTCGGAGGCGTAGGAGCCGATCATGTGAACGCCCAGCACGCTGTTGTGCTTGTTGTCGACAATCAGCTTGACGATGCCGTCGCCGCCCTCGTTCTCGGCAACATATCTGCCGCTGTAACGCATTGTCAGGCTGTGAGCTGAGGCATCAAGCCCCTTCTCTTTGATGCTTTCGGAGGTCTCGCCGACTGCCGCAACCTCGGGATTGGTATAAATAACCGAAGGAATCGAGTCGTAGTTGACGCTGTCCTTCTTTCCCAGGATGTTGTTTATCGCGACTTCACCTTCGCGGTAGGCGGTGTGAGCAAGCATGGACCTGCCGTTTACATCGCCGGCTGCCCAGACGCCCGGAACATTTGTCTTGCCGGTGGGGGCGGTTACAATGGCGCCGCGCTCGGTAAGCACGCCTATATTCTCAAGCCCGATGCCTGCGGTGTTGGCGCGTCGGCCGATTGAAACCAGAACCTTGTCGGCAACTGCCGTTTCGGTCTTTCCGTTGAGCTCATAGGTCACGCCGCCGCTGCCGACTGCGGTGACCTTGGCGCCCAACTGGAACTCGACGCCGCGTTTGGCGTAATTCTTCTGAAGTATGGTGGATATCTCACGGTCGGTGGGACCGGCGATGTGGTCGAGCATCTCGAGCACTTTCACCTTGGAGCCGATTGAGTTGAAGTAGGAAGCCATCTCGAGACCGATGACGCCGCCGCCGATGACAACCAGTTTTTCGGGAACTGCGGTCATGCCGAGAATCTCCCGGTTGGTCATGGCGAAGCCGTCGGCTACCGATTCACGCAGACCGGGAATACCGGGGACTGCAGCCTCGGAACCGGTGCAGATGAGAAGCTGCTTTGCGGAATACTCTTTGTCGCCCGACTTAACGGTAAAACCGGCAGCAGTCTTGCCAAGAATCTCGGCCTTGCCGGCAACGACCTCAACGCCGGCTTTCTTAAGCTTGGCGGATACACCGCCAACCAGGGTCTTAACGACCTTGTTTTTGCGTTCGATTACAAAAGCATGGTCGATTGAGGCTGAGCCGAAACTGACGCCGTATTCGGTGCTGTGCTTGGCATAGTCGTAAATCTTTGCGGAGTAGAGTAGGGTCTTGGTGGGAATACAGCCCTCGTTGAGACATACGCCGCCGAGTGCCCTGCTCTCAAAAAGCAGGGTCTTGAGCTTGCCGTCGGCTGCGCGTTCGGCGGCATTATATCCGGCGGGACCGCCGCCGATTATTATCAGATCATAAAGCATCTATATACCCTCCGCCGATTATTTAGCAAGCAAGAGCTCGAAATTTTCAAGGTTGGCACAAAGCGCCTTGAGGAACCTTGCAGCCGGAGCGCCGTCGAGGGCGCGGTGGTCGAAGGTAAGCGAGAGACCCATGGCGGTGTAGAACACATCGCCGGCGGCAGTCTCCTTCACGCGGCGGGTAAGGTTGCAGACGCCAAGTATGCAGGTCTGGGGAGGATTGATGACGGGAGTAAAGCTCTCAACACCAAGCGAACCCAGGTTGGTGACGGTAATGGTGGCACCCTTGAGCATATCAGGCGAACAGGATCCGCTCTGGGCAGCCTTTATAACCTTCTTGGCACCTGCGGCAAGACTGTTGAGAGAGAGCTTATCTGCGCCGAACAGGGTGGGAACCAGAAGTCCGCGGTCGGTATCAACCGCGATACCGAGGTTGACATCAGAGAAGCAGCGTAAAACGCCTTCGTCCTCAAGGTAGTGAGCGTTAACCGACTCGAATTCTCCGCTTGCCAAGGTCTTGGCAACCGCATAGAGCACCATGTCATTGTAGGTTATATTCTCAAGTCCGAGAGCCTCGGCATTCGCCTTGAGAGCGGTACGGTACTTGATGATTGAAGTCGCGTCGAAAGAGGAATTGAGTGTAAGCTGAGCCATGGTCGAAAGGGAAGCGTGCATCGACTTGGCAATGACCTTGCGGACATTGGAGAGCTTTACATCTGTATAAGCCACAGGCGCTGAGGAGGCTGCAGGAGCCGCTGCAGCGGTTTCAGCGGGCTTCTCCTCGGCTGCTGCGGACTTAATAATAAGACCGGCGTCAAGGAGAGCGTTTACATCGCGCTCGATGATTCTGCCGTTGGGACCGGTGGGAACAGCCTTTGAAAGGTCGGCTTCGGTGCGTGCGGCAAGGTTTTTCGCCCGGGGAGATATCTTCAGACGGCCGCCCTCGACTGCCACACCGGCAGCCGCTGCGGCAGCTGCAGGAGCGGTTTCGGCAGGTTTTTCAGTCACGGCTTCGATTCCAGCAGCTGTTGCGGGGGCGTCGGTCTTGGGAAGCAGATCGTCGTACTTCTCGCCCGGATTGCCGATTACGCATACCGGCTCGAGACAGGGTACATCATGACCCTCGTCGGCGAAAACGGCAAGGATGGTACCGGCAACGGTCGCCTTCTCTTCGAAGGAAGACTTGTCGGTTTCGTAGGTGAACAGGATATCGTCGACAGCGACGGTATCGCCTACCTTCTTGTCGAAGGAGGTGATTACGCAGCTCTCAACGCTCTGCCCCTGTCTGGGCATGATAACAAGGGTTGCCATGTGGTTTGTATCCTCCAAATATCTTGAATTAACTGAATTAAAGCGGAAATGTCAGGTTACCAGCGTCCGTTTGCCTCGACGGCATCGTTTGCAGCCTTTTTACATATATTAAGGTCTTCCTCGGTATATCCTTCGGGAATGAAGCTCACGCCGTCAAGACTGTTGCCGGTGAGGCATCTGTACCACACAAGCCCGATGAGCAGACAGCCCAGCCGTGAACAATGGCGCCCGTCCAGGTTGAGATGAGCTTTGCCGTCGGAGGTGACGCCGGTCTGCCAGGAATAGGAGCCGACAATGGGGTCTGTCTGCTTCGGCAGCACATTGAGGGGAGGATTGTCAAAGTCATAGTCGGAGTCGTAAGTAAAGCCGTATACCACCCGGGCGTTTTGCACCGCATCGCCGCAGGGAATAATGCGAACGTCTCCTATTGCGGCGGCGGCGCGCTTGTATGCGGCGGTTAGGAGTGTGTGCATCTCTGCCTGGTTGATGCCGTAGTTCTTGAACTCATTTGAGTCGTGACGGTACGCCCAGGTCTGATGCATGAGCTGTTCGGCATCCGGCGCGTATTTCTTCACATAAGCCGACAGCTTTTCAATAGCCGGAAAGTAACTGTCGCTCTTCCAGCTCAGATCAGAACACTGCTGCATGGTCACAAAATCCCACTTATCGGCGAGGAGCGCGTCCTTCAGCGAGGCGGGAGCATTCTCGTGACCGGTGTGGAAGAAATTGTAAGGCTTGATTTCGACGGGGTTGGCGCAGGATGCCAGCGCTTCGACCTGTTCAACGATATTCCAGTGCTTGTGAATCGGGCAGCCGCCTATACTGGTCTTGCCTATAACTATGTCACAGCCGTCGGAGGCTGCAATTTCGGCGAGATACAGTGTGGCGTTTTCCGAGAAACTGTTGCCTATTGCCAATACTTTGACCATATACTTATCCTTTCCGTTTAATGTGTATGTACGTACATGTATGCCGGAATGGTTATACCCGTCGCTTTGTCAGGCGAGAATAATCTCGGTTTCGGAGCGGCGGGCAAGCTCGCTTATGTCTGCGGGAAGCGCTTTATCGGTGATTATGGCGTCGATGTCGCTTATCTCGGCGAAGGTGTAGGGAAGAATCTTGTCGAGCTTCGAGGTGTCCATCAGCACTATGGTGCGGCGCGCCTTGCCGACAATTAACTTTTTCAGTTCGCATTCGGAATAGTTTCCGCTGGTCAGACCGTTGTAAGCCGACACGCCGGACGGCACTATAAAAGCGATATCGATGTTGATTTCGTTTATCTGGCGGACGGCAGAATTGCCTGAAACCGAGATGTTATCGCGGTTTAGCATTCCGCCGACGATATTGACAATCGGCAGATTCTTCTTTATCATCTCAAGAGCGATATTCGGACCGGTTGTTGTGACTGTCAGACGCTCGTCGGGCAGCAGCGCGGCGAGCTTCAGCATGGTAGTGCCGCTGTCGATGAATATCGAACGCCCCGTCTCGATCATCTCGATGGCGCGGCGGGCAATCTTCTCCTTGGCGTCGGTATTTTCGCTGAGACGCAGGCTGAAAGAGTCCTCCATTGATGTGGTGATAAACTTCATGGAACGGGCACCGCCGCGGACTTTGATAGCCTCGCCTTGCTGCTCGAAATACTCGATGTCACGCCGCAGCGTCATGCTTGACACCTCGGGGAACATACCCTCCAGCTCGCGCAGCGATACGAAGGGCTTGCTTTGCAGCAGCTGACGGATTGCGCTTCTTCTTTCTGAATTCATAAGATATACCCTCTGTATGGTCTGTCGGAGGTGAATTTATACTCTAAATTAAAGGCTGATAACAGTGTATATATGCAATTCTTTACGCCTGTCATTTCGGAGTCAGAGTACAATTCACAAATCCAAAACAGACAAATGTTAAATATTCACATCATTTGAGGTTATTATAACATGAGATGGCATAAATGTCAACATTCTGCAGACTTCCAAAATGTAAATAAGTATGGCAGAGATATTCAGTTTTTTGGTTAATTATTCACTGTTTTTCGAAATTGTTACGGATGTCGTCGCTTATGGATGTACAAATTGTTAAAAAACTTCTTGACACTCTGAGACGAATGTGATATTATGTCGTCGGCTTTAAGTACCCAACACAAAACAGGAGGTTCACATAATGAGTAAAGCCGGTTTGAAAGCCATAGTGATGATCATTATTATCTGTCTGCTCTCCGCGGGCATATTCAGTTCGATCATCAATGCCGACGAGGTTCCCGCTGAGACCGCTGCGGTTGCCGAAGGCGATACGGCGGAGGCTGTGGAAGCGTCTGAGGCAGCGGAGGAATCCGTGGAGGAAGAAACCCCAAACCCCATGTACGCCACATTCTGGGCGCTTGTTCCTCCGATAATTGCTATCGTACTCGCGCTTATCACCAAGGAGGTCTATTCGTCGCTGTTTATCGGTGTTCTTGTGGGTGCGCTCTTCAGCGCCTTCTTCAATCCCATAGGGACCCTTGATATTCTGATCAACGATGGCCTTGTCACCTCGATTGCCGACTACGCAGGTATTTTCCTGTTCCTGATTCAGCTTGGTATAATCGTGGCGCTTGTTAATGCCTCCGGCGGTTCGGCTGCTTTCGGACGCTGGGCTGAGAAGAACATCAAGACCCGTGTCGGCGCTATGCTGGCGACCTTCGCCCTCGGAGTACTTATCTTCATCGACGACTACTTCAACTGCCTTACCGTCGGTTCGGTTATGAAGCCGGTTACCGACAGACACAAGATTTCCCGCGCAAAGCTCGCCTATCTCATCGATGCTACAGCAGCTCCGATCTGTATGATAGCTCCCATATCCTCATGGGCGGCAGCAGTTTCTGGCGTTGCCGACAGTCTCGATGCGGGAATCTCGGGGATTGAGCTCTTTGTCCGCGCAATTCCTTATAACTATTACTCGCTGCTTACATTGGTCTTTATCGTTACCATGGTAGTATTGAATATTGACTATGGTCCCATGAAACTGGCGGAGATGAACGCTCTGCTCAACGGCGATCTCGGTGCCATCGAGGATGATGTCGAGAGCGCTCAGAAGCCCAACCCCAAGGGCAAGGTTATCGATCTGATTCTCCCGGTTGCCGTACTCATTATTACATGTACCATTGGTATGATCTATGTGGGCGGCTTCTTCGGAACCGATGCCTGGGGCGGCACCGATTTCAAGGGTGACTTCGTGGGTGCGTTCGGCAATACCGACGCTTTCATAGGTCTGCCGTGGGGCGCAATGATTGCTCTGATTTTTGCCGTGGTTTACTTTATAATCCGTCGTGTTATCAGCTTTAAGGGCGCAATGGAATGTGTTCCCAAGGGCTTTATAGCAATGGTTCCCGCTATGACCATTCTGACGCTGGCTGTATCGCTGAACACCATGACAGGCAATCTGGGTGCCAAGTACTTTGTCGAGAACGCAATGAAGGGTGCAGCCGCAGGTCTATACTCTATGCTTCCCGCCATTATATTCCTGGTGGCTTGCCTTCTGGCTTTCGCCTCCGGTACATCCTGGGGAACCTTCGGTATACTTATACCTATCGTATGCGCCGTATTCTCTGTTGAGAGCAATCTGTTCTTTGCCGGCATGTCGGCATGTCTTGCCGGCGCTGTCTGCGGCGATCATTGCTCACCGATTTCAGACACTACCATAATGTCGTCAGCCGGCGCGTCCTGCGACCATATACAGCATGTAACGACCCAGCTGCCCTACGCCATCACCGTAGCCGCCATATCGTTTGTCTGCTACATCGTGACCGGCTTCGTGCCCAACTGGTACATCATGCTGCCGATTTCCGTCGCATTAACCATCGGCGTGGTCTTCGGTATAAAGGCTTTTCTCCTAAAGAATGAGAAAAATAAGCAGCACAAAGGCTAATAACAGAAGCAGCCGTATAATGTATACGAAGTTCCGCGGGGAGTCTTAGACTCCCCGCGGATATTTCATGTATCACACAAAATACTATTGATTTTATAGAGATATTATGTTATTATTAACTGTAATATTCTCAACTAAAAGATTAAACGCTTTAACTAAGTCATTCGGAGGATAGACATGCTGAAAAAAACACTATCAGTTCTGCTTTGCGCTCTCATGCTGCTGAGCTTCCTGACGACAACATCCTTCGCCTATTATGACGATGCCGACGACCTGGTAACACTTCCCGAGATGACCGGAATGATGAAGGAAGTCGTACCCGTAACATCCGACAGACTGCCTGAGGACGCTCCCTATACACCCATGCGGTCGAGGACGGTTATACAGCGTCCCCCGGAGCCCGAGAACAGCTATCTGTATGATCAGCTTTCTCTGCCCCGGCAGAAACTCTACTATTTCTTCCTGACGCTGGCTCACAACAAGCTGTGCGGTGAAGGTTATTACCTCTGGGATTACCGCACAGAGCCTGACCCGGTGAGCGACAAATATTATTCGGTAGCACAGGTGTGCGGAATTGAGGAGGATGTGACTGCCGAAGATGTGCAGCTGGTGTTCGAGATTTTCTATCGTAACGAACCGGAATATTTCTGGCTTGCCAACTCCTACCTCTGCACAGAATATACGGATGATACCGTGGCATATGTCGGTATCTTCAGCTACTATTATACGGTGCCGTTTTATCACCAGGGCGTGCCGATGACCTACGGGAACTATGACGAGGCGGTTATATCGGATATGCAGCTTGAGATAGACACCGTGCTCGCATCTCCTCTGAATACAGCCGCCGGCTATACCGACAAACAGGCTGTTCGATACATCTACGACTGGATTATAACCAGAGGCACATACCGCCACTATGATTTTACAAATCAGGATGAATGTATTGCGAACAGGGACGCCCACTCGATTTACGGCATTGTCAGTTCAAAGCTCTCGGCGGTATGTGAGGGGTATGCAAAACTGTTCAACTATATGCTGAGCAGATGCGGTATTGAGGCTTATATAGTATCCGGCTACTCACAGAGTTCACTGCATGAAATAACCGATGCAATTCTCCACGCCTGGAGCATAGTCAGACTTGACGGCAAGTGGTATGAATTTGATGTTACCTGGGACGACATAGAGTCAGCAGGCAAGCAATATTATTTCTACTTTTTCTTCGCCATCGAAACCGAAGTCATGAACCGCTTCAGTCATATGCGCAGTGTTGTCGATCCGGCGACATTGGCGCCTACTCCATATGTAACTCTGCTTCCCGTTGCCGAGAGCATTTCAATAGCCAATGAGTTCATTATAGATTACAGCCTGGATTTTAGGGATGATCCGGTTGAAACAGAGCGATATCTGTACCGTTACAAAGGTCCCGGAGGTATACTGTATATTCCGGAGGGTTATGTTGGTATTTCAAAAAACGCAATAGTTAATCAGACAACGAACAATAATATGCATCCGGTAGTAATCTGCGTAGTACCCGAAGGCGTGACTGATATTAAAGACGGAGCATTCAGGCGATGCAACCGTCTTGAAGCGATTTATCTGCCGTCAACTCTTGACAGCAGCGGCTTAAACGGGGACGAATTCTACTACGACTACGGCACACCGGCCTTGCGGAGAATATACGGTCTTAAAAGCTCTTATGCCGAGGCCTACGCTTCCGTATACAGCAGCACCTATGGCGTACAATGCCTTTTCCGTCCCATGGGCGACGCCGACGACGACGCTGTACTGACTGTGCTTGACGCGGTTATCATTGCCGAAGCCATTGCCGACGGACTTACCCCGGCAGAACTATTCGCAGGCGACGCCAGCCTGTCAGCAGTGCTCGATGGCGGAGATCTTGCCGTTGTCCTGAGCAGGATCTGGAACTGAATGCCGCGCGGATCGTAAATGGTGAATAAAATGAAGAGAATTATAATTGCGTTAATATTGGCGGCGCTGATACTAATAACCGCCATTCCGGTCTCGGCTGCTCCGGTGGTGGGTAACGGCGAATTTATCATATCGCTGTCCTCGGGATCTGTCGAGGCGGGCGGAACCTTTACCGCCGACATTTATCTGCGTTCCCAGCTGCCGATAACAGGCTTTCAGTTCTGTATTACCTGCGACGAACGGTTGTCGGTGATTGACAGGATAACCGGGCTGCCCGGCGGCGAGAGCCTCCCCCACGGTGCGAAGGAAGTCAACCTTTCGTCTGTTGTCACCGACTATTGCCACGACGGCGGCGTGACCGGAATAAAACTGACCGCCAACGAAACCATGATTGCGGCTGTGGCAAAGGTTGAGTATATAAATAGCGGCATCGGCACTGCCGGCAGCGCATTGCCTGTAATGTCGATAACCTATACATCAACCATGGCGTTTGATTCGATATTGAACCTGCTGAACATGAGCAGCAGCTCCTTCGCCGTCACAACCGGCGGCGGTATGCTTACACTGAGCAAAACCACCCTGGTAAACAACTCAGGTGAGTTCATTCTAAGGCAGAACAGTCCAACATTCGACGAGAACGGCATATTCTGCTGTGTTCCCCCCAATACAACGACAGAAGGATTCGCAGACCATCTTGCAAACATCAACCCAATCTTATCCGCCGTGGATTCAAACGGTAGCTCTCTCGGCGCAAACGACTTATTAGGTACCGGATCTACAATATATCTTCTCGACTCGGACAACAATGTGCTTGATGAGCGTGTTGTAATAGTTGCCGGCGACCTCGACGGCGACGGCATTGTCACCCTCTCCGAAGTCGCCACGGTGCGTTCGTATATAGGCGGCAACACCGGCGTGCTCACCGGTAATGCGCTCCTCGCCGCCGATGTAAATCATGACAGTATTATAAACACCAGAGATGTTCTTATCATGCGCAGATATGCCGCTAAACTCGGCTGACAAACAAAGAAAAGAATATAGTAAATCAATGCCGGATTCAACTGCGAATCCGGCATTGATTTTTCATACGTTATTAAGCTATCTTACAATACTCTTTATGTTGCGTTCGGCTACCATATAGACGATGTAGTCGGGCTTTAAGCTTGAAATCTGATTCTTGGGGAACTCGTAGTTCCACATTGCGCGCCAGTAGGTCTCGGAGAAAGCGTCGCTGAAAATGCCGAATGCGGGAGTGCCGAAGGAGTCGCGGATTATCATGACCTTTGGCAGCTCGAGTCCCTCCCGGTTGTTCCGTATGGTCTGTTCCCGGGTGGTGTTGTCGTGGTAGAGCTCGGTGCGGTTGCCCTTGAAAATGTCGGGATTAGCCACAATGTCAAACTTAGGTTCCCAGAAGGTGGAGTAGTCCTTCAGCAGGCTGTTGTCGATCATCAGATGTTCGCCCAGGTCGCCGCAGTCCGCCAACTTGTTGTAGAAGCCGTAATCCTCCTCGGGGCGGGGCACACAGTCGGGCCATGCCTCGGAGATATGCTTGCAGAGCTCACTTAAACCGATGTAGGCGCCGAAGTAGGTCCAGTGGGTGTCGGTGTTGTGGAAGAGGTTGTAACGTCCGTTATCGCGCAGTGAATAGAATGCGTCGTATAGGTCAATTACCACCGCTCCGCCGTCACGCGCCGCCTGCGCGAACTGGGCGGTACGGCTCTCACCGGTATACTGCACGTATTCCTCGGGAACAAATTCGGGGTATACATGCATCTCGGTGGGGACCAGCAGGTAAATAATCTCCGCGTTTGGGTTGACGCTCTTGAGATAATCAACATTCTGTGCTATACGAGTTTTGATGGTCTCTTTCTGTTTATCGTTATAAAGGTTCCTGCCGGTGAAGTCGTCAACCTCGTCAACAACATAGCTGCGGTAGTTGTTTCCGATTATCTCGTGATAGTTACCCTTGATTTTCTGCAGCTTGACATCGCTGCGCGCCTGGGTTGTGAGAGTTATAGGATCGCTCTCCGCCATGCCGGGCAGCTGCTGAGTCACAACCAGATTCACAGTTCCCTCGGCGGGCAGGTCGGCGGTTCCCATAAAGCAGTTGTCGCGGGTTGTGTAGGTCATATCCTTCAACCCGCCGCGTATGAAAATGACCGCCTCATCGCCGCAGCTGCCGCCGACAAGTATCTTGCGGTTCTCGATGTGCATGGTCAGTGTGATATCCGGGCGTGGGCTGGCTTCAAGTCCGGCAGGATCGTTTCCGACCGGTTCGGCATCTGCAGGAGGCATTGTCTGAAACGTCTTATTTAAAGACGCGGCGTCTTTAACCTCGGAATTATTGTTTGTCAATCCTTCGCCTTCGTCCGGTTTTGCCGTTACGACATACATTGATGGTTCGGTTGTTACGGGCTCTGAGCTGTCCGCGTTTTCGCCTCCGTTCTTTGAGCATGCGGTAACGGCGGAGAAAACTGCTGCAGCAGCAAGTATCAGAGCGCAGAACCGTCTAACGGGCGCCTTTGCTTTTAATAAAGTTAAATTATTGTTATCGGTCATGTGACGTTATCCTCGAGTTAAAATGCTATCGTCTGCCCCGAAAGAGAGGTACAGTACAAAATATTATATCATTAAATCCCGGCGAAATAAACATCGATTTCGCCGGGATTGTAAATTTATATCAGTTTATCGGTAAATACACTGCGAAGCAGAAAACTTACTTGAGCCTGATTTCGGTCACACTGTGGGGAGTGAGCCTGATTCTGCCGCCGACAACCTTCTTGCCCGTAGGGGAGTAGGTGTAGGTGTCGTCAATCACCAGAATCTCGGCGCCCTCGGCATTTGCTCCGGTCAGCTCAATCTCGCAGTCAACCGCCCTCCCGCCGCGGTTTGCGATGATAAGCAGCTTCTCATTGCCGTCAGTCGCGCCGCAGACATATACATCGCCGTCGTCCGATTCGGTTGCGACCTCGCCGCCCAGACGGTAGGCACGGTTGAAGGACATGAATGTGAAGTAGGCCGGATAAGGCTTTTTGGTTTCGCCGTTGAATAACCCCGAGTAGGTCATAAGTCCCATGCTGGCGTCGTAGAAGCAAAGTATTGAGGTTTCGGTTTTCTGCATGGCGAGCATCATGGCCATTGCGTTTGCCGATGCATAGGCGGTTCCGCGTCGGTCGTCGTGACAGGTGTTCCACTCGTTGAGAATGTCCTCCACATCGCCGAAACCTTCGTATTCCAGCACCTTTCGGCAGTATTCCGACATGCGCACGGTAGTTGGCGGATCGGAATATGAATGCCAGGAGAAGAACTCCAGTGGCGCCCCCTCCGCCTTGACATATCTTAAGAACTCGTGGAAATAATGGATAAAGAAGTCTTTTCGCTCCACACCCTCGGCTATCTGCGGATTGCCGTCAGCGTCGATAACTTCAACCGGGTATGGTATACCGGTACCGTCCGGATCATTGTCCAGCCCGTAGAAACCGCAGGAGGCATAACCGCCCACCGATATGCTGTCGCCGAAGCAGGCTTTGAGATGCTTTGCAGTGACACAATAGAGTTCAAAGTAGGATTCCTTGGTGCCGTGCCACATTGCGGCTCCGCTGTCGGGAAGGCAGTCGTCCGGCTCGTTCCAGATTTCCCAATAGCGTATGCCGTGGTTGAAGCCGTCCGCCCATCCCTCGTTGTAGTGGCGAATAATGTGCTCACAGATACGCGCCCACTTCGCCGGATCCTTGGGAGGATAGTTGCGGTAAGAGCAGAGGTTGTGGTCGTTCTCTATGGTTATGCCCAGACGGTAGAAGGGTTCTGTGCCCTGTGCCTTGATATAGGAGATAAGACGGTCGGTTGTTCTGAAATCATATGATTCGGGAAGCGTTTCGTCGGCGTCAAATACACGGAATATGTTGGGCACATCCACATATACCCCGGCTCCGTAGCGTCCGCCGGTATCGTGTAGACGGGAGTAGGGTATGCCTGCCTCGCCGAGGTAGTGCATGTATTCGTCGGTTACCCGCCACAGAGAGAGGGGAGGCTGTCCGACGCCGTGCATCGGCTTGATCTTTCCGGTGAGCCTGGTAAAGTCCGCGGTGATCTTCATATCAAATAACACCCCTTTTGCAGCAATAGCATACTTTTTATATGTATAAAGTGTACCATAATACAGAAATCAAAGCAACATGGTAAATACATTTTTAACAATTACTTTTATTTTTGCGGCTTGTGCGGCGGGTATGATTCTGCTATAATGATAAACAATATATTTTGTCCGTGGGGTATGATAAATGGACAGTGATATAATGAACGAAGTCAAAAAATCGAAGATATTCAAATGGCTTGATAACTTCTGGTACCATTACAAATGGCCGGCGATTATTGTGCTCTTTTTCGGTTTGTTCTTTGCTGTCGCCATAGGACAGATGGTTAGCAAGCCGAAAACCGATATCTATGTGATGTATACCGGTCCCACAGCCTTTCTTCAGAGCGAGATAAGCGGCATCGAAACGGCATTTGAGCAGATAATGAGCGAGGATTTCGACGGCAGCGGCGAGAAGCGCGCCGTACTGACCGACATTTCTCTTATGACCGAAGACCAGGCGATTGCGGCAAAGGAAGCCGCCATATCCGAGGGTGACAAAATGTTTATCGATGTCAGAGGCATGCAGGCGGCGGAGAACAAATACAACCTCGAGTTAACGGCCGGCGACTGCTATATCTGTCTGCTTGACCCATACTGGTACAAAGAGGCGAGAGATGCGGGGCGCTTTGTCAAGTTAAGCGAAGTACTCGGTTCCAAGCCGGATATCGCGGCGGACGAGTACGGAATACTCTTTGCCGACACCGAGTTTGCACAGTTTTTCACCGTCATGAAAGCGATTCCGGAGGATACCATGCTGGCACTGCGCCGTTTTCCAAACGCTTCGTTCCTTTCAAATGCCGATAAGAGCAAATACGAGTACCACGAGCATATGCTTCGGGATATCGTATCCTTCCGTTTCCCCGAGGACTTCACGCCGGACGGGGTACCGACAAATTCCGTATACGAATCGTTTCCGGTAAATTAAGTCTGAAATTTCGTTCGGCTATTGAAATACACACGGTATTCTGCTATAATGATAACCGGTATCAAAACACAATCTGGAAAGGCAGTATTATAACCGATGAATAATAACAACAGGCTTATGATGGCGGTGCTGCTGTTGCTGGCTGCCGCGATATGCGTATGTATGCTGACGGTCGGCGTCGGCGCCGATTTCGGCGGTTTTTCGGGTGATGCGGACTTCGGAGGCGGCGGAGGCGGTGGCGGAGGATATGACGGCGGCGGCTCCAGTTACGATTGGGGCGATGACTCGGATTCGAGCGGCTCCACAGAGCTTGATGATGGGACCGCAATTGTTATTGCAGTTATTTTTGTGATTGTCGTAGTCGTCTCTCTTTTCCGTTCTAAGACCAAGCCAAAGAGCCCGACCACAATACAGGGCGGCGGCGCACAGGCGACTGATATCTCAACATTGTTGCCGATATCACAATATCTTGAGGTTGACCCGCAGTTCTCCGAGCAGGCATTTATCGAGAAATTGGCCAATCTATATGTACAGATGCAGTATTGCTGGACGGCAAAGGATATCGAACAGCTCAGACCTTACTTCAGCGATTCTATCTTCAATCAGATGGCAAGTCAGCTTGATATGATGAAAAAGAGCAGGCGCACAAATTATGTGGAGCGAATAGCCGTCATGTCGGTCAATATCTCCGGATGGAGGAGCGACGAGACCGACGATGTCATGGTGGCGCGGCTGAAAACCAGGATTACCGACTATACACTCGACGACACCAACGGAAACCTGATAAGCGGAAGCCGTACCGCCGAGAAATTCATGGACTATGAGTGGATTCTCAAGCGTACGCGCGGCAAGACCACACAGGCGCTCGATGGAACTCAGGCGCTCCACTGTCCCAGCTGCGGCGCTCCGCTTGATGTCAACCACAGCGCCAAGTGCGAGTACTGCGGTACTGTGATTACCACCGACGACTACGATTGGGTTATCAACTCCATGAAGGCGATCTCCCAGCAGACCGTCGGAAATTAATCAGATGTTAGAAATCCATATTGAATGAAATCCCGTCGGTCTGCGGAGCCTCGCTTTTGGGGGATTGGCTGCAGACCGACGGTTCTTTATAAGGGCAATACACAAAGCAACGCAATTACACCGATCGGGAGTTGATAAAATGTCGGCAGGGGCAGGAACAGCAGGAACGGATAAAGGTAAAAGCAGAGAGTGCAGATTCAAAGGGAAGGGCATTTTAAGCGCAAAAAACGCAAAAAGATGGATAGGCTTTATAGTTGTCTCCCTTGCTGTCGAACTGTTGATATACCTTTTTCTGACGGTCAGCGGTTATTCGCTGGTTAACTCTGCGGTTCTGTCGCTTTGTATGCGGCCTTATACCGGCAGCTCGGACTGCGGGAAGCTGTACGGCGACTTCAAAAACGACCTGCTTTTTATCTGTCCCATGAGCGAGGGTTACGCCGCCAACTATGATTTTGCGCTGGACAATACCGCATATCTTGCCGAGAATGCCGAACTGAGGTATGTGGTGCTGGATCTGAGCTACTCGGCGGGTGAACTTATAAACCTCGATCTTGACGGTGTGCGTATCGGTCTCGGTGAGGTTTGTGCCGCATACAGCGGTGAGACCTTTGCAAGCGTTGAATTTGCAAACTTTATTGAGGGTATGCGGTCATTGAACCGGAAAATGTCATCCAACATGCAGCTTCGCGTGCTTGGCGTCGGTCCCGAGGATCGGCCTGAGCTGACCGCCGCATATGTGAGATACCTATGCAGCAATGTGACCGGCGGAGGACTGCCTCCGCTCTTTGAGCGGCTGCGCGAGGGGGATTACGAAAGCACCGATGGAGCCAAAGCATTGCTTCATGATCTTCATAATGCATTCGGTAATTCAGAACCGCTGATGAAGTCGGCGCTCCTTGATAATTTCTTCACCTGCCGCTTGGCGGTGAACAATTACTTCGCAGCGAAGGTTGAATATGACCGCACCGCGCTGATGGCCGAGAGCTTCAATACCGTTTTTAGGCACAATCGGAGGGCGGTATACTGCATGTATACCTCGGTGCCGGAGTATGCCTCGGTTTTTATCTCCGAAAACCCCGACATGAACCGCAGATACTCCCGTGCAGCAATTTACTGCGCCGGCTGTGAAGCAAAAGAAGATCTCGTATTCAACCATGAACTTGACGATTTTGATGAGGGGATGCATGTGCTCATAAACAGCATATACCGGCATTTTGACAAGTACGGCGCTTTTGTTTCAAAACTTGCGCATCAGGAGGCGGAGACGCTTGGCGACGATTCACGCCGGGTTTTGGTCATGGTGCGCCCCGAACATGTTACGGATTATGTGCTGCCGGAAGGTGTATACAGAACAAATTAAACTGTTAATAAACAAATGAAAAGAAAAATTAAAATCATAACCGAACCGTCGGTTCCGGTTGAAATGGGTTTTAATACGGCGATTCCCTTTGAGACAGCTGTTTATGACGACGGACGGCTAATAATAACCTGTTTTGAGGAGTTTCGCGCCCTTGCCGAAGATTTCGCGGATAAATTCAACGGCTCACCGCTGTCTGCCGACGCACTTACCTATGTTGATTCGCTGCTGTCCGAGACTATGCGTCAGTTTGGCTATGAGCCGGATGCGAAGCAGAACCGCCGCTGGATGCATGTGTATGTACTCGATTCGGCAGATCAGGTCAACCGAGATGTTATACGCCCAGATTCGTTGCTTCTCACCCCTGACATGAAATATGAAAACCACACCACCTTTGATATGGATATGCGTTTCAGTGAGGAGCTTATGTGCTGCGGCACAATAATCGACGGACGGCTGGTGTCAGTGGCGGGCGAGAATCCGTGCATGGACGAGATAATCACCGAAATCGGAGTAGAGACCATACCCGGCTTCAGGAGAATGGGACTTGCAGCCTCAAATACGGCGTTGTTGGCTCTGACACTTGTTAACGAAGGCATGAAGGTAAATTACGTATGTAATTCCCGCAATATCGGCTCGAGACGTGTAGCCGAGACGGCGGGCTTTGCGCATACGGGGAAATTATTCGAATATGTCTGCTACGCGGCAGGCTGAATACTGAAAGGGCAATATTCAAATGGCATTTGATGCTGCGATGATGGCGGCGGTGGCTCATGAGCTTGACACTCTGCTGGCCGGGTCGCGTATAGAAAAAGTTCTGCAGCCCGAAAAAGACGAGATAGTATTGATGTTTCGGGTGCCGGGCAGAGAGGCCTGCCGTCTGTCAATATCAGCCGGCGCAAACAATCCGAAGCTCGGAATCACCTCTGCTGTTAAAGAAAACCCGGCGGTTCCCCCGATGTTCTGTATGCTGCTGAGAAAGCATCTGTCGGGTTCCAAGCTGCTGTCGGTTCGTCAGCTCGACTTCGAGAGGGCGGCAGAATTGACATTCGAGGCTTATGATGAACTGAGATTTGTGTGCAGCAAATCGATTATAGCGGAGATAATGGGCAAATACAGCAATATTATCTTCTGCGACAAGGACAGACGAATCATAAGTCCGATAAAAACAGTGGATTTTACTACCTCACAAAAGCGGCAGGTGCTGCCGGGTATGTTATACGAAATGCCGCCGCCCCAGGACAAGAAAAATCCGCTGGAGGAGACCCGTGCCGGCTTTATTGCCGAGTGTTCGCGTCTGCCCGATGACATAGACGACAAGTTTATCACCTCCACATATCTGGGATTATCTCGGCTGACGGCTCAGGAGATTATCCACCGCGGCGGCGGGAACATCGAACGTCTTGCCGATGCTTTCATGTCGGTAATGGGAGACATAAAAGGCAAACGATTTACCCCGGTTTTGCTGCGCGATTCCGAGGGCAAACCGCTGGAGTATTCGTTCATGCCCATAACCCAATACGGCAGAAACTCGGGAGTGGAAAGCGTGATCTGCGACAGTTTTGGCGAGCTGCTTGACGAATATTTCGGCGCACGTGACCGTATTGACAGAATCAGACAGCGCTCGGCGGATATCCTGCATCTGTTGAATTCCATCGAGGCAAGGATAAAAAAGAAGCGTTCGCTCCAGCATGCTGACCTCAAAAACTGTGAAAAGAAGGATGAACTGCGCCGCGCCGGCGACCTCATCACTGCCAACCTTTACCGGATTAAAAAGGGTGCAGAAAAGGCAAAACTCACCGATTACTATAGCGAAGACATGAAGGAGGTCGAGATCAGCTTAGATCCGCGCATTACGCCGGCTCAGAACGCCCAGCTGTATTACAAAAAATACGCCAAGGCAAAGACCGCCGAGACCATACTCAGGCAGCAGCTGAAGCTGTCGGCGGCGGAGCTTGAGTATATAGAAACGGTATTTGACGCGCTGACCCGCGCCGAGACCGAAGCCGACCTCAACGAAATACGCCGAGAGCTTTACGAGGCCGGCTACGCCTCAAAATCCCGTTCACTGAACATGACCCAGCAGAAAAAGCAGACCTCAAAACCGCTGGAACTGCTGACCGACGGCGGTTACCGGTTATGGTGCGGCAAGAATAATATACAGAACGATTATGTAACCTTCAAGCTGGCGGACAAACAGGATTGGTGGTTTCACGTCAAGGGGCGTCCCGGCTCCCATGTGGTGATGGAATGTGACGGCGAAGAACCGCCGGAGCTTGACTTCACCCAGGCGGCAATCGTAGCGGCAACCTATTCAGCCGACGCAGAAGGCGTGAATGTCCCGGTGGACTACACTGTTGTGAAGAACGTTAAAAAACCTCCCGCGTCAAAACCCGGCTATGTCACCTATTCCACTAACTGGACGGCTTATGTTACTCCCGACAAGGCGCTGGTGGACAGGTTAGCGTCACAGGCTAAAGAAACCCGCTAAGGAAATCGCAGCATAACTTACATACAATATACGCAAGAAAACCGAATTAGATTGAAAGATTGAAAACAGGTACGCCGCATAAGTAAACCGAACTTCTTTAACTTCTCTAATATGGGGGTAAATATGAAAATCAGGACACTTTTGCTCACAATTCTCGCATCATCCATCTGTCTGTCTGCGATATCCTGCGGCTCATCCGGCGGGGGAGACCCTTCGTTAACCGGAGCCGATACAGGCACGCCCGGATCCGAAAATACCGAGCCTGCCGTAACCGAACTCACCGACAACCTGCCCGAGGGACTTGATTTCAATGGCGAGACGCTCAAACTCCAGTCGGTTACCTACCACCCCAAGTATTCGCAGCTTTTTGTTGCAGACCAGGACGGTGAACTGCTCAACGATACCCGTTTTGCCGCAGAGCGTGCGGTGGAGGAACGGCTGAACCTGGTACTTGAAGAAGACCTCGGTTCCAAATCGGTAGATTCCTTTGATGCTCAGATGAAATCCATGATACTGGCTGGTGACAACACCTATTCCATGTTCACCAATATGGATCGCTTTATGATTGCCGACACCCTTGAGGGAATGTTCTGGGCAACCAGCGATCTGCCGTATGTGGACCTCAGCGCCCGTTACTGGAACAGCGAAGCGACAAACAACTTTGCACTGAGCGGCAAGACTTACTTTACCATGTCTTCATTCAGCCTATACTCATACAAGAATACGGCAGGCATATTCATGAACCTGGATCTTGCCGAGTCGCTGGGCATAGGCAAGCTGTACGACGATGTCTACGCCGGCAAATGGACCACCGAATATATGATGACCCACGCCGCTAAGGGTCTTGCCGATCTCAACGGCGACGGTGTATACGACGGCACCGACCAGTATGGCTATGGCCTTGACACTCACCCGAAGAATACTGTTGTGAACTATATCGTCGGCTCGGGATGTTATGACGACGTACTTGTGAAAAACAAGGAAGGGCTTTTCGAGTACAGTATATCCAAGAAGTTCTACGAGCTGATGGAGTTCAACTGGCGATTCGCCCACGAGACCGACTTCGCCCTTATCAAGGAGAATCAATACCCATTTATAAACGGCACAATACTCTTCTGTGAGGGGCCGCTGGACAAGCTGGAGAATGCCTATCGTGACGTGGAATTTAACTTTTCTGTTCTGCCGATCCCGAAATACGATGAGGCGCAGGACAGCTACTACAGCCGCACCTTCGACTCACACTTTACAATGATTCCTGTTACCCGCACCGAACTCGAGATCTGCGGCGCGGTGCTTGAAGCCCTCTCCTGCGAGGCTTACAGGAATATACTGCCGGCATATATCGAGGATTCCCTCAAGACTAAATATACCCGCGATGTGGAGTCCCAGGAAATGCTGCAGCTCATATTGGACACACGTATCACCTTCGTCGCAGAAGCCTTCATGTTCAATACCTACGGCAACCACAATCTCTGGTCGGTCTGCGTAAATCCCTCTTCGCTGAATGTAGTGTCGGCGTTGGATGCTATGGAAAATACCGTAAGGGCGAACATAGACAAATTTAACGCCTTTTTCGGCGCGTGAATACCGTATAATGCACTTGTTTAATATTTAATCGTATAATATTTAAGATTATTGATATTGAAAAATCGCAGTGAATGCGCTATAATATATTTTGAAGTATTGTACATGCCGGCAGCTGTTCGGTATATAGTGCTTCGTAAGCTAATTAAAAGGAGATGCAGATATGCTCAACATCAGATATGAACTGACAACTCAGAAGAAGGAAAAGCCGGATCAAACCAAACTGGGCTTCGGCAAGTACTTTACCGACCACATGTTCATAATGAACTACACCGAGGGAAAGGGCTGGTACGATCCGAGAATAGTCCCCTATCAGGATATTACTCTCTCTCCGGCAGCCACAGTCTTTCATTATGCCCAGGAGATGTTCGAAGGCCTAAAGGCTTATAAGACCCCCGAAGGACACATTCAGCTCTTCCGCCCCGATAAGAACATCGAGCGCATGAACAACACCAACCGACGTATGTGCATTCCGGAGGTTGACCCCGCCGACGTGCTTCAGGCATTAAAGGCCATAGTAGCTGCCGATTCCGACTGGGTTCCCGACAATCCGGGCACCTCGCTCTATATCCGCCCCTTCATCATAGCCATAGACGCCCAGCTCGGCGTTAAAGTTGCAAGCAACTATCTTTTCATCATTATTCTCAGCCCGGTCGGCGCCTACTATGCATCAGGCATCAACCCGGTTAAGATATTCATAGAAACCGAGTACACAAGAGCGGTTCGCGGCGGCACCGGCTACGCAAAGGTGGGCGGCAACTATGCGGCTTCGCTCATCGGTCAGAAAAAGGCCGAGGAGATGGGCTATGCTCAGGTGCTCTGGCTTGACGGTATCGAGCACAAGTATGTGGATGAGGTTGGCGCCATGAACGTCTTCTTCGTTATCGACGGCGAGGTTCTCACTCCTTCGCTGGAAGACGGCAGCATCCTTCCCGGAGTTACCCGCGACTCGGTAATTGCACTGCTGAACAACTGGGGATATAAGGTAAGCGAGCGCAAGATTGCCGTTGCCGAGATTATAGAAGCACACAGGGCGGGCAAGCTGGACGAAGCCTTCGGTACCGGCACCGCAGCTGTAATCTCTCCAATTGGCGAGCTCAACGACGACGGCGAAATCATGATCATAAACGACAATAAAATAGGCCCGCTTTCGCAGAAACTCTATGATAACCTGACCGGCGTTCAGTGGGGCAGGCTTGAGGATACCTTCGGCTGGATCGAGCGGGTCAAATAGTGCTGATAAATATCGCGGCCGAGCAAGAGGGGATTACAGTATACACCTTGACTCGAAGGCTCGGTATCTCGAGGCGAAACCTCATAAGACTGAAAAATACCGCAGGCGGCATACAGGTAAACGGTTCGCCGGTGACAGTGCGCTGCGTACTGCACACCGGCGATACTGTTTATCTGGCAATTGAGGACGGCGAAGACGGAACGGTGGGAAATATTCTGCCCGGCGAAAATCTGCCCCGGGTACTGTGGGAGAGCGAACAGCTTATCGCATACGACAAGCCCCCGGGCATGCCCACACATCCCTCCCACGGTCACATGACCGACAGTCTGGGAAGCGCAGCCTGCAAACTGTGGCAAGAGCGCGGCGAGCCGTTCGTATTCCGGCCGGTGAACCGTCTTGACCGGGATACCAGCGGGGTGGTGCTGACGGCCAAAACCCAGCACGCCGCCTGGGCTATGTCGCGCCGCCTGCAGGCAGGAGCCTTTTCAAAGAAATATATTGCCGTGCTTGACGGAACGCTTGAGCAGCCCGAGGGTGAGATTGTCTCCTGGATTGTGCGAAAGACCGATTCGGTGATAGAGCGGGTCGTCACCGTGGAAGGCAAGGAAAGCGATTATGCCTTAACCCGTTACCGCACATTCAAGGCTGAGGGAGGACGCGCGATAGTCGAAGCGTCGCCCATCACAGGCAGAACCCATCAGCTCAGGGTGCATTTCGCATGGAAAGGTGTTCCCATATTAGGCGATGACCTTTACGGCAGACCGTCTGAGGAAATCGCTCGCCAAGCTCTGCATGCATACAGTCTGACCTTCCCGAACCCATTTGACGGCGAACGGGAGGTTAATGTGACATCACCGATACCCGATGATATGCGCCGGGTGTCGGAATACCTACGGAACTTCAACCCACTGAGATTTTAAAGTGTTCAGAAAGAAACAACCGGTTACAGACCCGGAAACAAATACACTGCCCGAAACAGGCAGTTCGGTAAAAAAAGCAGAGAAGACAAAACTTCCGCTGCGCAGCTACATCCCGCTTCCGGCGCTGATACTATATATCTTTGCCGCGATTTCCGCAGTAATACATATAGTCTCTCGGAACAGCACGGCCTTCTCGGATTTTTTCAACCGTTACATCTGTGCATATGTGCGCGGTTTCCTTGCTTACCTCACCGGCTGGACACCCTTCTCGCTGGCGGAGGTCATTATAGTCACGCTGCCGATAACAGGTGTTATACTGATTGTAAAATGCGTGCGGCTCTCGGCAAAAAAACCGGTAAAGGGCTGGCGTTTCGTGGCGTCCCTCTTCGGAGTTACAACGCTGCTCTATTCCATGTTTGTCTGGAGCTTCGGAGTGGCATACAGCGGCTCAACGCTTGAAGCGAAACTGGGGCTTGAGCGCCGCGGAGTTACCCGTGAGGAGCTTTACGAAACCTCGGCTATTCTCTTAGAGAATACACAGGCGCTGCTTGACGAGGTAAAATTCGAGGAAGAGAGTTCCTCTGTAATGCCGTACGGCATGGGAGAGCTGAACAAAAGGCTCAACGATGCATATTGGTCGCTGGCAGACAGATACGAGTTCATACCTCATCTCAGATCCCGCTTCAAGTTTATACTGCTCTCGGAGCCTATGACCTACACCCATATCTCGGGTATGTATACCTACTATACCGGCGAGGCGAATCTGAACGTCAATTTCCCGGACTACACGCTGCCCTTTACAGCGGCACATGAGCTGTCCCATCAGCGGGGAATAGCGCGGGAGGACGAAGCTAATTTCATGGCATTCCTGGTGTGTGCCGAGAGCGATGACCCGTATATACGTTACAGCGGATTTCAGAATCTCTTTGAATATGTTACCAATGCTCTTTATTCGGCGGATTCCGAGGCGTATCGTGAGCTTGTCTATTCGGCAGACCGGCGCATACTTTATGAAATGATCGCATACAATGAATTTTATGACAAATACCGCGATAATTTAGCAGCTGAAGTCAGCAGTGCGGTAAACGACACATATCTGAAGGCTCAGGGACAGACTGACGGCGCTAAAAGTTACGGCAGAGTGGTTGATCTGGCAGTCGCCTATATTCTTGGAGGAGACCTTACATGAAAACGCGTATAACAGCCTTATTCACGGCATTGGTTCTGACGCTCGTTCTGCTGCTTACACCGGGTCAGGTATTTGCGGCAAACGAGTTTCGGACAAACAAGAATTATAACAGCTTTTATATAAACAACTCCCCCTGGGAGGGCGGTGCACAATACGGCTGGATCAAGCTTGACGCGGATTATTATGTGCCGTATAATTGCCTCATGGATCTGGAGAAGCTGACCATCATCGATGACGTACGAAGCGGTCTGCTTCGTTACATACGTGACAAGCGCTACCTTGCCTTTGACACTATGACCAAGGAATTTGTTTACACCTCTGACGGCAGCGGTGTCTTCATGCGCACCTACCTGCTCCACGACGGTGTATTAAGGGTGCCGGCAAAGTATGTGGCGGAGTTTTTCGGCTACAGGTTCGACACATATACCGCGGCGGACGGTCGTGAGGCGATACGCATAGGAGATTCGACGGCAGCTCCCTTTTTGGAGGTTATCGGCAAATATCAGCCGGATCTTATGCCCGAAAGCGAGCGCCCTGTAGTTACTGAACCTGTTGTACCCGTTAAGCCGGTGGAGGTTATCGGAGAGCGCACTATTTACCTCACCTTTGACGATGCTCCCAACGAATATACCGGAGAGATTCTCGACATTCTGAATAATGCGGGCATTAAGGCGACCTTCTTCCTCCGCGGCGATCGGGTTGATAAATATCCCGAGGAGGTTCGCAGAATGATAGCCGGCGGGCATTCCATCGGAATGCAGTCAATGACAGGAAACGCCGAAGCATTTCAGAAGGATTTCTCGGTCTTTATGGACGAGCTGAAAATCGAAAGCGCACTGCTGCGCGGTATGTTCCGCACCTCCACACGTATAATCCGTGCGCCGGACGGTTCGTCCTCCGACCGTCTCTTCATCGATGAGGAGCGGGGAAAGCAACTTGATGATGCGGGTTATGTGGTTTGGGACTGGAACGTTTTCAGTGCCGATCTTACCGCGAGACGCGCATCAAATGTGTCGGACGCGGTAATTGCGGGCATTAAAAGGTACGATATACCGGTAATCCGCATGCACAGCTGTAAGCGGGCAATTGAGGCACTTCCGGCCATTATTGAATACATTAAGTCAAATAGAGATTTCAAAACAGCGGCCATAACGCCGGCGGCAGCGAATATCAGTTTTGTCGGCATAAAGTTTAACTGAGGAGAAACGCGGAAAGGACAGCGTTCGCCACAACGCAGAAAGGACAGCGTTTGCAATATGGAAGAAAAGAAGAAGATACTGATAGTCGAGGATGAGAAAAATATAGCCCAGGTACTCGCCTTCAATATTACCCAGGCGGGTTACAGCTATGATCTGGCATTTGACGGCGAGGAAGGTCTGAATAAGGCTATGACCGGCGAATTCGACCTTATACTTCTCGACCTTATGCTGCCGAAGATGGACGGCTTCGAGGTCTGCCGCCGTATACGTGCGAAGATGTCGACACCTATTATCATCGTAACCGCCCGCGAGGAGGAGATCGATAAGATCCTCGGTCTTGACCTGGGTGCCGATGACTATGTAACGAAGCCCTTCTCGATGAAGGTTTTGCTGGCGCGCATAAAATCAAATATCCGCCGTGCAGCGGGTGAGTTGGTTATCAACGAGGGTGAAACGGAAAACCCCAATGTTATTGTCGTCCGCGACCTGGTCGTTGATTCGGATAAATACAGGGTAACCAATGATGGTCAGCCCATACTGCTCACCAAAAAGGAATATGAGCTGCTGGTGCATCTCGCAAAGAACGCCGGTAAGATTTACTCCCGCGAGGCGCTTCTTGAGGAAGTATGGGGTTATGAGGACTTCTACGGCGACCTGCGCACGGTAGACGTGACCGTGAGCCGCCTCCGCGATAAACTGGAGAAGGATCCCGCAAGACCCGAATACCTTATGACCAAGCGCGGAATGGGTTATTACCTCAAGTAATAAAGAAATATGTACCGCAGTCTTCACTTTAAAATAACGCTGATCTTTGCGGTATTTATGGTAACCGTAATGGCGGTCGTCGGTGTAGTCCTGCTGCACAGTGTATTTGGTTATTACTCCGGAGAGTTTGTGTCGCAGCTTGATGCAGCACTTGCAGAAGGCACCCATCTGCATGCCGAACTGACCTCGGCGCTGGAATCGGAAAATCATGCGCCCGTGCAGAAGCAGATGATAGCCGCCTATGCCGCGTCCCTTGGTATCGATAATTACCGCAATTACTACATCCTAGACATGGACGGCGATTACCTTGCCGGTTCGGATGACGAATCCGGCAGGACGTTAGCCAAGACAAGGAACCTTATCGCCGCCATGAAACGCGGTGACGGCAGACGTCAGGAGCTGGGAGCCGAACACGCTGATTACGCGGTCTGGCTGGCTTCCGGCACCTCGGGGAGAGAATGCATAATATACATAAAAGACACGATGGAAGAGATGAGCGCCCTTACGCGGCAGATTTTCACGATAATACTTCAATCTGTCTTTTTTGGCATGCTTATTGCCGCTGTGCTGTCATTCTTCCTGGCGCGCGCCATAACTTCGCCTATACGTTCGCTGACAAGGGATGCTCAGCTTGTGGCTGCGGGGGAATTCGAGCACGAAATAAAGGTCAGGGCAACCGACGAAATCGGTGTGCTTACAGCTACTTTCAACGAGATGAAGCAGGTGCTTAAGCGCACACTGCACGAGATCACCGGCGAGCGTATGAAGCTTGAGACCATACTCACCTGCATGCGCGATGCCCTTATCGCGTATTCCGACAACGGCAGACCGATCCATATCAACGACAGTGCGATTGAGCTGTTGGGCTCGGACAGAATGACATTAGGCGAGATGATGAAAGAGCTTGACATCGAATACGCCGATAGCTATGTAAAATCGCTGTCCCCCGGGCATACGGTGGTTCTGCGCGGTATTGTAGCCGGCGACAGGGCGCTGGATGTGAGTTTCAGCCCCCTGCGTTATGTTGAGGACGGAAAATCGCACAACGGCTGTCTGGCTATTCTCCAGGATATCAGCAACCGCTACAAGCTTGAAAAGGCACAGCGGGAGTTTGTCGCAAATGTGTCACATGAACTGCGCACGCCTCTGACGGTAATTAAGGCATCCACCGAATCGGTTATGATGTATCCCGACATGGACAGCGGTATGCGGGAGATGTTCTTGGGCAACATAATAGAGGAAAGCGACCGCATGCTGCGTATAGTCAGCGATTTGCTGACCCTGTCGCGGCTGGATAACCGACGTACCAAATGGCAGGTATCCTCATTTGACATGCGGGAGAGACTGCGGCACATATGCTCGATATTGCAGATCAGCGCCAATGCCAAGAATCAGAATATCACTCTTGACTGTCCCAATCCGCTGCCTATGACCGCCGACAGAGAGCGTCTGGAGCAGGTTATTACAAATATTGTTTCCAACTCTATGAAGTATACCCAGGAGGGCGGCGAAGTAGCGGTAATCGGCGCGGCGGTGAACCGTGACATTGTAATTCGTGTAAGAGACAACGGAGCTGGTATTCCCGAGGAGGATCTGCCCCGTATCTTTGAACGCTTCTACCGGGTGGAAAAGGCGAGAACCTCTGACACCGGCGGTACCGGCCTCGGTCTTGCAATCGCCAAAGAAATCGTAGAAGCTCACGGCGGCACAATCGCAATTAAGAGCCGTTTGGGCAAAGGCACAGAGGTGATAATCCGTCTGCCCGAGGTATCGGCACTTCCGAAGGAAGACCCGCAAAAATCGCCGGATTTCGTCAGAGATAATCTTCCTGCTTCGGCTGACAGAGGCAGAAAAGCATGAAGCGCAGCATTGAAGGTTTCAAGCGGCTGCTGCTGATTGTTTTATTCCTTATTATGACCGTGCTGATCTTCACGACGGTAGTGCTCAATATCAGCAGCAAGGGCACCGATATGGAACTTTCCTATTTCGACCGGCTGCTTATCCTGCACGGCTACGACAGTCAGACCGCAGAGCTGACAGGCACAATGCTGCTTCCCGAATTTGCGGGTTATGATATAGGCTATGGTGGAATGGGCACGGTGTCAGACGGTCTTGAAGCCATGTATAATGCTTCTTCCGAATGTATAGCGGCAATTTTCGGTGAAGCTTCCGTATGCCGTGAGGCAAGCATAGCTGAGTGGCTGGCTGCCCTCGGCAGCAATGTACATGTCTATATACGCTACCGTTCGCCTATGCCGTCGTCCGTGATAGCGGCATATTTGTCTGACGGCGGCCAGTACGGCGGCGCGGAGTTTGAACTTATAGTTTTAGAGCTGTGTATACTTGGCGACGGCAGCGCCGTCGCAAAAACCGGAGACGGACTGTTTTTTTCAATTACGCCGGGGAAGAGTGTTCCGCCGGTATTCTCGTATTTTCAGGCTGTCAACGGACTTTACCCCTACACCTTCGGCGGCGGGACGGGTACAATTGAACTGTCCGACAGCACACCATTTTTCACCCAGCCTCCAAAGGATGTGGGAGCGCATATTGTGCGCGGTGTTCCTGATGAGTATGAGCTGACCGAGGGGATGTTGCGTATGTTCGGCTACAACACCGAGAATCTAAGCAGGTACACCGATTCGGACGGTGTTACAGCTGTGTATGTAGACGATTTCGGAAACTTACGGCTTTCGCCGGACTCGGCGATTTTCGAGGGATCGGAGGATTTGGACGGCGGTCTGGCAATATCCAGGCTGTTAGGTTATTCAAAGGACAGATATTCGGTTATCGACCTTCTGAAAGCCGCCGATTCCTTTGTCAAGGGACTGGGCGAGGTGTCAACCTGCTTTACAGGAGGCGATGCGGTGCCATATCTGCAGGGGCTTCGCCGGGAGGGCGAGACTGTTATAGTAGAGTATGGTCTGCAGCTCAGCGGGATCACGGTATTCAGTCCGGAGCTGAAACCTTATACTGTGGTTAAGTTGGAATTTGACAGCGGATGCATCCGGCATGCCGAGCTTTATCCCGCGATTATTGAAAAAACAGGGATGTCATTTGCCGGTTTCGGTGTGGAATGGGTTTTGTGGAACATAGAACGTACCTGCGGCATATCCGCGGCGAAGGGCGGTATTATGCGTCCGGCATTTGTTATGAACGACAGCCCGGCAGGGGCAGGACAGAATATAATATCCGAGTGGACGGTAGCTTTTTCCGACAGAGATTTGATTTATGAATTGGAGTAAGGTAAAAAACGTACTTATCATCCTGATGGCTGCGGCGGATATTTTTCTCGGAATCAGCTTGGCGGTGCAGTACCGTAGCAATCACTACATCGACAGTGATACAATTGCGAGTACCGTTGAACTTCTGCAGGATGGCGGAATTGCTGTCGCTCCGGAGGTGATTCCGGCGAAAAAATCCTCGGCTGGTGTCATAATCGGCAAGCCGGGCGAAGGCTATCACAAGTCTGTTGCGCTGCTTCTGTTAGGTGAGGAGGGTATATCCTCGCAAACGCCGACGGGCGAGATACATTCGGTATCATCTGCGGGGTACAAGGCTTCTTCGGCACCCGTCTCTGAATCGGCATCGGCGGAGTTTTTTTCATATGATCCGTTCACGCTCCGCTGGACATCAGGCGGAACCGAGCTATATAATTATGCAGAGGCGGCATCCGATTATCTGTATAACGGCGGTACCGCGCCATTTAATGTAGAATCGGAAGAAATCACTCAGCCTTATAATGCCGAGAGAGATATAGTCAGACATTTTAAAAAGCTTGGAGTGACTCTGTCGGTGATTTCGATTGTGCGTGACGCCAATACCGGCCGGTATGCGGCTGTCTGTCGTCAGAGCTTCTCGGGGCTGCCTTCCGTTCAGTGTGAGGTAACGGTGATCTACGACGGAAATACGGTAATCTGCTTTTCCGGCGTGCTTATATTCGAAAGCTGCTGTGAGGGTCAGAGCAGTTACCGGGCGGACTCCTACGACCAGGTTAATATCCTGTTCATGGAGAAAGATTATCTTGACGAGCGCAGAGAGAATGCCGACACGGAACTCGAGCACCGGGTGACATATCTTAATGAGGAGTATTGCGTCAACTGGAGTTCTGACCGCAGCACCTACTATCTGATACCGGCATGGCGTGTAGGCTATTCCGATGGCAGCAGCAGAGTGCGCAATGCGGTAACCGGCAGCATATTCGCATTGTAAGGGAACCCCGCTTGGTAAAATAACTGCAAACGCCGTCATAATCCCGGAATATGATGCAGGTTGCGATATTACAAAAAACATACTTGCCTTTTAGCTGTTTGTGTGCTATAATATGCTTGGTAAACTGGCGGGCGTATGCGATGTGTCCGCTTTAGTGTTTTTGTTAAAAATCCTACAAAGTTATTGTGAAAGATTGCTCGCCAAGGGTGATAATATATGGAAAAGTACGTGATTAACGGCGGTACTCCGCTGAGGGGACCGGTCGATATAAGCGGAATGAAAAACGCGGCATGCCCGATAATATTCGCAAGCCTTCT
Organism: Clostridiales bacterium; assembly: GCA_012514145.1. Taxonomy (GTDB): domain Bacteria; phylum Bacillota; class Clostridia; order Oscillospirales; family CAG-272; genus JAAZAV01. The sequence goes on along the minus strand of JAAZAV010000027.1, from coordinate 9,014 downwards.
TACCGGCAGTGTCTGCGTAATAGAGAATCTCCCGGCGATTAACGATGTCGCACTCTCGCTCGAGATAATGCAGAGTATCGGCTGCCGTGTACGCATGCTTGCCAAGGACACCGTGGAGATTGACTCCCGCGATGCGGAGGGCGGATCTTCCCCCTTCGACCTTGTGCGTAAGATGCGTTCATCATACTACCTGTTAGGTGCAGAGCTGGGCAGATACGGCCGTGCCTGCGTGGGATATCCCGGCGGCTGCGATTTCGGAGTACGTCCCATCGACCAGCATATCAAAGGCTTTGAGGCTCTCGGCGCGGAGGTCAGTGTGGACAGCGGCTGTGTCGTTGCAGAGGCTAAGTACGGTCTGCGCGGCAGCAGCGTTTATTTCGACATGGTAACCGTGGGCGGCACAATAAATGTTATATTAGCCGCAGTGCTGGCGAAGGGTATGACTGTTATAGAGAACGCTGCCCGTGAACCTCACATCGTTGACGTCGCAAACTTTCTCAACACCTGCGGGGCGCGTATAACCGGCGCGGGAACCGATACCATAAGAGTGCGCGGTGTAGAGAAGCTGCGCGGCTGCACCTATGCCATTATTCCTGACATGATAGAGGCGGGCACATTTATGATAGCGGCAGCTGCCACCGGCGGTGCCATGGTTGTTCGCAATGTCATTCCAAAGCATCTTGAATCCATAACCGCAAAGCTGGAGGAGATGGGCGTAATAGTCGAAGAATATGACGACTATGTCTATGTCACCCGTTCCGGTGACTTGAATCGCATAAATATCAAGACACTGCCATATCCCGGTTTTCCTACCGACATGCAGCCGCAGATGTGCGTCCTGCTGTGTCAGGCAAACGGGGTCAGTTTTCTGACTGAGAGCATATTTGAAAACCGTTTCAAATACGTAGAAGAACTCAGGCTAATGGGCGCCAGCATAATAGTGGACGGCAGGACGGCTATAATAGAGGGCGGAACCACTCTGCAGGCAGCCCCTGTGAGGGCAATGGATCTGCGTGCCGGTGCGGCGATGGTTATCGCCGGTCTTTGCTGCAAAGGGCGTACCGAAATTGATGAGATTTTCCACATTGAACGCGGATATGACAATCTGGTCGGCAAGCTGACCGCAGTCGGTGCGGATATAAGAAAAATAGTCATTCCCGATTCCGTGGAATACGGAACGGCAAACTAAAGAACCCGGAGAACTGTGTATTTTGCGCGGTTCTCCTTTTTGTTGAAAAAACACAATGAAAGAGACAGACGGGCATGATAATAGGAATCATATAACAAGAACCCCCGCACAAAAAGGTTTAAGTACGAACCTTTTGTACGGGGGATAGTAATATCAATCAGATTTTCAGCCGATAAGCCATTCCGGCAGGAATTCGGCATCAATCGTATCAGTGATGTATCTCTTCAGTCTGTTGAGAGTAAAGGCACCGCGCTTCTGAGCGCCGTGAGCCTTGCAGAGTTCCTCGGTGTAATTCTCCATGAGATATACCTGAAGATTCAGCCGGGTAATATCATAATGGCATACGATGGGGGTATAAACCGGATTTTCTATGGAGAGCACACCGTCGCGGCGAACAATATCGAACCCGGCAATGCCCCCCACCATATTCTGCGGGTAAAGCATGGTGGAAATCAGGTTGCCGAGTGAATAGATACAGAGAGTTTTGTTTCCGCCGGCGCCGCTCAGCCACTTTACCGGCCCGGCTACATGGGGATGATGACCTATTATTACATCAACTCCCAGATCTGACATAAGCTGACTGTATTTCTTCTGGGAGGCATCGGGTGTAAACTGATCCTCGGTACCCCAGTGAATCGAGACGAACACAAGATCACCTGCTTCCTTTGCAAGACTGACCTGCCTTGTGATATCCTTCTCGTTTATCAGAGGGATAATATGTTTGCTGCCCTTGTTTAAGGTCATGCCGTTGGTGCTGTATGTATATGAAAGAAAAGCTATCTTGATACCGTTTGTCTCATAAACCCGTATGTTGTCATAGTCAGCCGCATCGCGGTAGGCTCCGAGAAGCAGCACATCCTTCGTCTCCATGAAGTCAATGAAGTTCAGAAGCCCTTCTTCACGCTTGTCGAGCATGTGGTTATTCGCGATGTTGACAATGTCGAAGCCCAGTTCCAGCAGTGCGTCAACCGTTTCAGGTGGGGAATTGAAGTTCGGATAGCCCGAATACCCTCCAAGCTCACGCCCGCAGACAGGCGTCTCCTGGTTTACAAAGGCGATATCAGCAGAAGAAACCAACTCGGCTATATCGTCATACATGCTGACAAAACTGTATTCTTCACCTTCTCCTGCACGGGAAGCAGCGTCAATATAGACATTTTCGTGTATTATATTGTCTCCCGCCGCAATAAAACGCAGCGAAAAGTCACCGCTGGCAGACGGAACGCTCTGAACCGGAACTGCGGTTCCGGTGAACTCGGCAGGCCGGCGCAGGGTCAGATCGAGGTCGGTGTCAGGGGTACGCGATACGGCTGTCACACGACCGTCATAAGTAACCGACGGTTCATCGGCCGATACCGATCCGGCGCATCCGGCAAGCAGACAGACCAACAGAAGCAATGCCGCGGAATATACGGCAACGAGTTTAATTCTCATCTAAAATCAACTCCTCGGGAGACGGTGGTTCAATTTTCGGCAGCGGTTTCGGAACGCGCTTAAGCAGGTCGTATCTGAAACGCCGGCAGACATACTCCAGGGGAACCACACCTGCATAACGGCACAGCAGATTTGAATCAGCAAGAATTGAGGCGTGCTCACATTCGGCGCAGCGACGAACCGGTTGATATTTTTCTTTTTTCATGGTTAATAGATAATTACCCGCAACTGTGTTTGAGTGTCGAGAATCGAGTCATTATATCGCACAATGCGGATAAATCCGCATCACGACAGGAAAAATCCGAAATATGTTCAAACGGGAAAAAGAAGGCGGCCAATCGACCACCTTCCGATGTTGCGGCGAAAAGCCGTGGCGGAGCGGAGCGCGCGAAATCCGAACCGCCTGTGATGGCGTCTATGTCCTTGATTGCGTCCTCGTATACAACTCCCTCACCGTCGTGGGAAATGTTGTAATAGACAAGCAGCTTGTCATCAAACACATACACGGCGGAAACAAAGGTGTCTATTATCCGGCGTCGGGCGTCCTCGTCTGTAAGGTCTAAAACGGAGAAGGAACGCAGCCAGAGACGAAAGTCGTCCGGAGTGCATTTGTGCGATACGGCTATGCGCAATTGAGCGAGCTCAGATTCGAGCTCCTCTTTTTTTATGCTTAAATCCTCAACCCTGGCGTTTATCCGCTCGGCAACTTTGGCGGACCCGCGGGCGGCTACAATCGTATCTATGCAGCTCTCGATTTCGCGCTCGACTTCTTCTATGTCACGTTCCAGCTTGCCGATGCCGGACGCCGAAAATTCCTTTTCGTATTCGGCGGAAAGGCGGAAGGCAATGTAATCTATGCGTTCCGGCACAAGGACGTGTTTCAGAGTTTGCTCAGTGACATAGAGTTCAAGTGCGTCTTTGCGTTCGTTCTTTTTGTCGCAGGTGTGTTCTTTCTTTTTCGCGGCGCAGGCGTAATAATTATGTGTGTTGCCGTTTCTTCCCCGCCCGCTTTCGCCTACCATATTAGCGCCGCAGTGACCGCAGAAGGCTTTACCTTGCAGCAGATAATCAACTTTTGCTTTTCCTGCCGCCGGGGCACGTCTGACGGCATCAATGCGCTTCTGGACGGCGGCAAATGTGTCGTTGTCAATAATCTGCGGGTATACATCGGGATAATTTACGCCGCCGACAACAAACTCACCAAGGTATTTACGGTTGCGGAGTGCAACCTGCATACTGTTAACTGTGAATGTCAAGCCGGTACGCGGCTTGTAGCCTTTTTCATTAAGGTAATCTATTATGTCGCGCAAACGAGTACCGGCGGCATACTCGCTGAAAACATAGCGCAGCGCCTCTGTCTCGGTTTCGTCCACAACTACCCGCTTATTCTCTACGCGGTAACCGTAGGGCGCCTTACCGCCTGTAAAAGTGCCGCGCTCTCTGGCTACGCGCTGACCGCGCTTGACGTTCTGGCTGAGGTTGGCGCTGTAATACTCCGCCATGCCTTCAAGCATTGATTCAAGCATTATGCCTTCCGGCGTGTCTGATATGTATTCGGTGACCGAAATCACCTTTACATGGTTTTTGTTTAGCTTCGCCTTGCAGATGGCTATATCATAGCGGTTGCGGGAAAAGCGGTCTATTTTGTAGACGAGCACGAGATCAAACAGCTGTTTCTCGGAATCGCGCAGCATATTCTGAAAAGCGGTTCGGCCTTTGATGCTGGTGCCCGAGCGGGCGCGGTCGATGTACTCGCCGACAATGTTAATGTCATGAGCCGCGGCGTATGTCCTGCAATCCTCGAGCTGCCCCTCGATAGAGCGCTCAGTTTGATTATCAGATGAGTACCGCGCATATATTACGGCGTTTATGGTTATCTCTCCTTTCTTACGGCGTTTTGTTATCTATGCGTTTCGAAGGACAAGGTGAGTTCTTCGCCGCCGCCTGTGATTATAATCGGGTGTTCGCCTTCCTTTGTGTTGCTTCCGACTCTCCAAGTCCAGGACACATTGCCCTTGTTGTCAGATGTTTTTGGACCGAGCCCTGCCGCTTTGCTTGCTCCGGATGAATATATCACCTCGATAAAGTACCGGGTATCAGGTTTGCCGGAAATCTTTACAGTGGCGTTTTTACCGTTTCTGCACGGGCTTGTTACGCTTACCAGCTTCAGCTTTATTGCTTTGTCCGCATTGTAAGTGTGTTTCGGTATGTAGCTGCTTATACTATAGGTTTCTTTTGTGCTCTCGTATGATTTGGATGCCTTTCCACCGAAAAGGTTGTAGGAACAAATGACAATTACAACAACACCTGCGACAATAATGATGATAAGGCGCCTGTTGAGGCGATCGGCATTCATTAAATCACGCCTTTCATAAAGTTACAGACAGGAAGGCGGAGCGTAAGTGAAACTTTTAATAATTGTATTAACCCTGATATGTCTCGAAGGAGAATGATATTAGTTCGCCGCTGTCGCCTGCTACAATAATGTTATGGTTGCCTTCAATTGTGTCTTTTGGAATATCCCATGTCCATGTAATAATACCGTTTGCGTCTGATGTCTTGGGTTCGAGTTTTGTTGTGTGAATTCCTGTTGGCCGGTAACTTATTTTAATATAATATGTTGCGTTAGGTATGCCGCATATCTTTGCGGTGGCTTTTGAACCATTTATACAGGGGCTTGTGACGCTTATCAGTTTAAGCATATAAGATTTTGCGGCGTGGTAATCATAATTATACATGGTTCCGCTCATGCTATAATAATCATTGACAACAACCTTAATCAGTGCTGAACACCGCGAATTATATTTTGCGTTTGCGCAAACATATGTTTCACCAACGCCGACGGCAGTGATTTTGTAGAACAAATAACCGCCGGGTTTTTCAATATCAAGTTCAATAGTTGCCACATTCTCGTCCCAGCTGCACAATTCGACCTCTGTTGCGTTAAATGCGTCCTTGTCGCGAAGAAACACTTGTAAGTATCTTCCGATGCTTACATCGCCTTGTTTAAGTATAACATCATTTGTTTGTGAAAACTTGAAGCCTATTACGTTGTTTGACAATCTGTGTTTTTCATAAAAGTAGGAGTAGAAGGAGACAATTATAATAATTATCACAAGCGCAATAATATGAGGGTAGATTTTTATCGAGGTGACAGATTTTTTCATTCAATCACGCCTTTCATAAAGCTACAGACAGGAAAGCGGTTTTTTATATTATAAAGCTCTCCCTAATATATATAAATAAAGAACCAAATCATTTCTTCACTGTCCCCGGTGATAAAAATTTTATGTTCCCCTTGTTTTATGTCGTTGTCAATCTTCCAAGTCCACGACACGTTACCTTTATCATCGGATATCTTGGGTTCAAGCCCCTCGGCGGTGCATGGTCCTGATTGGTACATTACTAATATATTGTATTTTGTGTCAGGCTTGCCACAAACATTTACGGTAGCATTTGAACCGTTTTTGCATGGGCTTGTAATGTTTGTTAATTGCAGAGTTTGTTCTTTGGAATCGTCATAATAGTAAATTGGCATGGATCTAACTTTGTAATAAAAATCATCATCTTCTTCAACTATAACTCTGATTTTCTTTGTTGTCGCATCTGTTTCGGGGGCATAAGCATATACATATGTCTCGCCTACGTCAATGGCGGTTATTACGTAATATAAATAGCCTCCTGGTTCTATATAGTCTAATTCGATGGTTGCTATGCTATCATACTTACTGACAAATTCTACGTCGCTGGGTTCAAATTTGTTCTCGTCTCGAAGAGTTGCGCGCACATATCTACCGGTGCAGGTTTCGCCAGGCTTTAGTTTTACGTCGCCTGTGAAGAAAAATGTCAAGTCCACGACGTTATCAGTCATTATTTCATACATTTTTTCTTCGTAAACACGGTAAAATATAATGCCGCCAAGCAGCAACAATATAACAATTGCTGTGATAACCTTTTTCATTTTATCACGCCTTTCGATGTTGCGTTGCATCAGTACTTGCTTCGGTTTTCAACAACACGACCGAGTATTTTCACGGGCAATTCCTCGATCTGTTTGTTGGAGAAAAACTGCGGATCGTAGTCGGGGTTGAAGCTCAACAGCATGATTCCGCCGGGAACGTGTTTAATCTTCTTGCAGGTTGCAGATTCTTCGTTGACTGTTACAATAGCAAGTTCGCCGGTCTCTACGTTGTCCTGCAGGCGGACGATGACTATATCGCCTTTGTATATGCGGGGCTCCATGCTGTCACCGCGTATTTTGAGCGCGATGTAATTGCCGCGCCGCGCCATGCTTTCTGTGATTTCTTCGTAATCCACGATGTCGGTAATAGCCTCAATCGGCGTACCTGCCGCGACCTCGCCGTATACCGGGATGCGGACGCCGGTCGGCGGGTGCTCTTTAACATATTCGTCGAGAATAAAGGATATGTCAACTTTCAGAGCTTTGGCAAGCTGTACTACCTTGTCTCGGCGCATGTTGGAGATGGCTCCTGTTTCCCACTTGCGAACAGTGGTTTTACTGACACCGCACATGTCGCCGACTTGTTCCAAAGTAAGACCGAGTTCGTTCCGGCGGTTGCGCAATTTGTTCCCGTTGCCCACAATTATCAATCCTTCCCTGATATTTGTGCTTATTATAACATCTTGGTATCGTTTAGGCAATAGACAAATGCAAAATATTTTAGAAAAGTGTCAAAAAGGTATTGACAAACGATTTTAGATGTGGTATGTTAAAAGTGTCTTAAAGGTTACAAAGAGGAGGTGTCCATAATGCGGGCGAATATTTTAAAAGGCGACATGCTCAAGCGCGGGTTGACGATGGAAGCCCTTGCGGCAGCTATTGGGATGTCGGTTTCGGCTTTATATAACAAAATCAGCGGAAGATCAGAGTTTTATGTGTCGGAAGTCTTTGCGATATGCAAAGCAATGGGTTATACAGATGCCGAACGGGATGCTATTTTTTTTGCTGAGGAAGTGTCTTAAAGGTTACAAACGGAGGAAGAACAATGGCAGAGAAGGTCAAGGTTGGTGAGATACACCTTCGAGCGCCTGACGGCAGCTTCACCGGCGAGGTAGTGCCGATCTACCGTGATCAGACCCCGGCGATGACTGCGGCCGACCGAAAGGCCTGCGACCGGGCGGCGCGGGAGGTCTTCCTGCCGCTGTTCCGCAAATCTCAGGAGGCGCAGAAATCCGAATCATAAACACATACGCACACGCTTACACACAGAACCGATGAATACGAGGAATTTATATGAGCAAACAATACACAAAACAGGTCAAACATGTGCTTGAGCTGCGGACTGACGGCAGCTATGACATTATCCCGGTGAGAGGGGAGCCGAGCCTGCAGCTGCTCCAGAGGCTGACGGGCGGGAATAGCAAGATTGAATTCCTTGGGTGTTGGGCATGTTTTGGTGAGACGCTGGTTATGCTGTTTAATTCCGACAGCATGGAGCTGCGAGCGGAGTTTAACAAAGCGGCTTCAGCTTTGTTCGACAAGCCCGGTTACGACATCTACGGTCCGGCGGCGGTGATTACGGTAGATGACGATGACTGCGTGTTTAACGGACTGGACAGCGAGGTTATCGGGCACGTAATTAACGCATTGCGTTACATGGACGTGCTGGGTGAGCATATCGACGGCCGGGATTATCGGCGGCAAAAGGGGGCGGGGGAATGACTAAAAAAGAGAGAAAAGAATACCGGAAGAGGCTCGCCGTCAAATTAGCGGGAGTTATGCGACCGCGAGAAACTCAAACCTTGCGAAAGCTGTTTGATGTAAGTGCCGCGTTAGCCGAAAAATATAACGAACATTGGTGCCGAAACGACTATGTAAGCGGCGAAGAATATTACTTGAAACTTGTCGGGCTGTCGGCTGCTGTGTGGGCTGCTTATCAGATAACGATTGACTGGACGACATCCGACGGTGCGGAACAGTCCTTTGTCCTTGAACACCTGCTTGTCCCGAAAAATACGACGAATTGTGCCGGGGTCAGAGGGATAATCGAGGAAATGTACACATGGATTGATGATGAAAAGTGCTGCCTCTATAGCCGCGAAGATACTGAGGAGATATAATCATGACCTACACAATTTACCGCCCGAACGCAAACAGTGAGATCATGGCCGCCTTCCGTCCGCAAAAGCGCTTTGCGGAGCTGGTCAGGGATGACAAGCTGCCCGCCGAGAGGGACTGCAGCGTGTATCTCAAAGGCGTTATCGAGCGGATGACCGGGGACGAGGACAGGCATCTGTGCCAAAGGATTTACTCACTGCTGCTGCACAACAAAGTTGGACAGCTGCAGAGAGGCGATATCATCCTTCTGCGCGAGGATGACGGGAGAGTATCCGGTCTGTATTACCGCGAGCTTGACAGCTGGCGGCGGAT
>JAAZAV010000002.1 GCA_012514145.1 Clostridiales bacterium | reverse complement strand
CGAAGACTGGGTGAATAACTATCCTCGCAAAATTCTTGGATATAAATCCGCTTACCAATTGGCAGCCTTTTTGTAACTGTTAACTTCTTTAAAACCTTGGGCAATTATTCTTGCAATTTACAAAAAACCGAAAATTTGTCTGTAACCCTTGACATTTAATTGCATTTGTGGTATTATGCCAGAGTGACCTAAGACAGCAGGTTAGCGGGCTTTTCGCCTTGCCGTAAATCCTGCCGATGGACAGCCGGAAGAGATTCCGGTCAACTGAAAGTGTATTATGCTTTCCGTCGGTTTGTGCTGTCCGGAAAGCTTTTTTATTTGCCCACGCGAAATTAAAGGCACAGTAGAAAAGCCTTCGTCATAATAATACAGGAGGTGAATCACCCAAATGCCGAGTAAGAAAATCCTTGAAGAAAAGCAGGCACAGGTAGCGGCTCTTTCCGAGTCCATTAAGAATGCCGCAGCAGGCGTACTGGTTCAGTACACCGGTATTACTGTTGAGCAGGATACCGCGCTCCGTACCGAGCTCCGCAAAGCAGGCGTTCAGTACAAGGTTTACAAGAACAGCATAACCCGCCATGCTTGCATCGATGCAGGCTACCCCGATATGGTTCCTTATCTTGTGGGTATGACCGCGCTGGCAGTAAGCCCGGAGGATCAGGTCGCCGCAGCGAAGATCCTTAAGAGCTACGCCGAGAAAATCGAGAATTTCGAGCTTAAAGCCGGTTTTGTCGACGGCGGCGTGCTTGATGCCAAAGGCGTAAGCGCCCTGGCCGAGATCCCGGGCAAGGAAACCCTTATCGCGAAGATGCTTGGCTCGCTCCAGTCCTCTCTCTACGGTCTGGCTTATGTGCTCCAGGCGAAGATCGACAAGGAGAACAGCGGCGAAGAGGCTCCCGCAGCCGCAGCCGAAGCCGAGTAATTTCGGCCGAAAAACTCACGGTGCCCCCCGCGGACACCGAACCCGCCCGCTGTCCGATATCAAGTCAGGCACAGGGGTAAAGCCGGGCATCACGGCTCAAAATGATGCGGTATAATTAAAAACACATACTTATTAATGGAGGTATTTACAATGTCTACCGAGAAGATCACTGCTATTCTTGATTCTATAAAGACTCTCACCATCCTTGAGCTTGCCGATCTGGTTAAGGCTCTCGAGGAGGAGTTCGGCGTTTCCGCGGCTCCCGTAGCTGCTGTCGGCGTTGCCGCTGCCGCCGCTCCCGTTGTTGAAGAGCAGACCGAGTTCGACGTTATCCTCAAGGGTGCCGGCGCATCCAAGCTCAACGTTATCAAGGTTGTCCGCGAGATCACCGGTCTCGGCCTGAAGGATGCCAAGGATCTGGTCGAGGCTGCTCCGAAGGCTATCAAGGAAGGCGCTTCCAAGGAAGAGGCCGAGGCTCTCAAGAAGCAGCTCGAGGAAGCCGGCGCGGAGGTAGAGCTGAAGTAATTCGCTTCAGTTTACCCGTCTGCCTGCGAGCAGGAGTTATAAAAGATCAATATCTGTCAGAAACGCCCTGTTCTCACGGACGGGGCGTTTCTATGTTACCGCTCCGTGAAAATCAACAAAAATACTGTTGACAAGCCGTGCCGGCAGATGATATCATCTGTTCGGTCATAAATGTATGTAATATAATTAAAGACAATGATAAACACGGTACTCGGTTCAATATCCGCCGACTCCCTCGGCGACGTCCTTTTTCACGAACATGTGGTATGCTGCGACCCTTCAATGCGAATGGCATTCGGCGAGCGATGGTTCAGACGCGATGAGCTGATTGAAAAGGCGGTGCGGCTGTTTTCGGCGGCAAAGACCGAATGCGGTGTCGCCACGATAATAGACGGCACACCCGCCGACCTGGGACGCGACATCGGCATAATACGCGAGGTGTCGGAGCGTTCAGGCGTCAATGTGGTGGCGTCGAGCGGCGTATATACGAGCGAGGCAATTACCTTTGCCGGCAAGACCCCCGAACGCTTTGCCCGGTATTTTATTGAAGAATGTGAAAAGGGCGTGGACGGAACCGATGTCCGTCCGGGCATTCTGAAGTGCGCCACGGGGGAGCAGGGCTTCACCGACATCAATGTCATGATGTTAACCACCATGGCGATAGTGCAGCGCGAGACGGGACTGCCCCTGTTTGCCCACAACAACCACAGCGCGAAGACCCCCTTCCGTCAGCTCGAGATATTCGATGCCGCGGGCGCCGATCTGTCAAAGGTGGTGATAGGACACGCCAGCGACAGCTATGACCCGGACTATCTGGATGACGTATTAAAAAGCGGCTGCAGCCTGGGATTTGACCGCATATACCCCGGAGCTTACAAGCGGCAGGCAAAAACCATAGCTGCGCTTATCGCAAGAGGCCGGGAGGACAGGATAGTCCTTTCCCACGATTTCTTCGCATATGTCGATTTCGGCGATGCCGACTGGGAAAGCAGAAAGAACGACGGTTACGGCCGCTCTTTTACAACAATACATAAACAGCTGCTTCCCGAGCTGAGGGAACTGGGAGTTGCCGAAAAACAGATATCGAAGCTGGTGCGTAAAAATCCGGCGCGGCTGCTTTCGATATGAGCAATTTGCCTGTCTGTAAAAATTCATAAAATTAACGGTTGACAGCACAATTATTCAATTATATAATGGGCATCTCTAAAAACCTCATGCAATATTCGCCCAAATATGATATAATATACCTATGAAACAGATAAATTTTTTTGCCGAAGATAATCGCCTTGACAGGCTCAGTAAAATGGGTGACCCACTT
>JAAZAV010000026.1 GCA_012514145.1 Clostridiales bacterium | reverse complement strand
TGACAGTTACGGTAGGTTTGAGGGCATCCCTCCTTTATCATAACTGTCTTTTCATTCGCCACAAATGAGCCGCCAGTCATGATGTAATGTTTTTTGGTGTAATCCACCCTCTATACATTACATCATGCGAGTATATGCTTAACGATATGCCTCTTTAACACGCAAATAAAGAATAGGGACGGCGTAAAACCGTCCCGATTCTTTATTTGCACTATTTTATTTGATAATCGCTCTGTGGTAAACCTTCTTGCCTTTGCGTATTTTGACACCTGCTTTCAGATCCTCTGCCGATATCACCGCGTCAATAGCAGTTATCTGCTCGCCGTCGACGGTGATGCCGCCCTGCTGGATGAGGCGCCTTGCTTCACCCTTGCTGGGAGCTAGTTTGCAGGCAATCATAAGTTCAACGATGTTCATGCCTTCCGCCGGTACGGAAGCTGCATCCAGCTCGGTTGTGGGCATGTTGCTGTCATCATCACCGCCCGAGAAAAGCGCGGCGGTGGTCTTCTGAGCTTTATCTGCCTCTTCTTCGCCGTGTACGAGCTTGGTGAGTTCGTAAGCAAGCAGGGTTTTCTTTTCGTTTATACGGCTGTCATCCCACTTGTCAATTGCTTCAATCTCTTCGATCGGGATAAAGGTGAGCATACGGATACACTTCATCACATCGGCATCATCAACATTGCGCCAGTACTGGTAGAACTCAAAGGGAGAGGTCTTATTCGGATCAAGCCAAACGGCTCCCTTCGCGGTCTTGCCCATCTTTTTGCCCTCGCTGTTGAGCAGCAGCGTTATTGTCATCGCATATGCGTCGTCGCCGGTCTTGCGGCGGATAAGCTCGGTACCGGCGAGCATGTTGCTCCACTGGTCGTCACCGCCGAACTGCATGTTGCAGCCGTAGTTGTTGTGCAGATAGAGGAAGTCATATGACTGCATAATCATGTAGTTGAATTCAAGGAAACTCAGCCCCTTCTCCAGGCGCTGCTTGTAGCACTCGGCGCGAAGCATATTGTTTACCGAGAAACAAGCCCCCACATCACGGAGCAGCTCGATGTATTTAAGCTCCATCAGCCAGTCGGCGTTGTTGACGATTATAGCATCGTCATCGCCGAATTTTATAAAGCGGCTCATCTGACGGCGGAAGCACTCGCAGTTGTAATTAATGGTGTCTTCGGCAAGCATCGCGCGCATATCGCTTCTGCCGGACGGATCGCCAATCATACCGGTACCGCCGCCAAGCAGTACAACCGGCTTGTTGCCTGCCACCTGGAGTCTCTTCATCAGGCAGAGCGCCATAAAATGACCGACATGAAGCGAGTCTGCGGTCGGGTCGAAGCCGATATAGAACTTAGCGCCGCCGTTGTTTATCAGCTCACGTATCTGCGGCTCATCGGTCACCTGGGCTATAAGACCTCTCGCCTGCAGCTCTTCGTAAATTTTCACTTGCATATTCCTCCCTAACAGTCGCGGAAAACATATAAACCCGTCCGGATGTGAATAATCATCCGGCTGATTCAGCCGACATAATTGCGACTGTCATTTCGCACTTAAAGATTTAATAATTATACCATATCCTGAATCGATTGTCAATACAAAATTATTTATAAAAACCCTGCCCGAATGTGTTTAACACCGAATCGGAAGGGTTTTGTGTCATTTAAGCTGTAATATTATTTTATCGGCTCGAAATCCGCAGCGCCGTGCTTGCACAGCGGGCAAATAATATCTTCCGGCAGTTCTTCGCCCTCATATACATAGCCGCATATTTTGCAGACAAAACCCTTTTTACCCTCGGTTTTAGGCTTCGGCTTGACATTTTCCTGATAGAATGTATATGTCATTGTTTCCCTCTCGGAAATAACGCGTGCCTCCGTAACGGAGCATATGAACATTCCGTGAGTATCCAAGTCAACATAACGTTCAACCTTAAGTGACATGAACGCATTTATATACTGAGGCAGGAAAACCAACCCGTTGTCCGAACGAAGAACTTTGATATCATCGAATTTATCGACATTTCTTCCGCTTCTGAATCCGAACGACTGGAATACCGAGAATGGCGCATCAACAGAAAGACAGTTGACATTCATGACACCGGTCTGCTTGATTATATGGTGCGAGTAATTCTGCTTGTTGATGCAGACCGCGATGCGGTTCGGGGTGTTGGTTACCTGCGTGACCGTATTGACAATTAAGCCGTTGTCTTTCTTGCCGTCATTGGAAGTCACAACATATAAACCGTATCCAATCTTGAACAAAGCGGTCATATCGTTTTTATTTGCTGTGTTGCCGTTTTGCGCGACATATTCTTTTGTCAGTTCGGCAGCCATTGCGTCGATCTGGGCTTTGCTGTCATCATTCAGTGCAGAAGTGATTCTGACATTGGCATCGGTGAATGTCAGATTCTTGCAGCCATCCAGCATTCTCTTCATTACCTTTGCCGCCAGAGGCGCCCAAGAGCCGTTTTCAATGAGTCCTACTGTCTTATTCCTGAAGCCGCGTTCGGTCAGATTATTTATAAACTCTCTCATGAACGGGAAGATATCAGCGTTGTAGGTTGTGGTCGCAAGGACGATTTTACCGTAGCGGAATGCATCCTCAACAGCCTCCGCCATGTCATCTCGGGCAAGGTCGGTTACCACTACTTTGGGACATCCGTTGGCTTTCAGCTTTTCAGCAAGAAGCTCGACAGCTTTTTTCGTATTTCCGTAAACCGAAGTGTAAGCAATCACAATACCTTCGCTTTCGGTTCCGTATGATGACCATGTATCGTAAAGAGAGAGATAGTGTCCAAGATTCTCACTTAACACCGGGCCGTGAAGCGGACAGATTATCTCAATATCCAAAGTGGATGCTTTTTTCAGAAGCGTCTGAACCTGCGCGCCGTATTTGCCTACAATACCGAAATAGTACCTGCGTGCCTCACAGTCCCAGTCCTCATCTATATCGAGCGCACCGAATTTGCCGAAGCCGTCTGCCGAGAACAGAACTTTGTCCGCACTGTCATAGGTTACAATTACTTCCGGCCAATGTACCATCGGTGCTGTCACAAAGGTCAACATATGCTTTCCGAGCGCAAGAGTATCGTTATCTCCGACTACTATTCTTCTGTCCGAGAAATCCGAGCCGAAAAAGTTTAACATCATTTTTAACGCTTTATCCGATGAAACGACGACTGCGTCAGGATAAGCAATCAAAAAGTTGACTATATTGGCGCTGTGATCCGGCTCCATGTGCTGAACAATCAGATAATCCGGTTTTCTGTTTCCGAGAACGCCCGCAAGATTATCAAGCCATTCGTGTGTAAAGTTCCTGTCAACCGTGTCCATTACGGCGACTTTTTCATCCATGATGACATATGAGTTATATGCCATTCCGTTCGGCACTTTGTATTGTCCCTCAAACAGGTCGATTTTATGGTCATTGACCCCCACATATCTGATATCATTTGTTATTTTCATCAAGAATCTCCTTCAATTCAGTCGTTCCGAGTGACTTTATTTTTTCATACTATATCATATGTTTTTGATTTTTTCAAGTGATTTGCCATACTGCAATCTTTAATTTTCTGCGTATCAAATGACATAAACAATTTCAGGACGGATATAATATAACCGATACAAAAATCCCTGCCGTCAGAGCTTCGGTGACCTGACGGCAGGGATTTCATTTTATGTTTTCAACATTCAACACATCGGGACGCCCGATCTGTCAAACCGGAATACCTTGGGGATTACTTCGCCTGCTTGATGGCTGCCTGAGCGGCAGAGAGACGGGCGATCGGTACTCTGAAGGGAGAGCATGATACATAATCAAGGCCGAGGGAGTTGCAGAACTCAACCGATGCCGGATCGCCGCCGTGCTCGCCGCAGATACCCACGTGAAGATCCGGGTTAGCAGGTCTGCCGAGCTGTATAGCCATCTTCATGAGCTTGCCTACGCCGATCTGGTCGAGCTTTGCAAAGGGATCGTTCTCATAAATCTTGGTTTCGTAGTAAGCGTTGAGGAACTTGCCGGCGTCATCACGTGACAGACCGAAAGTCATCTGGGTGAGGTCGTTTGTGCCGAAGCTGAAGAAGTCTGCATTGGCAGCGATTTCGTCTGCGGTGAGGCAGGCTCTCGGAATCTCAACCATGGTACCGACCTTGTAGTCGAGCTTGATGCCGGAAGCTGCGATCTCGGCGTCTGCGGTCTCGATGACTACCTGCTTGACAAACTTGAGCTCCTTGACTTCGCCGACCAGCGGAATCATGATCTCGGGCTTGACATCCCAGTTTGCATGAGCCTTCTTGGTGTTTATAGCAGCGCGGATAACCGCGGTGGTCTGCATTCTGGCGATTTCGGGATAGGTAACGGCAAGACGGCATCCGCGATGACCCATCATCGGGTTGAACTCATGGAGACCCGAGATGAGGCTCTTAATCTGCTGAACAGACTTCTTCTGAGCAGCTGCGAGAGCCACGATGTCGGCTTCCTCGGTAGGAACAAACTCATGGAGCGGCGGGTCAAGGAAACGGATGCAAACGGGAGCACCCTCGAGAGCCTCATAAAGAGCCTCGAAGTCAGCCTGCTGCATCGGAAGAATCTTTGCAAGAGCCGCTTCTCTCTCTTCGAGTGTCTCGGAGCAGATCATTTCGCGGAAAGCTTCGATTCTGCCCTCGCCGAAGAACATATGCTCGGTACGGCAGAGACCGATACCCTCAGCGCCCAACTCACGAGCCTTTCTGGCGTCGGCGGGAGTGTCGGCGTTGGTACGAACGGTCATGGTTCTGTACTTATCAGCCCAGCCCATGATAGTGCCGAAGTTGCCGGAGATGACAGCGTCGGTGGTGGGAATAAGACCGTCGTAAATCTTACCGGTGGAACCGTCGAGGGATATGAAGTCGCCTTCCTTGTAGGTCTTGCCGGCAAGCTCGAACTTCTTGTTTGCTTCATCCATCTTTATTTCGCCGCAGCCGGATACACAGCACTTGCCCATGCCGCGTGCAACGACTGCCGCATGAGAGGTCATACCGCCGCGAACGGTGAGAATACCCTGAGCCGCCTTCATGCCCTCAATATCCTCGGGAGAGGTCTCGAGACGAACGAGAATGACCTTCTCGCCGCGTGCTGCACTGGCCTTTGCATCCTCTGCGGTGAATACAACCTTACCGCCGGCTGCGCCGGGGGAAGCGTTGAGACCCTTGCCGATAACATTGGCTGCCTTGAGAGCCTTGGTGTCAAACTGAGGATGGAGAAGTGTGTCGAGGTTTCTCGGGTCAATCATAAGAACCGCTTCCTGCTCGGTCTTGCGCCCCTCGGCTACGAGATCAACGGCGATCTGGAGAGCGGCCTGAGCAGTTCTCTTACCGTTTCTGGTCTGGAGTATATAGAGTTTCTCATTCTCTATGGTAAACTCCATATCCTGCATATCATGATAGTGATCCTCAAGAATTTTACAAACCTCAAGGAAGTGTTTGTAGGCAGCCGGGAACTTATCTGCCATCTGTTCGATGGGCATGGGGGTGCGTACGCCGGCAACAACGTCCTCACCCTGTGCGTTGGTAAGGAACTCACCCATGATCTTGTTCTCACCGGTAGCGGGGTCGCGGGTAAACGCAACGCCGGTTCCGCAGTCTTCACCCATGTTGCCGAATACCATTTCCTGTACGTTGACAGCGGTGCCCCAGGAATAGGGGATGTCGTTGTCGCGGCGGTATACATTGGCTCTCGGGTTATCCCAGGAACGGAATACCGCCTCTATGGCACCGATAAGCTGCTCCTTCGGGTCGGACGGGAAGTCAGAACCGATCTTGGCTTTGTACTCTGCCTTGAACTGCTCTGCGAGCTCCTTCAGGCAATCGGCTGTAAGCTCGACGTCCTGCTTTACGCCCTTCTTTTTCTTCATCTCGTCGATAAGTTCTTCGAAGTACTTCTTGCCGACTTCCATAACGACATCGGAGTACATCTGAATAAATCTTCTGTAACAGTCGTAAGCCCAGCGCGGGTTGCCGGACTTCTTCGCCATAGCCTCGACAACCTCATCGTTAAGACCGAGATTGAGTATGGTATCCATCATACCGGGCATGGAAGCTCTTGCGCCGGAACGAACAGAAACGAGAAGCGGGTTATCCTTGTCGCCGAACTTCTTGCCGGCAATCTTCTCCATCTTCTCGATATATTCCATGATCTGAGCCATTATCTCAGGGTTGATCTGTTTGCCGTCCTCATAATACTGGGTGCAGGCTTCGGTTGTGATGGTGAAGCCCTGAGGAACAGGGAGACCGATTTTAGTCATTTCGGCAAGGTTGGCGCCCTTACCGCCGAGAAGCTCGCGCATACCGGCGTTGCCCTCGGAGAACAAGTATACAAATTTCTTGCTCATGGGATTATACCTCCAGGTTAAATATTATTTTTTCTTAGGACTTGAGAATTATAACACATAATGTTAAAAATATCAACTATTTCGGGTATAATTTACAGAATCTTAAATTATCATTACTCTCGACAAATCCCATTCAGTTTAACACCGCTTTTTGCTGCAATTTATCTTGACCGCCGCTGCGTTTGCGGAGCAATCCTCATATACGTCCTGATATGAAATATTACGCTTTGGTCTTGAATCGTTAACCATTTTGTGATATTATTCTACAACATGTTGCCGTAATACAACATCCGTCCAAGCAAACACAGGAATACTATGAGCGACATATTTGATCTTTTCAGAAAAATCGAAACTCAGCCGACACTTAAGACACCGATAACCCGCATACTGTGCGGACTGGGAAACCCCGGGGATAAGTATCTTCACAATCGCCACAATATAGGCTTCATATGTATGGATTACATATCGCAGAAGCTCAACATAAAAATCACGCGCGCGCGCTTCAGCGCCCTCTGCGGCGAATGTGTCATTGGCGGCGAGGGAGTGCTTCTGCTCAAGCCGCAGACATATATGAACGAATCGGGCATTGCCGTCCGCGAGGCAGCCGACTTCTATAAGATTGCACCCGAGAACATCACAGTCATATCCGACGACATTTCCCTCCCGCCGGGCCGTATGCGCATACGCCGCAAAGGCAGCGCAGGCGGACAGAAGGGACTTAAGAGCATTATATACCATCTCGGCTCGGAAGAATTCCCGCGGATACGTCTCGGCGTCGGCTCGCCGCCGGAAGGCTTTGATCTTGCCGACTGGGTGCTTGGAGACATTCCGAAATCCGATCAGGAGGCGGTTTTCCGCTGTATCGAGAATGTGCTTCCGGCTGCCGAACTCATTGTGAAAGGCGACTTTGAAACCGCCATGAGTACCTATAACGGTATCTGACTGCCGATATGAAAATAATCACCGACAGCATACGCCGCGAACACATTTACGGCGATGCATTGCAGATAATCGGGGTACAGGCGCGTTCAGGCAGTCCCAGACCGCTGCAGGTGACCGGGCTTTGCGAAGGCGCTATGTACGCATTCTACGCGGCTCTCTGCGAGGACATCCGCCGTCTGTACGGGCAGCCTGTATTATTCGTCGTCCCGGACGAAAGAGCCGTCAGACGCATCTGCGACAGTCTTGAAAGCGTAGGGCTAAGGGCGCTTCCCTTCCCGCTGCGCGATTTCGTCTTCCATAACGCCGCCGCCTCCCATGACTTTGAGCATGAGAGGCTGCATGTGTTGTCAAATGTGATCTCGGGAAGCTGCGACGCTGTTGTCGCCACTCCCGACGCGGCGCTGCAATACACCATTCCGAGGGATTCCCTGGCTGCGTCAACGCTGAACCTGACGCTCGGCGACAGCATGGATGTTGACAAACTCATCAAATTTCTGAATTCCGCGGGTTACACTCGCACTGAAATGGTTGACGGTACCGGTCAATATTCGAACCGCGGAGGAATTATTGATGTCTATCCCTCCCGCTCAGAATATCCGGTCAGGATCGATTTTTTCGGCGACGAGATTGAACAAATCGGCATATTCGACACCATTACTCAGCGCCGGATTGAGAATATAGATTCCTTCCAAATTTCGCCGGCGCGTGAGGTACTGATATCGGAAGAGATCGGCAAAGAGCTTCAGGAGACGATAACGGCACAGCTCAGACGCGCTAAGGACGAAGCACAGAAACAGGTGCTGTCAGGCGAACTGGAGGCTCTTAAATCCGATCGGGAGCTTGCAGCCGCCGATAAGTATATTTCCCTTATATACCCGGAAAAGGAATGCCTGCTTGACTATTTCGACAATATACCGCTCACCGTGTTTGAGGAATACCCGGCTCTCTGCGACAGGCTCAAAGGCTTTGAAATGCGTATAAACGAGGCGGTAACCTCCATGCTCGAGTCTGGTGTTCTGCCGGCAAAATACGCCGAATACTGCAAGCGGCAGGCTGACCTCGATATATACAACGAATGCCGTCCGTCGATGAATGTAGATCTGTTCACGGTTCGCTCGGGACGCAGCCTTTCGGGCAATTTTGCATTTAATACAAAGCAGACTATATCCTTCGCCGGCAATTTTGAACTGCTCATTGAAGAGCTGGAGACATACCGCTCGATTGGCTATACATCACTGCTACTCTGCGAGAGCGAACAGTCCGCGGCGAATCTGCACGGCGCTCTTTCGGACTCCGGCATTGCATCGGTTCTTACCGACGGAACATCTCTTTCAGAAGGGTTTCCGAATATCGCTCACGGCGTGAACTTCGCCGGTTTCGAACTGCCGCTGACACGTTTTGCCTGCCTGTCGATGTATGCCAATCCCAACGCTGTCGGGCGGTCTGCACGGGAACGCAAACGCCGTGAGAACAAACATTCGGCGCAGGAGAGAATAATGTCCTACGCCGACCTCAACATCGGCGATTATGTAGTGCATGTGAACCACGGTATAGGACAATACCACGGTATCGAAACCATTACCTTTGACGGAATTACCCGGGACTACATCAAGCTGCAGTATGCCGGGACGGATGTGCTCTACATCCCCACCGATCAGCTTGACATGATATCAAAATACATCGGCGCCCGCTCGGACGACGGCCAGGTAAAACTTACAAAAATGGGCGGCAGCGAGTGGGTCCGTGCGAAACAGCGCGCAAAAAAGGCCGCCGCGAATATAGCAAAGGAACTTATAGCACTCTACGCCGAACGGCTGAAGCGCGATGGCTTTGCCTTCTATCCGGACGACGAAATGCAGCGTGAGTTCGAATCGGCTTTTGAACATGAGGAAACCGACGGACAGCTGTCTGCGGTATCCGATATTAAAGCCGATATGGAGGCGTCTCATCCGATGGATCGTCTTTTGTGCGGCGATGTGGGGTTCGGAAAAACCGAGGTGGCGCTGCGCGCCGCCTTCAAAGCGGTGGCGTCATCAAAGCAGGTCGCCATACTCGTACCTACAACCATTCTCGCCATGCAGCATTACAACACCCTTTGCGCAAGAATGCGTGGATTTCCGGTATCAGTGGATTTCATATCCCGCTTCAAAACTACGCAGCAGCAGGCTGAGACAATCCGCAGGCTAAGACGCGGTGAAGTCGACATACTCGTCGGCACTCACCGGCTGCTTTCCAATGATGTAACCTTTAAAGACCTCGGCTTGCTTATTGTAGACGAGGAACAGCGCTTCGGCGTGGCGCAGAAGGAGAAAATCAAGCAGCTGGCGGCGAATATCGATGTTCTGACCCTTACCGCAACACCGATACCACGGACACTTAACATGGCGATGAGCGGCATACGCGACATGTCGGTGCTTGAGGAGGCTCCCAGGGATCGGATTCCGGTACAGACTTATGTGCTTGAATACGACGATGCCATAATTGCCGACGCCATCAACCGCGAGTTGAGACGGGGCGGTCAGGTATTCTATCTTCACAACGATATCGGCTATATAGATAACGCTGCTTCCCGTGTTCGCAAGATGGCACCCGACGCGCGTATCGCCACCGCCCACGGACAGATGGATCGGGAACTGCTTTCAGACATCTGGCGGGATCTTGTCACAGGTGACCTCGATATACTTGTAAGCACAACCATCATAGAAACCGGCGTGGATGTGCCGAACGCAAACACCCTTATTATCGAGAATGCCGACCGCATGGGGCTGTCACAGCTGCACCAGTTACGCGGCAGAGTCGGGCGCTCGTCAAGGCGCGCCTATGCTTATTTCACATACCGCCGGGGAAAGGCTCTGTCCGAAATCGCCGCAAAGCGTCTGACGGCAATCCGTGACTTCACCGAATTCGGTTCGGGCTTTAAGATTGCGATGCGCGATCTTGAAATCCGCGGCGCGGGAAATCTGCTGGGCGCCGAGCAGCACGGACAGATCGAATCGGTGGGCTACGACATGTATATGCGTATACTCAACGAGTCGATCCTTGAGGAAAAGGGTATAGAGACACCCAAGAAGATCGAATGCACCGTTGATATCAAGTGCGATGCCTTCATACCCGATAAATACATAGCCTCTCCGGCACAGCGAATCGACGCATACAAAAAGATTGCCTCGATAGAAAACGGCGAGGATGTAATCGATATAACCGATGAACTGCTCGATCGATACGGCGATCCGCCTCAGCCTGTGCTGAATCTCATAAATATATCGCTGATCCGCGGTCTCGGCGCTTTTGCCGGAATGTCAAAGATCCAGCACGCCGATAACTCGATTGTTTTATGGCCGGAGCATCTTGACACCGAGGTATGGACAATTCTGGCCGGACAGCTGCGCGGGCGCCTGCTGATGAATGTCGGCGCCAGACCTTACATAACCTGCAGACTAAAAAAAGAAGAGAAGCCGATCGACATCGCGGCGGCTTTGCTGAAGAAATACAGTGCAACCGGGAAGGAACTTCATGAAAGAAAGTAAAAAGCTCAAACTCAAATTAGTGCACGCCGCATGTCTGATACTGACCGTCTGTATGCTGCTTGTATCCTGCGGCGGAGCGACGGCAATGACTCTCGACGATACCTCCATATCGGCGAACATCTACTACTACTGGCTTTCACAGTATAAGGGGTACTTTCTTGAATCTTTCAGCGGCGCATCTGATACCGCCGGATTCTGGAAATCCGAAATTGCCGACGGAGTGGTGATGGAGGATTACCTGCGTGATATCGCAGACACGAATATCAAAAAGAATCTTGCCGGGCTTTGGCTCTACGACAAACTGGGGCTAAGTGTGTCCGATTCGCAGATCGATTCCGTAGACGCCGATCTTGCCGACCTCGTGGATTCATACGGCTCAAAAGCCATGCTGAATCAGGAGCTTGCAAACTATCACATAAACTACAATATCCTGCGGGATATCTATGTAATGCAGGAGAAACTGAGCGCTCTTGAAGACTATTTCATCGGAGAAAACGGTGTCATGCTCCCCAGCGACGAACAGCTTGACAGCTACTACCGCGACCATTACACGCGAATAAAGTATATATCGCTCAACCTTTTCCATTCGGAGACCGACAGCAGCGGTACCACCCAGACAATTGATATGACTGCCGAAGAAAAAGAGGAGATCAAAGAATTGGCTGAAAGCCTTGCAGCTGAAATCCGTGCCGGCGGTGATATTGACAAGCTGATTGCGGAGCATTCCGACGAGGATATGTCCGCTTACAAGAACGGTGTATACATTCCGGACACCATCACCGGTTATGATCTTATCGATTTCGCGCTTGCCATGGATATCGGCGTTGCCGAAGTCATCGCAATGAGCAAATGCGTCTATGTGGTAAAACGCCTCGAGCTTGAAGATAAGCCATACACCAAAGATGAAATGAATCAGTTCGCCGACCTCGTTTACAACTGTTCATTCGAACAGTATCAGGAGATGCTGAAGAGCTACACAGCCAACATCGATGTCAACAGTCAAATTGCAGATGAATACACGCTGAGCAGCATATATTATTGAGCGTTTTGTATAATTCTTGACTCAGGCTGAAAATTACTATTGCTTTTTTTCACATAATGTGTTATAATATCGCACGGTACGAATTATGATGAGTGTGGAGAGTAGGGCGACCTGCTCTCCAACTGTTATACGGACATACAGGCGTTAAGGCATTATAACGGGAGATAGAATGGCGGCAGAAGAGATTAAAGCTGAAGTAAGCAGCAAAAGCAATAGAAGAAATAAGAATGTGACGGCAATCGTAAGAGAGCTTGCCGAGCCGCTGGCGTCAGAACAGAATGTCAGTCTTTGGGATGTGGAGTATTTTAAGGAAGGCTCCGACTGGTTCCTGCGGATTACTCTTGACAAACCGGACGGAATCAGCATCAACGACTGCGAGTACTTCCATAAGGCCATTGAGCCGCTTATAGATGAAGTTGACCCGATAGAGGACTCCTATTACCTTCAGGTTTCCTCCCCGGGCATCGAACGGGAACTTCGCCTGCCCGAGCATTTCAGCTTCGGTATCGGCGAGAAGGTGAGTGTTAAGCTGTTTGCCGCAGACCCGGTGTCCAGGCTCAAACGCCTGACCGGAATACTCGAAGCATACGATTCCGAAAACGATACGGTCACGATTTCCGACTGGAAACAGGGCGATTCATCACACCTTGTGCTGAAGCGCTCCGCCATATCGCGGATAACGACTGTTTTCGATTTCAAATTTTGACGGAGGACATGATGAACCGCAAGCAAAGCGAAGATCAGAGCGAATTTTTCAGTGCGCTTGACCTGCTTGAAAAGGAAAAGGGCATTTCAAAGGAATATATGCTGGAGCGTGTAACCACAGCTCTCGCAAGCGCATTCAAAAAAGAAAGCGGCTGCGAAGACGCCAACATTCTGGTCGAAGCAGATGACAAAAAGGGCGACTTCAAGGTTTATCAGGTCATGGAGGTTGTTGAGGAAGTCGAGAACGAGTTTACTCAGATAAGTCTCGAGGAAGCCAATCGCCTTCACTCCCGCCGCCGATACGAAATCGGCAGCAGCGTACAGATCGAGCTGAAACCGAAGAACTTCAGACGGCTCAGCACCCAGGCTGCGAAGCAGGTAATCATTCAGGGTATTCGTGAAGCGGAACGCGGTCGGATGCTCCGTGAATACGAGGATAAAAAAGAAGAGATTATTACCGCCACCGTCACCCGCATAGACGAGATGACCGAAGCGGTTATGATAGACACGGGAACGAGCATTGTTCCGCTCATCAAGAGCGAGCAGATTCCCGGCGAAACCTTCCGTGAGGGTGACAAGATCAAGGTTTTTGTAATCAAAGTAAACAATGAGCAGAGGGGGCCGATCGTCACAGTCTCCCGCACCCATCCGGGGCTGGTGAAGCGCCTCTTTGAGCTGGAGATACCCGAAATTCAGGACGGCACGGTGGTTATCAGAAACATTTCCCGTGAAGCCGGCTCACGCACAAAGATGTCGGTTGAGTCAAGAGATCCCGCTGTTGATCCCACCGGTGCCTGCATCGGAAGCCATTCGGTAAGAATCAACAGTGTTCTAAGGGAACTTCACGGTGAGCGCATCGATATTATCAAATACAGCGACGATCCCGCCGAGTATATCAAGGCTTCCCTCTCCCCCGCCAAGGTTGAGGAGGTTACGATTCTTGAAGGCGAACAGCGTTCCTGCCGGGTTATAGTCGCCAATGATCAGCTTTCTCTTGCAATAGGCAAGGAAGGTCAGAATGCGCGTCTGGCAGCGCGTCTGACCGGATACAAGATAGACATAAAAACGAGAGAGTCTCTGTCGGCGTCAGAATCTTTGACTTAATTCCAAAACAACAGCATAGACATGCCCGGGTGAAGGTTCACCGGGCTGTGCCGAAACAAACATACCTATACGGGAGGCTGGCAATAGTTTGCAATCGCGGGATAACAATGTTCGACCGAAAAAAAGAATACCGGAGCGCAAATGCATCGGCTGCTCAGAGTCGAAGGCAAAGAACGAACTGATAAGAATCGTTCGCGCACCGGACGGCAGCATATCAATTGATTTCACGGGAAAGCTGTCGGGTAGGGGCGCATACATTTGCCGTTCCCTCTCCTGCTTCCGAAAAGCGCGGAAGTCCAAGCGCCTTGAGCACAGCCTCGAGAGCGCGATTCCCGATGAGGTCTATGATGGGCTCGAAAGGAAACTGCAGCAAGATGAAGACAAAAAATAAACGACTGCTCGGGATGCTCGGGTTGTCAAGGCGTGCCGGTAAACTCGTAATGGGTACCGAACGCGTCTGTGAAGCCATTCGCTGCGGTAAACCAAATATCGAACTGGTGCTTGTTGCCTGCGACGCTTCAGACAATTCACGCAAGCGTATTGAGAACTGCTGTGCATATTATAAAAAGCCATTGCAGCCGATCCGGGTGACGGCGGCTGAACTGGCGCACGCCATCGGAAAACATGGAGCCGTAACGGCGGCAGGTATTGCGGACAGCGGCTTTACAGCGGCAGTCACAAAGATAATTGAAGGCATTGATTTGAGTTGTAAAGCGGAGGATTCCGCGGGAGGTGTTGATAATGCTGTCTAATTCTAAATACAGAATCAGTAACCTGGCAAAGGATATTAATGTTAAGAGCAAGGATATCGTTGACATGCTTGCCGCCAAAGGTTATACCGATCTTACTCACATGGCTGTACTCGAACAGAATGAGTTTAATATTGTCATGGACCAGCTTACCTCTGACAACCAGATCGGCAACATCGACAGATATATTAACGGTGAAATTGTGATACGTAAAACCGAACCTCCCAAGCCCGAAGAACCCAAGGCTGATGTAGCGAAAGCCAGGCAGCCTAAAAATGATGAAGTAAAGGCTGATCTTACCAAGACGGAAGCTGCTAAAACCGAGCAGCCCAAAGCTGATGACAGCAAGGTCAGGCAGACCGGTGCCGATACTGCCGCATCGGATACAGGCCGCAGAACCGGCGGCACCCGTCAGAACGACAACCGCGGTCAGAGCGGCCGTCAGGGTGGCAGGCGTCAGAGCAGCCGCGGTCAGAGCCGGCAGGATACTCAGCAGAGAGCCGGATCTGTTCAGAATAATCAGGGTACCGGCCGTCAGACAGCCCCTCAGCAGGGTCAGCAGCTGCAGCGCAGTGATAAACCGGATACGGCAAAGCGCGATCAGCAGGCAGCGGCTCAGCACAGAGAGGGAGGACAGCAGCGTGTTCTCGCACGCTTCGAGCAGAAGCAGCAGCCTCAGACTGCCAAGGAACAGGCTGAGCGCAGGAAGAAGCAGCAGGCCGAGCGTAAAAAGCAAGCTGATAGCAGAAAGCAGCAGTCCAGCAGCATCCTTCAGCGCACCGATGTGGCCAAGGGTGAAGTTAAGGTTGAGACCATCGATTCCGGCAGCCGCGGTTCACGTATCGCCGGAGCGCGGGTTGTTGACACCCGTTCATCCAATGCAGTAGACCTTTCCAAGTACGACGAGCGTCTCGACAAAATCGCCGCCGATGCAAGCGCAAGCGCCGGCAAGAAAGTCGACGCCGAGAAGCAGAAGCTGAAGAAACAGGACAATCGCAGGGATCGCGAGAAGGAGCGTCTGGCTCTCGAGAAACTCAGAAAACAGGAAGCTTTAGAGAAAGCAAAGAAGGCTGTTCTTACAATTACCATACCCGATGAAATCATAGTATCAGAACTTGCAATGAAGCTAAAGGTCACCGCCGCAGAAGTTGTCAAGAAGCTGATGATGATGGGGATGATGATTACCGCGAACCAGACCATTGACTTTGATACGGCATACCTGATAGCCGACGAGTTCGGCGCCAAGGTAAACCGCGAGGTTGTTGTTACTATAGAAGACCGCCTGTTCGATGAAGCCGAAGATACGCCCGAGTCTCTTGAAGAGCGTCCTCCGATAGTTGTTGTTATGGGTCACGTCGACCACGGCAAGACTTCCCTGCTTGACGCAATCAGAAATGCCAACGTTACCGCAGGTGAAGCGGGCGGCATTACTCAGGCTATCGGCGCGTACAGCGTAACCGTGAACGGCAAGCCGATTACCTTCCTCGACACTCCCGGTCACGAAGCATTTACCTCCATGAGAGCGCGCGGCGCACAGTGTACTGATATCGCGATTCTCGTGGTCGCTGCGGATGACGGCATTATGCCTCAGACAGTAGAGGCTATCAACCACGCAAAAGCGGCCGGTGTGTCCATTATAGTTGCAATAAACAAGATGGACAAATATGGTGCAGATCCCGAAACTGTAAAAACCGAGCTTACCAAATATGACCTGGTTCCCGAGGAATGGGGCGGCGATATTATATGCGTTCCGGTTTCCGCTCTTACCAAGATGGGTATCGACGACCTGCTTGAAAACGTTCAGCTTGTCGCCGAGATGAAAGAACTTAAGGCAAACCCCAACCGCCGCGCCAAGGGCATTATAATCGAAGCTAAGCTCGATAAAGGTCGCGGACCTGTTGCCACCGTACTGGTACAGAACGGCACTCTTAACTCGGGCGATGTTGTAATCGCCGGAACAGCCGTCGGTCGTATCCGTACAATGACCAACGACAAGGGAGAGATAGTAAAGACAGCCGGTCCTTCCCATCCTGTCGAGATTGACGGTCTCTCCGACGTTCCGATAGCCGGCGACGAGTTCAACGCTGTCGAAGACGAGCGCATGGCTCGTGAACTCGCCGAACAGCGCCGTGCCAAACAAAGAGAGGACGAATTCAACGCCAGCCGTAAGGCTGTCAGCTTCGACAACCTGGTCGAGCGCAAGGAACTCAACATCATCGTCAAGGCTGATGTTGTCGGTTCCGAGGAAGCGGTCAAGGCATCCCTGCTTAAGATACCGGTTGAGGAAGTTCGAATCAACATTGTCCACTCCGCTGTGGGCGGCATAAGCGAAAGCGATGTTATGCTTGCAGCCGCTTCTGACTCTATCATAGTCGGCTTCAATGTACGTCCCGATAAGGGCGCTATCGACTCGGCAGAGCGTCAGAATGTAGAAATTCGCACTTACCGTGTCATTTATGAGTGCATCGAGGAGATCGAAGCTGCCGCCAAGGGCATGCTCGCACCCACATTCCGCGAGAAATTGCTTGGGCATGTGGCTGTGCGTCAGACCATCCGTGTTCCTAACGTCGGCACAATCGCCGGCAGCTATGTACAGGACGGTATCATAAGAAGAAACGCTCAGATCCGCGTCCTGCGCGACGGTGTTATATTAGCCGAGGACAAGATCAGTTCCCTCCGCCGCTTCAAGGACGACGTCCGCGAAGTCGCGCAGGGTTACGAGTGCGGTGTCGGTCTTGAGCACTTCAATGATCTGAAGGTAGGCGATATATTCGAAGTCTTCGAGATGGAAGAAGTAAAACACGAATAATCATTGTAATAGCAAGAATTCCCGGAGCGGTGACGAAATCAAACGGTTTCGCCCGCTCCGGGAATCTTATATGCCTGTGTTATATGCCTGTTTTTGTCATAACGCCGAACCGCCGCGATTGAGCGCGGCGGTTACAAGCCTGCCGTTCAGCTTTCTCTGGTCGCAGCCGGAATCAAGACAAAGAGCTGCCGCAGTACCGGCGGCCTCACCAAGCTGGTTCAGGTTAACCATAACCCGCAGAGCTCCGAATGCGTCTGCATCGGCGTTTATCATACGTCCCGCTGCCGTAAAGTTGCGGTAATCACGGCAGACAAGTATGTCAAACGGCACCGAATAGAACTGTGCCGGTTCGCCGGTCAGACCCTCGCGCTCCCGCCAGTTTCCGTTTACCGTGCGGGTACCCTTGCCGTATATGGTCTGCTCAAAACCGTCGAGATAGCGGAAGGTTATACCGTTGTCAGCCTGATGATGAATATCAACCGGATATGTACCGTGCAGAATCGGAGCCTCATATTCCCTGCCAAGCAGCAGGTCACGCCCGATTGCTCTGAAGACAGTGTCGTAATGGACCGTTTCGCGTATGCCTATATATGAGCACAGATTCGTCATTGCATAGTGTTCTCCGGATCTGCCGTATGCCTTCACCATATCGACAAAAGCCATGGCACGGCGGCGGCCTTCGATCTCGGCAGCCGTCAGATCATCCGCGCGGTCACAGCGTACGCCGAAAACATGATTGTCGGCGCGCATTGTGATATCCTGAACACCGGCTACATGCGTATTCCAGCCCCAATCATCGTCAAGTCCGAATTCCTTGCCGTGTGCCTCAATAAGCTCGCGCAGAGACACGCCGTCCATGTTTCCCTGAAGATGGAAAACCGCGGTGGGCGGCTGAATATACTCATGGACGAATCGGCTGATACCCAGGTCACGGGCGATGTCGCCGTCGCCGGTGGCATCTATGAAGAATTTCGCGCGTATCGCCTGCCTGCCGTCCTTGTTCTCTATTATAACCGCCTTAACCTTGTCACCTTCGCGCACCACTGCGGAATAGGATGTATGCAGCATGACCTTTACTTTGTTCTCGGCGGTCATTCTATCCAGCAGAACCGTCAGTTCACAGGGGTTGAAGTTATACGAAGAACTCCGGGCATTTTGCTTTGTAAGAGCGCCCCGCGCGTAAAGCCGGTCTATGACTTCCTCGGTAAGACCCGATATAATCTGCCGCTTGTTGCTTATATCCATCAGTGTGTGCCAGATATTCACCAGACCGGACACAGCCACACCGCCGAGACAGTTCTGTCGCTCGATAAGCAGTACCTTGGCGCCCAGACGCGCAGCGCGAATAGCGGCAAATACGCCGGTACAGCTGCCTCCGGCTATGCAGATATCGGTTTCGGCTATGACGGGAATGTTGCGTGCCGGCTCTGTAATAAAGTCTTTCAATTAAATCAACTCCTCCGGAAACAAACTCAAAAGCGTATCTCGGCGCAGCAGTTTGGCGAAAGGGTCAGCTTGCCGTCTACGATCCTCTTGCCCGTGGGTGTATAGGTATAGCAATCGTCGATGAACAGTATTTCGGCATCCGAGATGTCGACACCCGAGAGATCAAACTCAACCTGTGCGGCTGATGAACCTGTATTCGTCACCAGCAGCACGGCTTTGCCGCCGTCGTCCGATACCGCTCCGCATACATAGAGATTCGCATCGTCCGACTCGGTGAAGACCTCGTTTCCGAGACGATAGGCACGGTTGAAGGACATAAGCGTGTAATACGACTTATAAGGATACCAGGTATTCGGGTCGAAGATACCGCCGTACTGGCTGCTGCCGATACGCGCGTCGTAAAAGTTAAGCATCCAGGTCTTTTTCTTCTGCATACCGAGCATTACCGCGGACACCTTCGCGGCAGCTGCGGCTGTACTGCGGCGAACCGGGTCGGGAGTGGGGTTCCACTCGTTGCAGATATCCTCGACATCGCCGAAGCCGTACTTCTCCATTACCCGTCTGGTGGAATCTGCGCGGCTCAGCACCCGCTGCGGGTCGCCGTAACAGTGCCAGGAGAAGAAGTCGATAGGCACATTGCGCTCGGATATATATTTGAAGAACTGATGAGCGTATTGATAAAGGTGGGTTCCCCAGTTTTCAGCGACCACATCGGGTATTCCCGTAAGCTCGGGATCGCTGTCCGGAATATCGAAGCCGCAGGACGCGTAACCGCCAACCTTTATACTGTCGCCGAAGCAATTCTTAAGGTGACGCGCGGTAATCTCATACAGCTCGAAATACTGTTCAGCGGTGCCGAGCCACATGGCGCCGCCCTTCTTGTCTGATCCGCCCTCAGGCTCGTTCCAGATTTCCCAGTATCTTATGTTGTAGTTGAAGCCGTCCGCCCAGCCTTCGTTGTAGTGGCGGATAATATGCTCGCAGATGCGCGCCCATTTCCCGAAGTCCTCAGGCGGATAGATGCGGTATGGCTTCATTTTGTAGAAGTTTTCGATAGTCACGCCAAGCCGGTAGAATGGCTCGCAGCCCTGCTTCATAAGCGCGGTTATAAGCCAATCTGTAAACACAAAGTCGTAGGATTCTGGATTGTTCTCATCCGCGCTGAAATCGGGGAAGACATTCGGTATGTCCACATAACGCGCGCCGCCGTAGGGTCCCCCTGCATCATGCAGCCGCGAATAAGGAAGCCCGGCTTCGCCGACATAATGCATCAGGTTATCCCTGGCACCGTAGTTAGGAGGCTGTCCGATGGCATGCATTGGCTTGATTTTACCTGTAATCCTTTTGAAATCAGCGGTAATCTTCATATCATTTACCTCCATTAAATATTTGGCTTATATTATTATTCTATCATCACCGATGCACATAGTCAACACAAGAAAAATAAACCCGACAGCCGTTGCGGACAGTTCCTGAAGATGGTATAATGGAAGCACTGATAACGATAGATATACGAGGGAATTGCCATGAATAACATAAATAATATGAACAAACAGACAAGTTGTTCCAAGTCTGTGCCGCAGTGTTCTGTCCGCATACTGCGCGAAGGCTGGGACGGGAAACTGTGCTATGTGCACGCGCGTATTGCATCCGACGGCGGTGAGCGTATGCTCATTACGGCTCAGAAGATGAATGTGGCAGGCAGCGACTGCTTCTTCCCGATTCGCAGCATGTGCAGCACCGACGGCGGGCAGACCTGGGACGGGTTCAGTGAGAACGGCCATTTCCACTCGGTATATTACGGCGGCATACGCTCGGTCTGCTGCGATATGACTCCGATGTACCACCGTCGCGCCGAATGTTTTATAGCCACCGGTCATATCGCCCAGTACTCGGGGGGCAGCATATTCCCGGTCAACGCCTCTGTCAGACGGCGCTCCCTTCCCTACTCGGTCTACGATTTTGACAGACGGGTATTCGGAGAGGTAAAATATCTTGAGATGCCGGGAGACGAACGCTTTGCTGACTGCGGCAGCGGGTGCAGTCAGTGCGTCGAACTGCCCGACGGTTCAGTGCTCGTGCCGGTCAGTTATGCTTTGCCGAATCAGCACAAGCACGAGACCGGTGCGGCGGTGCTGAGGTGCGGCTTTGATGGCGAAACAATGCGGCTTTTGGATATCGGCGGTGAGATTGCTGTACATGACGAGGTGCGCGGTATCGGCGAATGCTCGGTCATTATGTGCGGCGGACGATATTATCTCACAATAAGGGGCGATACATACGGCTATGTCAGCGTCAGTTCCGACGGTCTTGGTTATACCAAGCCGGAAATCTGGCGGTGGGAAGACGGCGAAATTGTCCCGACCTATAACACCCAATCTCACTGGTTCACCCTTGGTGGCACTCTGTGGCTGGTATATACCCGCAAAAACGGCAGAAACGATCATGTTTTCCGACACAGAGCCCCGCTGTACGCCGCAAAGGTCAATACCGGCAGCCTGCGTCTTATCCGCGACAGTGAATTCGAGGTTATTCCCGAACGGGGGGCACGCCTCGGAAACTTCGGTGTATGCAATGTCGATGCCGACCGGGTACTGGTTACGGTCACCGAATGGATGCAGCCGGCAGGCTGTGAGAAATACGGCAGCAACAACGCCCTCTGGTTAGCTGAAATTTGCGGCTGATATGGAATTGTTCTTAAAAATTCACTGAATATTCCATATTGTGCAATGCATTGCGCCGACAATATGATATAATATTGTTGAAGACGATTCAATCAGAACCATAAGATTTCTATAACAACAGGAGGATAAGCCTAATGAAGATTACACTGAATCCGGACGCCGAGGTAGTCCGTGCTATACGCGAAGGTCTAAAACGCACCGGAGGGTATTGTCCCTGCCGTCTTGAGCGCACCGAGGATACAAAATGCATGTGCCGCGAATTCAAGGAGCAGATGGCGGATCCGGAATTCGAGGGTTACTGTCACTGTATGCTTTATCACAAGTCCCTCGGCGAGTAAAAATTGATAAATAATGAGCATAAAAACCGGAGACACCTGTTAATTGACAGATGTCTCCGGTTTTCTGTTTATTGTCTTTATTTACCGTTCCACCGTATATTTTCACAGTCGGCGGTTTCAATGTCATTCAGATTAAAGGTGCCGACCTTCAGGTTGCCGCTCAATTCGGCATCAATACAGTGATTAAGCTTTATCAGTGCGGTTCCTCCGTGCCATTTGTCGGCACACGGCGAGGAGGTTATTGTGTTGCCCGTGAAGTTCAATCCTTTACAGGAAAAGGCATAGAGAACCGGCGTATCGGGGGTGTCGAAGCGGTTGCCGGTAATTCTAATATTGCTGTGGAAGGGCTTATCTGTCTTCGGCTCGGGCACCACCGGACAGATGCTGATAATACCCTCGCAGAACTGGTACATCGATGAAAGACAGGCGTCGGTGAAGACATTATCGCGGATTTCCACATCATGGCACGCGCCCGACTCGAACCAGTAGTTGGCGTCACCCGCAACCAGCACCGCACAGCCCGACGACGCAAATATATTGCGCGCAATGAGAACCGGCTTCGGAGTTGAGACCAGAATTCCCCGGGCGCGGCAGCTGCCGAAGCGATTGTCGGTGCAGACAAACTCGGCAGTATTTGTTAGGTTGTCAAGCGCCATGCATTCCGGGTCATCAATCATTTCAAGATAACGCGAAGGGATATCGGACTCAAAGCTTATAAGGAAAGTATCGCGCGTCTCAAGCGAATATCCGGATGCTCTCAGAGTTCCGAGGGTTTCCATGTGCCGGCGCTCGATAAAAGCTATCTCGTCTCCCGCTTTCGCCCAGTAGAAGAAGCCCTGAGCCTGCGGATGACGGAAACGGCAGCGCAGAGTCCGGCTGTCGACCGCTTCGGCGGCGGTGACACAGCAGCCGTGAACATTTATCGGGTCGTCCATAAGCCCGGTAAAGGAGCATTCGGTGATGGTAACACGACCGGAGCAGCAGGTGATATGCATGCCGTCATCGCGTCCGTTTGCCACCTTTCTCCCTGCTTTCGTGTTGGGCAGGAAGTTCACGCGGCGATATGTCAGATCGGTGCAGAACTGGGCAAGACAGCCAAGTCCGCCGCAGGAATGGAATGTAATATCCTCAAACACAACCGACCTGCAGCGCTCTGTGAATATGCCCGCATGCATGCGCTCATTATGCCGCAGAACAAAGATATTTCCTATCGATGTATCGGTGTAGCCGCAGCCGAAGCGGTAGATATCGCCGCCCAGGTCTTCGATGGTCTTTGCGCTGAAGCGGTCGCCGCTGGCGCGTCTCACGGTTCGGGTCACCGCGTCAAATTGAATATGGCTGTAACGGCTCATTGGATACCATTCGCCGTTGCCGACGTTGAACTCCAGCCATCCGTCACGGTAGCGATGGGGAAATATATCGGATGAGACAAACATGTCAATATAGCCGTCACCCGAGCCGGTAACAATTCCCTCGGCTGCCAACGGCTTTAGCCAGTCGATGATGCAGTTCCTTATCTCCACATTCTCACAGTTATCAAGCGTGACAGCCGACATGTGACCCGAAAACAGAAACCTGGAACCAGAACAGTCGATCTTTATATTCTTCATATCGCGGAGCCAGATACCGAGTTTTCTCTCGGGAATAACGTCGGTATTAGACAGTCGATAGTCACGCGACAGCTTTGGCGGGAAGTAATAATCACCCTTATCAAAGACGAACTCGGTGTCGCTCGGATGCGCATTGAAGATTTCGTGAAGTTTTTCGGTTATATCGCAGCCGGGAATTATACCGCATGAGCTAAGGTATATTCTGTCCATAATTTCCTCCGATATTAAAGTGTATTCGTAAATTGTCATTATGCTGATTATAGCACAGCGGACGGACTGCCGCAAGAGATAATCCTAATTTTACTATTGCGTTATCTTTCCGGAGGCTGTATAATGATAAGCGGTATCGCAACGACACCTGTCAAATAAAAACATGGTGTATAAACCGAATAAACAACTGCGGAGGCAATATGACAGACAAAAAAACCGTATATCTTATAGGCAATGCTCACATCGACCCCGTATGGCTTTGGCGTTTTCAGGAAGGCTTCGCCGAAATCAAGGCTTCCTTCCGCTCGGCTCTTGACAGAATAAATGAATACGATGATTTCGTCTTCACCTCGGCATGTGCATCCTACTACAAATGGGTAGAGGAAAACTGTCCGGAGATGTTTGAGGAGATCAGGCAGGCGGTTAAGGACGGCAAATGGTGCTTCACCGGCGGCATGTGGGTACAGCCCGACTGCAACATACCGTCCACCGAGAGTTTTGCCCGTCATATGCTCTATTCGCAGCGTTATTTCTATGAAAAATTCGGCAGAATCGCCGTCACAGGCTACAATGTGGACTCCTTCGGCCACACCGCCGGAATGCCTTCCCTGCTTAAAGCAGGCGCTATGAGCGGCTATGCCTACATGCGCCCGGCTAACGGCGCCGAGATGAAGTATCCCTTCCCCGAGCGCACCTTCAGATGGCGCTGCGGGAACGATGAGATTCTCGCCTTCCATATTAAAGACCCATATTGTATACGCATTAACGACAAACAGCCGATAATCGAATACGACAATCTTGCCGATGCGGAGAGCAAGGGCATTATGATGTTCTACGGCGTCGGCAACCACGGCGGCGGTCCCACCAAACGCAATATAGACCTCCTCCACGAACACGCACCGGAGAGTAAGAATATCTTCCGCTTCTCCTCGCCCGACGAGTATTTTGCCGATCACAGAAACGCTGTTATGCCGATATACAGCGGCGAGCTGCAGAACCACGCAAGCGGCTGTTATTCCGCGAATTCACTGATGAAGGCTATGAACCGCGCGGCAGAGAATCGTCTTACAGAGGCTGAGCGCATGTGTCTGCTTGCCGATAATGCAATCGGTTTCAAATGCGACCCGGTGCCCTTCGCAAATGCGTGGGAGGGTGTTATATTCAATCAGTTCCACGACATCATATGCGGCTGCTCGGTGCGGGAAGCATATTATGACGCCTATGCCTTCAACGGCGCGGCTATCGCACAGGGTCTGAAGCTCTCAAACGCTGCGGCTCAGCGTATATCCTGGAATATCGATACATGGCTTGACGGTCTTGAGGGCGGTGAGCGCTCTTACGTAGACTCGGATAAGGTGGGCAGCCCGATTGTGGTATTTAATCCGCTGTCGCATCCGGTGAAGATACCGGTGGATATGGCGCATATGGGCAGCGCCGCGGCGGTTACCGATCCCGACGGCAAGCCGGTTGATTTCCAGGTGGTTCGCGCTGATTATACCAACGGCTCCGACCTTTACGCAGTTCGCTTCATTGCCGAGGTGCCGGCTTACGGCTGGAGCATGTATACCGTATACCGCGACAAGACCTTCGAAAAGACCGAAACAAAACATGAACTCAGCGTCAGCGAACATGTGCTTGCAAATGATAAGGTAACCCTGCAATTTGATCCGAAAAGCGGAATCGGCAAACTCTGTAAATCTGACGGCACCTTTATCTGCGGCAATATCGGCAAGGCGATTGTAATCGATGACAGCCCCAACGATACATGGGCGCATAACCGCTTTGTTTTCGACGATCAGATAGGCGAGTTCACCTCCCCCGAGTTCAAGGTTCTGGAAGATGGCGACTGCCAGGTCAGCCTGCTTGTCAGGAGCTTCTATAAGAACAGTACTCTCGAACAGACCTTTACGCTTCATCCGGGCGACAATGCGGTGAGGGTAGCGGTCAGACTGATTCTGAACGAGTATCCGGTTATCGTCAAGCTCTGCTGCAACAGCGGTCTTTCCGACGGCAAATTCATACGCGAGGTTCCGGGTACGGTTATAGGCGGCAAACAGACGGGGCGTGAGCTTCCGATGCAGCGCTATATGGTTCTGACCGAGAACGGCCGCGGCGTGGCGGTTGTCAACGACAGCAAGTATTCCTCATCTGCTGCAAACGGCGAGATGAGATTCATTGCCGCCCGCAGCTGCTACTATGCGGACCATTACGGTCAGCGAGACGAGCGCATGGAACCGCAGGATCTGGGAGAGCAGAAGTTCGGTTACGCAGTCATGCCGTATGACGGCAATCTTACACCTGTTGCGCATCTTGCAGAGGAACTGAACACCGAATTCCCGGTAATTCCCGAGACCTACCACAAAGGGAGCCTGCCGCGCCGCGCATCTTCGATTTCGATTTCCGAACCCAATGTCACACTCTTCTCAGCAAAGCCCGCCGAGGACGGAAACGGCGTCATAGTCAGATTCGCCGAAACCGCCGGCAAGCCCTGCTGCTTCAAGGCAGAACTTTTCTCCGCAACCGTCGAAGGCAGTCTGCAGCCCTTCGGCTTCGGCAGCTGGAGAATCGCCGGCGGCAGGGTATCCGAGACAGATTTCACTGAGCTGAAATAAAAACAATAAACAAAGGAGAACCACAATGGAAAAAACCAAACTTGCAATAATCGGTACCGGCGGTATCAGCCACTGCCATATGGGCGGTTATCTGGCGCTTTCCGATATCTGTGAGGTTACGGCAGCCTGCGATATCGACGAGGCAAAACTCAAGGCTTACGGCGAGAAGTACGGTATCAAGAATCTCTACACCGATTACAATGAGATGCTGGCTAAGGAAGAGCTGGATGCCGTGTCGGTCACCACCTGGAACGCCGCACACTGCGGAGCTACGGTCGCGGCGCTGAACGCCGGCTGCAACGTAATCTGCGAGAAGCCCATGGCTATGAACACCGCCGAGGCTCTCAAGATGGAAGAGGCAGCCAAACGCAACGGCAAGCTGCTTCAGATCGGCTTTGTTCGCCGCTACGAGGGCGGTGTCGAAGCTGCCAAGGACTATATCGACGGCGGCGAGGCGGGAGATATATACTTCGCAAACGTCAGCTATCTGCGCCGCAACGGCTGTCCCGGCGGCTGGTTCGGCGATCTGCGCTACTCGGGCGGCGGACCGCTCATTGACCTGGGCGTTCACGTCATGGACCTTGCGCGCTACCTTGCCGGACGTCCGAAGCCGGTGGCTGCTTACGGCGTCACCTTCAAGAAACTGCTTGCAACCGAAGGCGGCGAAAAGGTATGGGTCAGCAGTACCACGGGAAAATTCGAGCGCAACGTTGAGGATTTCGCCACCGGTTTTATCCGCTTTGACAACGGTTTCGTTATGCATGTTGCCGCTTCTTTCAGCCTCAATATCGAGAAGGACACCGGCACCGTCGAGATTTTCGGAACAAAGGCGGGCATTAAAATCTCCGAGCCACTTCAGGTTTACCGCACCGACGGAACTAACGACATCATCTCTGCGGAGAAGTACAACAAATCGGCAGCCTTCGGTGATATATTCATACGCGAAATTGCTCATTTTGTGGACTGCGTCAGAAACGGCACCGAGTGCCGCGCTCCCGCACACGACGGTGTCGTGCTCATGCAGATGATCGACGCCATCTATGAGTCAGCCCGCACCGGCCATGAAGTTCAGATAACTCCCCTCGGCTGATCGGCATAATCGTAAAATTAGTTGAATTATAATACTCCTCGCCATCATTACAGGCGGGGAGTATTTGCTTTCGTATGGATATGCTCATCGGAGTTACAGCTGCGAAATATACCGAACCGCAGACCGGTCATGAGTTTATCGCGGCTGAGCAAACCACATGAATTCATTGTTGACAATAAAGGTGTTATTATGGTACAATCATTGCATCAAAACTGAAATATAATATTCCGAAAGGGAACGGTCATATGTACAGCGAAAAAATCTCTCAGACCGGAAATAAACTCGCCGATAATATAGGGCGGGTCATTTTCAATAAGGAAAAGCAGATAAAGTATATCGTATGTGCACTGCTTTCCGGCGGACACATTCTTATGGACGATGTGCCCGGCACCGGAAAAACCAGTCTTGCAAAGGCTCTCGCACGCTCCGTATCCGCCGATTGCAAGCGTATTCAGTTCACTCCCGACCTGCTGCCCTCCGACATAACCGGCATCAATTACTTCAACCAGCGTTCGGGCGAATTTGAGTTCCGACGCGGTCCGGTGTTCACAAACATAGTCATCGCCGACGAGATCAACCGCACCACGCCGAGAACCCAGTCTGCCCTTCTTGAATGCATGGAGGAGAATCAGGTAACGGTCGACGGTGTAACCTACCCGTTAGACCCGCTGTTTTTCGTAATCGCAACTCAAAACCCTATAGAGACACAGGGAACCTTCCCTCTACCCGAGGCTCAGACCGACCGGTTTCTGATGAAGCTCACTCTCGGTTATCCCGACGCCGAAAATGAGAAGCGCATGCTCGACGAATATATCGAGGTGTCGCCCCTTGAAACTCTGGCTCCGGTATGCACCACGGAAGCTATTATATCAGCGCGTGATGATGTGCGCAAAATCACTGTCAGCGACGCTATTAAGGACTATATCGTCCGCATTACCGCCGAGACGCGCGTAAGCGAGAACATCCGCCTCGGAGTCAGCCCCCGCGGTACCCTTGCGCTCATGCGCGCGTCCCAGGCATACGCTGCGCTTGAGGGACGCGATTTTGTTCTGCCTGACGATGTCAAGGAACTTGCGGTGCCGGTTCTCTCCCATCGCATTATCTCCCGCTCACAGAATACCATCCGTATCTCCGAATCCAACGAAACCATAATCGAATATATACTCGAGAGGCTGCCCGCACCTCTTAAGTGATGCGACAGCCTGAGGAGCTTCAATAATGCTGTTTATTAGCATAATGATCGCCGTCCTGGCGGTCTACCTCATCCAGCAGCAGCTGCTGTCGAAGTATACTATCGACAAAGTGGCATATAATGTAAGGCTCAGCTCGGAGGAGGTTTTCGCCGGTGAAGATATCTTCATGTATGAGGAGATATCCAACTACGGCAATCTCCCCATACCCACCGCAAAGGTGGACACCGAGCTACCCGAGGGATTGTATTTCCGGCTGATTACCGTCAAGCACGCAGGCAGACAGCAGCTGACAGCCTACGACGCGGCTGCGCCCAACAGTTCAAATACCGATACCTACCGCAGGAATATAAGGTCGGTATTTGTGCTTCACGGACGTCAGCGCATAAAACGCCGCTGGAGAGTAACCTGCCGCAAACGCGGTGTTTATAACCCCGGCAGCGTCATGATTATCGTCAATGACCTGCTTGGATTCAATGCCGAGTCCAAGCGTCTTGATATAATTCCCGACAAATTCAACCGCATTGTTGTTCTGCCGCGAGCTATAGATCTGGATCTGCATTTCACCTGTTCTCGTTATCACAGCGGCGATGTCACGGTGCTTCGCAGCCTGCTTACCGATCCCCTGCGCATTGCCGGTACCCGCGACTACATCTCCGGCGACCCCCTTAACCGCATCAACTGGAAATCCACCGCGGCTCACGGCAGGCTTATGGTCAATGTAGAGGAGTACACCGAGCGACATCATTTCAACATCATACTCAATATGAAGTCACGCGATATAGAGCCGGACCCTGAAATCCCCAGCATCGCCGACCGCGTGGAGCTTTGTATCACCGTTGCCGCCTCATTGCTGGACGGCGTGTCAAACGAGAATATCCCTGTACGGCTTTTCATCAATGCCCCCTTTGATCCTGAGGTTCCCGAATTCAGCGGCGTCACATTGTCGTCCGACGATGATGTGGGATCGAAAATCATGCGCACTCCCCAGTATGAAGGCAAGCGCGATATGATAAACGCCCTCCGCCTGCTGGCGGCGCTGCAGCTGCGCTATTCCTGTCCTCTTGAGCATATGCTCGATCACATCGTCAACAATCCGTCCTGGTACGCCGAGAACGGCAGTCTTATTTTCATCTCCTCGTATTTCAGCGAACGGATGGCTGTGTTCCACGAAATGATGGCTCGCCGCGGCATCAAAGTTATATTCTACATTACATCCACAAATCAGAATACGGATATACCCGGTAATGTAGAGGTGTATTTCAGAGCCTATGAATAGGAAAATCAACCACGTCAAAGCCGATATATTCGAGCTGTTTTACAAGCTCGTAGCCGTGACGGCTGTAATCTGCGGTCTTTCGGCGCTGCCCATAACATTTATAGTAGAATTCATGGGCGCCCGCAGTTTTTCGGCGATACTGCTTCCCATTTGTTTTCTGATACTCGGGTACGTGCTGCAGTCGTTATATGCCGCCGGCGCCAAGCTGCAGAGGGTTAAGAACGCTACCCACTCCTATGAAAACACGGGACGTTACTTCAAACCCGAAAAGAGCATTATTGCTATCGTTATCTGCATCGGGATTGCGATAATCGTGTTTGTCGCCTCTTTCGGTGTTATGAAATTGCAGGCTCTGAACGGTAAAATCCCTTATTATGATCCACTCTCGCCTATGCCTTATGTGACAGCCGGAATATCGCTTCTCTTTATGATTATCGGCGTGGCGCTCTGGTTCTATCCCTACGACCGTATCATCACCCTGCTGAACTTCCTCTACCTTTGCGTGATCCAGCTGGTCGTTATGATATTCACCTCCGGCGGCACATTAGTTACCAATATTCTGTTCGCGATATTCCTCTTCTGCTCCTGCATTGTCATGAATCAGAGCTATGTGGATCGTATGATAGGCGCCACAGACATGGGAGCCGCTACCGGCAACATGCGTATCTACAATATTTCACTAGTGGTTATGGTGGCGATTTGTGCCCTGTTTCTGACCGCCGTGGCGTTTACAATAGTGCTCGGTTTCTACCTGCTTGGCAGAATGCTGCTGTATATGACGCTGTCTGCTATATTCAAAGAAACAGGCAAGCAGTATTACAGAGGTTCGGATGCGGCAGCCGACTTCAACGAGGTGGTATTCGACCTGGAGTTTTTGAATATCGAGGGCTCCACCTTCGGACAGA
The DNA here is from genome assembly GCA_012514145.1 of Clostridiales bacterium. Lineage (GTDB taxonomy): Bacteria > Bacillota > Clostridia > Oscillospirales > CAG-272 > JAAZAV01. The sequence goes on along the minus strand of JAAZAV010000026.1, from coordinate 39,394 downwards.
CCATTCTTATAACCCTCATCCTGCTTATTATAGGTACTGCGCTCTTCTTCATCTTTGCCAAACGCTACAACCTTGTGGGACGCTTCAAGCGTTTCTTTATCCTGCTGTATAACAGCATCTTAGATTTTATAAATAACTTGTTTAAGAAGCGCAGCCGCGAGGACAACACGGTTGCTCTCAATTACCGCGATGAAGAACAGAAGATGGACGGCGCATCGGTTCGTGAATACAATGAAAATACCGGCCGCAGAGAGCGCATGACATATCGTGAGTTCTCTAACCGCTTCAATTCGCTGAAAAACGACCACGAGAAGATGATCTTCGCTTACGGCTTTCTCACTGAATGCTGGCGAGGGATGGACGCTCCGATTGCCATATCCGACACTCCGAGAGTTATACGCGATAAAATAGTATCGCGCTTTGAAATCCGTGATATATCAAGAATCACCGATGCCTTTGAGCTTACCCACTACTCGGACACGCCGCCGGCTCCCGGAGAAATGAAAGCGACGCTCACCTCAATGTGCAGACTTGCCGCCAAATACTGTGAGATATAGCGATTTCCGATAAAACATACGGTACCCGGTTTGTAGTTCTTCCGGGTACCGTTTTTTATATCTCAAACAACGCTATTCCCTGGTACCCCGCAGGTATAGCAGCCGTTCTTCCGTTATAAACTGCACAGTCCGGGTCTCCCGCGAGTATCATGCGCTTCAAGGTCACTGGATGCCTGATATCGGAAATATCGTAAACATCGGCTCTGTGCCGGGAACGGTTTGTTACAAACAGCAGTTTCCCGAACAGCGCCGGCTTGCCCACGCCTCCGCCCTCAAGCTGAGCGGTATCTTCAATCGGCAATGTGAAGCTGTCACGGATATTAAATATAATATAGCCCGCCCGTGTCGTAAGGAGTGCTCTTTCGTCATCATAGGGGCAGATGCCTAAGGAAGTGCTCACCCCATGCTGCACCCAGGGCTGCTTTTCCGGTTGCCCGCCTCCCAGATCATACCAGTATGTCATATTAGAATTCCAGCTGAATGAGCAGTATCTGCCGCCCACACAGCCCAGCGATGCCTGACGGCCGTAAACAAGTCCGGGTTTGTTCGCCTCGCGATACACCTCACACGGTTCAGACAAATCTGAAATGTCGGCGATAACCACCGAATCACAGCCGCTGTGCATGAGCGCGAAGCGATTGTTTCCCGGCAGAATTACCTGCTGTATGCTATTACCGAAATTGTCGAATCTGCCGATTTGAGCCAAATCCGATAATCTGCGGATAACCAGCCCGTTTGAGTCCTCGGCGGTGAAAATATACCCGTTGTGCAGCTTTATATCCATCACGCGTCCGGCTGTGGGGATATGTCCGAGATACTCACCTATCTCGTCATAAATGACTATTCCCGCATTTCCGCAGGCGGTGTACAGAACATTGCCGTCCCATGCCGCTGCCCTCGCCTGACCCGGTGTGCGGATAATCCTGACACCCTCAAGTCCGCTGCCGGGATTTGTGTCGTAATAATCGCAGACACTCTCTCCTGCTCTTTCCGATTTTTCGGTGCGGTGAAAGAGTTCGGAGCGCAGTATATGCAATCCGCTCAGACAGCCGGCAAGATATGCGCAGCCCTCCGTAACGGCTATACCGCATACAGGACCACGCGGATCGTTGACATGGTCGAAGGGAAACACAACGGTGCGGTTGAAGTCTTTATCGCCGAGAACATCGGCAAAATATCGACATTCTGCCGGCAGCGAGATATGGTAACGCTCGAGAACAAGGGGGCTGCGGGGGTCTGAAATGTCAAGCACAAAAAGCCCGAGATAGTTGATCGACACATAGGCGTAGGGATATGACACCTTGACATCCCACATGTCAAAATAGGTAAAATGCAGTCTGTCGAACTTAGTGCGCGACAGCAGCACGGGGGCGGACGGGTCTGATACATCGTAAATCTCCAACCCGTTGCCGTAACCGAATCCCGGGTCATCGTATGCGGTCTTCTTCATGGCGCGCGAACTCTGTCCGGTGGCAAGATACAACAGACCGTTTGAGACATACAGGCCGTCGCCTCTGCCGTCAAGAGCGATTTTTCCCACCTGTTTTGGCTGCATTGCGTTTCTTATGTCAAAAATATTGCACTCACGTTCGCCCCATGAACCGGTGTAGAGACATCCGCCGTCGATAAAAACCGACTGCACTTCGCCGGCGCTGAAGGAGCACAGGTGTCTCGGCAGCGCCGGGCAGGAGATATCTATAAGTTCAACGCCGTAATTGCGGCATCCGATAGCCGCAACCTTACCACAGACGGCGATGCCGGTGGCAAACTCCACCGTATCCCATCGGCGTGCTACACGGGGGTGTGATGGGTCGCCTATGTCTATGATATACAGTCCATCCTCGCGGGCGGTTACATAGGCATATCTGCCGGACAGACGGAGCTGCCTCAGATTGCCCAGTTCCCGAAGTCTTGCAAGTTCGGTGAGAGAGCCGTCCTCACCAACCGAAAAGGTTATGAAGTCACCGCCCCGGCCTGCATCGGGGTATAACTGCCGGCGCATATATGGCGTCAGCGAATCTCCCGCAAGCGATGACACTGCACAAGCGACACCGTCTCCGATTTCTATTCCCATGCAGGGCGGAAGTGTTCCGGAGGGGATATTATCTGTAAACAGATCAGATTTGATTATAAATTCTTTCATAATATTCAATGTTACGCGGAATTTGTTCCGTCGGTTGAAATCATGGACTTATCGTGATATAATAACTGCATTAAACTGACTTGCGGTCTGAAAACGGCGGAAAGGTATGATATATATGGCAAGAATTACACTCGGCAGAACCGGCATAACTGTCGACAGCTGCGGTTTCGGCGCGCTTCCGGTTCAGCGCTGTTCGCATGACGACGGAGTTCGTCTTCTGCGCCGCGCTTATGAAAACGGTATCGACTATTTCGACACTGCCCGGGCTTACTCCGACAGCGAGGAGAAGATAGGCGATGCGCTCTCTGATGTGCGAAGCCGCATTGTTATAGCAACTAAAACCGGTGCGCGGAATGCCGAAAGCTTCCGGCGCGACCTTGACACTTCATTAAAAATGCTTAAAACCGACTACATCGATATATATCAGTTTCACAACCCGCCCTTCTGTCCCAAGCCGGGAGACGGAAGCGGTCTCTATGAAGCTATGCTTGACGCAAAGGCTCAGGGAATGATCAGGCACATCAGCATCACAAACCATAAGATTACTCTGGCGTACGAAGCGATAGAATCGGGGCTATATGATACACTTCAGTTCCCGCTGAGTTATCTGGCTGACGAAAAGGAATGTGCGCTGGCTGACCGCTGCCGCGAACTGAATGTCGGCTTCATCTGCATGAAGGCGCTTGCCGGCGGACTCATCACCCGTACGGATGCGGCATGGGCGTATATTTCTCAGTTTGAAAATGCGCTGCCAATCTGGGGCATTCAGCGCGAACGGGAACTTGACGAATTCATTGCTCACCGCAAAAATCCGCCGTTTATGACCGATGAAATCGCGGAGTTTATAGAAAAAGAACGCAAGTCGCTGTCAGGCGAATTCTGCAGGGGCTGCGGTTATTGCATGCCATGCCCCGAAAACATCGAAATCAACAATGCGGCTCGTATGTCGCTTATGCTCCGGCGTGCTCCCACCGCGGGCTGGCTCAGCGAAGCCTGGCAGACAAAGATGAAGCTTATAGAGAACTGTCGGAACTGCGGTCTGTGCGCCTCTAAGTGTCCCTACGGCCTTTATACACCGGCACTGTTAAAACGCAACTACGAGGACTATAAGACCTTCCTGAAATAAAGACAGGTTCACTCCCGGCGGAGCCTTGCGGCGTTGATGCCGTTATTCTGATAAAATACGCTGAGAAGGCCGGATGAATTTTTTCCGGTCGGAAAAATTCCATCACGAAATACTCCGCAAATCCGGCACCTCCCGCCGAACGGAGGATATACATGTATTCACATCCATACGGGGAATCGGTATTCGCTTTTTCGACTTGATGATCACTTAACACCTCAAAGGAGCAACAGTCATGGAAACGCTTCGTTCAGCAGCATCGGTAATATACGATTTCTGTACGGCATATCCGGTCTATGTCATCGGTTATCTCGCTGTCATAAACATTGTCGCTTTTTCGGCATACGGCATCGATAAGCACAAGGCAAAAAACGGCAAATGGCGTATTCCGGAGACGACACTCATAGCGCTTGCGGCGTTCGGAGGCTCACTAGGCTCGCTTTTAGGCATGAGACTGTTAAGACATAAGACACAGCACATGAGGTTTATCATATCAGTACCGCTGTTTCTGATGCTGCATTTGCTGGCTGCCGTTCTGATAATTGTGCTTGGGAGATAGAGTTATCCGACCCTGTTAAGTATACATCACCGTCTTTTCATTGTCAACCGCCGCCCGTGTTACTTTTGTGATTATTTAACATGTGCTTTTCGGCGATATAAACAATGGTGATGCCGCATACGGGTAATATTTTACAAAATACGGTCATTTGTAAATATTCTCATAATTTTGAGAATTAGTATAGCTTTTTATCGTGTTTTATTGTAAAATGAACAGAAGAAATTCCCTTATTATTGTTTCAATTTGTACGGAGGTCATACAGGTTATGAAAAAGAAGCAGACCACGGTAGCCTTTCGCGGCACTCCCGAGCAGGAGGCTCAGCTGAAGGCTGTTATCGAGAAGTACCGCGGTACCAAGGGCGCAATGCTGCCGATTCTTCAGGAGGCTCAGGATATCTATGGATATCTGCCTATTGAAGTTCAGACTATCATTGCCAGAGAAACCGGTGTTTCCCTCACGGAGATATACGGTATCGCATCTTTCTATTCCCAGTTCAAGCTCAACCCTGCCGGCGAGGTTGCCATAAACGTGTGTCTCGGCACCGCCTGCTATGTAAAGGGCTCACAGGACGTCATTGATGAGATTACAGCTCAGCTGGGTGTTGCATCCGGTTCTGTTTCTCCCGACGGCAAGTTTTCCCTCGAGGCAACCCGCTGCATAGGCGCATGCGGTCTTGCTCCGGTTATGACCATCAACGGCGATGTTTACGGCAGAGTCAAGAAGAACGAAATTGCCGGTATCCTCGCCAAATATAAATAAACACGGCAGACAGGCATCTGAGGCCGGCATTGACCCGGTCGAGATGCACCGCGCCTGCCATATCCGCTATCGGCGGCGCGGTCAAGCTTCATAAATAATTCGGAGGTATAGTTTTTTTATGGCATTCATCAGAAACTCAGATGAGCTTGCTGCCGTACAGAACGCAAATGTTGGCAAGGTCGAGCTCGCTCCCGACAGCGGCAAGACACGTATTGTCGTAGGACTGGCAACCTGCGGTATAGCAGCCGGTGCCACTCCCATATTCGACGCGCTGGTTAAGGCTGCCGCAGAATTCGGCAGCGATGACATTACCGTTTCCCAGACCGGCTGTGTAGGCATCTGCCAGTATGAGCCTGTATTCGAGGTTTACAAGGCCGGTCAGCCGAGAGTTACCTATGTAAAGATGACCGCTGAGAAGGCTCTCGAAGTATTCGAGAAGCATATCAAGGGCGGCGAAGTCATCACCGAGTATACCGTCGGCGCCAACAACGCCAGCGGCACTCCCGAGGAAGCAACATCAATTGAAGATACAAAATTCTACGCCAAGCAGAAGCGCGTTGCAATGCGCAACTGCGGCGTTATTGACCCGGAGAACATCGACGAGTATATAGCCCGCGACGGTTATAAGGCTCTGAACAGGGTTCTCACATCCATGACTCCGGATGATGTCATCAAAGTCATGCTGGATTCCGGGCTGCGCGGCAGAGGCGGCGCAGGTTTCCCCGCCGGCAGAAAGTGGATGTTCGCCAAGGCTTCCCAGAGCGATAAGAAGTACGTTTGCTGCAACGCCGACGAGGGCGACCCGGGCGCATTCATGGATCGTTCGGTGCTTGAGGGCGACCCCCATGCAATTATCGAAGCTATGGCAATTGCGGGTTATGCTATCGGTTCCGACGAGGGTTATATCTATGTAAGGGCCGAGTACCCAATTGCAATTAAGAGACTGCAGATCGCCATCGACGCAGCTCATGAATATGGTCTGCTTGGCAGCAACATTTTCGGCACCGACTTCTCCTTTGAGCTTAAGCTCCGTTTCGGCGCAGGCGCTTTCGTTTGCGGCGAGGAGACCGCTCTCATGACCTCCATCGAGGGCAACAGAGGCGAGCCGCGTCCGCGTCCCCCCTTCCCGGCGGTAAAGGGTCTGTTCGGTCAGCCTACGATTCTCAACAATGTTGAGACCTATGCCAATGTAGCTCAGATCATTCTCCGCGGCGCAGACTGGTTCTCGTCTATGGGTACCGAAAAGTCGAAGGGTACCAAGGTTTTCGCCCTCGGCGGTAATATTACCAACACCGGCCTTGTTGAGATTCCGATGGGTACAACTCTCCGCACCGTTATCGACGAGATAGGCGGCGGCATCCCGGACGGCAAGAAGTTTAAAGCGGCTCAGACCGGCGGACCTTCCGGCGGATGTATTCCGGCTTCCCTCCAGGACACCGAGATAGATTATGACAACCTACTTGCCATCGGCGCCATGATGGGCTCCGGCGGACTTATAGTTATGGACGAAGACACCTGTATGGTTGACATCGCCCGTTTCTTCCTCGACTTCACTGTCGACGAGTCCTGCGGCAAGTGCGCTCCCTGCCGTATAGGTACCAAGAGACTGCTTGAGACTCTTGACAAGATTATAGCCGGCAACGGTGAGCTTGCGGATCTCGACAAGCTCGAAGAGCTCTGCAACTATATTAAATCTGCCTCCCTTTGCGGACTCGGTCAGACAGCTCCGAACCCGGTTCTCTCTACTCTCCACTATTTCCGTGACGAGTATATCGCACATGTAGTTGACAAGAAGTGCCCGGCAGGCGTATGCAAGGAACTTCTCAGCTATGAGATTATCGCAGAAAAGTGCAAGGGCTGTACCGCTTGCATCCGCGTCTGCCCGGTCGGCGCCATCAGCGGCGAGGTCAAGAAGCCGCACACCATCGATTCCTCCAAGTGTATCAAGTGCGGCGCATGCATGGAAAAGTGCAAGTTCGGCGCCATCGTAAGGAAATAAGCAAAACGAAAGGAGCCTGACATTAATGGATACCGTCAACATTAAAATTAACGGCCGCCCTTATACGGTTCCGAGCAACTACACAGTTCTCGAAGCTGCAAGAGCCGCCAATATAGATATTCCGACCCTCTGTTACCTGAAGGACATCAACGCGATCGGCGCTTGCCGTCTCTGCCTTGTTGAAGTTAAGGGCGCCCGCGGGATGGTTACCGCCTGCGTTTACCCCGTAAATGAGGGCATGGAGATAGTTACCAATTCACCCGCTATCAGGGCGGCGCGCAAGATTAACCTTGAGCTGGTTCTCTCCAATCACGAGATGAAGTGCCTGTCCTGTTCCCGCAGCACCTCCTGCGAGCTTCAGACACTCTGCAACGAATACGGTGTTAATGCCGGTCATTTCGCTATTCCGCATGATGTGACCTACAAGGTCGACGACAGTTCCGCAGCCATCATCCGCGACAATAACAAGTGCATCCTCTGCCGCCGCTGCGTGGCAGTCTGCGACAAGTACCAGGGCGTCAGCGTTATAGGTGCGCTTGACCGCGGGTATGATACTCATATCGGGTGTGCATTCGAGGGCAAGCTGGGCGAGTCTTCCTGTATTAACTGCGGTCAGTGCATAGTTGCCTGCCCCACCGCGGCTCTCAGAGAGCGCGACGACACCGCGAAGGTGTTCGAGGCTCTGGCGGATCCCAAGAAGCATGTAGCAATCTGCACGGCTCCGTCCGTGCGCGCCACTCTGGGCGAGTGCTTCGGCATGGCTCCCGGCACCGATGTTGAGGGCAAAATGGTTGCCGCCCTCAGACATCTCGGCTTTGACGGCGTTTACAACATGAATCTCACTGCCGACCTTACCATCATGGAAGAAGCCTATGAGTTCCTTGACAGGCTCCAGAACGGCGGCAAGCTTCCGATGATTACCTCCTGTTCTCCCGGCTGGATCAAGTTCTGCGAGCATTACTTCCCGGATTTCACCGAGAATCTCTCCACATGCAAGAGTCCGCAGCAGATGTTCGGCGCTGTCTACAAGACCTTCTATGCCGAGAAGCACGGACTTGATCCGAAGGATATCTTCTTTGTATCGGCAATTCCCTGCACTGCCAAAAAGTTCGAGGTCCAGCGCGACGGTCAGTCGGCAGCCGGTGTTCCGGATGTTGATGTCGCAATCACCACCCGCGAACTGGGCAGAATGATCACCGTTTCAGGTATCGACTTTGTCAACCTTCCCGATGAGGAGTTTGACGAGCCCTTCGCACTCGCTTCCGGCGCAGGCGAAATATTCGGCGCAACCGGCGGCGTTATGGAAGCTGCTCTCAGAACCGCAGCCGAGGTTGTTCTTAACAAGAAGCTCGAGTGCCTCGACTTCTCGGATGTCCGCGGCACAGATCCCATCAAGCGCGCCACCTATAAGCTGGGCGACATCGAGCTTAAGGTTGCCGTATGCAGCGGTACCGCTAACGCAAAGGAACTGCTTACCAGAGTCAGAAACGGTGAGGAGCAGGTCGACTTCATTGAAATCATGGCCTGCCCGGGCGGCTGCGTCAACGGCGGCGGTCAGCCCACTCAGCCCGCTAAGGTCCGCGAGACTATCGACCTTCGCGCCGTAAGAGCGGCTGTTCTGTATAAATCCGACAAGAAAAACGATCTCCGCAAGTCCCACGAGAACAGTGCCGTCAAGGCTCTGTATGATGAATACTTCGGAGCGCCCAACAGCCACAAGGCTCATGAGGTTCTTCACACATCGTATGTGAAGCGCGGACTATACAATAAATAAGGCATAACCGCGGCGGCTCGAAATTATCCGAGCCGCCGAACTTTTTTACAGGAACATTTACATAATATCGCTTGTTGTCCGGCAAAACCCGATATATAATTGAATGATATATGTATATTAGTGAGGTGTGTTAACTTTGATTGTGAAGATTTTCTGCCGAACTGCACTTGTCGTGCTTACTCTTCTGCTGTTATTCTTTTTGATTTCCTGTTCAGCCGATGAATCTCCGGTGTCTGCGGAAATAAATACCGCTGTGACCGAATCCGGCGGTTCCGAATCTTCTCCGGCTGAAAACGTGCTCGTTCTCTTCGAAAACGGCAAATGCAACTATTCGATAATTCGCAGCGATATAGCCGAACGACCGACTATCAGTGTTACGACATCGATACATAAATTCCTTCGCGACCAGATGAAGGTTGATGCCCTGCTTACAACCGACTGGGTAAAACGGGGCGAATCGGCTCCCGAAGGCACTCCCGAAATTCTTGTCGGCGATACTAACCGTCCCGAATCAGCGGCTGTCGCGGCTGAATTAACTCCGGGTACATACAGAATCAAGGTTGTCGGAAATCGTGTGGTTATCTGCGCCACTCTCGAGTGGATGCTTTCAGATGCCGTTAACGAATTTATCGGTCTTATAGATGTCGACTCCAACGGTGTCGGTACCATTCCCGACGACCTGGACATCGTCGGAGACCTTTCGGGCTATTTCCGCGACAACTGGGACATGCCCGGGCTGCCTGCATACGAAGGCGGCAAGCTATCCACCGATTATTATTCCGAAAAGATCGGGTATAATAGATACGATACCGATTGCCGTGTCGTCTGCTCCTACGGCACAAGCGCTGCGGAATTCGCCGATTATATTAAAAAGGCTGAGAGTTACGGCTTTAATGCCGATAGTGTTTCCGGCGTAAACGGCATAACCGCCTACAGACTGACTAAGAATGCTGTCTCTGCCTACGCATATTATGCCGAAAAAGTAAGATATGCGCGGTTCGTTCTCGATCAGTGCGACACGGCGCCGCTTGAGGAATTTTGCTACAGCTATGACAAGCAGCCCGGCGACAACACCACCGTTTACCAGTACGGTCTTGTTATGGACCCCAACGGTATAGATTTCTCCAAAAACGGCGGAACTCGGCTGAACTGCGGTCACATGTATATCATAAAACTGGCTGATAACAGTCTGGTTATCGTTGACGGCGGAGACAACGCCGAGATGAGCAATCAGGCTGCCGACGGTCTTCTGGACTTCTGCCGCGAGGTTACCGGCGTTCCGGAGGGTGAAAAAATACGCATCAGCTGTTGGTTTATATCCCACTGTCATCCCGATCACTATGTGGGATTCGCACGTTTCCTCACTCTCTACCACGACAGGTTTGAGCTTGAGCGAATGATGTACAACTTCACCGAGGCGACTGCCAAATTCACCAAAACACTGAATTATGTACAGGAATTTTACTCTGACGTAATATATCACAAACCTCACACAGGCGAATCGATTCAGCTGGCTGATATCAAGATGGATGTCATGTATACCCTCGAGGATCAGATAATGCCGGTTACCGGTAAATACGCTTCAACGGATTTCAATGACAGCTGCACCGTACTTAGAGTTTTATTTGACGATCATGTGTTCCTGCTGACCGGTGATATCAATAAAGAAGCGGAGAAGGTGCTCGTCAGCTACTACGACCGCGCGGAGTTTAAAACCGATATACTTCAGGTTTCGCACCACGGCTGGAACAATCTTAAGACCTTATACAACTTTATGAAGCCCACGTATTCGCTATATCCACAATCCTCAGGCGGAGCGCTGCGCGGTCCCAGCGGGAATGGACAGGCGGTACTCCCTGTTGTGCGGAGTATATCCAAACATATATACTTTGGCGGTGACCAAACGGTCGGCATAGAAGTTGTAGACGGGCAGCTCGAAGTTGTGTACGAAGCTGATGTCATAGGTATCAGCTATACCGATTGGGATTGGTAACAAACTCCGGCATGGCAAAGTGATAATTTATAATCGTATTCATTTATAAACGCATAAGCACGAAACAATAAAAGACCGTCCATAACGAACGGTCTTTTATGAATTATCATAGGATTATGCGTTGTGCTCCAGGAAGTAGTCTACAGTCTTCTGCATTGCCGCATTGAAGGCGGGAGTAAGAGACTCATACTTGGAGGCGAAGTTGCCGGTGTTTCCAGTAACTACTGCGCGAAGTCCGGAATAGAGTCCGCCCCAGTCATAGATATAACCCAGGTCATAGACGCGGTTGGCGAGGATAACATCCAGCATGCGGGCGGATTCCTCGTCACGGATGAATTTGTTGGTCATGGAAACATCGTAATATGCAACGGTAAGTGTATATTTGGACTTAGCAGCCATCGCTTCAAGCACGATACCTGTTCTTTCAAGCTCGGTCTGTGTGCTGGGTACAGTTATGCACTTGCCGGCGGTAGAATGTACGAAGGAGTAGTATCTGTCCTGCGTCTCAAAGAATTTCGGCCATGGAATGACACCGAAATCGGTCTCGGACTCGCGCATACGCTTGATACATTGCATACATTCGCCGTAGAAGAGGGCTCTGGCTTCCTGGAATCCGATACGCAGATTATCGGTACTTATTGAGGAATCGAGGTGATTGCTGACCATAACCTCCTTATCAACACAATAGGCACCTGCCTTTTCAGCAACTGTTGCCATGCGGTCAACGTCAAGTTTAAGTGCAGGGAGGTCGTCGGCATCCTTATCGGCGATTAGCATGCCGCCTGCATAAAGGAACGCCTGAGCAATGTCGCCGGTTGCGATAATTCCGAACTGGTCGTCGGCGAACTTGCGCACACCGTCACCGTTCTTATCTGCGGAAACCTGAGTCGACATTTCATACATAAGATCGAAGTTCCACTGATCGTTGTCGACAAGACTGTAAAAATCGAAGTTGAAATCCTCGGCAAGCTGCTTATTAAACATCAGCGTCCAGGTTGCGTCGTTTACGATACAGGTTATATCACCCGTTGCGTAGTTCATGTGTCCGCCGATCGAGAGGGTCTCGACACCGTTCTGATCCCACCAGGGCTGTGAGAGATCGATGTACGGAATGTCATACATGTCATAGGTCATACCGTTCTGGGCGAGTGTCGAGGCTGCTACAAAGTTAGTCATTACTGCATCGTAGATCGAGTCGCCTGATGAAACCGCTTTCTGAGCAAGAGTAAGTGTAACACCCTGAAACTCCTTGATAACAACATTGTATGTCTCGGCAAGGTAGAGGTTGCGTGTATAGACTGCGTCGTTAATCGCATCGCCGTTCTGTTCTTCGGTATAGACATCATATGTCACCCAGTCAACGCCGTTGGTATCGCTGGCGTTCGAGTCGAGTATAACGAACTCATAGCCTTCGAAGTTACTGTCAGGAAGATCGGGTTTAAGCTCACCGGTTGTTGTCTCTACCGTATCTGCTGCCGTTTCCGTTACTTTCACTGCCGTGTCTGTCTTAGTACCGCTGCCGCCGCATGAGCTTAATATGAACGCAGCGCACAAAACAAGCAGCAATGAGATTGTCATGTTGCGTTTCATTTTGATCTCCTTTATTGTTTTACCGATATTATCAAATGTGATAAGGGATTATAACATACCGTTAAACATCTGTCAAGGGAAAAATCAGGGGCTTTGTTAATTACTGTTAAACAGATAATCGCATTCACTTTTGTAATATCGAGTTCAAGATACCGCATGGTTTATCTGCTTACTATTGTCAGCCCGCCAATACCAAAGGGCTGCTGAAGATAGCCTTCAGCCCATTCGGCTGTGTCGGGTTCGCGGTAAAGGAACCATTCGGAGTCTGTGGTACCACCGGTCCAGGGTTTATTGGGGTTGGTATAGCCGCCTCCGAAGAGATTGCCAACCTCGCCCTCGGGACGGTGATAGGGTCCAAGCAGGTTGCGCAGAGTGTTTGTCAAGGTCAGGGTCAGGTTGTTCACGCCCTCGTTCAGGTATTGACGAATATCAATCTCATAGGGTGCCCAGAGCAGCTTGCCGGCTGATTTCCCGTTCACCGCCACATCAGCGATAGCAGCATTGATGAAGGATGTACGCAGTACGACTTCGGGCTTTGCCAGTTCGTCAGCGGTCATGTTGAAATTTGTCGTCAGCTCAAAACTCCCGGTATAGAAGGGATAGCCCGCAGAGGTAAGCTCGCTGCCGACCGTTGAATTCTCTTCGCCGAGTATAAAGCGCCGGTCATATCTCAGACAGCCGCTGAAGGTCGGCTCGGGCTGCCCGATTACCGCGAAATCTCCCAGCAGATACGCCGATTCAAGTTCGCATCCCTTCTGATGCTCAAACAGCGAAGTTATCGCCGATTTGTATTTTGACAGCGGCACAAATTCGCGCTTGAGAATCAGCTCATTCTCACCGACACGGCAGCTGTCGGGCAGTTTTACAGTTTCAAAGGAACGCGAGAAATAGTATCCCTCGGGTATATTTTCGGCACGCTCGCCGTTGAGGAATATCTCATGCTGTTCAGCGTCCTCCAACGCCAGTTTCAGGCCGGTCAGCACTTTCTCGGATGTGAAAGTAAATCTCAGAGTCAGAGGTCCCCTGTATTCCTTTGCCGTCAGCTGCTCGTGAATCGCCATAACGGGCATCGGCGGCGAGTATGGAGCGTCACCCGCTTTATATTCGGCGAACTCCAGCAGCAGACAGTTGTCCTCATGACGTTTATACTCAAAATCTCTGCATGACAGGCGCCGCACCGTTTCGAGCGGCATATCATGAACTTCAGATTGAGCTTCATTACAGGCAATCCCGTCGGCACGGAGGAGAATTGAGCTACCTTCGGGGATTTCAATATCCACAAAGGTATTGCCCGCATCGTATTGAGCCGGGAGTGCCCTTGTATTTCCGTCGGCGGCATCGTACAGCGTCACGCGATAGCTGCCATTGAGTATGAATCGCCCTGTTCGCCCCTCTGCACAGTCGGAATTGTATAACATGTAGTAATGTGTATCGCCATCGGCGCGGTGATTGCAGAGAATGGGCGAGGCGTCAGCACAATCTACCAGATAGTTGGGACGATAGTTTTTAAGTGCTCTTGCGAGTTCGGCAAAGCCGTCGCAAAGCGTGACTCCGGGCAGACCCGCCAGCTCATCAGCGAGAGTGTCAGACAGCTCACCGCAGATTCTGTCCGGGAACCTGCCGACAAAGAATATTTCGCCTCCCGAAGCCGACAGTTTTCGTACCAGCGCCAGAGTTGTATCATCCACAGTTTCCATATATGGGAACACCATGGTTCTGTAGGTCATCTTCCCTACCCCGATGCCGCCTTCGCGCAGACAGCCCCAGTCAGCCATGGTCTTTTCGTCCACCAGTTCAAAGTCCAGCCGGTCGTGCGACATGTAGAAAAGCAGATCATAAAAGGCGCAGTCAAGCCTGCCGGTTTTCGAAACCTTCGGTCTGCCGGGCAGAGACGCCGGCTCGTACATATATGCGGTATACATGGGATGAACTACCGCTATATCCCGCACCGGTCTGCCCTGTGAGATGAACCAGGAGGTTCGGCAGACATAATCGGTCATGCGGCGGTAATCCTTCCAATACGGCTGGTAATAGTTGACATGTACCGGGAAGGCGCGTTTGCCTCTGCCGTGAAGCGAGTAGAAGATGCCGTGTACGCTGCGGTGGTTGATGCCCATCACCGCATAGCTGTCGAACATGCAGCGCTGTTCGCGGAACGCCATATTCTGGGAGGTAACGCCGTACATCTCGGCAAGTATATGCCCCGCCCCCGACTGATGCGCCGCTGATGTGCACTGAAGCGGTGTGGTATAGGCGTTGTGCCGACGGGCGATTCTTCCACCCGGCTCCTTTATTTCCATGTTCCGCCAGTTCATCCCGGCGGTTAGACGGTCGATGCCGGGTATATCGAAATACTTGTAGTACGGCATGGTATGGGCTGCGCGGGCGATGGTGCCCGTCATTGTGTCCTCCATCATGAGGTGGCCGCTGAACCATACGCCGTTTGTGTTGCACCACTCGCGCACCATACGGAAATAAGCATTCTCCAGCAGCTCTGCAATCAGCATGCGATAGCAGTAGCGCACACGGCTGCTCTCGGGCAGGTCATTGTAAAGCGATTCAATATGGGGCAGTATATCAAAACCCCAACGCTCGCGGAAGAGCTCCGGCAGCTGCGGCATCCAGGGCATACCCGACCTGCCATAGCTTGGCTCATCCACCCAGATTGATATGATGGTCTTGCCGAATTCGCCGCGGAAGTCTGTCCACATGTCCTCATAGCTCTGCTTAATATAGAACTGCACTGCCTCGGGCAGGAACATATTAAGGAATGTCATAGAATTTACCGCAGCAATGTCATAGTTGTCGAAAGATGCGACTATCTCAGTACCCTCGGGCACTTCCCCGCTTTTATATGATATGAGATAATAGAGCGCATATTCGGGCGGCAGATCAAGCACCGCCTCGGGCATGTAACCTGCCTGCAGGAATACTTTCATGTCATGCTCTTTTGCGCAGTCAACGATTGTGCGCAGACTGCTCTTGAAGCCGGGACCGGGATAGTCAGATTTCAGACCTATGTAGGTGCGCGCTATAAACGACCATATACCTTTGTCGTGCATTTCAGATATCTGCCTGCGGATTTCATCATCCGAAAGTGCGTCATTAAGCATCCAGAAATCGGTGCCGCGATAAATATCGGGCGGTGAAAGGAAGCTGTTCTTCATAATTTTTTTCATTAAAATATATACCTCCGCAGATGTTCTGTGTCGTGATTATAACACATCCTATAATACACCGCAAGAATGATTTCAGGGATTTACCGTTTGATAGGATTTTTCGTTATAATTCGGGTATGTTCGTAAAAAATTCATGATTTTACTTGCAATATTACAAATTAAGTGGTAGAATCTTTAATGTATGCAAGTGCTTCATCCAATATTTTCCGTTTTCCGACTGTTGCCAATTAACGATATTTTGTTATCCCGTTTCTGATAACTAACGAATGCATGCGATTTGATGAATCGTGCAAAGAATATTAAATGAAAAAGAATAATTCAATCAATAGAATTTACACACGGCTGAGGCAGTATAAAACTCTTGCTTTGCTTGCCTCAGACACGCTGCTGCTTATACTTATAAATTTAATTTGCTCGTATTTTTCCGGCAAGATTACACCGCTGGGAGTGCTCTTCCCGACTGCCGTATATCTCATAGTATTCATGGCCGGCGGTGTATATTCGAATCTCTGGCGTTATGCACAGATACGCGAATACAGCATATACTACCTGAACACACTGGGAGCAGGTCTTCTCTGGATCCTGCTGGATCGCGCCTTCGGTATAGGTCCGGAATTCGATCGTGCCCACTATGTCATCGTAATGCTCTGCTCCTCATCTTTGTGTATAATACTGCGGATTCTGCTTTTCAAGCTGCATAGTCCGTTCAATAAGACAGATCCGGCGAAAAGCAAGAAGCGTCTGCTTATTGTAGGCGCGGGTTCTGCGTCGCTTTACCTTATTAACGAGATACGCAGCAACCAATACTCCGAGCTTGAGCCTGTTGCGGCAGTGGATGACGACCCCGAAAAGCTGCACCACTATGTCAGCGGCGTATATATTGCCGGAACATGCGACATGATTCCGGAAATAGCACGGGATTATGACATCAACCTCATCTACATAGCCATTCCGTCTGCCGATTACAATACCCGCGCCAGACTTCTCGGCTATTGTTCCGAACTGACCTGCGAAGTTAAGATTCTGCCTTACATAGAACAGCTGGATCTTGGTTCAAGTCTGCGCGATAACATCCGCGATGTCACCATAGATGAACTGCTTGGACGTGAGCCGATTCGTGTTGCCGATGAACTGCTCGGAGATTTTATTGACGGTAAGGTAGTTCTCGTAACCGGCGGCGGAGGTTCCATAGGTTCGGAGCTCTGCCGTCAGATTGCCGCACAGAAACCGAAGCGGCTGGTTATAGTAGACATCTATGAGAACAATGCATACGACATTGAGCAGGAACTGCGTACAAAATACGGAAAAAGTCTGGATCTGTCGGTGCTTATCGCCTCGGTACGCGACTTCCCGCGTATGCGGGATATCATGATCGCTGAGGCTCCACAGCTGGTAATTCACGCCGCGGCACACAAGCATGTACCGCTGATGGAGACTTCACCGCAGGAAGCTGTCAAGAACAACATCTTCGGCACTTATAATACCGCCCGCGCCGCTCTGGAAGCAGGGGTATCAAACTTCATTCTCATCAGCACCGACAAGGCAGTCAACCCCACAAATATAATGGGAGCCTCAAAGCGGCTCTGTGAAATGGTTATCCAGGCCTTGGCGTGCGAATCGATCGGTACCACATTTGCCGCAGTGCGTTTCGGAAATGTGCTGGGTTCGAACGGCTCGGTTATCCCGCTTTTCAAAAAGCAGATAGCTGCAGGCGGTCCGGTGACAGTCACTCATCCTGAGATTACGCGTTTCTTTATGTCAATCCCCGAAGCAGCGCAGTTAGTTTTAGCTGCCGGCAAGATGGCTAAGGGCGGCGAAATATTCGTACTTGACATGGGAAGTCCGATCAAAATAGACACTCTTGCCCGCCAGCTCATCAAGATGTCCGGTCTTGTTCCGGATAAGGATATAAAGATTGAATATGTGGGTCTACGTCCCGGCGAAAAGCTGTATGAGGAACTTTTAATGTCCGAGGAAAAGCTTCGCAGCACCGACAATAAGAAGATTTTTATCGGTCGTCCGACTATACTCGACCCGTCCGAATTCTTCCATGCTCTTTCGGAACTTGGGGAGATCGCTCAAAGCAATCCCGCCCCTGAAGTAATAGAGCGGGAGCTGATGAAACTTGTACCCACTTTCAAGCGCGCAGAAATAAAATAAGCCTGCCCGATGCCGGTGCAGCACATATGTAATGGAGGAGAAATAATGCCAAAGCTCTACGAAGACAACAATCTCACCGTACGCGGCAAACTGATACCCTTTGCCGAATTCGTTCCGTTTGCCGGCACTCCGGCTGCGAACAAGGAGATCAGCACTCCCAACTC
This sequence comes from Clostridiales bacterium, assembly GCA_012514145.1. GTDB lineage: Bacteria > Bacillota > Clostridia > Oscillospirales > CAG-272 > JAAZAV01. Next base: position 21,393 of record JAAZAV010000026.1, on the reverse strand, counting down.
TATAGCCGCTGCCGAGGCATATCTCGGCAAGCCGGTTCCGGAACTGCCGGCTACCCTATACATGGAGTATTATCGCAACGGCAACCGCTCAAACTATGAAGGACCCTATTTCGCCCGCAGAGCCGCAGCGACCACTCTGCTCACCGCCGAACTGACCGAGGGCAAAGGGCGATTCACCGACCTGCTGGTTGACTACATCTGGGCAATCTGCGAGGAATCCACCTGGGTCATACCGGCTCATAACCATCCGGATCACGGCAACCCCATAAACTGCCTGCCCGACGCATTCATGCTTGACGAGGATGACGATGTGCGCAACATAGATCTCTTCTCGGCCATGACCGGCGCGGCGATGGCTTATGTGTGGTACTTCGGCGGCAAGGTACTTGATCCTGTGACGCCGGTTATTCGTTCTCGTCTCAAGAAACTCATTGAAAAGCGTATTTTCCACGGTTATCTCAATGATTTTGAAGGCACCTGCTGGTGGAAGGGCAACGAGGGGAGAGCCCTCAACAACTGGACACCCTGGATCGTCTCGAATGTACTGTTCGCAATTATGCTCTGCGAGTCGGACGACGGAAAACGCGAAGAAGCCGTAATTCGTTCCGTTACCTATATCGACCGTTTTACAAAAGATTATCCCTCCGACGGCGGCTGCGATGAAGGTCCCAGCTACTGGGGAGTTGCCGGTGCATCCTATTTTGACTGTGTCGAGTTGATTTCCGAGCTGACCGGCGGCAGTGTTTCTCTCGTTAAAGATCCCTTCCTGCGCCGCATGTGCGAGTATATTGCCGATTTCAATCTCTGCGGAAATATTTATGCCAACTTCGCGGATGCACCGCATATTTTAGGCTGCGATTCTGCGCTGTTGGCGCGTATGGGCAGAGTTACCGGCTCAGACAAGCTCACGGCAATGGCTGCAAGAAATGACAGACCCAGAGGCTGGCACCACAGCCACACTCTCTGGCGCGCCGTCATGAACATGTATGAGCCTGCCCCCGAGCCTTTGAAATACGATGCCCCGGATTTCATCTTCTACGAAGGTCTTTGCGTAATGATTGCGCGAAACGCCGGAGGCATGGTAACCGCCGTAAAAGGCGGTCACAACGCCGAGAGTCACAATCACAACGATGTTGGCTCCTTCATACTCTTCAAGGATTGCAAGCCGGTGTTTGTTGACCCGGGCGTGGAGACCTACTGTAAGGAAACATTCAGTTCAAAGCGTTATACCCTCTGGGCTATGCGCTCTCTCTGCCACAATCTGCCGGAAATCAATGGCTGTGAGCAGAAGCCCGGCAGAGCTTATCATGCAGAGCTGCTCTCATGCAGCGACCGCTGTTTCTCGGTGGAGTTGAAAGCTGCCTACCCGTCGGAGGCTGAGATTATTTCTTATATCCGCACGGTTAAGCTCGATGATGAAGGTTTCCTGGTAACAGATAAAGTCAAACTCGGCGGTGATGGCAGTTTTGTTCTCTCGCTGATGTGCTCCGAGGAGCCGAAGCTTTCGGATGGTTCCTTTACCCTGCCCGACGCCGGAGTCAATGCCGTTTACTGCGGATATGACAAAGCCGAGGTCGATACCTTCCCTCTCGACCCGAAACTCACCCGCGAGTGGAGCACCGACCGTCTGCACCGCGTGCGCCTCTTCGGAAAAGCCGACGGCGAGACGGTATTTACTCTTAAAGCTAAATAAACTTATATAAAACAACGCTCCCGTCAGAATAGCTCTGACGGGAGCATAGTTTTTATTCGGGCTTTACAGCTTGGAATGTCTGAGGGTGATTTCCGCCATTTTATCGATTTCTACCAGTTCATAGCCGGCGATAGAGGTGCGCAGCTTGCCGCAGATTGGAGCCTTCCACTCCTGCGGAACAATTGCGTCGCCCTTGAGCATGCCGAGGATTGAACCGGCGGTGGCGCCGTTGCAGTCGGTGTCAAAACCGGTAACAACCGACAGGTGTATAGTATTTGCAAAATCGAATTCGCCCCAGAGCAGAGCCGCAACAACTATCATTGCGTTGGCTTGGGTCAGACACCAGTCTTTGTTCTCGGAATACTTGGCGTTGAGGGCGACGTCAAATATCTTGCCCTCAACGTATGATTTCAGCACATCCTTTATATCCTCGGCGAGGCGGCAGTTCGCCGGAATCTCGCCCAGACCCGCTTCGATAACGAGGCGGAGATCATCGGTGACGGCGGCGGCTGCCAGCATTGCTGCGACGAACATCTCGCCGTATATGCCGTTCTTGACGTGAGAAATACAGGCGTCGCGCCATGCAAGTTCGGCGGCCAGCTCGGGATTGCCGGGGCAGATATACCCGAAGTAGTCGGCGCGTATCTGGGCGCCTATGAACTCACGGTAGGGTGAGCGGTGGGTTGCCGAATAAGGCGGCTTGATGCCGGCAAGCAGGTTGATGTATGCCGTGCGCTCAGCCGTGCAGTAAGCAAAGACAGTGGCGTTTTTAAACCATGCGAAAGCCATGTCGGAGGGGGTGAATTCCTTGCCCTTGGCTTCTATCAGCTTGAGCGCGGTTACGGTATAGTTGGTGTCGTCGTCGGAGGGAGAAGCGTCCTTGACTGTATCTATAAAGCAGCGGTTGGGAGACTGACCGACCCTTGCAGCAGCTTCGGCATCTGTCTTGAGATAGTAGTTTATAGGCCAGTTGCCGGTGGCTTTAGCATAATCGATAATCTGGTGAGCTCTCCAGCCTTCGATTGGTTTGCCCAGCAGACAGCCGCAGACACGTCCGTACCATGCGCCGCGGAAACGGTCAAGCAGCTTTTTGTCATCGGGAATCGCCGGCAGAACCGGACGGTTCGCCGGACGGGCTGCCTTGATGCCCTCAAGATCCGAAGGCTCCACATAGGGATAGCCCTCGCGGATCGGCAGTTCCTGAACGATATCATACAGGTCGTTGGCAAGCCGCTTCTTGGAGTCGGATGATTCAAGCGCAATCACCGCGTCAAACACCGGCTTGAGGGCTTCTACATCCTTGCCCTCCTCGAATGCCTGCTTGTATTCTGCGCCCAGCGACATAGTGGTGTCGCTCCAGCCGCCCATCTCTCTCTGATATTCAAGCCAAACCGGATACATAATATTTCCTCCTGTTAATTTAATCAGTTATATACTCTTTCTTCGAGTCTCAGCCCGGATATGCCTGTGGGTACCGGCTTCCCGTATTTATTAGCCATGCTGCCGGTGATTTCTGCTGTAATACGGTTATCGCCGTCCTTTATGTAATCGGTTACATCCACCTCAAACGGTATGAACATCAGCGTCCCCGCCGAGCGGTAGTTTACAAAAATGTCCGCCAGATCCCGCACTTCGTCGGCACATATGAAATATTCGGCATCGCCGCGCTTTGTTATGGTAACCTTGTCCGAATCAATCGGGTAAGCTGTCAACTCAGTCAGAGTCCGCGACATATGCAACACGGGCTGCATATCGGGATTCACCGCAATTATGGTGGGTATTCGCGGCTGAACGGTTACGGCAACCGTCATGGTCTTTTCATCCGCTGCGATGATGTCAGCGGGAGATATTCCGCCCGTCCAGGGATTGAACTCCTCGCAGGCTCCAACCTTGTTTGTGCACAGGCGGCCGGACATGGCGGTGTCTCCCTCGTTTACCAACAGAATGTAAGGGATACCGCATTTTGTGAGACGAACAAGACGCAGCCTGCCGGTATCCTCGCCGTCGGGTATGAACATGTCATCGAGCAAAACGAACTTAATAAGTTCCTCAGCGAAATCATCTCCGCGCAGCACTCTACCACCGGTCATCTCAAAGAGTTTCAGTTTTTCCGCCGCACCTTCGGTAAGTTCAACGTCCCCGGGCAGGCAGATTACATCATAGCTGTATCGGCTGCAGGTGCAGGTTCCGCGGGCAATCTCTGCTTTTGACTCAAAGACACCCATGTCCAGGTAGTTGAAATCGATTTGCCTCTCATACAGCTCTCTGACCGGCTCAACCGGAAGTGTTATACCGTCGGTCAGCACGGCGCAGTATGGATGGTTGGTGGCTGATGTATTGAGCCAGCACATGCGCTTGATATATTCGGCTATTCTGTTGTAGTGCTTCCACCAGATGTTGCCCGGTCCCACATCCGGCGGGCGCTCACCATATTGCAGCGGCGTGCGCAGCGAGTAGTAGAATGCGTGCAGCACAAGCATATTCACGCCCCGGGCGAAAAGGTAGTTGAAGTACCACATCATATCCGAAACGGTGAAATCCCAGGGGTTGCCCTGTTTGCCGCAGACGCCCAGCACCTCGTTCATGTTGCGCGGTGCGCCCAGGTGCCGCGCCGAGTCTGCCGAACACTTTCCGACCACGCTCTCCGGCGCTGTCAGCTCGGTTCCCGGCTCTACCCAGCGCCAGACAAGGTCCTGACCGGGAATGCCGAAGAAACGCTGTACATCGGTCTCCCCGCCGTGTGCGGGATGTCCGGTCAGTGCAATGGCGTGGTTTTTGCACCAGTCTGACAGAGGCTTGTAATAACATTCGGCGAGCCTTGAACGAATGGCACGTTTATACGCCAGTCTCGCGGGTGCGTTTTCCTCGTTCTCGGGACCGAAGAGCAGCGTCAGCCATTCTGTGCACCCGCCCGCTTCAATGAAGTCATATAGGAACTCCGCCGTCCAGCTGATACTGCCCTTTATTACGTTCCGCCGGCCGGTGAGAGACGGCTCATCAGTGAAAATGCCGATTATCGTCTCGCCGAAATACTTACCCAGACGTCTAAAATACTTTTCATGTGTCAGCTCAATGAATGTCGCGGTGGCTTTGGGGTTCAGAAGGTCAGCGGAGGCGGGAGCATCGGGCTGACCGTCGTCCTGTCCTTCATGAACTCCCCGGATTGTACCGCCGGTAAAGCCTTCGATAAAGACATGTCCGCCCACTGTGGCGACTATCCGCTCGCCTTCGCCCAAAGTATAGTCGTCTACATCATTCATCCTCAGACAGCGGGAGGCAAATGACGGGTCGGCTGCCACAACCTGACCGCAGCAGGAGCCGGACGGGTAAGACGCCTCGTCATAGAGTATGACTGTCATTCCCTGCTCTTTGGCGTGCTTTACGCAAAGCTCCACCAAGTCCAGCCAGCGCTCGGACATGTAAGGGATATTCCTCGACAATCCCATGCGCGGGTGGGGTATGAAGCCATAAATGCCATGTGCCTTGAAATCGTCTATCTGACGGATCAGCTCCCCTTCCTCCAGCTCGTCGTTCAGCAGCCAAAAGGGATAGGGCGTGAAGTCTGGCGTGGGGTGTTGAAAGTTGAACTTTAGTATATCGTACATATTACATATAGCCTCCCGCCGCGCTCAGCCGAGTATGGTTCCGCGCAGATACGGTTCAAGCGGCGCCGTGTCAAATATGGCGGGATTCGCTAAAAGGTTTTCCATTACGCCGTAACCGCCTTCCTCGCGCACTTTGAGCAGAGTATTCTCGGTGTCGCCCCGGAAGTCTACTCTGAAACCGGTAACAAGCGAGTTGAACTTACCGTCGGCGCGAAAGCCAACCAGATTTTTACCCTTTGATGAGTACCAGAAGCAAAAGCACTTTTCGAAGATGCTCTTTATATTGCCCTCGGCGATAAAACCGGTGCCGAACTGATCGCTGTAACAATAGTCGTACCAGTTGTTGCCGCCCTTGTCGTAGAAGCCGCAGCTGTCCTCGTAATCGACATAATCGCCATAGTATAGGGGATGTATATTGCGCAGAATGTTGCCCGAGGAATAGACCTCGAAACCGCGGTACACCGCGCCGATTCGCATGTTGGTGAAGGTGTTGTCGTAGCCGCGCGCGATCACGCCTATCGATTCACGGGTGTTGGTGCCGATTATATTGACATCCGATATATCCGAGTCGGAGGAGCCGCTGTTGGCGCCGAAATCGATTGTCAGACCCACCGGAGTGTTCTTGATTGATACACGTCTTACAGCCGTCTCACGCCCGCCGGCTATGGTTATTCCGTCCGCCTTGCCTGAGCCGTCGACAATGCCTCCGGTGAATGAATAGTTGCTGCCCGGCGTATGGGTATCGTTTGCCGGATAAATTCCGCCAAGCGATACCAGTGGTCCGCCGCTCCAGTCATCCGAGGCTTTCAGCGTGGCATAATTTGAGAGCTGCAGATCAACGCTCAGCTTAGGGTCTGCCGGGGTAAAGATAGTGTGGGAAAGCAGATACACACCGTCCGGCAGGTATATTGTGCGGTTCGGATTCTCGTTTATCAGTGTTTGAAGCAGGTCCGCCACATCGGCGCTGCCGTCGCGCGTCAAGGATTCTGCGGTTATAAAACCGTACTCGTTTTTCATTGAAATGCTCCTTAAATACCGGTGCTTATATTGGATGCTGCGCCTTGCGTGTATATTACCATACATTTACATCATTATCAACTGTTATTTCGCATTTTTAGAATTGGTTATTATCATATTCTCAATTAAATGATAAAATGTTTGGCGTATACGAAGAATTGATCTTGTGAAATATCATGTCATTGGCAGCTGACGCCGCCGTATCGTCGTAAACACGAATTACCGCAGTCTTTTTTACCGATGATAACATATACAGGCAGGCACAACTCGAATTTGTGTCTGCCTGTTGATTTATTTACATTATTGCAGTATAATATTACAAAACAATCTTACTTCAAGGAGCAATAAATGAGCACACATATCCCCTTCGTCCCCGCCGATATTCTTCTGCCGAAAACCGGCTTTCCAAAGTGGGCTGTTGTCGCCTGTGACCAATTCACCAGCCAGCCCGACTATTGGGAAAAGGCAGATTGCCTTGTCGGCGACGCTCCCTCAACTCTGAGACTTATTCTGCCCGAGATATATCTCTCCGACGATCCCGATAGCCGAACAGCCGCCATAAACACCGCAATGAGCAAGTATCTTACCGACGGCGTTTATGAGGAGTATAAAAATGCTCTCGTATACATCGAACGTACCCAGCCGGACGGGCTGGTACGCCGCGGTATTGTGGGAGCCGTTGACCTTGAGACCTATGACTTCGCGAAGGGAACGAAGCCCCTTGTGCGCGCCACCGAAGGAACCGTGCTTGAGCGCATCCCGCCGCGCGTGAAGATCCGCGAGCATGCTCCGATCGAGCTGCCACACGTTATGCTGCTCACCGACGACCCGAACAAGACAATCATCGAGCCCTGCACCGATGACGATAAAACTCTCGTTTATGATTTTGAGCTTATGCTGGGCGGCGGTCATATCCGCGGCTATCTTCTGGGCGAACCTGCGAGAGCTCGTGTAGCTGATGCCATTGAAGCGCTACTTGATGCCGAGAACGCCGGCGGAGACGCTCCGATGCTGTTTGCGGTGGGCGACGGTAACCATTCTCTCGCCACCGCCAAGACCTGCTATCTGAATAATCCGACTCCCCGCAACCGATATGCTTTAGTTGAGCTTGTGAACATCCACGACGATGCGCTGGAGTTCGAGCCTATTTACCGTGTGCTCTTTAATGTTGACCCGGATGATGTAATTGCGGCTCTCAGAACCCGCTTCCCGGCAGGCGGTCCCCAGGAACTCACGGTTATTACCTCATCCGGCAAAACCGAAATCGGCATGAGCGAGGACACCGCGCTTCCGGTGGGCACACTGCAGGCTTTTATTGACGAGTATCTCGCCTCCCACAGCGGCGCTTCGGTTGACTACATCCACGGCGAGGATGTCGTTTGTGAGCTGGCGGCAAAACCTAATGCCATAGGTTTCATCTTTGAGGGGATGGGCAAATCCCTGCTTTTCCCGGCTGTTAAGCGCGACGGTGCTCTGCCCCGCAAGACCTTCTCAATGGGAGAGGCTGCCGGCAAACGTTACTACATCGAGGGACGCCGTATCGACCCGCTGAGATAACAGCATAAAGATACCGATGTATTTGTCTGTTGATGTTTCCCGCGAGAAATCCCGATTTACCATGGTTATCAGCAACAACTCATAAGGAGATATCTCATGTTTAGCAGTTTCATAAAATCCGCCGCGCTGTCACCCTCCGTTGTCGTCGCTGACGTTAACGCCAACGCCGAAGCTATTATTGCTGCCGTTAAACGCTGTGCAGCCGATGGAGTGCGCCTTGCCGTACTGCCCGAGCTCTGTCTAACCGGAAGCACCTGCGGAGATCTTTTCCGCAATGAACGGCTTCGCGATGCAGCCGTCAAGGCTCTAATATACATACTGAAAGAAACCGGGTCCGAAGATGTGCTCTTCACTGTAGGACTGCCGGTTGAAGTTTCCGGGCGTCTTTATAACTGTGCCGCTGTCTGCTGCTGCGGAAAAGTCTGCGGTCTTGTACCGAAGACTGTACTCACCCACGCCGAATCTCGTCAGTTCTCGCCCGGAACAGCCGAAATTCGGGAAATCTCAATCGACAGTCTTGGCTGCCCGATTCCCTTCGGCGCCATGCAGGTATTTGAATCGGCGCATATGAGCGGTATGTCGGCTGCCGTTGAGTTCTCGACGGAGCTGTTCTCAGCCGAATCAAAGACCCCGGCTCTCGCCGCGGCCGGCGCACGGATTATACTCTGCCCTTCTGCGCTGCCCGAGCTTGTGGGTTCTGCCGAACGGCGCCGCATGATGGCGCTGTCAAGTTCTGAACGTATTTCGGCTGGCTATATATTTGCAGATGCAGGCTGCGGTGAGTCCACCACAGACTATGTTTACGGCGGTCACTGCTTCATTTGCGAAAACGGCAAAATGCTTGCCGAGTCGGAGCCGTTTACCGACAATTGCTGTGCCGTTGAGCTGGACATCGGTCGTATTTGCGCTGAACGTTTGCGCTTCGGCGGCAATACTGACAATGCCGAAAATTCTGGTATCGTGAGAGTTGCCTGTGACTGGCTTCGGGATAAGAATAAAATGTCCCTGCCCCTGACCCGGCATATTTCACCCACTCCATTCATACCGGAGGATGAAGCCGAATGCGCACGCCGCTGCAAGTTGGTTTTTGAGCTTCAATGCCGCGGCTTGGCAAAGCGCATTTCCCACACTCACGCCAAGACCGCGGTTATCGGCGCATCCGGCGGTCTCGACTCCACCCACGCTTTGCTTGTCGCCCACAAAGCTCTGGAACTGTGCGGCAGACAGCCCCAAGACCTCATTGCCGTCACTATGCCCGGTTTCGGTACCACCGCGCGCACCCGCTCAAACGCCGAAATCCTGATTGAACAGCTTGGCGCGAGCTGCCGCTGTATCAGCATTGCCGACGCGGTACTCGGTCACTTTGCCGACATAGGGCATGATCCTGATATGCATGACATAACCTACGAAAACGCCCAGGCGCGTGAGCGCACTCAGATTCTTATGGATATCGCCAATCAGACCGGCGGTCTGGTGGTAGGAACCGGCGATATGTCAGAACTGGCGCTGGGCTGGGCAACCTACAACGGCGACCACATGTCGATGTACGGGGTCAACGCCTCGCTGCCAAAGACGCTGATTCGCCGGATTGTGCGCTGGTATGCGGACAACTGTCCCGATGCCAGGCTCGCATCTGCTCTGGTTGATGTCATTGATACTCCGGTCAGCCCCGAGCTGCTGCCTGCCGATAAAGTTGGCGGCATAGCTCAGAAAACCGAGGATATCCTGGGTCCTTATGAGCTGCACGATTTCTTTCTATACTATACTGTTCGCTTCGGCTTCTCGCCGGAGAAAATAGAATTCATGGCAAATCACGCCTTTGACTGCGTGTTTGAGAGTGATGTGATAGCCAAGTGTCTGCGAACCTTCACCCGCCGATTTATTATGCAGCAGTTCAAGCGTTCCTGTTTGCCGGACGGCCCCGCTGTTGGCTCTGTATCACTTTCGCCCCGCGGCGGTCTTGTTATGCCCTCCGACGCTTCATCCGCAATCTGGCTGGAGAGCTGAATAATATTGCAGCATAAAATATGAGAGCGGGCGCTAGATTGCGTCCGCTCTCATATTTTATTAATTTTCATTGAGTCTGTTGAGCCATATAAGACCGATATCGAAGGCATCCATCAGACCTGATTTCTCAAACTGCTTCTCCATGCGATCTGCCGGCTTTTTATTGGTGTCAGTGCTGATAATCTGCACGAGGATTTTATCCGGAACCTCGGTTTTTGTCTTTCCGTCGGGGCTTTCTATCGTTTTATTGGACAGTATCAGCATAAACAGGACGTATTTATCGCTCATATCGCCATAGCAAATAGCATTTCTCTCACGGACAAGCGGTTTGCCGCGGAACATCAGAAACTTGCCGTTCGCGTCAGCTGCCATATCATTCACTCCTTCGCTTTGCTTAAAAAGACTGATTCATCTTTACAATTAATCAATAGTATAATGATACCTCACCGAACGCATATTTTCAACAGTCTAAATGTAAACTTTCACATAATCGTCGGTCAGTATGCCGAATTCAGGCAAATAGCTTATCTCCCGAGTTTTGAAACCTCGCGGGAAATCGATTCAGCACAGAAATCCGGCTTATTAGCTCCGCCGAATATCTGCCAGTGCTCGGTGTGAGATATTTTATCCCCCGGCTTCATGACGAAAAGCGGCGACAGCGTCTCCGCCTCAAGGAAGATACCGTTGGTAAAGACCTCGGTCGATACGCCGAAATCGGGATATTCGCCGTTCACATGATCCGGGCTGTATGACTTTACAAGCGCCTGACCGTGGTTAAAGTAGGCAATCCAGCCTTCGGTGTTGTTAATACCGAGCTTGAACTTGTCTGCGATTTCCGAATCCTGACGCAGGGCTATATGGTCTGTGCCCCAGTATATGCGGCTGTCTGCCATATTTGTATACGGCCAGAGAGCTAATATGCGGTTGCCGAGCAGTCCGGTGTCCTCCTGAGGCTGGGGAATGACCGCAACACCGCCGGCATCCATGACCGACAGCGCCCATATGGCTCCCCTGACATCCTCCGACGACTCGTTTGTGAGATAATGGATGACGTCAAGTTTCGCCTCATCGGGAGCCATACGCAGCTCCATTGCATGGCGCAGATTGTTGACGCGCTGTGTCGCCGGTTTCAGAATAACGCCGTTTTCAACAAACTCATATTCTATAGGGCAGTTGTCGGGGTAATAGGAAAGGGGCATATTCTCGGGGCTTACCCACATGCGGTGACCGCCGTAGATATACCAGCGCTCGTTTTCTCCGAATGCCGATGAAACATCTTCGCTGAATATCCTGTCGTCATCGTTGAACATCAGGTTGTTCATACCGCAGAGACCGGCGCTGATGATGCGCGGTCCGCAGTCGAGGGTGGCGACAATTTTCAGCTTACCGTTGTCCAGCTCAACGCATTTGCCGTAGTTTTTGTAGTTGATGATTCTGATTTCGGTCATATTGTAAGTCCTTTCGGTTTATGTTTCGATATATGGCTTGCTCTTGAGTCTTGTGCCGTATGGCTGGGGCGGTGAGCACATAAGTCCGTAAAGTCCCTCGGCACGCAGCATCGCCGCGAATGATTCTTTCGCAGGTTCGGGAAGCAAGGTGTAAACTCCCGGACGGGTGATCACCGGGATAATCGAGGTTTTCTTCATCCGGGCGATGACCGCCCTGCCCTTCGCATTTGCAGCCAGAACTGTCGTATATGACGGCGGTTTTTCAAGGTCGGTCTTGCGTATGCCAAGCAGTGCCGACATAACCGCCCGCCTCAGCCTTGCATCGGTGTAACGCTTTGTAGCAAGCAGATTATAAAGCTCTGACACGCTGACAGCCTTCCCTGCTGCCTCGGCTATGCGGTATTCAAGTCCTGAGCCAGTCTCGGCTATACCCTCAAAATCAGCCGGATCGCTCATGCGCAGGCAGCCCAATAGCAGTGACGCCGCGTTTTCAATGTCGGTCGGCTGATGCTCACGGCAAATTGAGAGCATGGCGGGAGGTATCATTTGCTCCAATGCTTTAAAATCTCTGTCACGGTATAATCTCCGGCAGGCGGTTGCCGAATCCTCGCCTTCGCGCTTTATGGTAAAGGGTTTGATAACGCTTCCGGTCTGTGCCAAAGCCGAGAGATACTCCACTCCGAGAATGTCATTCGGGTGAACCGGACAGTTCTCGCCATACAGCTCCCTGTACAGCTCATCACGAAGCACAGCATAGCGCTTTGACCCGTTTGAGGCGCGCCGTCTTAACTCATCATTAAAGGAATCCTCCCGAAGCCGCCTGGAAGCTGTTGTCAACTCTTCCAGCGAACCGCTTTCGCTTCCGAAGCAGAGGCGATTCACACAGCCAAGGGCTTCAAGTATACGGACGGCACCAAGTGCGAAATATTGGCTCGCAGACATACAATACGGATAGGACAGCTCAAGCACCAGGTCACAGCCGGACCGCACCGCCGCCTCTGCTCGCAGGTAGGGCGGCAGTATTGCCGGTTCGCCGCGCTGGACGAAGCTGCCGCTCATAAGCGAAAGTATGACGGTGTCGGGGTATGCCGCCCGTATTGCCTCAAGCTGTCGCAGGTGGCCGTTGTGCAGGAGGTTGTATTCGCAGATAACGGCGGTTACATTCATTTCAGCGTACCTGCCGCGTATTCGGAACGGAGTATGCCATAATATTCCATGTTAAGTAATTCGCAGTTATATTTGTTATATCGTTATGGTGCCGGCGTCGTATATTCAATAAACCTCTGTTCTTGTATGATATTGTATCACAACGCTGCCCTGATTTCAACAGTTATTCCCACGTAAAAACAGCAGCCGACAAATTCGCCGGCTGCTGCGAGTATAAATATTACTTTTTTAGATTATTTACAATCTCCTCGGTGTCGTTGGCTATTACAAGTTCCTCGTTGGTGGGAAGCACATAAACGTCAACTTTGGAGGCATCGGTGGAGAGCTTTACGATGTTGGGCTGGTGATGTGTCTTAGCGTTTATTGCCTTGTCGATCTCAATGCCGAAGTATTCCATACCTGTGCAGGCGCGCTCGCGAAGCTCGGGGTTGTGCTCGCCCATACCCGCGGTAAATACTATGGCATCCAGACCGTTCATAGCAGCAGTGTAGGCACCGATGTACTTCTTAACCTGGTAAGCGAGTATGTGAGCAGTGAGCCATGCGCGCTTGTCACCTTTAAGGATTGCTGCCTCGATGTCGCGGCTGTCGGAGGATATGCCCGATACGCCGAGGAAGCCGCATTTCTTGTTCATCCATTCGGACATCTCGTCGGGAGTAAATCCTTCCCTCTTCATAACATATGTGACAATTGCCGGGTCGATGGAACCGCAGCGGGTGCCCATCTCAACGCCTTCAAGGGGAGTGAATCCCATGGATGTATCAATGCACTTGCCGCCTTTTACAGCGGTGATTGATGAGCCGTTGCCAATATGGCAGGTGATGATCTTGCTGTCTTCCTTCTTGATCCCGCGGTTAGCCTCGAGAATCTTAGCCATCTCAGCTGATACAAAACGGTGAGAAGTGCCGTGAGCACCGTAGCGGCGGATGTGAGCCTCGGTGGTCATCTCATAGGGAATCGGATAGGTGTATGCGTAATTCGGCATTGTCTGATGGAATGCAGTGTCGAATACCACGCACTGGGGGGTGTCCGGCATAACGGCAATGCAGCCCTCGATACCCATCAGATGGGCGGGAGTGTGGAGCGGAGCGAAATCCACGCAGAGGCGGAGTTTCTCTATAACTTCATCGGTAATAAGTGCGCTCTCAAAGAAGTAGGGACCGCCGTGAACTATTCGATGACCGACAGCCTCAATCTCACTCATATCCTTTATGCAGCCCAGGACGGGATCGGTCAGGTACTTGACGACGATCTCGGTCGCCACCGAGTGGTTGGGCATGGGAATATCTTTCTTGTGCTTCTCGCCGTCCTCACCGAGACGATGCTCAATGCATCCGTCAAGACCGATACGCTCGCAGATACCCTTGGCGAGCATATCAGATGTCTCGGTGTCGAAAAGCTGATACTTCAGCGAGGAACTTCCGGCGTTTACTACCAATACTTTCATGAATTTAACCTCCGGTCAGCCTGTCCGTCTGTCGGACGGCATGTTAATATTAACGCGAAACAATGAGAATATTATACATTATTGCAATGAAATTTGCATGAACAAAATTTGCGTTAATGATTAACAATGTCATGCTTAACCATCGCCATCGGCTTATCATACATGCATCAGACCGTTGAATCCGCGTCCTATGTCCGCTTCCGCGTATGCCTTCGGAAAGGCGAAAAGCGGTATTCCCCGGTCAACGGTACATGAATAGATCTTCTCCATATCGTTGAGATGAGGCTGAGACATATTGATACCGGTGAGTGCGGGACAGGAGGTTATGATGTCAATGTAATGGTCGCCTCTGCCACAGAAATGAACGACTCCGTCGCCGAACCGCGTCAGAAGCATTGAATCGTATGGGTAACCGAATTCGCGGTACAACTCGGGTGAGAGATTCATGGCGCTGTCGTCACGCAGCAGGATGCCACCCTTCATGAAAAATCCGTAGTGGACATTGGGTTCGGGGGCGGGTATTATTGAGTACCATTTCTCTATCACCTGTATATATTCATCGCATATGAGCCGCAGGAAGGCATGCAGGCGCTCGGGATTATCGTACATCTCGTAGAAAAGCTGGTCGCTGAAGAGCAGCTCTGCAATGTCCACCGGTCCCTGTGTATCGGGGTGATAGCCGTGAACATACCGGCGTATCTTCGGATACATATCGAAGATTTCAGCATATATCTCTGCCATATCGAAAACCTTGCCGCAGAGCCCAGCGTTTATGTCGGGCAATCCTGCTTCAAGCATCTCGTCAAGGCGTTCTATCGGAACGACGCGGGTTGTCGGCAGCGTGTTGGCTTCACGGCTCATCATGAACAGCGGCGCGCCAAACGGGGTGGAAAGTATTCCGGTTCCGTAGTTTGAGCGGACGCTCAGAACCCGTCCTCCCGATGCCAGCGATGCTGACACCGCCGCGAACTGCATATTCACCATCATTTCGTAATCTTCTATTGCGTCGTTGATGTTTATCTGCCTTACCTCAATGCCGGGGACACTGTGTTTCTTCCTGTTCGGGCTGAAAACATCACCGTCGAATTCTCCGGCAAGAAAGGTATTCCACCGGGCTTCAAGTTCCTCCTCGGTGTAAGGGTCGATACGCGCTTCAATATCCTCAAGCAGCGCGGTTGTATATGCAGAAAATTTCATATATTCTCCCTTATGACAGCATGTTTGCGTTTTTCTCGTGATTCTCGTAAGATATTATACATCGTGCCGCCGGATTATGCAAGCCGGTATTATTCAATATGAAAATGCGCCCCGGCTCTATGGGGCGCATTACTGATTATTATGCTGATAACTTTTCGGTTTTGGCAGCGCCGCAGCTTACAGACCCAGAGTATCGTAAACAATGTCACGCATAACCCTGTGGTCACTGCCGATGCAGCTCGGCCAGTTCAGTACATGCATGCCGAAGGTTATGGAAATCGCGTTTGTGGTCTCCATCATGACATATGCGCCCGCTGCGCCATCCCAGCCGAATTCACCCAGGGGAGAGCGTCCGCCTTCGTGGGTAACGCGGGTGCGCACGCCGAGTCCGTAGCCGTAACCCGGACCTGCCGCACAGCTGAAGCCGGTATCATTTGCAACCTTTGACAGCTGCTCGGCAGTCATGAGTTTTA
This sequence comes from Clostridiales bacterium, assembly GCA_012514145.1. Lineage (GTDB taxonomy): Bacteria > Bacillota > Clostridia > Oscillospirales > CAG-272 > JAAZAV01. Next base: position 5,782 of record JAAZAV010000026.1, on the reverse strand, counting down.
TCGTCTCGGGCTTCAGCAGCCGGTAGCCTTCGGCTGATCTGCCGCCGCAAGACATGGTGTCGGCAAACTTCGAATAATCCTCCACAGAGCTGATAAGTCCCGCGCCACCGCTCTCGTAATTTGGAGTGAGCACATGACTTATGACCTTTTCGACCCGAGTGATATTGCCGTCCTTGTCCGATGCGTATTGTTCTGATACACGGGCAAGCACATCGGGAGTACCGGAAAAAGTGCTGTTTTCCATACCCAGCGGCTCAAACATTATCTTCTTAAGATACTCCGAGAAACGCATACCGGCTGCAATCTCGATCACCGCTGCCAGAATGTCATGGCAGACACTGTATATAAAGCGTTCTCCCGGTTCGGCTGCCATTGGACGTGAGGCGTGAGCGGCGTTGATCTCAACAGTGCCGGCGTTTCCTCCGCTGTTTTTCAGAAGTTCGTTTATTACAGGTGAACGCAGACCGTAATCATAGCCGGCTGTCATTGTAAAGAGGTGTTTTATCAGTATCGGCCGCGAAATCTTTGTCCGTTCGCCGTCCTTCATTATGTATGCGTCGGCGAATTCGGGCATGTATTTCATCAGCGGGTCGTCGAGTTTGAGTATTCCCTCCTCTACAAGGCGCATACCGGCGGTGGCGGTAACCGGCTTCGTGTTGGAATATATGAAGTAGAGCTGTTCCGGCGACAGGGGTATTTTATTCTCACGGTCGGAGTAGCCGCAGGTGTAGCGGTAAAGGGTCTCATGACTGCGTTTTACGAGTATATCGCAGCCTGGAACACCGTGCTCACCGCATACAATCTCCTCCATGTATTTGCCGATATCCTTAAAACTGCTCATTGTAGTATCCTCAGGCTTCGGAGTCGAGCTTTACGTCCTTCATCTTCATGCCGTCCACATGGATTACATCCAGCGCTTCAATACGCTTTTTAAGATTCTCATCGGCAAGGATGCGCGGATAATCGGCAGGGATTCGAATATGCCCCAGTTCCTTGAAATGGTAGGTCTGGTGACGGCTCGTCGGCAGCCAGCCGTGATACCATGGCACATGTACACCCCGGGTCATGCGCTCCTTGAGCTCCTCAAGATAGTCTGTGTAAACCGAACGTGGGTCAGAGCCGTGCTTTGTGCATATCGCGGCTGCCATGCCTATAACTTCGCCTAACTGTCCCAGTGTACGCATGACACGAACGGCTGCGAATGCGACATGTGTCGTGCTGATAATGCGGCCGCCGAGGAACAGATTGTCGCAGTCCCGGGCATAGAGGCAACGGTAGGGTATGGCGTATGGCGAGCCTATCCCGCGATGATATGCGCAGGAGCGGAAGGGCTCGGGATACTGGTTTATATAGTTGGGGTCGGGATAGTGAATGTCGATATCCCAGGTGATTGACGCTGTCATATCCGGATATTCCACATGGTTCTCAATGTCGTTCTGTGTGAGCACATGGTCACCGACAACGCGGTAGCTCTCACGCTTGCCGCCGATGGGAGATACCCAGGTGAGCCTACGGTTCTCATACTCGGCTTTCTTCGGTGAGTGATGCTTGAGATATGACCAGTTGGCGTAGATCGCCATCATGGCGTAATCGCGGATTTCCTCCGCTTCTGTAGATTGATCGCGGTACTGGCCGCTTTCCCATTCCCAGTCGCCGCCCTTGACATAGAGTACCGTGTCATCGTTGAATTCCAGTCCCCAGTCAACCTCCGGGAACTCGGAATATTCGCCTGTGTCCTCCGACAGCCAGAGCACCGACTGACCCATAACCTGACGTGAAGCCACCTCGGGGGCAAGTTCTTCGCCGTATTGACTGCGCGCTTCGGTACCGTACATGGTCTCGCAGTCCATCATTCGGGCGAGTATGCCGTCGCCGGTACAGTCTGCGAAGAGGGGAGCCCGGTATCTGGTTTCCTTGCTGGTTATATTGCTGCGGCAGATGACCGCGGTTATCCTCGAACCCTCGCGCTCCAGGCGCACCACCGAAGTGTTCAGTTCCAACTTCCACAGATTGCGATCCTGCAGCTCGAAAACCTGACGCTTGCGCTCGTCTTCGTAATAGGATGCGGGATATGTACCGCCCGAACCCATTATGGGACCGATTTCGACAACGGTGTTGCCCAGCGCCGGATAGGGGTCGGCGTGGGGTACACCGCCAAGAGAAACGCGTATCTCGGAGCTGTTGCAGCCGCCAAGCACACTTCTGTCCTGAACCAGCAGCGTTTTGACACCCGAACGAATGGCGGTCAGCGCACAGCATACGCCTGACATGCCGCCGCCGGCGACTATAAGTCCGAACTCCTCGGGGTAATCGACAGGTCCGATGTCGTTTAACTCACGTCTCAGGGCGTCAAGCTCGGAAGGATCGTTTGTCGGCACTTCATCGCCGTCGGTGATGTAGATACAGTCACAGCGACCGTTAAATCCTGTGAGATCGTGCAGCGCCAAACTGTTCTTCCCTGCTTTCAGCGAGATATCTCCGGCTTTCTGCCAGCTCCATTCGTCCGCGTTTGTACCGAGAATCACGGGCAGCGCCTGACCGTTGACACAGAGCTGAAAACGTCCCGCGGGTCTGCCCCGTCCCCAACGCTTTGTCCAGTCTCGGGTGCGTACCCATAGACTGTATCGTCCGTCAGCGGCAATATCGACAGATGTAACCGCATCCTCAACCGGTATGCCCATGCCGTGCGCCATTAGATAAGCAGAACCCATGGTCAACACCGACTGAGTCTCAATCAGCCAACCGCCGCGTTTTTTAAAACTCTCGGCTTCTATCAGATATCTGTTCATTTTATCCTCCGTTTAACGATTTATGGGGGATGCCGCTGTGGCGATCCCCCGTAAATAACTATCTTGACAGCGGCACGACGATCTGATCGTTGCCCCAGACGGTGATTTCCTCCACCCAGGTGTTCTTGGGCAGGGTGTATACCGCGTAAATCGACTCGGCTATGTTGTCTGCCTTGAGCCCGGGGATGCTGCCTCGTCCGGTAAAGTTAGCAGCCCGGTCGAAGTCGGTATCTCCGGCGCCGGGCAGCAGACAGGTAACCCGTATGCCGTAGGGCTGCAGTTCGGTGGTCAGCCCCTTGGTGAAGCCCAGAACTCCCCACTTTGCCGAAGCGTATACCGTCCATGCCGGCCATGCTTCCTTTGCGCAGATGGATGAGACATTGATGATGGTGCCAAAGCCCTGTTCCTTGAACACGGGAGCGAATACACGACAGCCGTATATGCAGCTGTTGAGGTTGAGCTTAATGGTACGGTCGATTTCGTCAACCGTAAGGTCGGGGGTTTCCTTTATTGCGACTCCTCCGCCTGCGTTGTTGAGCAGCAGATCTATGCGGCCGTATTTCTTCATTACATGCTCGCACAGGGCATCCCAGTCCTTCGGTGAGGTGGCGTCGGCGCGGAAGGCTTCTGCACCCACTTCCTTTGCGGCTGCGTTCAGCCGCTCCTCGTTTCGTCCGGTTATAATGACATTATAACCGTTTTTTACGAAGATTTCCGCGGTTGCCTTGCCGTAGCCGGCAGAGCCGCCGGTGATTACAATTACTTCCTTAACCTTTGACATAATGATATCTCCTTTCTCAATTTCCGAAATTCTCATACAAATCCGCCAGCTTTGCGTTGGTAGACGGGGCAGGATACGCAGTCCTATGTATCTCTACACGCCAAACCGTTTAGCCGATAATGGCATCGATGTTTCTCTCGGTTACAAGATATAATACGTAGTCGGGGTTGACATTCCTGATCTCGTTCTCGTTGAACTTGTAATCCCACATTGCCTTCCAGGTGACCGTCGAGAAGGAGGCGTTCATATAGGTATAGGTATTGGAGCCGAAGGAGTCACGGAATACGTAGATACTCGGCAGATTAACTGAGGCATTGCTGTTGCGGATGGTACCAGCCCTCTGCAGTTTGTCGTGATTGAGCCTGGTAGTGCCTTCATAGAACATACCCGAAACATCGCTGAGTCCTCCGGGATAGCGTGCGAAGGTGGCATCCTCGAGCATCAGCGACTTGTCGATGCCCATGTGGATAGGCATGTCCCCCGACATGCGGCGTTCCTTGTAGAACTCGATATCCTTGCCGACCTCAATGGGTTTGGCGTCCGGCCAGCTTTTATTGATATAGTTCATCAGTTCGGCATAACCAAGGTAAGCGCCGTAGTGAGTCCAGTGGGTATCTGTGTTGTGGTAGAGACGAAACTCATCGTTCTTATGTTCTGTAAAGAGCTCCAGCAGGTCGATAACCGTGGCGCCCGCCTCGATCGCCGCGTCCTCAAACTGTGAGGTACGGGACACACCGGATGTATTCTTTGTGTATTTATCGAGCACCAACTCGGTATAGACATTCATGGGAACCGGGATCACAAGGTAGATGAGTTCGGCACCTATGGAATTACAGAAGTCGACCTTCTGCTTCAGACGGTTCTTTATAGACTCCATTTGTCTGTCGTTGAACTTATTTGTGCCTTCATAGTCGGCAATCTCACCATATATGAAACAGCGGCCGCCATCTCCGGCGATATAGTAGTAGGTGCCCAGGCTCTTGGCGAAGTTTACATCATCGCGTGTACGAATTGTAAAGGATTGAGCGGCACTCTCTTCCTTGCCCTCGGCTTTGGCGGTGACTATTACCTCAACGGCACTCTCTGCGGCGCTCCATTCCACGGTACCCCGGAAATCTATGCCGTCCGCCTTATAGACATATTCTTTATCTCCGCAGCGCATGATAACGCTGGCATCTCTCTCACATGTGCCTGCAAAAATCACCATGTTATTCTCAACATGGGAGGTTACGGTTATAAGCGGCTTTTCGGTGGATTTTGCCGCGTCGGAAATCTTGGGAGCCTCGACCGGGGCGGCAGTCATAACGATGGATTTGGCATCATATATCTCAGAGGCGGCGGCTTCACCCTGTGCCGCATTCGGAGGAACGGCGACATTGCCGCCGACAGCCGGACCGGCGGAAGTGGTTTCAGCTTCTGTATCTTCCGCATCAGCGGAGGAGTTAAGCAGATTGACTATGGCACCCTTGGCAAGCTTGTTGTCATGGGTCGCCAGAAGCACCGCGTAATCGCCGAGCGTAAATATCTCTGCTCCCGCAATCAGCGGAGCCTCCTCGGGATGGTAACCGAGAACCTCACTGCCGGTCTTAGACTCGAGACGCATGGCAAGAAGTTCGGAGGCAGATTCCAAACCGGCTTTGGTTTCAGCGCGAAGCACATCGATCTCGAATACATGTGTTGTGGCAGGAATATAAAGTGCCCAGTCCGCAAGCGCGGTTAATGCGGACATATCAGCAGCAAACTCATCGTAGAAATAGAGCCCTGCCATATCCATGTCGAGTATATTCTCTTCGGTTTCGGCATCCTTCCAGTAGAGAAGAGATGCCGGAATATCTTCCTGTTTGTAAGCCGCGACGGCGGCTTCGACTATCTCTCTTGCCGGAATCACTTCGTCGGAAATTCCCGTGTCACCGCAGGATGTGGTAATAAGAGTCGCCGCGGCAACCGAGATGAGCAAGACCGCGGCAATCAGCCGGGTTGTGTATTTTCTGATACTGGACATAATATCCCCCTATAGTAAAGTCCATTTATCCTACCACATTTTGACGCAACATTCAAGGTGTTTCGGGAAATATTTTGTGTATTTATGTAGTTTTGTCAATGATGTGAGACTAAAAAGGCAAGAAAAATGGATGGAGTGTGTTAAGGACTTTGCAGCCGGAATGAGGGGCGAAGCCCCGAATGCAGGCTGCAAAGTCGGCGCGTTCAAGAC
>JAAZAV010000025.1 GCA_012514145.1 Clostridiales bacterium | reverse complement strand
TCTTGAACGCGCCGACTTTGCAGCCTGCATTCGGGGCTTCGCCCCTCATTCCGGCTGCAAAGTCTTTAACACACTCCATCCCTTTTTCTTGCACTTTTTAGTCTCACATCATTGACAAAACCACAATGTGGTATAATTTTGCGATTCTAATCTATTAGCCGGCGCAGAGCCGGCGCAGAGCCGCGCAGGCAGTGCGAAGCCGCACGGGCAGTGGTGCGAAGCCGCCCACGGGCAAGTGTGGCGGTTATGCGTTTATGGAGATCTCCCGGTTTGTCACCCGCTTGTGCGAAGCCGCACGGGCATATAGTGGGGTGACGGCGGAGCGAGTGTTTTGCATGTGTCGTTTTGTGCGGGGGTACGGTTTAACGGCTATATCGGGGTGTGTTGCGTTCCCCCGATACAGGAGCGTATCGTAAAATCAGCCGAAAATCCGCTTTGCGTAGGCGTTCTGTATGGCGGTGAGCAGCTCGGGAGCCCTTCCGCCGGCGGGGGAGCCGTTCAGCTCACAGGCGGAGCGCACAAGGGCGGTGGCGCTGGTGAGAACTATTTCGTCGGCGTCGGCAAGTTCGTCAATGGTGAATTCCCGCTCCTCAACCGGGATTGCCAGCTCGCGGCAGATGGAAATCACATGGCGGCGCACCGTGCCCGGCAGGATGAAGCGGTTCAGCGGATGGGTGATGAAATGGCCGCCGGCGATTATCGAACAGTTGGAATGGGCGCACTCGGTGACTATGGGCCCCCGATGAAAAACGGCTTCCTGACAGCCCGCGTCCTCGGCGGCGGTGGCAGCCAGGCAGTTGGGGATGAGGTTCAGCGTCTTGATGTTGCAGAACTCGTAGCGGCGGTCGGGAACGGTGATGAGCTTCACCTTCTTTGTCATGTCGGGGCGGGGCTTCTCACTGACATAGGCGAGGAGATTGGGCTTCAGCGGCTTTTCGGTGGGGAAAATGTGGCTGCGGGGAGCGGTGCCGCGGGTCGCCTGCCAGTAGAGCATGCCGCATTCGGTGTCAAGGCGGGAGCAGAGGTCGCGCAGAAGGGCTTCAAGCTCGCCCCGTGGCATGTCGAAGGCGATGTTAATCTGCTTACAGCTTGAATAGAAGCGGTCAAGATGGTCGTCAAGGGCAAAGGGTTTGCCCTCAAATATGAAGGCGGCGTCATATACGCCGTCCCCGAAATATACGACTCTGTCGTTCATCGGAATTCTGATCTCGTCGGTGGGTGCGATAACGCCGTTATAGTAGCCAATGCTTTTCATTTAATCTAAGTTCCTCCGTGGAATGAATACGGCGGTTATTATAACATATACGTCATGCGCAGGTACATCTTTTGATGTTAACGTTTTGTGAACAGTTAATATATAAAAACCGACGCCCGATTTTTGTAGGTTTCAACTAAAAGAAATACGAAAAGCTTGTGAAAATTTTCGGTAAAACCATTGTTTTTGACGCATGATTATGATATAATATACCGTAATTCGATTTTTATACGAAAATATGCAAAAGACATTCGAAATACGGAGAACAGAAATGGCAAACAATATCAAGGTTGTGAAGTTCGGCGGCAGCTCCCTTGCCGACGCAGGTCAGTTCGCCAAGGTGCTTGAAATAATCAGAGCCGATGAGAGCCGCCGGTATGTGGTTCCCAGCGCCCCGGGTAAGCGCTTTGCCGGGGACAGAAAGGTTACCGACCTGCTTTACGGCTGCTACGACCTCGCCTCCGACGGTGAGTCAATAGATAAAGAGTTCGAAGAGATCGCAAACCGCTACCGCGACATTATAAACGGCCTCGGCCTGAATCTCTCACTCGAGGATGAGTTTGAGCGCATAAAGCAGGCATTCATCCACCACGCCGGACGGGATTACGCCGCCAGCCGGGGTGAATATCTCTGCGGTCTGATTCTTGCAGCCGCGCTCGGATATGATTTTGTCGATCCGGCGACCGTGATTTTCTTCGGCGACAACGGGGTCTTTGACGGCGAGCGCACCAATGTGGTGCTCCGCTGTCTTATGGCCGACCATGAGCGGGCGGTCGTTCCCGGTTTCTACGGCAGCATGCCCAACGATACCATAAAGACCTTCTCGAGGGGCGGCTCGGATATCACCGGCGCCATCGTAGCCCGTGCGGTAAACGCCGATGTCTACGAGAACTGGACCGACGTGTCGGGCTTCCTCATGGCAGACCCGCGCATCGTGGAGAATCCCAAACGTATTGACCGCATCACCTACCGGGAGCTGCGGGAGCTGTCATACATGGGCGCCACCGTGCTTCACGAGGATTCGGTCCTGCCGGTGCGCATTGCGGGCATTCCGATAAATATAAGGAATACCAACGATCCCTCCGCCCCCGGCACCATGATAGTCGCCGACGACTCCCACGACTGCGATAAGATAATCACCGGCATTGCCGGCAAGCGGGGCTTCTCGGTCATAACTATAGAGAAAGATCTGATGAACTCAGAGCTGGGCTTCGGCCGCAGGGTGCTTGAGGTTTTAGAGAAGCAGGGCATCTCCTTCGAGCATCTCCCCTCAGGCATAGACACCATGTCTGTAATAATAGCCTCCTCCACCCTTGAAGGGCGCCGCGAGAAGATTATCGACGAAATCTGCGCCATCTGCCGCCCCGACAATATCTCCATCGAGTCGGGCATAGCCCTCATCGCCGTTGTCGGTCACGGCATGGTGTCCACCAAGGGTACCGCCGCCCGTGTCTTCGGCGCTATCTCAAAAGCGGACATCAATATCCGAATGATAGACCAGGGCTCATGCGAGCTTAATATCATCATCGGCGTCAACGAGAACGACTTCGAGGGTACGATACGCGCTATTTACAACGAGTTTGTGTGAGGAATTCCCTCTTCGTACCATGAAAATGAGTTCTATGCACAGCTATAAAATAATCGACGCCCACACCCATATATATCCCGAGGCGATTGCCGAAAAAGCCTGCGTTTCGCTGGGGCAGTTCTACGACTTCGAGGTGCGGGCGAAGGGCACATATGCCGATCTGAGCGGGCAGTCAAGGGCATCAAATACCGTCGGCTTCTTCCTGCTGTCGGTGGCTACCAACGGGAATCAGGTGCCGAAGGTCAACGATAAGCTGGCTGCGGTGCTTATGAAAGCCCGGGATGAGGGCTTTGAAGCCATAGGCTTTGCCGCCATGCATCAGGACTGTCCCGATTTCGCGGGGGAGATAGACCGCTGCGTCGGGCTGGGGCTGAGGGGCGTGAAGGTGCACCCCGACATCCAGCGCATGGATATAGCCGGTGAGCGTATGCGCGATCTCTGCGCGTGTCTGGTTGAGCGGCATCTGCCCCTGTTCCTGCATATGGGCGACAACCGGCCGGAATACCGCTACTCCGAGCCGGGGAAATTGGCGGCGCTGCTGGACGAGTTTCCGACGCTGACGGCTATCGCCGCCCACTACGGCGGCTATATGGCATGGGACGAGGCGGTTGAGGCTCTCGCCGGCCGCCCCAATGTCTGGTACGACTGTTCAAGCGCCCTCTGGGCTATGTCCCCCGAGCGAGCCGCCGAACTGACGCGCCTGATGGGCGTCGATCGGGTCATGTACGGCACAGATTACCCGGTCTGCAACCTGAAGGAGCATTTCGAGCTGTTCCTTAAGCTGCCCCTCACCGAGGAGGAGCGCGCCGCCGTCATCTACGACAACGCTCACCGCTTCATTGCCATGGCGGAGAACTTCGAGCTGTCGCGGTAAACGCGGCAGCGGGCGGTACAGACGCTACAGCAGGGCGGATATATTAAAATTATATAAAAAGCTCCCCTTAGTCATCTGATGCGGCGAAGGGGAGCTTTTGTGTCCTGACGCGGGCTGACGATTTACTGCTTACTGCGTGGCTGTGGGCTTAAATGCATTTTTGTTGGGGCAAATCCCTGTTGACATGCCGTGTCCGCGATGATATACTTGAACAAGGATAGAGAAATACCAAACCGAAAAACAACAATATCAACCGAAAACGGAGGCAGAAACATGCAGGCGAAACTGACGGTACATCCCGCCTATACGGTGGGGCAGGTTGACAAACGGCTCTTCGGCTCCTTCATCGAGCAGCTCGGCAGGGCGGTATATCACGGCATTTACGAACCTGATCATCCAACCGCCGACGAAGAGGGCTTCCGCGGCGACGTGATGGATCTGGTGAAAAAATTAGGCGTGCCTATCGTGCGCTGGCCGGGGGGCAACTTCGTGTCGGGCTACCGCTGGGAGGACGGCATCGGACCCCGTGAGCGGCGTCCCCGCAGACCCGAGCTTGCCTGGGGCGTCATCGAGACCAACGAGGTGGGCGTGGACGAATTTCAGAGCTGGTGCAAAAAAGCCGGCGCCGAAGTGATGATGGCGGTGAACCTGGGCACCCGGGGACCCGACGATGCCCGGAACCTTGTGGAGTACTGCAACTTCAAGGGCGGCACCTATTACAGCGACCTGCGCCGCGCCAACGGCTTTGAGGAGCCCTTCGGGATAAAGACCTGGTGCCTGGGCAACGAGATGGACGGCTCATGGCAGATGGGGGCAAAGACCGCAACCGAGTACGGACGCATAGCCGCCGAAGCCGCCAAGCTGATGAAGTGGACAGATCCTTCGATAGAGCTTGTGGCATGCGGCTCCTCCGGCATCGGCATGTGCGGCGACTGGGAGCTTGAGGTGCTGCGCCATGTATACGACCATGTGAATTATATCTCGCTGCACAGCTACTACGGCAACCCCTCGGGGGACACCGACTCTTTCCTGTCGGTATCGCTTGAGATGGACCGCTTCATCCACAGCGTCTGCGCCATCGCCGACTCGATAAAGCAGGTGAAGCGCTCCAAGAAGACCATGTACCTTTCATACGACGAGTGGAACGTCTGGTTCCACAGCCACGGCGCGCCCTTCGAGAAGTGGTCTGTTGCGCCTCATCAGCTTGAGGATGTCTACACCTTTGAGGACGCGCTGGTGGTGGGCTGCCTGCTTATGACCCTTTTGAAGAACTGCGACCGGGTGAAGATGGCGTGTCTGGCTCAGCTTGTGAACGTGATTGCGCCGATAATGACCGAGAACGCCGGCGAGGGGGGCCGTGCCTGGGCGCAGACCATATTCTATCCCTTCATGCACGCCTCATCCTACGGCAGGGGCATTGTCCTTGACGGCAGGCTTGACTGCCCCACATATGACACGACCCGCGTCGGCGCCGTGCCCGCCGTCGAGACCTGTCCGGTGCTGCTTGGCGACGGCAGCATTACGATATTTGCCGTCAACCGCTCGGGACAGAGCGAGGCGGTTCTTGAATGTGACCTTGGCGCCTTCGGCATCGCCCGGGCTGTCGAGCATATAGTCATGGCGGGTCACCCGATGGACGCCGTCAACACCGCCGACAATCCCATGAATGTGGTGCCCGATTCCTGCGGCAACGCCGCCGTGAAGAACGGCGTGCTGTCGGCTGCTCTTCCGGCGAGATCCTGGAATGTCATTCGGGCGGGGGTGTGAGATCGGCATGAAGAAAAACAGAATAATATCGCTGATATGCGCCGCGCTTGTGCTGTCGGTACAGGTCTCCTGCGGCGATAAGCCGGTAAAAAACGATGCAGTTACCGATACAGGCTTAAACGAGACCGAAACGACAGCGGCAGCCTCCGAGACCACCGCCGGGTTTAAATATGCCTACCCGGAGCTGGACTGCGGCGGAGAGACTTTCACAATTCTCAACAATACGACAAACTGGGGCTTTACCACCGATATAATAGTTGAGTCGCCCACCGGTGATATTCTTAAGGATACAATATATGCCTGCAATATGGAGGTGGAGGAGAACTTCAATGTAGACCTTAAGTCGGATGAGCAGCTAATAACCGACGCGAACAAATTATTCATTAATTCGGTACTGGCGGGGGATGATGTCTATCAGCTGACCCTTACCCCCTGTACGGTAATGGCGCAGGAAAATGCATTCGAGTGCGCTGCCGAACTTACACAGTTTGAAACCCTTGCTCTCGACATGCCCTGGTGGGATCAGAGCGTTACCGATGCCGAACACCTGGTTACCGGCGACGAATTGTATTTCGCCGCCAACAATATCAGCATGCTTACCTTCGAGGACTCAATGTGCCTCTTTATGAACGAAGATATGATTGAGAACCTGGGACTTGAACCGCTGTATGACAAGGTGCGGGACGGGAGCTGGACCTACGATGTCTTTGCCGAGTACTGTAAGGCTGCCCATTCGCTGAACGGTGATGAGAACTATGCCTTTAACGAATCGGGCAGTGCGGTCTACGGGTTGAGTACCTGGAAGACCGGAGCGCGCGCGCTGGTCATAGGCATGGGCAACAGAGTTATCGTCATGTCGGAGGACGGCACCCCAAAGCTGGGTCTTGAGAACGATCGCTACTATACCTCGGTGGAGAGGCTGGCTCTGCTGCATTCCACGCCCGGCGAATGTCTGGTGATAAACGAGGGCGGCGCAAGACATTATGAGGATGTGTTCCGCGTATGCCGCGCGATGTTTACCTGCGCCCAGCTCAAGGCTTCCACCAAATATCGCGATATGGAGGACTCCTACGGAATAGTGCCCACCCCCAAATTTGACGCGTCCCAGGAACGCTATTACGCGCACCGCACCACAAACGTTCAGCTTACCGCCATACCGGTGACCAATCCCAAGCCCGAACGCGCCGCCGTTATAGCCGACGCAATGGCTTTTCTGGCGAACCGCGATACCCTAAGGGTCTACTGGGATGTGAATATGGAGCACAAGCAGCTGCGTAATGAGGATTCCATCGAGATGCTTGAAATTATCAGCGAATGCCGCACATACGAGATAGGGCGCGCCTTCGGCTGGACTACCGCGCTGCTTGACGGCATGGATACCGCCGTAGTGGCGGGCAGGAACGAGGCGGCTTCTATGGTTGCTTCCCACCGGGATGCCATTGCGGCGATGATTGACGCGAGCCTGGCATAGATGCGCATGATCCGGGAGCTTTGTGAATACCCGGGTGAAGAGCCGTGTAGGCTTTTAAAATCTCAGCCTGCCCGCTTAACCATGTTTGCCCCGCTTTTCCTTGACAAGCGGAAAAATCTGTGATACAATCATCCGAATGTTCGGGCAGACGAAATGCGGAGGTGAGCGGGGATCATGGTTCTGGGTTTTGACAACAATCTGTATATACGGACACAGTCGGAGAAGATACGCGAGCGGATAGATAAATTCAACAAGAAGCTCTATCTCGAGTTCGGCGGGAAGCTGTTCGACGACTACCACGCGTCGAGGGTACTGCCGGGATTCGCCCCCGACAGCAAGATGCAGATGCTGCGGGAGCTGGCGGATATCGCCGAGGTCGTCATAGTGATAAGCGCCGACGATATCGACAAGAGCAAGGTTCGCGCCGACCTGGGCATAACCTATGACCGGGACGTGCTGCGGCTCATCGATACCTTCCGCAAGTTCGGCGTCATGGTTGGTTCGGTAGTAATATCCAAATTCAGCGGTCAGGCAAAGGCAATGGATTTCGAGCGTCAGCTCCAGTCGCTGGATATAAAAGTCTTCCGCCACCACCATATCGAGGGCTATCCGTCTAATGTGCGGCGGATAGTCAGCGAGGCGGGCTTCGGCCGAAACGACTATATCGAGACAACGCGCCCCTTAGTGGTGGTGACGGCGCCCGGACCGGGCAGCGGAAAGTTAGCCGTCTGCCTCTCCCAGCTCTACCACGAAAACAAGCGGGGAGTGAAGGCGGGCTACGCCAAGTTCGAGACCTTCCCCGTCTGGAATCTGCCCATACACCACCCGGTGAACCTGGCATACGAGGCGGCTACCGCCGATCTGGGCGACACAAATGTAATCGACCCCTACTACAGAAGCCCCGACGGCTCCACCGCGGTGAACTATAACCGGGACGTGGAGGCATTCCCGATCCTGAGGGAGACGCTGCGCAGCATATACGGCGAGTGCATATACGGCTCACCCACCGAGATGAGCGTGAATATGGCAGGCCGCTGCATCACCGACGACGAGGTCTGCCGCAGAGCCGCCCGCGCCGAGATAGTGCGCCGCTATTATGCGGGCTTATGCGACGAGAAGAAGGGGCGGGGCAGCGAAGAGACGGTTGACATCCTGCGCATGCTCATGGTCAAGGCTAATCTCTGCGCCGAGGACCGGGCTGTCGTGGGCGCCGCGGCCGCAAGATCGGAGGAGACCGGCGGTCAGCCAGCCATGGCAATCGAGCTGCAGGACGGCACCGTGATAACCGGCAAAACCTCAGAGCTTATGGGGGCGGCGTCGGCGGCGGTGCTCAACGCCATCAAGCGTCTTGGGGGTATTCCCCGTGAGGTAAAACTGATTGAGCCCCGGCTTATACGCCCGATTCAGCGCCTCAAAACAGGCACTTTCGGCAGTGTGAACCCCCGTCTCCACTCGGACGAGACGCTTATCGCCCTGAGCATAAGCGCCGAGACCAACGGCCCCGACAGTCCCGCCGGCATCGCCATGCGCCAGCTGCCCTATCTTGACGGCTGCGACGCCCATTCCACCGTCATTCTCTCAAGCGTGGATGAGGACCTTTACCGCCGGCTGGGCATGACCATCACCTGCGAGCCGGTTTACAGCGGGCGGCATCTCTTCCACCGCTGAGATTTTACCCGCGCGGCGCTGTTTGCCTGACTTGATGCGCGTGTTTGCCCGAACGGTTCACAGAGCCCCCTGATATGCGGCCGCGCAAGTGATATACCTGATGACAAGGGGATAAAACATGTCCGGAACAAAAAAAACTATATTAGCCCTGATTGCCGTTATAATCGGCATCGCGGCGATCGCCGCCGGCATAGCCGTCGGAGCCGCGGGTCATTTCCTCGGCAAGATGGAAAGGCTGGACGACAGCAAAATCGATAAAATAGCGCCGGAGGACGAGTTCTTCGAGACCGACGTGCCGTATGCTCCCCCCGCGCCCAAAAAGCCGGCTGCCGAGAACGCCGAGCCGGTCGAAACCGACCTCGCCGTGACCGAGGCGCCCGAGACCATGCCCGAAGGCGCAAATGTCATTGAGCCGGAAGATGTGGTATGGTCAGATCCGCATGACCCGGGGGTGGACACCTCCATGCTCATAAACCTGATGCTTGTGGGTCAGGACCGGCGGGAAGGTCAGATGCGGCAGCGCTCCGACACAATGATACTTGTGTCGATAAACCCCCAGACCAAGCAGATCGCCATGATCTCCTTCCTGCGCGACCTCTATGTTCAGATACCCGGCGGCTATTCCGACAACCGCCTCAATGTGGCGTATGCCTTCGGCGGCTTTCCGCTGCTGAGCGAGGCGATGTACGTCAACTTCGGCGTGCGGATAGACGGCTTCTTCGAGGTGGATTTCGAGCGCTTTGTGGACGTAATCGACGCGGTGGGGGGAGTGGATATAACTCTCACCGAGGCGGAGGTCAAGTATGTGAGCGACACTGTTGTCGGGCTTAACCATCTCGACGGCAAGCAGGCGCTGAGCTATGCCCGCATACGCAAAACAGACTCCGATTTCGGCCGCTCCGCCCGGCAGAGAAATTTGCTTACATCGGTGCTGAACAAGGCGCGGAAAATGAACCTGACCGAGCTTTACAGCCTGGCGAACGCGGTTTTCCCCGCTCTCGCCACCGATATGAGCAATACGCAGATAGTGTCGCTTATGTCGAAATGCCTGCCCATGATATCATCCTGCGAGCTTAAGTCCTATCGGGTACCCGCGAATGACGCATATCAGCCCGCCTGGGTGCGGGGCATGGCGGTGCTCCTGCCCGACCTTGAAAAGGCGCGGGATTCGATCTTCAACGAATATCTGCCGTTAGGCTGACCGTTAAATTCCACCTTTACATACAGGCTGAACTGTTTACTTTATAAATCACATGGACTACCCCCCCGAATATCTGCGCATGCTGGAGGATTCCACCGCGCTGCTGACAGAAAATCGCTGTGTGTTCCACGCGGCGGCGCTGCTTTGGCACGGACGGGCGCTGCTCTTTACCGCGCCCAGCGGGATGGGCAAGACCACTCAGTATGTGCTGTGGAAGCTCACCTATCCCGAGGTGAAGCTGTTAAATATCGACAAGCCCTACATATATATCCCCGAGGAAGGGGAGATAATGATCGAGCCCTCCCCCTGGACCGGCAAGGAGACCTGGCTGAAGAGCGCGGTTGACTACCCGGTGCCCCTGGGCGGTGTGGTGTTTCTTGTTAAGGCGGAGGAAAATTCGGTTCGTCCGCGCACTCCGGAGGAGTGCGCCGCCGACCTTTTCCGGGCTTTCCTCATCGACCGTTCAAATCCCGGGGCGGTTGAAAAGGTATGCCGCATGGCCGAGCGCCTGCTTGACCGGACACCGATCTGGCTCTTTGCAAACCGCGGGGACTATGCTTCGCCGGTGGTGCTCCACGACGCGCTGGAGGCGACCTTCGCCGCCTATGAGCGTTATGAAGGCGGGGATGTGAAGGGCGGCGGGAGCGATAGCGATGAGTCACACCGACCGTATGCGGGTATAAAACCATGAGCAACAATATGAAAGAATACAAATACAACAGGGACGATAGGTATATGCTTGCCGAGGGCGTCCATTATACGAACATCGGGGACGTGCATTTTCTCTCGGTTTTCCGCCCCGGACAGGACAGCACGCCCATGACCAAGTCGCTGAACATCACCGCCGCCTACTATATCACCATGATTTACGACTGGAGAACGGTGGGCGAGATGCTTGACATGGCGTGCAGCGACCTGAACGTAAAAGAAGAGGATATCCGCCCCGGGCTGGAAGCTTTTCTCGACGCCCTTCGAAGCGAGAAGTTCATAGTTCCCTGCGACGGTCCCAAGGATCTTATCGACTGACCTATGACCGTACGGGATATAATGCCGGGGGATATCGGCGCCTGTCTTGAGATATACAACCACTATATTGAGAACACCGTGTTCACCCTCGAACTGGAACCGCTCAGCTTTGAGGATTTTTCGGCGCGGGTCGGGGAGATTTCCCGCCGCTTCCCCTATCTGGTTTGCGAGGCGGAGGGTGTCATCGCCGGCTATGCCTATCTGAGCCTGTTCAGACCCCGGGCGGGCTACCGCTTCACCCGTGATCTGGCTATATATGTGCGTCACGACCTGCGGCATACCGGCGCGGGACGGCTGCTGATGGAAGAGCTTATCTCCCGCGCCTCCGCCGACAGCGATGTCCGGGATATTATCGCCACCATAACCACCGAAAACACCGTATCGATAGCCTTTCACGAGAAGATGGGCTTCCGCATGGCGGGCAGGCTTGAAGGCGTCGCCGAGAAGTTCGGGAAACGGCTGGGCGTGGTGTTCATGCAGAGGACTTTGAAGTAACAGGTAGCAGTGAAAAGTTATTAAATATGGCGCGTGGGGTTAGCGCGCGGCGCTGCCGCTGTTTTCCGTTCACGGCATAAATTTATTCCGATTATCTCAACTTTTTATAAAAAACACTTGACAAACGTCTTCAATAATGGTATAATGTCATCCGTCGCAGGCCACACGCTGGTGTAGCTCAGCCGGTAGAGCAGCTGATTTGTAATCAGCAGGTCGGGAGTTCGAATCTGTCCACCAGCTCCATCGGATGACAGCCGGGCATCCCCGGCGGAATCCGGCATCACAGGCGGCACAATCAAGCGGCGCAATCAAATAGGGGGGAATTCCCGAGCGGCCAAAGGGGGCAGACTGTAAATCTGTTGTCACTGACTTCGGTGGTCCGAATCCACCTTCCCCCACCAACAGAGAGGGCACACCATTTGGTGTGCCCTCTCTGTTGGTGGGGGAAGGTGCTTGAGAACAACGACGGGAAGAACGCCGGTCGGCAAACCCATTTCGTTAAACAATATGCGTTCTTCAAAGCTCAACGCAAAGCGTTGAGCGGGGGGGCCCGAATCCACCAGAACAACGACGGGAAGAACGCCGGTCGGCAAACCCATTTCGTTAAACGATACGCGTTCTTCAAAGCTCAACGCTTTGCGTTGAGCAGGGGGTTCCGAATCCACCGGGAGCACATCGCAAGGTGTGCTCCCTTTGTTGGCGGGGGAAGGTGCTTGAGCACAACGACGGGAAGAACGCCGGTCGGCAAACCCATTTCGTTAAACGGTATGCGTTCTTCAAAGCTCAACGCTTTGCGTTGAGCAGGGGATCCCGAATCCACCGGGAGCACATTCGCTCAACGCCCCGCGGGAGCGGGGCTTGCTCTTTTCTTGAATCAATGTGAGCATTCGGTTTTTTTGTAAGCAACAGCAAACAGGCAATAAGAGTGAAGAAGCCGCTCATTGCCCCGATAAACACCGCGAAGAAAAATAACGGTTGAAAGAGTCGAACTTTAGTGATATATTGAATGTGCGGAACAATTGCCATAGGTGTTTCGTATAGTTAAGTGGCATATTCATCTTCGGTTCCGGGCGCAATATAAACAGCGTATTGCGATTCGTTTGAGTTTTTCGAACTAAGGAAACAGGCAGCTTTGCTGCAGAAACACAAGGGGGATTTATGAGTATAAATAATAACGGTAAAAAGAAACGCACAGCTCTGATTATCGCAGCGGTTATCGTGTTATGTTCCATTGCAGGTACACTTGTCGGATGCGGATCCGGCAGCGGCGGAAAAGAGACCGCCGATAATCCAAACACCGATACCGAGACCGCCGATAATCTAAACACCGATACCGAGACCGCCGATAATCCGGACACCGAAACCGAGACCGCCGATAATCCGAACGCCGGAACCGACAACCGCACGGACGTGAATGCACAGCCGGCTGAACCTGACCTGACTGCCGACACCGAAAAATCCGCTTCTTCGCTTGATGAACTTTCGCGGCTCGGACTTTATGATAACGATATGCGTCTGCAGTATATCCGTGCATTTGTCACGGGCGATATTGATGCGCTTGAACGGCTTTGCGGCGTTGAAAAGGGAATGTACGAGAATTACCGCACACTGAAACTCTCGGGTTGGCAGGCGTGGATCGACGCCGACGCGGATTATTATGAGAACCTCAGATTCGCGTTTTATCCGACACAATCCGATATCGAAGCCTTCAAGGTAAACGTCCGGAACGACGGATTTGCCGTATGTGAGGGTATGACGGGCGCTTATCTTTACAGTCCCGAGGCTCCTGAAAGTTACGGAGAAGCCGCCGACGAGCTGTACGAAATACTTGCGAATCATATTTTACTTGAATTTCCGACGACGGACGACATGGATGATTACACACGCTTCCAGATTACCTGCTGCATTTCGGGTAAACTCGGAGACGCCGGCAAAACAACCGAGAAAGACTTTAAGGACTACGCGAAGAAACACTTCGGTATCGAGGACTTCACACCCGAAAAAATACATGTTGAATATGGATGCGCACACGGCGGTTCCAGCCAGATTCTGGATGTAATCGGCAGTGAGGAAAAGAACGGCGAAACGATTGTCACCGTGCAGTTTTATGCCGACATGTCGAAAACGGTTAAAAGTCACATCTATCAATATACCATGAAGAAGGTTGACGGCGAATGGACTTATACCGGCTGTCAGGAGATCCGGCACTCACAGTATGAGCCGGCATGCTGGTCTATGTAAGGGGCGAGCCGATGAAAACAGGTGTCTTTTATGACGCATGGACAATACGGGAGAGCTTATCGAATGATGTGTTCTCCCGTATGAGGGCAAAGCGCCGAGCGGGTCTGTGTCCCTTCGATTGATTTCGGGGGGCGTTCAAGTTCAACAGGTCACTCCCTCCGTCACAGGTCACTCCCTCCGTCACAGGTCACTCCCTCCGTCACAGGTTTACTCCCTCCGTCACGGCTTCGCCGTGCCACCTCCCTCTAAGAGGGAGGCTTTCGGCGTGGGCTTATATCCAGTCGACAGATTCTCTGACGGGGCATGTTCAACCGTCGCGTCCATCAGGCTCCCTCTCCGAGGGAGCTGTCAGCCACTGACTGAGGGAGTTTTCACCCTCTGTCACGGCACTCCCTCCGAGAGGGAGGCTTTCGGCGTTGGCTTATATACTTTCGACAGATTCTCTGCCGGAGAGCTTTTCCAATCCGCGCGTTCCCCAAGCTCCCTCTCTGAGGGAGCTGTCAGCGACCGCTGACTGAGGGAGTTTTCACCCTCCGTCACGGCTACACTCCCTCCGTCACGGCTTCGCCTTGCCGCCTCCCTCTGAGAGGGAGGCTTTCGGCGTTGGCTTATATACTTTCGACAGATTCTCTGCCGGTGCATGTTCAACCGTCATGTCCATCAGGCTCCCTCTCCGAGGGAGCTGTCAGCGACCGCTGACTGAGGGAGTTTTCACCCTCTGTCACGGCACTCCCTCCGAGGCTAGGCTTTTGTGAGGAGTGCGCGTTCTCGAAAGGCTTTCTATCCGATTGAACTGTGCCGCGAAGAAAAAACAGTTGAAAGAGTCGTAAATATATGGTAAAATAAAACATCGTATCCATTATAACAAAGAGGTGCAGTCCTTTGGAAATCGATAACAAATACATGCTTGAATGTTTTCGCGAAAAAGATGAGGTGTTTTATTACAATTCGTGCAAAAACATAGAGCTGGCGGGCGATGATTATAAGATCAGAGAAATCAGATACTTTATAAAAGACAAAGCCGACCCGCTGTCCGATTATGTTGAGATCAGGATATACGACGATGAGGACGGCTTTATATCGGTTTATGCCGCGACAAAAGACGCCGGGCTGTTATGCGAAGCCCTTCAATATCTTTTAAAAATTTCGGAAGGTGTCAGGGAAATATCGCTGCGCACACCGTTCGCTGAAATATTCTCATATAAGTGTGTTTCCGATTATTTCAATGTGACGGAAACGGAATGCCCCGTTAATCCCGTATATTACGTTCATCGCGCGGATGAGCTTATAGGGCTGCCGGAAAACAAAGATGTTCAGGTAAATCCTGTGACGGAAAAGGATAAACTCGATGTCAAAGAGGCGGAGGCGGCAGGACACCTTGACCCGGAAAGCTTCAACTCGGAGATATTCGATTACTGTGGTTTTTATAAAGACACAAAGTTCTTTATTCTCAGGGTGAAGGGGAAAATCGCCGGATATCTGCGCGCTGAAAACGGATTTTCCAACATCTATGATATAGGATGGGTTTATGTTCTGCCTGAATATCGCGGTCATGGTTACGCGGCGTATCTGGTCCTGTTTTTCTCCGATTATTGTTTTGAAAAGGGTTTTATTCCTCAATACGGATACGCGATAAATCATGAATCGATAAAGGTTGCAAAAAAGTGCGGATATAAATGCGACCCGCAAACAATATATGCGAAAGCCCTGGAAAAGAGATGATTTTTGTATTGTTCATTGAGTTGTCAGCGCGGCATATTTTATGATGCGCGAGCCAACACAAGAGAGCAGATTTTAATACGGCCGCCGTTTCAATGAAACGCTGAGAATAAAGCCCGTTGGCTCGGGTTCACCGTCTGTCCGTAAAAGAACTCAAACGTATCGAAGACCGGGTAAATAACCATCCTCGTAAAATTCCTGGATATAAATCAGCTTCACAAATGACTGCCTTTTTATAATCGCAAACTATTTCACCCTTGGGCAATTCATTTTACAACTTGCCCGCACTATGTAAAATTAACTGTATGTAGTTTTGTCAATGATGTGAGACTAAAAAGGCAAGAAAAATGGATGGAGTGTGTTAAGGACTTTGCAGCCGGAATGAGGGGCGAAGCCCCGAATGCAGGCTGCAAAGTCGGCGCGTTCAAGAC
>JAAZAV010000024.1 GCA_012514145.1 Clostridiales bacterium | reverse complement strand
AGTGGGTCACCCATTTTACTGAGCCTGTCAAGGCGATTATCTTCGGCAAAAAAATTTATCTGTTTCATAGGTATATTATATCATATTTGGGCGAATATTGCATGAGGTTTTTAGAGATGCCCTAAACTCAGCGGCGGCGGCATTATCGGATGCGCGGTGCTGACCGATATTACGGGGCTAAAGAGCGAGAATAAAAACCTGCGCTTCCTCAACGAGACTATGCCCTGCGGCTTCATGCGCTATACCTGCGAGAAAACGCCGCGCATCACCTTTATAAACGACCGCATGAAACAGCTGCTTCGCATACCCGAAAAGGGAGAGGCGGAGATGGATTACCTGCAGCTGTTCAGTCAGAATATCTATATGATGATACCCATTGAGGACAGGCGGCGCTTCTCCCTCTACCTGGACAGGGTGTACAAGCGCGGCGAGCCGCTTTCGGGTGAAATGACGGTTCAGCGCTGCGACGGCACCCGGGCGCATTTCTTCGGCTGGGTGACCAAATGCATAAACGCCCAGGGTGAGGAGGAATTCCAGAGCGCCTGCATGGACGTCACCGAACAGCACAATCTCCGTAAGGAGCGGGAAACCAATCTCTACATCAAAGCGCTGACCGATGTTTACGACAAGATATTCGAGTATGACCTGTCGGCAAAGACGGTGAAATGCTTATACGGCCGCAATTCGCCTATGTTCCGCTGGATCGAGAATATCCCGATGCAGATGGAGGAAGCCACCGAAAAGTGGATAATGGCGAAGGTCTTTGAAGAGGATCTGGGCAGGGTACGGGAATTTTTCGGCAGCTTCTACAAAATGAAGTTCGCCGAGAGCGAAACGCCGCCTGTGATAACCTATCGTGCGCTTTCCTCATCAGGTGTACTGAAAACCTATACCGGACTCTTTGTCACCATTGACTCGTCTGTGAGCCTCTATTGCTGCCGGAGCGTCAGCGACCACAAAAGCCCGGGCGAGCCTTTGAAGGGCGAAAAGCCGACCGGCGATAACGCCGCTCTGTCCGGCACAGACGATAATACGGTTATGAACTTCACCGACGGACTGGCGGCATTCGAGATAAGCGACGGTTATATTACGCCGCTCTATTCCAGCGAAAACGTCTGCGAATTTTTCGGCTATTCACAGTCGGAATGGATGTCCGTCATGAAAAAGCGCACTCCTCTGCGGGAATTCGCATCGCGCAGAGTGGAGGGCAGCGACGAGATAAACGAGCTTCTCGCCAAAGGTGAAGCGGAATTCACCTACCGGGATGTTGCCGGCGGCGGTATCCGACGTGTCAAGGCAATCTGTTCACGCAAAACTCCGGGCGGCAGCCGGCCTAAATATGTTATGCTTTATAAAATCGACGGCAGCGAACGGCGGTCGGAAACTGCTGAAGAGAAACCCGAGGTACGCATACGCACCTTCGGTTACTTTGATGTCTTTGTGAACGGACGGCCGATAGCCTTCCGCAACGAAAAGGCAAAGGAACTATTCGCGCTGATCGTTGACAGAAGAGGCGGTTTCGTGTCATCTGAGGAAGCAATCGGCTTCCTCTGGGAGGACGAACCGGTAAACTCGGTAACGCTTGCGCGCTGCCGCAAGGCGGCGCTGAGGCTCAAGAACACTCTTGAGGAATATGGCATATCTGATGTAATGGAATCGGTGAACGGCCGACGCAGGCTTGTGACCGAGAAGGTTCATTGCGACCTGTATGACTACCTGTCCGGCAGAGAGGAGTTCTCATCGCTGTTCAAAGGCAGTTATCTGACGAACTACAGCTGGGGAGAGACGACCCTGGGCAGCCTCACCGGTCACTGATGTGATACATATAATGTGAAAGAGGAAAAATATGAGACAGCAGGATATTGACGTAACTTCCGAGGTTCGGATAACGGCGGGGGTGCCGCTTCTTTATATCGACGGGCAGCCGGTGCCGGGTACCGCATATATCACCTACTTCACCGAGAACAACCGATATGCCGACTTTGCCGATGTGGGAATCAGGCTTTACACCATGCCGGTGTTCTTCGCTCGTCGCACCATAAACGAGCGCAACAACTTCCCGCTGTTCGGCGAGGGCATATTCGACACCAACGAGCCCGACTTTACCATATTCGACCGTGAAATAGGTAAAATACTTGAAGCCCGCCCCGACGCCTGGGTATTCCCACGGGTGAATGTCAACACAACGAAAAAGTGGGACGACGCCCATCCCGACGAGCAGTGCGATTTCGGCTACATCGACCGCCGCACCTGCTTCTCATCAGACCTCTGGCTGGAGGAGGTCAAGCGCATGCTTGGGCTTTTCATAAAGCATGTGCAGAATGCGCCTTACGCCCGGAACGTGATAGGCTACCAGATAGCCGGCGGCAATACCGAGGAGTGGTTCTCATTCGACCAGAAAGGCTCCGTCGGTCTGCGCTCAAGGGAGAAGTTCGCCGAGGTATGCGCAAAGTACCGTCTTGAGGGCAGCGAGGAGGAATACTATATTTTCCTGTCCGAGATAGCGGCGCACCGCATCTGTCAGCTGGCTGAATTCACCAAAGAACTTACCGAGCGAAGACTTGTGGTGGGTTCCTTTTACGGCTACACCTTCGAGTGCCCCTTCCGAACCAGCAATCACCACGCGCTTCACCGGGTGCTAAGGTGCCCCGATATCGATTTTCTCTGTTCGCCCGCCTCCTATGCCGGAAAGCGCATCACAGGCAGAGATATCTCAAATATGCTGCCGATCGATTCGGTGAAGCTCCATGGCAAGCTCTACTATTCCGAGAACGATACGCGTACGCATCTGACGAAATTCTGCTGCGATAACCCCAACTACACAACCCCGATCTGGCTGGGTTACGACTGCGAAACCACTCTGGAAGTCATGAAAATGCAGCTGGCGCGCCAGATCACCCACGGTCACGCCTCCTGGTGGTTTGACATGTGGGGCGGCTGGTATGCCGATGAGCGCTATATGAAGCTTATATCGGACGGACGGGAGCTGCTTGAACGCTCCATCGGGCTTCCGGGAGCCTCGGCGGCGCCGCTCGCGGTCATAATAGACGAACGCTCCTACGCGAAACTTCCCGAGGGGGTCAGCGGTCATGCCGTTGGCTCAGCCATACGCGAAGCGCTGGGACTGTCGGGCGTTCCTTATGACGCTTATCTCGCCTCCGACCTTGACGCGGTCAGAGAAATGTGGAAAGGCGGACGCTACAAGGCGCTTGTGCTCCTCATTCCCGCCGAAACCCCGGCAATGGACAGGTGCATAGAAGCGGCGGAGAGCGACCGGGTGAAGTATCTCCGCATCACACCGGAGAATGCGGGCATATCCCCCGCAGAACTGCGTGAGTTCTGCAGATCCTGCGGGATAAAGCCGCTCACGGACAGGGATGCTGTGGTTTACGAGAACGAATCCTTCATATATATCAATGTTCCGGCCGACGGAGTGTATGAGCTTCATACCGATTCTGAGCTTTGCGATGCGTTTACCGGTGAGAGGTGCGGGAATACACTGACGCTGACGGCGCTTCACGGGAAACTGATGCGGAAGCGCTGAGCCGCCGCCTGATAAACCCGGACAAAGAGCGATTTCTTACAGTTAAGTTCCAATAACAATTATGTATGGATAAAATAGCCAAAAGAAAAAGCGGGTAATTGTGCATTCGTCTAAATCGTAAAAAACCGCTTAATTCAGCATTGATTATATCGGGAAATGATGTTATAATGCACAGGTAACATGTAATCCTACCCGTTTTTCGGGCGGTAAGCAGGTTATATCCTCGCCGCTGCGCGGAAAGAACGGTTTATTTTATCTTAGGAGGAAGAAACCCTATGAAGAAAGTCATTGCGCTGTTGTTAGCTCTTCTCATGTTAACGACAGCAACGGTTATGACCGGCTGCTCCGGTGAGGAGAAAGAAGAAGATAAGGGATATATGATCAATGTATTCCTCGCTTCCAACATCAACACCTTTGACCCGGCAGACGGATTGACTGACGAAGCCGGACAGAGAATCCTCAGCCTTGTCTATGAGGGTCTAACCCGCATAGATGAGAAAGGCAAGCTGCAGAAGGCTATTGCAAAGAACTGGTCATACAAATACAGCGACAAGGAAGATTGCTATGTTCTTGAGATAAACCTTAAGGACACCCATTGGAATGACGGTCGCGCCGTCTCTGCCGACGACTTCGTGTTTGCATGGAAGCGTCAGCTTGAGCCGGAGTTCATGAGCGAGACCGCATCCGCTCTTATGCTCATCAAGAACGCCCGCGCGGTTAAGCACGGCGACATGACCATCGACGACCTTGGTCTCTACGCTCCAGATACCACTCTCATCCAGGTTCAGTTCGATCAGGATATCGACTACATGCAGTTCCTCGAGAACTGCGCATCTCTCTCCTTGATGCCCCTGCGCGAGGATCTCGTTGTCAAGATGCCTGACTGGGGTTCCACTCCGGCGACCATCGCCACAAACGGTCCGTTCTATGTAAAGAACTTCAAGCGCGGCGAGATAATGGAGATCGAGCGCAATATTTACTATTACCGCGACAACGAAGAAGACAGACTGGCGAAGTATGTTACTCCCTACCGCTTCACTATAGACCTGACCAAGGACGCCGACGCTCAGCTGGCTGCTTTTGATGAGGGTACGGTATCCTTTATCAGTGAGCTGCCGCTGTCGCAGCGCGCCGCCCGTGCCGCCGAGGCGGTTGTTTCGGACACCAACAGTGTGGGCACATTCGTTCTCAACACTACCAAGGCTCCCTTCAATAAGAAGGAAGCAAGACAGGCTCTCTCTGTTGCCCTCGACCGCAATGAGATCGTAAAGATTCTCACCTTCGCGAAGCCCGCGGGCGGACTTGTAGGCGATAAGGTCTGGGAGACTGTAACAGGTACCTCCTTCAGACAGACCGGCGGTTCGCTCATCAATGCGGCAGGCGATATATCCAAGGCTAAGAGCCTCCTTTCCGCCGCAGGTGTTTCAAGCGGTAAGTTCACCATCAAGATTCGTGAAGGCAACCCCTCTGACCTTGCAATTGCTGAATACGCAAAGGGCGTATGGGAGCAGTTGGGCTTCTCGGTCACCATCAAGGAGATGGGTTATGTATTCTACGAGAACCCCATGGAGTACCAGCTTTACACCGATGATTTCTCAACCGATTACAGAAACGGCGACTTCGATGTTATAATGATCGACTACAACCAGTCGGTTGACCCCTTCACCACCCTCGGCGCATATTCGATTCCCTTCGCCGGCGGTGCGATGGATCTCGCGAATCAGAATTATGACCTTGTTCCGCATATCGGCGGCTACTCGAACGAAGCATATGATGCTGTCATGGAGGAGGCATTCGCCATCATCAATGACAGAGCGGCACGTTCCGCCAAGCTCCATGAAGCTGAGAAGATACTCATGGACGACATGCCGGTTATCCCGCTGATTGAGTATCAGAATGCATACCTCATAAAGGACAACCTTGTTGGAATCAAGGGTTCGTACATCGGTATGCCGATCTTCAACAAGATGAAGGATAAGGATTATGTTCCGGCAACCGAGCCTGAGGAGACCGAGGCTCCCGAGACTACCGCGTAATTCATCCGGGACATCTTATAAAGGCGGCTTATACTCGGCAAGGACAAATACTTATCAGATTGACCGCCGTCATAAATCAACAATTCATTGCGACCGGGGAGCTGGCTTGATGTCGGCTCCCTTTCGCAGTCGCTGCCCGGAAGCCCGTTAGGGTATCACTGCAGCAGAGCAGAGAGTATATGGTATTCAAAGATCGCAACGAAGTCAAAGTTTTCATATTATACCTGATGCGGCATCTCGACTGTCCGCTTGAATACTGGCAGGTCAACGACATCGTGGTACAGGACGGTTATGTGGATGATCTCACATTCAGCGACTGCTTCTTCGAGCTCATAGCTGCGGACAACATAGCGGTGGTCTCCGACAGGAGCATCGATTATTATGTCATCACAGAGCAGGGAAAAAGGGTGTCCGACAATCTATGTCCTGGTATCTCAACATATATAAGAGAAAAATCTCTTCGCAGCGCCATACGCCATCTTTCATACACGGAACGGGGAGCAAAGGTCGAAACCGACATGCGCCCGGCTCCCGAAGGAAGAGTTGAGGTCGCTCTCCGCATTGTTGAAAGGGAGCGAGTTATACTCGATGTGAAAATTTATGCCGAAAGCATGAATCAGGCAAAACTTATGTGTCATAACTTCAAGCAGGACCCCGACGGCATGTTCAAAGTGATATTTATGCGGCTGACCAACCTTTAACCGATATTATGACCAAAGAAGCCCCATAAATGGTTGAGCGATCGGGGTAATTATTTCTGATTCCCGAAGATGTAGGATTTTTTCGACAATTTTTAAAATATTATTAAATATAATTTGAATAAAACTCTTGACAAACCAAAAAATGATGATATAATGTACATGTCATCAGGTGAAATATCAGGTGATAATTACGCTGCGGTGAGAAGCAAGTATGTTCCGCTGCTGCGATCGATGGTTAATCGCTATGTTCTCCTGGCATTCGGTATAGGGCTTGACCCCGATTCGGAGGATTTAATGCAGGAAGCCGAGGTGGCGCTGATCAACGCCATGCGAAGCTACAAAGAAGGCAGCGTCACATTCGGACTGTATGCCAAAGTCTGCATCCGCAACCGTCTTGTTTCATGCCTCAGAAAGCTCAGACGCGAAACCGCCCGTTCCGCTGCGACCGCGAGAGATGAAACCTTTTCTCAATGCATACATATGCAGGATAACGGTGACGGTTCCGGCGGGAACGAATGGTCCAGGACAATTTGTGACCTCGGCATACCCGAGGATGAGTGGCCTGTCAGCCGGGTTATAGAGCACGAGAATTGTCGCGAGCTGCTGGAGCTTATCCGCACGCGGCTTTCACCATACGAAAAGCTTATTCTTATCTGTTATGCTAATGGCAAAACCTACCGCGAAACTGCTGAAATTGTCGGCAGAGACGAAAAGTCGGTAGACAATGCGTTGGCGAGAATCAGAAGAAAGCTGAAAACAATTTAATAAACAGCGCGGAGTGATCCGCGAGGTTATATATGCCCGAGTAGCTTAAGCAGAGCGTTGTTTACAAAGGTGACGGTGGCAGTCCGTCTTGGGGCAAAAATTCATTTCATTCCATATTTTCAAAGCGAGGTAAATACCATGTACGCAGACAAGACCTTAAAGTGCAAGGATTGCGGTCAGGATTTCGTGTTCACCGCCGGTGAGCAGGAGTTCTATGCTGAGAGAGGCTTCCAGAACGAGCCGCAGAGATGCAAGGCATGCCGCGATGCCAAGAAGAACGCCGGCAAGCCCCAGAGAGAATTCTTCACCACCACCTGCGCCCGCTGCGGCAAAGAGGCGAGAGTTCCGTTCCAGCCCACCAGCGACAGACCCGTATACTGCAGCGACTGCTACGCAGCTCTGAAGCAGGAGTAATCTCCGACTTTGGTATAAGGTCATCAGGGGCGTTGTCTTAGACAACGCCCCTTTGTTATATTCTGGTTGACAGAATTGAAGCGGTGATCTGTATTTTTGTTTTGTAATGATTGACAAAGCGGGATATGTATGCTATAATTAGACGATTTAGTATACAATCTATTATAGAAAAGGCACAAGATGTCAGATAACAGGAATTTCAAGGGCAATCGGAGCGAAAAAACCGACGGCAAGGGCGGCTATAGCGGCAATAAGAGCAGCAATAACAGCAATAAGAGCGGTTATAGAGGCGCTAAGGGCGGCGGCAGCAGTTATGGCGGCAGTAAAAGCAATTATAGCAGCAATAGAGGCGGCTGTAAAAGCGGCAAAGGCGCTAATAACAACGACAAGGATAGACCAATCGGCAGCAGGAATAGCGTAAGCGGCGGACGCGGCGGTTATCATGACGGTGTGGTCCGCACCCGCAAGAGCTATACTGTACAAACAGAGCGCACCCCGCGTGCGGCGAAGTTTGATGAAAATGTTTCAGCCGATTCGGCTGCAAATCAGAACGAAAATACCGTATGCGGCCGCAACTCCGTAATGGAGCTGCTGAAAAGCGGACGCCCGATAGACAAACTACTTGTGGCGAAGCGTGAAGAAGGTGTGGCTGTCGGTTCGGCGGCAAAAATAGTCGCTCTTGCCGAGCAGCTGCACATACCGGTAATTGAAACCGAGCGCGGCAAGCTGACATCCCTAGTGGGCGGAATCAATCATCAGGGCGTGGTCGCCATAATTCCGGAGCGTGAGTATTCGACAATCGACGATATGCTTGCTCTGGCGGATGAGCGCGGCGAAAAGCCGCTCATTATCATCGCAGACGAGATAGAAGACCCCAACAACCTGGGCGCTATAATTCGTACAGCAGAGTCTGCGGGCGCGCATGGTATAATTATTCCGAAACGCCGATCCGCGACACTCACCGCGTCGGTTTCGAGAGCTTCGGCAGGCGCTCTGGAGCACTTCATGGTAGCCCGTGTTCCAAACCTGTCACAGGCAGCCGAAACTCTGCGCGAGGCGGGACTCTGGCTTTTTGCTGCCGATGTCGGCGGAACCGATTATGACAAGTGCGATCTTACGCTGCCCTGTGCACTGATTCTGGGCGGCGAAGATACCGGAGTGTCGAAAAAGCTTGGTGAGAAATGCGATTTCACCGTGTCCATACCTATGCACGGTAAGCTCAACTCACTGAATGTTTCGGCAGCAGCTGCGGTTATACTATACGAAGCCGTCAGACAGAGACTTCGCGCCGGACTTTGAGCGATTGAGTTTAACTTATCAGGCGGCACAGCAAGCAGCGAGCAATTGACAACGAGTAAATAATTATACAATTCCCAGATGTTCAACGGCTGAGCGAAAGGAAGAGGTATGGAAGATAAGAATCTTACAACCACCGAGGGGAAGCAGGCAGTTACTGCCAACCGGCTTCTTGCGAAGCTGAAAAAGAATATGGATTCTGCCGAGCCGCCGCTGGGCATTCCGGTCACCTCACGTGAAGCTGCCAGATTCAGACAGGCTGAAACCGATGATTTGTCCCGGGACGAGCAGACAGAGCAGCCGTTCCGGTCTGAACGGTTTACAGAGCCGTCAGACGCAGACCGGCAGACAGCGCAGGCAGATATAGCAGATATATATGAATACGCACAGCAGCGCAAGGAAGATATAGATCAGGAGACAACATTACCGCCGTATGCTACAGATGCGGCGGATCAGGACACTCCTGCGTCAGACGATAATTTTGCCCATAACGAACCTGCGCAGTATGCGCGGCATTATGAGGCATACACCGACTCCGGCACGGAAGACTACGAGACCGGCAGCGATTATGACTATCAGCCTCTCAGCATTCAGCCGGCAGAGCAGCCGGATGACGATTACAGTGGCATTATCAGGAGCGGACGCGGATTAAACGGTCCTTTCATTTTAAAGCCGCAGCACTACAGAACCGCTTCGGCGCCCGCGCCCGAGGCGATAGGAAACACATATTTCTATCGTTTCAGGCTTGCATACCCTCCGATACAGGATGCGGAGCCGGAACTCGTAATTCTCGATATACCCGAGCAGAAGGGCAAAAAGAAGAAGCGCCGCGACAAGATGCGAGAGCTTCACGAAAGCATAGACAATGCCGAGACATATGCGAAGAGCCTGAGCAGCGAATCGGCAGCCAGGTTCCAAACCGATTTTACCGACCCTGCCAACAACGAAACGCGCGTTTTTGCAGCACCGGGTGTATCGGAAGTGAGCAGTATACCCGGCAGTATGGATGAGCGCAGAGCCGAATTCGAGCGGCTGATACGCGAACATAATGAAAAACACCCGCCTGTTGATGAGCATGGGCATGATCAGACCGACCTGGATCTGATGGCAGCCTTTGAAATGCAGGAGGAGCTTAATCAGGCACTGGGCACCGAAGGCGCGAGGAAGCTTGAAGAAGAAGCCGACATGATCGGCGAAGAATTCACCCGCAAACCCAAGAGAGAAAAGAAGCGGGAAGAAGAAAAGCCCGCCTTTGAGTTCACAGAACCCGGACAGATCAGAGGCTTACTGCGTGCTTACAGGCAGCGTTATCAGCGCACAATGGTTCGGACGCTTATTTGCTTCATATTTCTGATAGTCGCATTTGTGTATGAGAATATCACAATTTTCGGCGGCAAGCTTCCGAGCATACTCGATCCGAAGGTATATCCGGCAATCCATGTGCTCATAGACATGCAGATATTTGTTCTCAGCGCGGCGCTGATATGGCGGCAGCTGCTGAGCGGCTTCAAAGGACTTCTGAAGCGCAGACCTCAGACACAGAGTCTGACGGCGGTGCTATGCGGAGCGACCCTGCTTTATCAGATTGTGATGTGCTTTAACCATGTCACACCCGAGCTGAAGATGTATTCATTCCCGGTTGTTTTCTGCATACTGCTGACTATTATTTCTGAATTCTTCGATATCCGGCGCGAGATGTTCAGCTTCAGAATCGCCGCCTCCCGCCAGATGAAATATACTTTGGACAAGGCGGACATCGCCGATGCGGAACTCGAGCGCGAAGCGTTTGAAGGCTATGTCGCTTTCGACACTATGCTGCTCCGCGTTAACCGTGTGGGATTTATTGACGATTTCTACAAGCGGATGTATGAGTACCCGCATTACAAGCTGGTGCTTAACATATTGATACCCCTCGCCATTGTTGTTTCAATTATATTCCTCGCGGCGGGAGTGTTCATCACCGGCAGCGTATTCGACGGCATTACCGTGGGTTTCATCACACTGCTGATGGCAATGCCGATATCTGCGCTGATTACATACAGTTACCCGCTGCTCAGCGCTTCGTCGCGCGCATACGGTATCGACAGCGCGATAATAGGCGAAGCTGCACTTGAGCAGTATACCGGCAGCGCGGCGGTTTCCTTCGATGACCGGGAGGTTTTCCCCACCGAGGGAATGAAGATTCAGAACATCATTGCCGACCGCAGTATAGGTGTTGACGATATCTTCTATCTGGCGGCGTGTGTGTTCGATCAGATCGGAGGTCCCCTTGCCGATGTACTTGAAATAGCCACACTTGACATGCCCAAGCATGAACAGACTGAGATAGTAGGTGTCGAACCGGACGGAATTGCCGCGGTTGTCGGGAACAGACGTGTACTGTTGGGCAAAGCGGACTTCATGCGCCGAAACGATATTGTACCATACAATGCCCATGAGGACGAGGGCTTTGAGTCGGGCGGAGATACAAGCGTGATGTATATGGCCGTCGGCGAATCTTTTGCCGCAAAGCTATTCTGCCGGTACATCATCGACGAGGATTTCAAGGCGGTTCTAAGCCAGCTGTATAAAGCCGGCATGTGTGTCGGTATAAAGACATTCGACCCCAATATCAATGTGCGTATGCTGGCATCGCATATCAACATCTCAAAGTATCCGGTGCGTGTAATCAACTGCCGCAGTTCGGACGACAAGATGGAGATACGCGAGCGCGGCAGCAGCGGAATCATATCCAAAGATAAGATAAAATCCCTGCTTCAGGTTATTCCGCTCTGCGACAGAGTACTCAGTGCAATAAAGACCAATCTGGTGATCAAGGTGTTCGCCATGATCGTCGGACTGATTATCACGGCTTTTGTACTCATCCTGGGCATGACACCGTCCATGTATTCGATATATCCGGTGCTCTTCCATTTATTCTGGCTTATAGTTATGTCCTTGCTGGCAAAGCTCTTTATCTGATTGATATAAAAGATATAAAAATAATAGGGCGGCGGTGCAATGCTCCGCCGCCGTTTGAATTAGTGAAACAAATATGTACGATAGAAAAATACTCAGGCGGGTGCTTAAACCCGGCCGCTATTCCGGCGGCGAATACGGACAGATAGTAAAAAATCCGGCAGACACAAAGTGCAGCTTTGTGTTCTGTTTCCCCGATACATATGAGATAGGAATGTCAAACCTAGGCGTACGTCTGCTCTACGGAGCGTTAAATTCAGAGCCGGATGTCCGCTGCGAACGGGCTTATGCCCCCTGGGTGGATATGGAAGCGGAACTGCGCGCCGCGGATATTCCCCTGCAATCTCACGAAAACGGACAGCCTTTGGGGACATTTGATATAGTGGGATTTACTCTTCAGTATGAGCTGAACTACACCAATGTTCTCAACATGCTGGAGTTAGGTAAAATCCCGCTGCTGGCGGAGGAGCGCGGCGAGGAGCATCCGATAGTAATCGGCGGCGGTCCATGCGCATACAACGCGGAGCCGGTAGCCGAATTCTTCGATATCTTCTCCATAGGCGAGGGCGAGGAGGCGCTGGTAGAACTGGCGCGGCTCTATATTAACATGAAGGAATCGGGCAGCTATACCCGTGAAGCCTTTAAGCGCGAGGCATCGCATCTCGCCGGATTCTATGTGCCGTCGCTTTATGATATATCATACAATTCCGACGGTACCATATCGGCGATAGAGCCGAAATACCCCGATGTTCCCGTAAGGGTAACCAAGCGGATCATCGCGGATTTCGACAATTCGTTTT
The DNA here is from genome assembly GCA_012514145.1 of Clostridiales bacterium. Lineage (GTDB taxonomy): Bacteria > Bacillota > Clostridia > Oscillospirales > CAG-272 > JAAZAV01. The sequence goes on along the minus strand of JAAZAV010000024.1, from coordinate 2,236 downwards.
TTCCCGAAATGCTTGTCATGCCCTACATAGAGTGTGTTCATGACCGTATAATGCTGGAGACATTCCGAGGCTGTATACGCGGTTGCCGTTTTTGCCAGGCAGGTATGATCTTCCGTCCGGTGCGGGAGAAAAAGGCTGAAACTTTAGACCGCCAGGCGCGAGAGCTCTACAAAAACACGGGTTATGATGAAATTTCGCTGTCTGCGCTGTCAATATCCGACTATTCCCAGCTTCCGGAACTCACAGATATGCTTCTGTCCTGGACCGACAAGTGCATGGTGAATCTCTCGCTGCCGTCTCTGCGCATAGACTCCTTCTCGGAGGAACTTATGAAGAAGGTGGATTCTGTGCGCTCCAGCGGTCTTACCTTTGCTCCCGAGGCGGGTACTCAGCGCATGCGCGATGTAATCAACAAAAATGTCACAGAGGAAGATCTGCTGAATGCCTGCCAAATCGCTTTCCGAAACGGCAAGAATCAGATAAAGCTATACTTTATGAACGGTCTGCCAACCGAAACCCATGAGGATATCGATGGTATAGCAAAGCTTGCCGACTCGGTTGTTTCAAGCTACTACCGAATGTCTGAAAAACCCAGGTCCAGACCGCCGCAGGTAACAATTTCGGTCGCTTGTTTTGTTCCCAAGCCCTTCACCCCGTTCCAGTGGGAGCCGCAGGATACGCTCGAAAATTTGAGGGAGAAGCAAAAACACCTGGGCGACTGTATAACCAATCGTAAAAACATTCGTTACACATGGCACGACGCGCGAGTGTCGCATGTCGAGGCCGTATTTGCCCGAGGCGACAGACGGCTCAGCCGAGCATTGCTTGAAGCCAGGAAGTTAGACCTTAAATTTGACGGGTGGGACGAACATTTCGACTTCGATAAGTGGATGAAAGCGTTTGAAAACGCCGGAATCGATCCCGCTTTTTACGCAAACAGAGAATTCGGCCGCGATGAAATCCTCCCCTGGGATATGATCGACATAGGCGTGACAAAGGAATTTCTGCTGCGTGAAAACGATAAGGCACATTTGGCTAAGACAACTCCGTCCTGCCGGGAAAAGTGCTCGGGATGCGGCGCAAACCGCCTCTTTGACGGCGACGACTCTCAAATATGCGGTCGCTGCTGCCCGTGAAACCCGTGATAAATGATAATTATTGGTGACAAATATGGCAATTCTTGAAGATAAGATCCGCGTCCGCTTTGCCAAGACCGGCGGTCTGCAGTACATATCGCACCTCGATTTAATGCGGACAATGAGAACGGCGCTGAAGCGCGCCCGGCTTCCCCTGAAATATACGGAGGGGTTTAATCCGCATATGAAGTTAAACATCGCGCTGCCGCTTTCGGTCGGTGCGGAGTCGGTGTGTGAGATTATGGAGTTGGTTCTGACTGAGCCGCGTTCGGATGCGGAAATCGTCGAAGCGCTGTCCGGCTCGGTTGCTCCCGGCTTCATCATATATGAAGCTTATACTCCGGTTCACAAACTTGCCGAACTCGGCTGGGCTCAATATGAGATAAGGTCAGACGAAATCAACGGTATTACTGCCGGGGAAATCATTAAAAAGTTAAAAACGCGTCCTATGATGGTGCTGAAACGCACAAAGAGCGGAGAAAAAGATACGGATATCGCTCCGGGAATAAACCGTATTTCCATAAACAGCACATACGATTTGCTTACTCTTGTACTCTGCGCCGACGGGCAGAATTATCTGAATCCGGAATATGTTCTGCGCTTTATAGGACTTGAAGACTGCTCAATAATGCGAACCAAAGTATTCATCGGTGATGCCGTTACCGAATTCAGGTGATGGAATAGTATGTCGGCAGCTGCGAGTTGTGCATAATGTCTGATATTCAATCAATAAACCCGCATGCAGCTCGGCATGATATACAAATCCTTAAAAAACGCAAAAAGCACTTGACAAAGCAACCGGCATATAGTATAATGTTCAGGCTTTCGCACGAAGGTCCCGGATGAGGGCAGAGAGTTGCGGTGGCAGGCATGGTCATTGAAAATTGAACAGCAGAAGAGATGAGAAGAAAAGATCTCGTCGATTCCTAAATAAAGAGCGAAACAGAACCATCCCTTTGCACCTGCGCGTTCTGCGCGGGGCGGGGATGAGTACTTACCAGAGAGTAATTGTGCTAAGACAAACTATTTTTAAAGAGTTTGATCCTGGCTCAGGATGAACGCTGGCGGCGTGCCTAACACATTCAAGTCGAACGGGCTTT
>JAAZAV010000023.1 GCA_012514145.1 Clostridiales bacterium | reverse complement strand
GTCTTGAACGCGCCGACTTTGCAGCCTGCATTCGGGGCTTCGCCCCTCATTCCGGCTGCAAAGTCTTTAACACACTCCATCCCTTTTTCTTGCACTTTTTAGTCTCACATCATTGACAAAACCACAGTTTTGCGTTTGTCCGGCGGGCAGCCGACCCATAGCCGTGTCTGAAATATCTCTGTTTCTCACATTATTCACCGCTGAATCGGCATCTGTCGAAATTCACCGCTGAATTGGCATTTGTCGGAATCAATTGTAAACAATTTGTAACTCGTGACTACAAGTGACACCATATGACACTGTTTGACACAACACACAGTGCTATAATCGACGCATGAAATCACGGGAGGTATTATCAAATGAAAAATCAATGGAAAGCAATTCAGCTGGCGTTCTCCGCCGCCGGGGCGGCGGTGGGGTGGTTTTTGGGGGAGCCGGACGGGCTGCTCACTGCCCTTATGGTATTCTGTATCGCCGACTATCTCACCGGGGTGCTCTGCGCGATTTTCTACCGGCGGCTGTCAAGCGCCGTGGGGTTTCGGGGCATCTGCCGCAAGGTGCTGATGTTCGGCATGGTGGGCATCGGGCACATGATTGACCTTTATGTCATAGGCAGCGGCGAGGCGATCCGCACAGCGGTCATATTCTTCTACATCTCGAACGAGGGCATATCCCTTATCGAGAATGCCGCCCATATCGGTCTGCCGATACCCGGGAAACTGAAAGACGTGCTGGCACAGCTTCATGACCGCGCAGAGGAAAAGGAGGGAGAGAAATGAGACTTGAACGCCTGATACTGACCGAAAACGAATGCTGCAAAACCGCAAAGCCCATGACGCCCCGGGGTATAATGCTCCACAGCACCGGGGCTGATAACCCGAATCTGAGGCGTTATGTAGGTCCCGACGACGGGCTTCTGGGGTATAACCGCTTCGGCAATCACTGGAACACCCTCCGACCCGGCGGGCGGCAGGTCTGTGTCCACGCCTTCATCGGCAGGCTGGCGGACGGCGGCATAGCTTCCTACCAGACTCTTCCCTGGCAGCAGCGAGGCTGGCATGCGGGGCGGGGTAAAAAGGGTTCGGCAAACGCCACACATATCGGAATCGAGATATGCGAAGATTCGCTTTCCGACGGTCTTTACTTCGATTCGGTCTACCGTGAAGCCGCCGAACTCTGCGCCTATCTCTGCATCATATTCGGTCTGCCGGCAGAGTCTGTCATCTGCCACAGCGAGGGGTATGCCCTCGGTATAGCCTCAAATCACGCGGATGTCAGCCACTGGTTCCCGCGCCACGGCAAGAGCATGGGCACCTTTCGGGCGGATGTGGCAAGGCTCATATCGGTCGGGCACATACCTCCGGTTTTCGGCGCAGTTGTGAACGTCCCATCTCCCATACCCCAGGTATGGCGGGTGCAGTTAGGGGCGTTTTCAAAGCGGGATAACGCCGCGGCGCTGCTGGAACGGGTGAAGAACGCGGGCTTTTCCGATGCTTTTCTTATCCGCGGCAGCTGATATTGCGCGGCTTCGCTCATATCGCACATGACACACAAAACCTGCCGTATCGGCCTCTGAATTCACAGCGCCGGTACGGCAGGTCTTTTCTTATTTTATTTTATAAACATGGTTCCGATACCCTCGTCGGAGAACATCTCGATGAGTATCGAGTGGGCGATGCGGCCGTCTAATATGAAGGTGCGGGACACGCCCCCCTTCACCGCCCGGACACAGCAGTTGACCTTCGGCAGCATCCCGCCCGAGATAACGCCGTCCGCCTTGAGGGTCTCAACTTCCTCGAGGGAAATCACCGGTATCAGGGTGTCCTCGTCGCGGAAGTCGCGCATAACGCCGCGCACGTCGGTGAGAAGCAGGAAGTTCTCCGCTCCAAGAGCCACGGCTATATCGGCGGCGGCGGTGTCGGCGTTTATATTATACACCGGATTGTCGTCGATACCGGCCGCCACGGTGGAGATTACCGGGATGAACTTTCGGTCGATCATGTCGCGGATCACGCTTGCGTCAATCGAGACTATCTCACCCACGCAGCCGTAGTCGTTGACGCCGTCCTCAAGTTTCTTCGCTTTAATAAGACCGCCGTCCAGTCCGCTTAGACCCACGGCGCGCCCGCCGATGCGCTGAATGCGGTTCACCAGATCCTTGTTTGTCTTGCCCGCCAGCACCATCTGAACAATATTTATAGACTCCTCGTCGGTGTAGCGGATGCCGTTGATAAATTTGCTCTCCTTGCCGATTTTATTCAGCATGTAGGTGATCTCGGGCCCGCCGCCGTGTACCAGAACCACATTGATTCCGACAGTGGTGAGCAGCACCAGGTCCGAGATAACCGCGGCTTTGAGGCCGTCGTTAATCATGGCGTTGCCGCCGTATTTGACGACCACCGTCTTGCCGTGGTACTTCTGAATGTAAGGCAGCGCCTCGCTTAACACCTGTGCCTTGTCCATGTTCGAAATGAACATACTTTTACCCCCTTAACTTCTGTAGTCGCCGTTTATGCGGACATATTCGTAGCTGAGATCGCAGCCCCAGGCGGTTGCCGAATGCTCGCCAGAGGAAAGATCAATGTCGATAATTATATAGTTCTTGACTAGCACCGATTTCGCGGCATCCTCGTCAAAAGGACAGCTCATGCCCTGCTCGCAGACCTTGACACTGCCCGCGGAAGAGCGGAAAGTCACGTCCACCTTGTGAGGGTCGAACTCTACGCCCGCATAACCGAGAGCGCAGAGTATGCGTCCCCAGTTGGCGTCGGCGCCGAACATAGCCGTCTTGACCAGCGGCGAGTTTATCACCGACTTGGCAAGCACACGGGCGGTCTCATAATCGGCGCAGCCGGTTATTGTGCACTCCAGCAGCTTGGAGGCGCCCTCGCCGTCGGCGGCTATGGCTTTCGCCATAATTGTGCAGAGGGTGGTGAGAGCCTCGCAGAAGGCTTTGTATGCCGGATCGTCCGCCGATTCAATCAGGGGCGCTCCCGACATGCCCGACGCAAGCAGAATAAGCGAATCGTTGGTTGAGGTGTCCCGGTCGACGCTGACCATGTTGTAGCTGACATCCGCCGCGGCCTTTAGGGCGGGTTTCAGCAGTCCGGGTGTGACGGCGGCGTCGGTGGTGAGAAAGCCCAGCATGGTAGCCATGTTGGGGGAGATCATGCCCGAGCCCTTGCAGATGCCGCCTATCACTATGGTATGACCGCCGAATTCGTAACTGACGGCATACTCTTTCTTTTTCGTGTCGGTGGTCATTATGGCGATGGCTGCGTTCTCGCCGGATATGAAACCGGTGTCCAGCTCGTTTACCAGCTGGGGGATACCGGCAATTATCGGCTCAACCGGAAGGGGAACGCCTATAACGCCGGTGGACGCCACAAGCACGTCATTTTCGGCGATACCCAGGGCGGACGCCAGGGCGGCGGCGGTGAGGTTTGCCTTCTCGTAGCCGTCCGCTGTGCAGGTGTTGGCGTTGCCGCTGTTGCAGATTATCGCCTGAGCGTAACCGTCCTCAAGATGAGAGCGGCAGAGCCCCACGGGGGCGGCAAAGACCCGGTTTGTGGTGAACAGACCGGCTGCCGTGCAGCGGACATCCGCGGCTATGAGCGCCAGGTCGCGTTTGGATTTGTTGCGGCGCAGACCGCAGTGGATTCCCGAGGCGCGAAAGCCGGCTGCAGCCGTTACGCCGCCTTCGATTTTGTCAATTTTCATAATGTTTTCCTTGTTGGGGAAATATTTTTGAGGGCGCTTACGTTTGTTATATATATGTAAAGTTAATACAATTCTCGCTTTAACCGCATTGCCGGAAGCATGCTTCAGAATGCCGAGGGCAGGGCGGTGAGTCCGGTGCGCTCGTCAAGTCCGAGGCGGAGATTCATGTTCTGTATAGCCTGCCCGGCGGCGCCCTTCACCATATTGTCTATGCAGGAGCAGACGATCAGAGTGGAGGTGCGCTTGTCGATATGCAGCGAAATATCGCAGAAGTTTGACATGCGGACGTTCTTTATGTTGGCATATTCGCCCTTCGGCTGCACCCTGACAAAATATTCGTCTCTGTATGCGTTTTCGTATGCGGCGTAGATGGTATCAAAGTCGGCGCCAAGCTTAAGTCTCGCGTAAATCGAAGACTCGATACCCCGGTTCACCGGCAGCAGATGGGGCACGAAGGTGACCTTCACCGGTTTGCCCGCCAGGTCGGACAGGGTCTGTTCGATCTCGGGGGTGTGGCGGTGTGCGCCCGCCTTATAGGCGGCGAATGCTTCGTTGGCGTCGGGATAGTGGGTGTTCTGGGTGAGCGAGCGGCCGGCGCCGGTGACGCCCGACTTGGAATCGATGATTATTCCGTCAGTTTCAATGAATCCCCCGCGCAGAGCCGGCATGAGCCCGAGAGCCACGGTGGTGGGATAGCAGCCCGGATTGCCGATAACAGCCGCCTGTTTTATTGCATCCCGGTAGATCTCCGGGAGGGCATACACGGCTCCCTTGTGCAGCTCGGGGTACTCGTAGGTCTTGCCGTACCACTCGGTATACTCTTTCTCGTCGGTGAGACGGAAGTCGGCGCCCAGGTCGACCAGCAGAGCATTGACAGCGGCGCACTTTTCGGCAAGCGGCTCGCTAAGTCCGTGGGGCAGGGCTGCGAATACCACGTCGCAGAGCGGGGGCACCTCATCGGCGGAGCAGAGTTTAAGGCTACAGCTGCCGAAGAGATTCGGATATATGTCGGTTATCGCCTGACCCTCGAAGGATGTGGAGGATATGGCGGTAAGGCTGACATTCGGGTGACTTAGAAGGAGCCGAACCAGCTCCACGCCGGCATAACCGGTGGCGCCGATAATGCCGACACGAATTTTGTCTGTGATCATATTGGATCCCCTGTTCTGTTGTTGCGTTCAAAAAAACTATAACCGAAAACTTTACGCGGAGGTTTCTTTATTTATAAATCAGATACCCGGAAGCTCATACGCGCATCTGTGCCCGCTGTTCTTTTATGAAAGCCTCAAGCCGGGCAAGCTGGACACGCACCGACCCGGGTGCGGGACCGCCGGGAACATTGCGGCGTGCGACGCATGCGTCAAGGTCAAGAGCCTCGTATAGCGACTCATCAAAAATGGGAGAGACGGCACGCAGCTCTTCAAGTGTAAGGGCTTCAAGCGGACATCCGGCATCAACGCATATGCCGACTAAAGTGCCGGTTATCCTGTATGCGTCGCGGAAGGGTATGCCCTTCCCCACCAGCCAGTCGGCGCAGTCGGTGGCGTTGATGAAGCCCATCGACGCCGAGGCGCGGAGACGGTCGGCGCGGACGGTCAGCGTGCGGAGCATCTCGGAGAAGACTTCAAGACAGAGCTTCACATTGTCCACCGCGTCAAAGATTGCCTCCTTGTCCTCCTGCATGTCCTTGTTGTAGGCGAGGGGGAGACCCTTCATCATAGTGAGCAGAGCCGTAAGGTCGCCAAAGACCCGTCCCGCCTTGCCGCGGACCAGTTCGGCTATGTCGGGATTTTTCTTCTGCGGCATTATGGATGAGCCGGTGGAGAAGGCGTCGTCAAGCTCTATGAAGCCGAACTCGGAGGAGCACCAAAGAATAATCTCCTCGGAGAAGCGGCTCATGTGCACCATTATTACAGACAGCGCCGACGCCAGCTCGAGAACGAAGTCCCGGTCGGACACGCCGTCGATGCTGTTATAGGTTATGCCGTCAAAGCCCAGCTCGGCGGCGACCCATTCCCTGTCAAGCGGGTAGGTGGTGCCCGCCAGAGCGCAGGAGCCGAGGGGCAGTACATTCATGCGACGGCGGGTATCGCGCAGGCGCCCGATATCGCGCATGAGCATTTCGCCGTATGCGAGAATATAGTGGGCGTAGGTGACGGGCTGAGCCCGCTGCAGGTGGGTGTAACCCGCCATGACCGTTCCGATGTGGGAGGATGCCTTTTCGTATATGACCTCCAGCAGGCGCAGGATAAGCGATATTGTCTCGTCGATCTGCGACCGGAGATACATGCGTATGTCCAGCGCCACCTGATCGTTGCGGGAGCGGGCGGTGTGGAGCCGCTTTCCCGCGTCCCCGATTCGGGAGGTGAGCACGCCCTCCACGAACATGTGGATATCCTCGGCTTCGAAATCAAATGCGAGTGCGCCGCTGTCAAGGTCTGAAAGTATACCCCTCAGTCCTTCGATGATAGCGGCAGAATCTTCCTTCGAGATTATGCCCTGACGGCCGAGCATGGCGGCGTGAGCCATGCTTCCGGTGATGTCCTCCCTATACATCCGGCAGTCGAAGGATATGGAGGAGTTGAAATCGTTAACACGCGAGTCGAGCGCTTTTTTGAAGCGCCCGGCCCACATATAGTTCTGTGGCATTTTTAATAGTTGTTATCGCACGAATCACTTCTTTGCGTTGGCGCGCTTTGCGTCGAGAACGGCTCTGACCTTCATCGGCAGACCGAAGAGGTTGATGAAGCCTTCGGCATCTCTCTGATTGTAAACCGCATCCTCACCGAAGGTGACAAGCTCCTCGTCGTAAAGAGAATAGGGGGAGGTGAGTGAGGAAAGAATTATATTGCCCTTGTAGAGCTTCAGCTTCACATCGCCGGTGACAGTCTCCTGGGTCTTGTCGACGAATGCAGAGAGAGCTTCTCTCAGGGGAGTATACCACTGTCCGAAGTAGACAAGTTCGGCAAACTTGCCCGCCAGCATCTGCTTTGTATGCATTGTGTCGCGGTCAAGGGTGAGTGTCTCGAGGGCGTCATGAGCGGTATAGAGGATAGTTCCGCCCGGGGTCTCGTAAACGCCGCGGCTCTTCATACCCACCAGGCGGTTCTCAACCAGGTCAAGGATGCCGATGCCGTTCTCGCCGCCCAGCTTGTTCAGCCTTGTTATGAGAGCCACCGGGTCAAGCTTCTTGCCGTCGACGGCTGTCGGGATGCCCTTCTTGAAACTTATCGTCACATAGGCGGCTTTGTCGGGAGCCTTCTCGGGGGAGACGCCCATTTCAAGGATTTTGTCATACATCGGCTCGTTTGCCGGGTCCTCAAGATCCAGACCCTCATGGCTCAGATGCCAGATGTTCTTGTCCTTGGAGTAGTTTGTCGCGCGGTTTATCTTCAGCGGTATATGGTGAGCCTCGGCATAATCGATCTCCTCGTCGCGGGACTTGATACCCCAGATTCTCCAGGGAGCGATTATCTTCATTTCGGGCGCGAAAGCCTTGATAGTCAGCTCGAAGCGAACCTGGTCGTTGCCCTTTCCGGTACAGCCGTGGCAGATGGCGTCGGCGCCCTCGGCTTTGGCTATCTCAACAATGCGCTTGGCGATTATAGGGCGCGCCAGGGAGGTGCCCAGCAGATACCTGTTCTCATAGCGGGCGCCGGCCTTAACGGTGGGATAGATAAAATCGGTGATAAACTCTTTGCGAAGGTCCTCTATGTATATTTTGGAAGCGCCTGTCTTTATGGCCTTCTCCTCGAGACCTTCCAGTTCGTCCGCCTGACCCACATTGCCCGATACCGCGATAACCTCGCAGCCCTCGTAGTTCTCTTTCAGCCAGGGGATGATGATTGATGTGTCAAGACCGCCGGAATATGCAAGGACTATCTTCTTGATCTTATTGTCTTTTGCGCAGTCGCTCATGATTTTTATGCCTCTTGAAATTAAGTAGATTTTGATGTCGGCTATTATAGCACATATCCCCGCGTTATGCAATAGTCACTGTGCACAAAATTGAATAATTATACAGGTTTTTAAGGGCATTGATGTATAATTTACCGCGCTAAGCCTGATATTGACAAGAAACGGGGAATGAATTTCCGTCGTCCGCCACGGAAGTCATGCGGCTTCACGGATGCCGCGCCCGTATATCGCGGGGACTGCCGACGGCGGTATTATATTCTCGCGACACCGGTACGGCGGGCTGCCTCGGCGACGGCTTTTGCCACGGCTGGAGCGACCCGGCGGTCGAAGGGGTCGGGGATTATATACTCGGAATTCAGTTCCCCGGGAGCGATAAGCGAAGCCAGCGCCTCTGAGGCGGCAAGCTTCATCTCCTCGTTTATATCCGAGGCGCGCACGTCGAGAGCGCCGCGGAATACGCCGGGGAAGGCAAGCACGTTGTTTATCTGGTTCGGATAGTCGGAACGCCCCGTTCCCACCACAGCCGCGCCGGCGGCTATCGCGTCCTCGGGCATTATCTCGGGTACTGGGTTTGCCATGGCGAATACAATCGGATCCCGCGCCATTGAGCGTACCATATCGGGGGTGAGCAGACGGGGGGCCGAAACGCCGAGGAAAATATCGGCGCCGCGTATGACTTCGGCTAAACCGCCCTTTTCACGGTTTGGGTTGGTGATACCCGCCATTATGGTCTGCTCGGAGTTCATGCCCTCGGTGCCGCCGCGGAGTGCGCCGTGACGGTCGCAGAGAATCAGGTTCTTAAGACCGCATGCCATAAACAGCTTGCCGATTGCAATCCCTGCCGATCCGGCGCCGCTGATGACCGCTTTCACGCCGCCTATGTCCTTGCCCACGACTTTCAGGGCATTGCGCAGGGCGGCAAGGGCAATTATTGCCGTGCCGTGCTGGTCGTCATGGAAAATGGGAATGTCGCAGACTTCCTTGAGGCGGCGCTCGATCTCGAAGCAGCGGGGCGCCGAAATGTCCTCAAGATTCACGCCGCCGAAGCTGCCCGAGATTAACTGTACCGTGCGGACAATTTCGTCAACATCCTTGCTCTTTATGCAGAGGGGGAAGGCGTCCACGTCGGCGAACTCTTTGAATAGAAGCGCCTTGCCCTCCATGACCGGCATGCCGGCTTCGGGACCTATGTCGCCCAGACCCAGCACGGCGGTTCCGTCGGTGATGACCGCCACCATATTCCAGCGGCGGGTGTAGTCGTAGGATTTTGTAACGTCCTTCTGAATCTCAAGGCAGGGCTCGGCGACGCCGGGGGTGTAGGCGACGGCAAGCTCTGCCCGGTTGGTTACCCGGGCGACCGGCGCTATCGAGATTTTGCCGCGCCATTCAAGGTGACTTTTGAGAGCGATTTCTTTTTTGTCCATGTTATTTACACATATCTTATTATATTAACTCTCCCTCTCAAAGGGAGATTCGGGGAAACCGCCTTATTCTCTCCCCAAAAACCGGTTATACACCGTCTCAAACCACTGTTCGCTGTCGGGGATGGGACGGACGGCATCGGTGTGCAGCTCAACACTCAGCGTGTCGGGGTCGAGCCGGGCGCAGATCACCTCACCGGAATGAACCTCGTCGCACTCGGGGGAGCCGTTCACCAGGTAGGAGCCGCGGGAGAGACCGCCGCCCTCAATATAGCCGGCGATAGCCGAGAGGTAGACCAGCTGGGTCAGGAGTATGTCGTAGTTTATCGACAGCTCTACAAGGCTGCGGGAGCCGGCGCAGACATTCTCCGGTTCGGCGGCGAAGCCTTCAAGCTCGCCGCGGACTTGGGCTATGGCGGCTTTTATTTCGGGCAGATTGCGGATAAACGCGCCGCATTTCGTCATCCGTCTGCCGTATTCGAGCCGTTTTGTCAGCAGTTTTTTGATAATTTCAGTCTCGTCACCGGCTATAGGCAAGCGCACATACGGCAGCGCCGGGAGGGTGAAATCAGCCCCGTCGGGCGCGGAGGGCGAATCGGCGGCGATGCGGCGGGCGGCGCGGTTCGACGAAACCTGTGTGGAATTGAGAGCCGAACCTCCCGGACGCCGTATACCGAAAACTCCGGCGCACTCGCCCACGGCGAAGAACCGGGGCAGAGTGGTGCTCTCGTAGTCGGTATTCACGCCAAGACCGCCGTTGTTGTGCTGGGCGCAGACGTCTATCTCCAGCGGCTCGGTATACAGGTCGATGCCGTGGGAGGCGTACAACTCAATGGCGGGGGTGTTCATCTTCGCCAGCCGTTCGATGGGGGTGCCGAACAGTGCGCTCGATTTTTCAAGATATGTATATGCCTCCTCCGACAGCAGCGACAGGTCGAAGCCGGCGGGGTTGCGGGTGAAGTCGATGAATACCCGGCGTCCGGCTATTCGCTCGGCAAAAACCGCCATATCTATGCGTGAGGAGCCTTCGACCGCTCTCCTCGGGTCGAAAGGCCACTGATAGCCTTTTAGGAATATTGATGTGAACAGATCGCCGGGGGAGTTAAATGAGGGGCAGTCGGCGAGGAATTCCTTGACATCGCCGCCAGTCTCGTCGGTGGATATATAGCGGGGAACCACCTGCTGATAGGTGCCCGACAGATTCCAGCGGAACTTAACCGAGGCTATGCCGTATTGGGATTCGCTGAGGTTCACGCCCTCGGCACCGGCGACAAAAGCCGCTCCGTGGGCACAGGTCTGGGATTCGGGATAGACGGTGGCGGCATAGATAGCCGAAGGTCCGCCCGTCGCCCATACCAGGCGCGAGCAGAGCATGAGGCAGAGTCCGAGAGGATTGGCTTCGCTGTCCGCCTCGGCGGTCGATACCGCCAGCACTCCGGCGGCTTCACCTGCGCCGTTTTTAAGCACCGAGATAACACGATAGCCGTCGTATATCGGCAGTCCCTTGGCGCGCACAGTCTTCGACAGCGCATCGGTCATATAATGGGAGGTCAGAGGTCCGCAGGAGGTGGCGCGGGCGCGGGGGTCGTGGTCGGTTTTGTAGCCGGCGTATTCTCCGTATTCGTTGTAGGGAAAGGGCACTCCCAGTCCGCAGAGCCGGAAGAATGCGCCCGCCGAGCCGGCAGCCTCGCAGAGAGCCAGGTCGCCGTGCATACAGCCCCCCTCGAAAAGCGTTTCTGCCATGCCCCGCACCGAGTCGGGGTCGCCGCCGCTGAGGGTGAGCTTGTAATATGTCTGCTTGTCCGAGCCGGTGTTGCGGGAGGTGCCCATGTTGAAGCCCTCGGTGACAAGAGCGGTATCGGTGACGCCGTATGTGTACAGCAGATCGGCGCAGTTGAGCCCCGCCGCACCGCTGCCCACCACAAGGGCGGCATGTGAATATACAGGCAGTCTGTACTCCGAGCCGTTTATCTTTACAGTCGTTTTTTTCATGGTTTTCAGGTTGCAGTCAGTTCGGTGACGCTTAATTTTCGGTCGGTTAACAACATGACGCTCCCGGACTTACAGACGGGAGATGTGGAAACCGCCGTCGGCGTGGATTATGTCGCCGGTGGAGTAGGCGAAAAGTCCCGAGGCCAGCCCCAGAACTATCTTGCCCACATCGGATGGCTGTCCCATGCGCTTTATCGGGAGAAGTCCGCCCTCGATAAGCGCGTCATACCTGTCCTTTACAACTGCTGTCATGTCGGTTTCGATTATGCCCGGGCGAACCTCGTAAACGCAGATTCCCTCGGGCGCCAGACGGTCGGCGAAGAGTTTCGTAGTCATGGCAAGCCCTGCCTTTGAGATGCAGTATTCGCCCCGGGATATGCTGGCGGTGTCCGCCGATATGGAGGTGATAGTAATAATCATGCGGGGGGTATCGATGTCCTTCTGCTTTATCATTCTCTTAGCCGCATACTGGGTCAGGAAGAAGGTGCCCTTGAGGTTGATGCCTATGAGCCGGTCAAGCGACTCCTCCGACATGTCAAGCAGGTCTCCCCGCACCAGCGGCGCCACGCCCGCGTTGTTAACCAGTATGTCAAGCCGTCCGTAGGTATCGTATATCCTGTCTATGGCGCGTATGCGGTCGGCTTCCTTTGAAATATCACACTGAATATAGATGCCGTCGCCGTAGGACGGTCCTTCTTTCCCGGTTCCCACGGCACATACCGTGATGCCGTCAGCGGTAAGAACTTCAGCTATTCCCCGCCCTATTCCGCGGGTCGCGCCGGTCACCAGTGCCACTCGTTTTCCGTGCATTTATGCCAAACCTCCTTATGGTCGAATTTATATTATTGTTTGTATAACCTTGTCAACGGTTCATGCATTTGTCTCTGTATATGGGGGCGTATATCTTCGGGTCGCGTACCGGACAGCCGGTGGTGCCGCCGGCGCGCATTATCTCGGTGCATTTGCCGCAGGTGATGCAGGCTTTTTTCGGGTCATAGCGCCCTTCCAGCACGTCACGGGGGTAATCGGGATAGGCGAACGCCATGCGTCCGACGCCGTAAGCCGACACCATGCCCGCATTTATGGCAGCAGCCGCAGCACCCGCCGCGTATTCGCCCAGATAGCTGTATCCGGTGCCGATAAAGGCGATGCCGGGAACCGCTCTCTGCACCTCGGCGGCGGCGGTTATCATTCGCTCCACTCCCGCAAGCGGATGCTCGGGGGGCAGATATCCTCCCCTTGAATAGGGGCGGTTGATGTGGGGATTGTAATATGGAGTGCCCATTGTCATGTCGATGAGCCGCACTCCCGCAGCCTCCATATCGCGGAGCAACCGCAGGGTCTCGCCCAGATCATAGCCATTCTCGTCGGACGGGTCGCCGCCGAAGCCCCATTTTGAGCCAAGCATATCGGCAAGCCCGAAGCGGGAGGCTATGATAAAGCCCTTGCCGGGGGATACCTCGTCCCGAACCCGGCGTATCGTCTCGAGCAGTATGCGGGCGCGGTTTTCGTAGCTGCCGCCGTAGCGGCCGGGGCGGTCATAGGCGGCGAGCAGTTCGCTGAAAAGGTAGCGGTGACAGCATTTGATGTCAACACCGTCATAGCCCGCGTCTCTCGCCAGCTTCGCCGCGGCGACGAAGGTGTCGCCCAGCCGGTCCAAATACTCATCGGTGACCGTCGGGTAATCCGGGTCAATACTCAGCCGCTGATTGAGCACCGGGTTGTGATAGGCTATCACCGGCGCGGGTTTGCCGTCGGGACTTGAGAAGCGCCCCGAGTGAGTGAGCTGCAGAATGACCTTCGCGCCCTTCGATTCCTTGTGGATGCGCTCTGCCAGCCGGGCATATGAGTCGGCGTTCTCCTCGTGCAGCCATAACTGCCGGGGGGAGGTGCGACCGTCCCGGGTGACCGATGTTGCCTCGATCCAGACAAGCGCGCTGCCGCCCCCGGCGAAACGGTCATAGCGCCGAAGGGTCAGCTCCGATGGGGAACCGTCGGTCTCCGAGTCGAAGCCCTCCATGGGGTGCAGGGTTATGCGGGAGCGCAGAGACGCGCCGCTGTCGCCTATCGGAAGAGGGGTTGCAAGTACCGACGTGTCGTCGGTATAGGGTATGTTGTAGCCGAAGCGGCGGATAAGCGCCAGCGAATCGTTGCCGATAAGTTCGTCCAGCACCTCCGCATCGCGCAGGAAGTTCTCCGGCTTGTCCTCGGGCACGAACTCCATAAGCAGGGCATGTGTGCCCGACAGCCGTCTTATCGGCATTATCCAGTCGCGCCAGTAAGCCGCCTGGTCGGCAAGGGGATAGCGGTTCTTTCCCTCCCAGGCAAAGACGTGAACATTTGTAAGATACGGCAGAACCAGATTCAGCCCCCGGGTATTCTCCTCAAAACTGCGGTTCTGGTTGGGCTGCCAGTAGAGACGCAGAGCATCGCTGTCAACCTCACCGCACAGCTTCACCGCGCTCTCGGGCGTGTCTGTGAGGGTGTTCTGATGGTATTCGAGGGATATTGTCATACCCGCCTTTTCGGCAGCGGCACAGATGGCGGCAAGGTCGTCAATTATCGCCTTCCGCTCGTCGGCTGTCACCGCCTCGCTGCCCTTGACGCCCGCCCAGACGCGTATTGTGGACACGCCCAGAATCTCGGCGCACTTTAACACCGGCGCGAAGTCCTGCCCCTCGCCGCAGCGATAATAGGAGCCGTAGGAGGGGCAGTTTATACCCTTCGCCTCACACCCGGCCTTCACTGCCGAGGCTGCCGCCGTGTCGCCGTGGGGAACGTGAACATCGCCTCCCCACTCTATGTATTTCACTCCCGCTTTGACGCACAGGTCGATTATTTCGCCGGGCGTCAGTGAACGGAAGGTTATCGATACAAGTCCCCGTGTCAGCATAGTTTTTACCTCATATCTATTGCAGGTTTTTCGTGTTGAATAATTATATCACAATGTTTGCGCCCAGTCAATCGATTGTTTTTATTGCGATTGAAATAACCGGCAGGCTGTGATATAATCGGGACAGACAAGCGAAAATATGCTTCCGCAAGAGGTACACCTGTATGAAAGTATGTATTGTTCAGCCGCTTTACTCCTTCTCGGCAGACAGGATGCAGAGCCGCTTCGAGGGGATGCTCGACCTCATCGCCCGCTGCGACGACACAATGGACGTCATCGTGCTGCCCGAATACTGCGACGTTCCCGCGACTGCCGACGATAAAGAAGGCTTTCACGCGGCTGTTGCAAAGTACAATTCAATAATATTCGAGACGGTGAAGAAAACCGCTATACGCTGCGGCGCCATAGTTTTCGCGAACTTCGCCGACATCACACCGACAGGGCTTCGGAACACAACCTGGGCATTCGGCAGAGACGGTGAGGTAAAGGGCAAATACTGCAAGGCTCATCCAGCGCCCTCGGAGGTAAAGACCGCCGCACAGGGAGGCAACGAGCTTGACTGTTCATACAGTTACGCTTACGAAAAGCCCTATACCCTTGAGCTTGAGGGCGTGCGCTACGGCTTTATGACCTGCTACGACTTCTACATGTACGAGAGTTTCCCCGTCCTCGCCCGGGAGAATGTGGATATAATAATCGGCTGCTCCCATCAGCGCACCGACAGCCACAACGCCCTCGACCTTATCGGCCGCTTCCTCTGCTACAACACCAACGCCTATCTGCTGCGCTCCTCGGTGTCGCTGGGTGAGGATTCGCAGGCGGGCGGCTGTTCGATGATAGTCTCGCCAAAGGGCGAAATGCTCGCCGATATGAAAAATCGGGTGGGGCTATGCACGCTTGAAATCGACCCGCATGACAAATACTTCAAGCCTGCCGGTTTCCGGGGCGCTCCAAAGGCTCACTATGAATACATCGACGACGGGCGGCGTCCCTGGCTTTACCGTCCAGCCGGAAGCATGATGGTGCCCTCCGACAACGACATGGCATATCCCCGGGTCTGCGCGCACCGGGGCTTCAAATCGGTGCTGCCCGAGAACACCCTGCCCGCCTTCGGCGCGGCGGTGGCGCTGGGCGCCGAGGAAATCGAGTTCGACCTGTGGAGCACGAAGGACGGCGAGCTGGTATCTATTCACGACAGCACCATTGACCGGGTCTCAAACGGCACCGGACTTATCTCCGACCACACCTTAGAGGAACTTCGGGCGCTGGACTTCGGCGTAAAACGGGGCGAGAATTATCAGGGGCTCAAGATAACTACCTTCGAGGAGATTCTGAAAAAGTTCTCCTGTACCACGATCATGAACATCCATGTGAAGATATGGGAAGACGGCGGTTTCGACCCGCAGTACGAGCGCATCGCCGGGCTTATCCGCCAGTACGGAGCCGAAAGGCACTGCTACATGATGGCAGGCGCCGACAAAGGCCTGGCGGAATTCAGAAAGATCGCGCCCGACATCAATATCTGCGTGGGCTGGGACGGCGACAGGGAGGATATGCTTCGGATGCCAAAACGCGCCCTGGCGCTGGGGGCGGAGAAGATTCAGCTTTTCAAACCCCACTTCAATCAGGACACAATCGACCTTGCGCGCAAGCACGGGATAAAGGTCAATATCTTCTGGGCCAACGACCCCGCCGAGGCTGTGGAGTTCATTAAAATGGGCGCGGACACCATACTCACCGACGACTATCTGAAAGTAGCCAACGCGGTGAAGGCGTATATTGACGGCGGCGCAATACAGCGAAATTTTCTTCAGCAGTCTGACACAAATATATAAATATAATCAATGGAGGAAAATCATGAAAGGCGCAATATCCTGGAGCCACGGACACTACACTCCCCCGCTCTTTGACGGCGGAGACATATATGTCAACCGCATCGTTCCCTTCACCGACGGCTTCTCCTTCGAGTGGGACGAGTGCCCCCATACCGGTTCATATCACGTTTTCTGGCGTGAGAGGGGCGTCGGCGAATACAACGAGGCGGTGACCTCGGGCACGAAATTCACCCTCGGCGGTCTTGTCACCGGCGGCGACTATGAATTCTACGTCACGGCGGACGATAAAAAGAGCCGCGTGCGCCTCGCCCGTCCCGGTGTGCCTCCCGGAACGGTGGTCAACTATCTGCATCCCGAGGACAACGCCTACTCATTCTCGGGACACGCTCTCTGCTCCCCCTCTCTGGTGCGGCATCCCGACGGCTTCCTGCTGGCGTCGATGGATGTTTACTCGGGCAACATGCCTCAGAACCTTGCCATTATCTTCCGCTCGGACGACGACGGCGAAACCTGGTACCATTACACCGAACTTTTCCCCTGCTTCTGGCCGAGACTCTTTATCTACCGCAGTGTGCTGTACTGCATGGCCGTGTCCACCGAGTACGGCGATCTGCTCATCGGGCGCTCGGTTGACGGCGGACAGACCTTCGGCGTCCCCACCGTGCTGCTGCGCGGCTCGGGCAGGGTGAACGAGAACGGCTGTCACCGCAACCCGGTGCGCTTCTGCGAGTATAACGGCAGGCTCTGGACGGCGCTTGAATACGGCTGCTGGGCGAAGGGCGATCACGCGGTCATGATGGCGTCGGTGGGGATCAACGACGACCTGCTGGACGTCAACAAGTGGCTGTTTACCGAGCCGGTGCCCTATAATCCGAATTGGCCGGGCGTGGCGAAGGGAAAGGCCGCCGGCTGCATCGAGGGCAATACCATTCCTTCACCCGACGGAAGCAAGCTGTACAACATTCTGCGCTACAACCTCAACGGCTCCTGCACTCCCAAACACAGCCTGGCTATGGTCATGCGGGTAAATCCCGACGACCCCGAGGCGCCGCTGGAATACGACCGGGTGATTCACTTCCCGGGCAACCACTCCAAGTTCGAGATCACCCCCGACCCGGTGTCCGGCAAGTATATCTCGATAATCTCGCGCATTCTGGGCGACTCTTCTTCCCATAACCGCAATCTGCTGTCGCTGGCGGTGTCGGACAATCTCTTTGACTGGCATGTCTGTCTCGATCTGCACGACTATACCGACTGCAATCCGTCCGACGTGGGCATGCAGTATATCTCCTATATTATAGAAGGAGATGATCTGCTCTACCTCTCCCGCACGGCTATCAGCGGCGCGCGGAACTTCCACGACGCCAACTACTCCACCTTCCACCGTCTGGAGAACTTCAGACAGTACCTTGACAAGCGGGCATGATCCCTTCCGACATAGCCGAACGCGTCGATATAATACGCAGCGACCGCCGCACGTCGACCGTAGCCATAAGAATCACATCCGGGGGCAGGATAGAGATTCGCGCTCCCCTGTCTGCATCCGACAGTGAGATATACCGCATAATCGGGACACAGCTTGACAGAATACGGGAGACGCTGGAAAAGGAACGAATTAACCGTCAGAATGCGAAAGCGGCAGGCCGGGAACCCCTGTCAGCCGAAAAGCTGCAGGAACTGTCACAGGAGGCAATGGATTATATACCCGGGCGCTGCCGATACTGGGCTGAGAAAATAGGCGTCAGCTTCAACCGAATCACCATACGCAATCAGCGCACCAGATGGGGCAGCTGCTCGGGCAAAGGGAATCTGAACTTCAACTGCATGATTATGCTTGCCCCGAAGGAGGTTATCGACGCGGTGGTGGTGCACGAACTATGCCATCTGCGCGAACCGAACCATTCCGCCGCCTTCTATGCCGAGGTGCTTCGGGTTCTGCCCGACTACTATGAACGGCACGGCTGGCTGAAAGAGCACGGCGCCGGGCTTATGGCGCTGAATCCGAATAAATGAACGGTAAACACATACAGTAATTATCCCGGAGAAGTATATGCGCAATATTAAGGACTACGGAGCGGTGGGGGACGGTGTCACCCTTGACACGGCGGCAATACAGGCTGCCATTGACGACGGCGGCATGGTCTACATCCCCAAGGGCGATTACCGCATCGGCACGCTGTATCTTAGGAGCAACGGCGGTCTGCATCTCGCCCACGACGCGGTTCTGCGGGGCAGTCATGACCGCGGCGACTACAACGCCGATGATTTCTGCCCGCAGAACCGGGTGTTCTCCTCCGAGTGGGTCACCGGCGCCCATCTCATCACCGCGGTGGGACAGGAAAACATAACAATTGACGGCTGCGGCACCATCGACGGGGAGGGCTATCACTGGGTCAACGAGAAGCATCCCCGCTCAACCGGGCACGACTGGTTCCCCGACGAAAACCGCCCGGCTCAGATGATCTTCATCTGCGAGTGCCGAGGCGTGCATATAAGCGACGTCCGCATATTCAACAGCCCCTACTGGCATCTGTTCTTCCACGGCTGCGAGGACGTTTTCGTCCGCGGCGTCACCATAAAGGGCGACCGCCCGCGCTGGACTAATGACGGCATCGACATCGACTGCTGCAACGGTGTGACGGTGAGCGACTGCATAATCGATGTTGGAGACGACGCCATAGCCATACGCGGTTACGATGAGCCGCTGACAAATCCCCGTCCCTGCGAGCGGGTGACCATAACAAACTGCGTTATCCGCGCCTGGCGGGACTACGGCATACGCATCGGCGTAGGCTCCGGGCTTATCCGCGACTGCACTCTCTCAAACCTTGATATCGAGGCTGAGAACTGCGGCGGCATCGGCATTATGGGGCGCTGGAGCCCGGCATCGCGCTTCGCGACCCGGGTGGAACGGCTGCTGTTCTCGAATCTGCGCATCCGTGCGAAAGAACCGCTTCAGCTCTTTGTGGCGGCGGGAGAGCATCCCCTGCCCAACGAAAGCTATGTACGGGACATCAGCTTCTCGAATCTTATGCTCACCCCTTCCGCGGCAATGCCCTTCACCGGCTTTGATGACGCGAATTACGACACGAGCCGTGTGACAAACATCAGCCTGCGTGATGTGACCGTCTTTGCCGAACGCCTGCCGGTCGACTGTCCGGTGTTCGCGCTGAAAAAGTGTGACGGCGTTTACTTTGAGGGGCTTCGCATCCGTGGCGGCTCATCGGCTAATAAGCCTGTTACAACCGACGACTGTACCGACATAACCCTGAACGGGGAGGGAATTGCATGACAAAACCCAAACACCTTGACCGCATGACCGAGCTGCATGTCACCTCCACCCTTGACGGCAGTTCCGAGCCTTCGCTGTTCTGTATGGGCGGCGAGGGAAAGCCTCTCATCGTGGGGCTGCACCCCTGGAGCGGAGATCGTTTCAATCAGGTGGACAATCTTCTGCCCTTCGCCGAAAAGCTGGGCTGGAGCCTGCTGCTCCCCGAGTTCCGGGGACCGAACCTCAGAACGAATCCCCGGGCGGCGGAGGCCTGCGGCTCGCGGCTGGCGAAACAGGACATTATCGACGCCGTCGATTATGTAAAGGCGAATTATCCGGTGGACGGCGGCAATATTTTCATCATGGGTGTGAGCGGCGGCGGTCATATGGCTCTGCTGATGGCGGGTTATGCCCCCACCTACTGGCGGGCGGTGGCGTCCTTCGTGCCGCTGACCTCGGTGGAGACCTGGTATCACGAGAAGAAGGACAATCCCGTAGGCGGCAGTTACGCCCTCGACATGGAGGCCTGCTGCGGCGGCGAGCCCTCTCCCGTCACCTATGACGAGTATAAATATCGCTCCCCGCTGACCTACGCCGCCGAGATCGCCCGCTCCGAGACATCGATATGGTCGGGTGTATACGATCCCTCCATTCCCTGCCATCACGGGTGGGACATTTACGAGGCGGTGCATAAAATAGACCCGAAAGCCCGTGTGTTCCTGCATATGTTCGACGGCGGCCACGAAATGCCGCTCGATGAAGCCGAACGCTGGTTCCTCTCGCGTTACCGCCCCGCCGCCGGGGTTTCGGGCTGAGCTTCTCCGCACGAATTACCGGGCTGAGCTTATCCTTACATTAAAATACATTAAAATGTTAACAAAATCCGCCTTGATTGTTTGAAATATCAATGCTACAATATCACCCACGATGAATTACCGTATCCGCGGTCTATGCTCTATGAGGTGGAATATGAACGAGACAAGTGTTAATAACGAGACAAGTGTCAATAATAATGAGACAAGCGTCAAGGTTAAGAATAAAGTGAGCGTTAAGGATATGTTCACCTGCGTGTCGAACGCCGCCGAAAATTGCCGGAAGCGGCTCTGCGCCGCATACCGCAGACATGAGTCGGGAAACTGTCTCGCTCTGGGCGGCAATGTCAGCTATTCGCTGGGCATCAAGCGGCGCGGCGAAGATGAACGTCAGCACAACTTCGAGGGCAAAGCGAATATCAATATCTCGCTGCTCACCATCGCGCTGGTTATACTGGGTGTGGCGGTTATTATGTCCTTGCTGTCGGCGCTGGACGACTGACTCTCGGAGAATCGCAGACAATATTTAATAACACAAAAGCCGTATACGGCAGACTTAATGTCACCGTACACGGCTTTTTTGCTTATTTGGTGTTATCCTATCACGCCGCCGAACAGTATCCTGCCGCCGTCGTAGCAGACAGCCGACTGACCCGGGGCTATGGCGCGGACGGGTCGGTCAAAGAGGATTTCGGCATATTCATTATAAAATCGGACGAGGGCGGGTACGGGGGGCGCGGCGTAGCGTATTTTTACTTCGCAGCGCAGTTCTCCCTCTTTCATCGGGGGGAGAAGCTGAAAGTTCAGTCCCCCGACGCGCAGACGGGAGCCGTATTCGTCGCCCGAGAAGCCGAGAGTTATCGTATTGGCGTCGGCATCTATCGCCAGCACGAAGGCGGGGCGTCCCCAGGCGCCTATCCCCTTGCGCTGACCCACCGTGTAGTGAATTATGCCCTCGTGTTCGCCGATTGTTCTGCCCGAGGAATCGAGAATCCTGCCGGGAGTGCAGGCGGCTGCGTATTCGGGGGAGGACAGGGCGCGGCTCCGCACATAGGCGGCGTAATCCCGGTCGGGTATGAAGCAGATCTCCTGGCTGTCGGGGGCGTCGGCGGAGTTCAGCCCCAGCTCACGGGCAAGGCGGCGAACCTCGTCCTTGTCATAGCCGGCAAGAGGCAGTTTCAGCCTCGGCAGCAGACCCTCTCCCAGCCGCCACAGCACATAGCTCTGATCCTTCTGCAGAGAGCCGGGGGAGCGGCATATATAATACCGTCCGTCATCGAAACCCACATCGGCATAGTGTCCGGTGGCGATATACTTTATACCCAGACTGTCGGCATGCCGGGCAAGAGCCGCGAATTTCACATCGGAGTTGCAGCGCACGCAGGGATTCGGTGTGCGGCCGCGGCAGTATTCCGACACAAGGTCACGGACAACGATGCTCTCGAATTCGGCGCGGCAGTCGATTATGTCGAGAGGCAGACCGAGCGTCTCTGCGGCGGCGATGGCGGGAGCGGCGTCGGTGTGCCCGCTCATAATAAGCAGGGCGCAGCGCACCTCATAGCCGGCGTCGCGCAGAAGAGCGGCGGAGACCGAACTGTCAACCCCGCCGCTCATGCCGAGCAATATTTTTTCTCCGTCCGAAACCTTAGAAAGGGCTGCCGGGCGCATATCAGTGCCGGGCGCAGCTCTCGCAGCAGCCGTCGCAGTTGACATCGATATTGTGCTCAATGCCGTTGCGGTCGTAGTAGTCGGCGAGAGCGGTCTTTACCGCCTCCTCGGCGAGAACCGAGCAGTGGAGCTTGACGGGAGGCAGACCGTCAAGCGCCTCGACGACGGCTTTATTTGTCAGTCCGAGAGCCTCTTCAACAGTCTTGCCCTTTATCATCTCGGTCGCCATCGATGAAGTGGCGATGGCGGCGCCGCAGCCGAAGGTCTTGAACTTGGCGTCGGTGATTATTCCGTTTTCTATCTTTAAGAAGACCTTCATTATATCGCCGCATCTGGCGTTGCCCACCTCGCCCACACCGTCGGCGTTCTCAATTTCGCCCACATTGCGCGGGTTGGTGAAGTGATCCATTACCTTTTCGCTGTAAAGCATTTTATATACCCCTTTTCGGTTGTGTTAAGCGGTTTTCGTGTAATCAATATCAGTCTGTCTTATCCCTTGTAGAGCGGAGACATGGCGCGGAGCTTTTCGACCACTACGGGGATAACCTCGAGAATGTAGTCGATATCCTCGTCGGTGGTGTCGTGAGAGATGGTGAGACGCAGGGAGCCGTGAGCCTTTTCCGCCGGCACGCCTATCGACAGCAGCACATGTGAAGGCTCCAGCGAAGCGGAGGAACATGCCGAACCGGTGGAAGCTGCTATGCCGTACATATCAAGCCAGAGCAGGAGACTTTCGCCCTCGATAAACTCAAACCCCATGTTGAGATTACCGGGCAGGCGGTGCTCCATGCCGCCGTTTATGAATGTGTAGGGGATCTTCGAAATCCCGGCGGCAAGGCGGTCGCGCTTTGCGGCAATGGCAGCCGAATCGGACAGACGCTCAACCGCGAGCTCGAGAGCTCTGGCAAGTCCGACTATATAGGGCACGTTCTCGGTGCCGCCGCGGCGTCCGTTCTCCTGACCGCCGCCGTCGATAAGGTTGAAACAGCGGGTGGCGGTCTTGCAATATAGCACGCCGATGCCCTTGGGGGCGTGTATCTTGTGACCCGAGAAGGCCAACATATCAACGCCCAGTTCGGCGACGTTCACCGGAATGTTGCCGACAGCCTGCACCGCGTCGGTGAAGAAGGTTATTTTACGGGCATGGGCGACCTCGGCGAGTTCTTTTACAGGCAGGACCGAGCCTATCTCGTTGTTGGCGAACATTATGGCAACAAGTATTGTGTCCTCCCGTATGGCGGCCTCAAGGTCGGCGGGTGAGATCTGACCGTCCCGGTCGGGGGAGAGATATGTGACCTCAAATCCCTCCCGCTCCAGCGATTCAAGAGCATGGAGCACGGCATGATGCTCGAATTCGGTGGAGATTATATGTTTTCCCTTCTTGACATTGGCGTGAGCCGCGCCTTTTATCGCCCAGTTGTCCGACTCGGAGCCGGAGGCGGTGAAGTATATCTCTCTTGGCTTGCAGCCCAGGATGCCGGCGATACGCTCTCTCGCATCGGCAACGGCGGCGGCGGCCTCCCGTCCTATGGTGTGCTGGCTGGAGGGGTTGCCGTATGCTTCGGTGAGCCAGGGCACCATTGCCTCAAATACTTCGGGATCTGTTTTTGTGGTGGCAGCGTTGTCAGCGTATACATAACGCTTATTGTTATCCATTTGCTACTCCAAATATATAAACGGCGTACGCCGCGATTAAGATAATTTAATATTAAACCGCTTCCGGCAGCTCCGGAGTTTCTGTTTATAATTCTATCAGCGGAAGCGGTTTTTATCGGAATGCGTTCATTGTATACCTATTTGGTACACAATTCAACAGGTAATTGTGAACTTTCGCATTTTCTGCGATTATTACAAAAACCTCTCGCATATAACACCGCGCATATGCAAAACGGCGAAAGGGGGTTGACTTGAAAGTCTGTATAAGCTAAAATCAATGCAGAACCCGCCGGAACCCTGACTGGTTGCATCGCGGCGTCGCGGCACAGACCGATAAACACACGGAGAACAACAACATGAGCATATTCGACAAATACGACATAATTCCATACCTGACACCCTATAAATACAGCAAGCCCATAATTGCGCCCTCGGGAGAGCCGGGCTGTTTCGATCGGGTGGCGGTGGACAACGCCAGGATATTCCGGCACGGCGGCAGAATCTACATGATGTATATCGGTTACGACGGCAGCGGCTATGAAACGGCGCTGGCTGTGTCCGACGATATGCTCCACTGGGAGAAGCTTGGCGTCATACTCGGCAAAAACCCGGAATCCGGCTGGGAGGCGGGCGGACGGGCTGTATCCTGCGTCATGGCGGACGTTGACATGTGGGGAGAACGGGAACTGTACCGGATACCGGCGGTTTCAGCTATTCCGGGGGATCCGGGCGGAAACTTCGCAATATGGTATCACGCCTACCCGGGCATCGGCTATGAGGCGGGCGCGGCGGCAAATACAATTGCTATATCACATGGAGCGCTTGACAGCTGGGAATGCTGCGCCGTGCCCCTGTTCAGCAAGGGCGCGGAGGGAGACTGGGACGGCGCCGGGCTTTACTCCTGCTGGGTCATCGACCGGGAGAAGTATTATCCCGATTCGCCGCATCGCTGGATAATGTACTACAACGGCAAGAACTCCGCTTCCTGGCCCTGGAACGAACAGGTGGGAATAGCCTGGTCTGACGACCTTGTGAACTGGGAGCGCGACCCCCGAAGTCCGGTGCTCAGAGTCTCGGAAAGCGGCTGGGACTCGGCATTCTCCTGCGGTCAGCATGTGCTCTACGACAGCCGGCGGGGCATATGGGTCATGTATTACATGGGTTTTGACGGCAGACACGCCGGCAACGGCATCGCCCTGTCGGAGGACGGCATAAGCTGGGAGAAGTACCCCGAGCCGCTCATCTTCCCGGGAGGGGAAGGTTCCCCCGACGAGACCCACGCCCACAAGCCCTGCATACTGTACCACAACGGGGTGCTTTACCATATCTTCTGCGCCGTGCGTCCCACCCGCACCCCCGAGGAGAAGGCGCTTTACGGCAGGGAGTACCGTTATCTCACCCTTGCCGCTTCACATCCGGTTTGGGAATAAACCGGATAATTATACATATTATATACGCGATATCCGCGCGCCGGTCATAAAAGCCGGCGCGTTTATTTTCACGGTTTTTCGGACATGGGGAAACTTATTTTCCATTATTGCAGCTAATTAATATATTTTGGGGATATTGCACTATTTTCACATACTTTTTCCGACAATTATTCTCATTTACAAAACGGGCAACATAGCGTATAATAACTGTATACGGTTAGTTAACATATATGCCGTATAATATTAACCACGGGGGTGAAGCTATGACTTCGACATCCTTGCGCATATCAACATTGCTGCTTATATTGCTGATGCTTATTCCCGCCGTCGCCGGGTGCGGAGGCGCGGCATCCGATGATGACAATATAACGCCCGTCACATCCGCTTCGGGTGACACGAGCGAGACGGATGCCGGCGAATATGTGGACACCCGATTTGTCGGTGTGAATTTTAACGGCAAGGAATTCAGGGTTCAAACCTCGGTTGACGCCTACGACGCCACAAACGCCAACGAATTCATCGCCGGGTCGGGCGAGGAGAACGGCGAGGTGGTAAACGACGCGGTGTTCAAGCGCAACCTCACCGTTGAGGAACTGCTAAATGTAAAACTGAAGTTCACCGAATCCGAGTATACTTACAGCACGGCGGAAGGCGAAATCCGCAAAATAGTCATGGCGGGCGACGACCTTTTTGACCTGATTATCAACGATGTGCGCTCGGTCATCGCTCTGACCGACGAGAACATTGTCTGGAACGTGGCGAATTTCGATAACTTCGACTATTCAAAACCCTACTGGTACTGGGATTCCATGGAGGACATGTCGCTGCTGCCCGGCAAGACCTTCGTCATGGCGGGCGACTACTTCATGGACGTCATCCGTTCCTGTCACGCCCTGTTCTACAACAAGAACATGTGCGAAGGCTACTTCAAGGACGCCAACTACATAAACAACATTGTACTTGACGACGCATGGACATATGAGAAAGCCACCGAAATAGTCAGTCAGTGCTACTCCGACCTCAACGGCGACGGCAAACCCAACGAGGGAGACCAGTTCGGCATGATCGGCCACGGCACCTGGGGAACGCTTATTCCCTTTGTCGGCTCCAGCGGCGTGACCTTCATCGACAAGACCCAGGATCCCCCCGCATTCTGCTTTGACAACGAGCGCTCCATAGACTATGTGAACGCGCTCAACGCCCTCTACTGGGATCCTGCCGTGCTGACAACCATCACCGACAGCGCCGACTTCAACTTAGGTCTGCGCAACATGTTCGGCGAAGAGAACGCGCTTATCTGCTGCTACCAGAGGCTTAACGACCTGTCGAAGATGCGCAATTTCGAGTTTGACGCCGCCATTATACCCTATCCGAAGCTGTATGAGTCGGACGCCTATCATACCTCCATTCACGATACCACCGAAATGGGCGTGATTCCGGTTACCTGTATGGATCTCGAGTTCGCGTCCACCTGCATCGAGGTGCTGAACCGGGAAACCTCTGTCATGGTCATGCCCGAATATTACGAGGTGGCGCTGAAAATAAAGTATACCCACGATCAGATTGCGGCTCAGATGATCGACCTTGTGCACGACACCATCAGCTCCGCCTTCCCGCTCGCCTATGACATGTCGCTCAACTCGGTCATGCTCACCTCCTTCACTGACACTGTGGCGGCGAAGAGCACCGACTTCATGTCTACATACGCCGGCAAGATCGCCGGCGCCGAGGCGAATCTGCTCAAGATGATAGAGGGTATTGAAGCCACCACCGATCCGGTATTCTGACAGAATTCCCATTCATATTATACACAGTCTGCGTTATTTTGAAAATCGCGCAAACCTGTTTATCCTGTGTTGTAATATGAGCCGCAGCCTGTCCATTTCAGAAATAAGACAAAGAGGTATTTAATAATGAAAATCGACATGCCAAGACTGATTGCCGTACTGCTCTGTCTGCTGATGTTCCTGCCGCTGATTGTTTCCTGCGGCGGTTCCGACCCGGACAAAGGAAAGCAGCAAACCGTCACCACCGCCGCAGCCGAAGAGGAAGCCGGTGAAGAGAAGGACACCCGTTTTGTGGGGGTTAACTTCGACGGCAAGAAATTCCGCATATTCTCGTCATCAGACAAATCCGACTCCACCAGCGCCAACGAAATGATCGCCGGTTCGGGAGAGGAGAACGGCGAGGTGGTTAACGACGCCGTTTACAAGCGCAACCTTACCGTCGAGGAAATGCTCAACATAGAGCTGGCAATCACCGAAGCCGACTATACCTACAGCAACGCCCAGACCAATCTGCGCACCCTGGTAATGTCGGGCGATGACCTGTATGACTGCATAATCAACGACGTGTTCGCACTGATTCCCCTTCAGGACGAAAACATACTCTGGAACATAGCCAACGCGCCCAACTTCGATTTCTCCAAGAGCTACTGGTACAGCTCGACCCTGGATGACCTGTCCATAATCGACGGTCACACTTATGTAATGGCGGGCGACTTCTTCATGGACTGCCTCATGGCAAGCCACACCATGTTCTACAACAAGAACATGTGCGAGAGCTACTTCAAGGACGGAAACTATATTAACAACCTTGTGCTTGACGGCGAATGGAACTACGACAACGCCGGAAAGGTCACCACCGCCTGTTATGCCGACCTGGACGGCAACGGTCAGTCAAACGAGGGTGACCAGTTCGGCTTCATGGCGCACGGCACCTGGGGCTCCATCATGCCCTTCATAGTGGCTTCTGGCATAGATTACATCGATAAGAGCCAGGATCCGCCGGTGCTTGACTTCGGCAGCGAGACCTCGGTCAAGCTGGTTGAGTCTATCAACAAATTCTACCACAACGAAGCGGTTCTCTCTCAGGTAACCAACAACTCCGACCCCAGCACCGGTCTGCGCATGCACTTCGGCGCCGGTCTCTCGCTGATTGTCGGCTACAACCGCCTCGACGACCTTTCAAGGATGCGTGACTTCGAGTTCGACGTCGCCATCATCCCATATCCCAAGCTCCTCGACAGCAATCCGTATTATACCTCAATCCACGACACCACCGAGATGGGCGCCATTCCGATAACATGCCCAGATCTTGACTTCGCCACCACCTGTATCGAGGTGCTGAACCGCGAGACCTCCACAATTCTCATGCCCCAGTATTATGAGGTCGCTCTCAAGATAAAGTATACCCACGATGAAGTCGCCGCCCAGATGATCGACCTGGTTCACGACTCCATCGGCTCCTGCTTCCCTGTCGCCTACAACAGCTCAATCGGCTCACTGCTGAACTGCTTCACCGACTGCGTAGGCGCCAAGTCCAACGATTTCATGTCAAAGTACAACTCCAACATCGCCGCCTCCCAGGCTAAACTCGAGGAAATGATCGAGGGTATCTTGGCAAACTCCGTACCGGTGTTCTGAGAAGCGCGAACGGGTTTGTATTCGTAACCATATAAAGACAAAACACCGCCGCCGGATATATATCCGGCGGCGGGTATTTTCATTATGGTGTCAACGCTTCCTGCGCTTACTTTCTCTTGCGGATGACCACGAGAGCGGCGGCAGAGAGCGCCGCGGGGATTAGAGCGATGATTGCCGAGTCAAAGGTCTGAGCCGCCTTCGCGGGAGCGGCGTCGGCTGCAGCGGCTGCTGTCGTCGTCTCGGGCTTCGGAATGAAAGCTTCGGTAGCCGAGAGCTTGAACACCCGGTCGGCAACCTTCTGTGCGCCGATGCAGACTATCTTGGAGGCGTCGGCAACAAGAATATTGTTGACCTGTGTCTGCTGACAGAACTCAGCGCCCGCCTTAAGACCGCCGTGGGGGAAGGAAACCTCGGTTATGTAGCTGCCGGTGCCCTTGGTGGCAGCGCCTTTGCAGCCCGCCGCGTCGGCGAAGGGGGCGGCAGGCACACCGACACCGATGCCGTGACCGAAGGCGTCCATGTTGAACTGACCCCAGGTGGTGCCCTTGTCAAGCGAGATCCAGAACTCGGTTACGTCGTTCTGCCATACATAACCCGCCTTTACCTTGTCAGCACCCGCAGAAAGAATGGTGGCGTCGGTGACCTCGCAGGCGATGTAAACATTCTTGTCGTCGTAGAGCATGTAGGTGGTGGCCTTCAGCTCGGGGCAATCGGTATACTCGGCTCCCGAATTGTAGACCTTAGCGGTGGTATCGATGGTGTAGGTGGCGGACAGTTTGTAGATGTCGTCGATCTTGCCGTCCAGCACCGGCGTGCCCTTGAGCACATCGGTCGGGGCGGCGGACACCGGGATCGCGGCGAAGATCGCTGCAGCGGTGAGCAGAGCGAGAATGAATGCAAGCTTTTTCATGGTAATACCCCCGTGTTATAAATTTGCCGGCAGACCATAGCCCATATCGCTGCCGGTCATGTATATTTTACAATAATATTCTGTAACCTGTCAACCGCATATTTTATTATTTTTGATGTGTTCCGAGTGAGCCGGCGAACGGAATACCCGGCTCAATATCGTATTACAGGTGAACAATGCCGCCCGTTCGAGCCGGGCGGCATTTGTATTGGTCTGAGCGTGTTTATCGTTTTGAATCTTACTTTCTCTTGCGGATAACTACAAGAGCGGCGGCAGAGAGAGCGGCGGGGATGAGAGCAATGATTGCTGCGTCAAAGGTCTGAGCGGCAGCCGCGGGCTTGGCGGCGGCAGCTGCGCCGTCTGCTGCAGCGGCGGCAGCCTTGGCGGTGGTGACCACCGGCTTCGGGATGCCGATACCGGTGGCTACGGTGAAGTTATCGAACTCAGCCTTGATCTTGCCGCCGGCCTTAAGGGCTATTTCGGAGAAGTTGGTGTTCAGCTGGAACTGGGGGATGGAGGCCTTATCGGTACCGGTAATCAGTACGTCGTTGATGTAAATCTTGGAGCTGCCGTCCTTGTAGAACTCCTGGCGGACTGTCATCTTCTTGTTCTGGAGGGCGTATGCCGCGGAGTCGTAGGAGGTGTCGCCGAACACTCTCATGCCGATGGTGTTATCGGAGTTTGCGATCGGGAAACCGCCAACCTCGCCGCTGCCGTCAATGGTGGTCCAGGAACCGGTGGTACGGGTCTCCCAGTTGCCGGTGCCGCGCATACGGATGTGGCAGGAGGTATAGCTGTTGCCAAGCTCACGGTCATAGTTCACCAGTACGCAGAGATAACGGTCGGAGGCGCTGGCGTCCAGCAGCGTGATGTCATACTGAACGGTGTAGTCGTCCTTGATGACCGACGCCATGGTGGAGGCGGGGACCATGATAACATAGGAGTCCTTGGCCGCGTCGTTGATATTGTCAACGATCAGCTTGCCGTCGGCTATGGTATAGGTGGCGGTGTTGGGAGTGAAGACCTCGTTCTTGGTCCAGCCGAGTTCGTCAAAGCTCTTGACCGAGCTGAAATCCTGCGAGTAGACGATCTTTGCCTCAGCTGCGGATACCGGCACGAAGAGAGCGGCGATCATCAGCAGGCAGACTGCGAGAGTAAGAATGCGCTTCATGGTAAATCTCCTTTTTCTAAATATTATTGTATATTAATACTACACCATTTGTCTTCGTTTGTCAACACATAAAAACTTTCTTTTTTGACAAACTCATTACGGATATTGTGTGCCTGTTTTTGCCTTTGCTGTGTATTCATTATACCGTCGGAATGTTAAATCCGAAAGGTATTGTTTGTGAAATCGATGTCAAACATTATAAGCCCGGTTTCAGGGCTGTGTATTAGCCGAAAACCGGGCTTATAACTTACAATAAATCTGCCGCTTACTGAACCGCCAGGAAGGCTTCGATGAGCTTCTGCAGCTGAGCCTTGGCTGCTTCCTCCTTGCCGGCGAAGTAGGAGACGATGTCGGGGGAGGCCTGCTTCATGAGATCCTCGGCGACATCGCCGCCGGGGATGTTATACATACGTATGGGGTCGTAAACCCTGTTGCGGATGATGAGCTGAACCATATCCGAAGACTCGGCGTCGCGGACGTTCTTGGTACCCGCGATGACGTCGTAGAGAACCGGGGTGATGGTGTCATACGAGGCTGCCGCCATGCCGTCGATGACTCTGCCCGCGAAATTCAGGTCGGGAGTGCTCTTGGGCAGAATGATGGCCGTGCCCGCGCCGCTGACGTTTGTGAGGTAGTTCTCCTGAGCCTCATCGTACTTGGGCAGGGGGAGAATGCCGAAGTCGTCATTCATGTCGCGCAGGAAGGTGTCGATTTTCTGAAAGGTTATATCCAGGAAGTACGCTCTGCCCTCCTTGAAGACATTGAAGGACTGCACGTGGTCGCTCTTGGAGTAGTTGGCGCGGTTGTCAACGATGAGCTTGAACATCTTCTCATAGACCGAGATGTTCTTCTCGGTGGAGAAAGCCAGAACCGGCATATTGTCGGCGTCGCGGGTACATAGATAGCCGCCTGCGCCGTAGAAGAGCGCCGTGCTGCCGTCGAACCAGAGCGAGAAGGAATAGAGGTCGGTCTTGTCGCTGAGGACGCCGTCGCCGTCCAGGTCGGAGGTGAGGTCGGCGGTGAGCTTGGTCATCAGGTCTATAGTCCAGGTGCCGCCGAAGGCTTCATCATAGGGCTGCTCCATGCCGATGCTTTCAAGCAAACGCTTGTTGAAGAGTATGCACTCCGAAGTTAACAGACAGGTGGGGGAAATGTCGCCGGTGATAAGGTAGCTGTTGCCGCCTATCGCCATTTCGTTTATCGCGCCCTGATCCCACCAGGGTTTAGATATATCCATGGAATCCAGCGTGTTCCAGGCGATGAGCGCGCCTGCGGTCGCCGCGCTGTGACCGGTGAAGTTGGTCATATAAAGGTCGTAGGGGTTGTCCCCGGCCTGGGAGCTTTTGATTGCCATCGAGGTAATGTTCGAATAACTGTCATCATTTGCCGAGATTTTAACGTTGAACATCTCTTCGATGGTGCGGTTGCGGCGGTAGACAAGGTCGTTGAGTGTGGCGCCGTTCTCCTCCTCGGCAACCACGTCGACGTGGCGGTTGTCCTGATTGGTGGAGATGATCCGGAAGTCCTTGCCGCCGAAATCCTCCTGCTTTATGGTGCTGAGCGCCGAGGTGGTTCCGGTCTCTGCTGCGTCTGTGACATCCTGAGCGGTGTCTGAAACCGCGCCGACGTCCGAAACGGTTCCGCCTCCTCCGCCGCATGCCGCAAGCAAGGCAATGAGCAGCGCCGCGAACAGTACCGCCGAAATGCTTCTGAATGTGGTTTTCATGTTTTCCTCCGTAATTTACATGGTGTTATTTTTTGATAGTGCCGTTGTACTTTTGAATTCGCATGCGTTTTCGCTTCGACGCGCCGTCCGGGATTTCACCGTCCCGCCCCGTCGGAAGCTCCGAAGTATCGCACAAAAAATCCCACGGTTTGCAGCCGCGGGATTCATGTCGGTGCATACATGCTGTGACGAAAACGGCGAACACCTCTGCGGACCGCCGGGGACTGCCGGTTTCGTTACTTATGCGATGTTACTCTGCCGCCGGCGCGGCGTCAGCCTTCATAACTTTTACAAGGCGGCGCATTGCCTGTTTCTGAGTGCGCAGATACTCGGCGCTGCCGTACAGAGCGTAATGAACCAATAAGCGCGCGAGAAGGAAAACCAGCGTCAGGGCGTCATCCTTGGTTATGCCCATCTTCGGGGCAAGCTTGGAGGCAAAGCTGTCGTATTCCTCCTCCTGACGCTTGATTATCTTCTGACAATGATCATAATATTTGGGATGCGTATAGATCTGCTGGAGGAAACGATAGGCTTTGCCATGCTGTTCCCTCGACCAAAGGGGCGCCTCGTCAAGGAATCTGTCGAGACTTTCGGGGAAACTGATTGCGTATTCTGCAAACTCACGCTCGATTTTCGAAAGGCAGTGCTCGACCGACTGGATAATCATATCGTCCACACCTTCAAAGTAGGCGTAAAGAGCGGGGGTGGTGAGTCCGCAAGCCTGAGCGATTCCTTTAATACCGACGTTGCCGAGACCATAGGTGCAGTAGGTATCGAACGCGATTTCCATAATCTCACGCTTGCGCGCGTTATGCTGTTCCTGGGTTCTGATGGTTTATTCCTCCCTACTGTATAAGTGTATAAGTTAATGCGTTTTTAATGCATGTTCTCCGTATAGGCGAACTTTCGACATTTAAATTTTATCGTATCCGGGTGAAAAAATCAAGAGTCTGATATTTATATTTGTTAATTTCAGCGATTTAAATAATAAGTTATAATACATATGCGGTCCGTACCGTCATTTGGAACAAACCGCTTATATATTGATTCACATATTACACAAGGGCAACCAGGGTGTCGCCCAGACGCTTCATGTAGGCGATGCGCTCATCTGCCAGGCACTCGGGGACACGGCGGACGGCGTTGTGCGCCTCGAAGGTGAAACTGTGCTCATAGCCCGCGTCCCGCAGCGCACGCATAACCGAATTCCAGTCTATTACCCCGTCGTATGGGGCTATGTGGTCGTCAACATAACCGTTGTTGTCGTCGATATGCAGCGCTTTCAGCCGCTTACCCAGCTTCATTATCTCATTATACTGATCGGTGTATTTTCGCAGCTCGGGAATTCCGCCGTATACGTTGCAGTGGCCGGTGTCCCAGCAGATACCCACCAGCGGGTCATTGTAGGAGTCGGCAAGCTCGATAAGGTCCTCTGTGCGCCACAGCCTGTACTGCTGAAGTGTTACCCAGGTGTTCTCGAACGCCATGCCCACTCCGCACCTGCGTGCCTCTTCCAGCAGCGGGTCGAAGGTCTCGTGGTTTATCGAGAAGTCATCGGTATTATCATGGTATATGGCGTGATATACCATCCAGGATATGCCCAGCTTCGCGCAGGCTCTTATGGCGCGGAGCTGAAACTCATGGATATCCTCCTGAGTACAGCCCTCGTAGCGCAGGCCGTTGTATACCGGCGCGTGCGCCTGATTGAACTTCACGCCCCGCTTTGCCGCCAGCTCGCCGGCGCCGTCGATCCAGCTCTCCCAGTCGGGTCCCACAAAGGGCGAACGGCGGTCGGCGTTCCAGTCAAGGAAGTTGAAGTCGAGATACTTAAAGCCACCGTCGATGATGCGGCTGATCTGATCGTTAAGCGGCACCTTGTAATCGGTGTCAAAGCGGAAATGAACGGAGGTTGAAACCGGATAGTTCATAAATTCCTCTCAAATGGCAAGCCGGCACCGGAACATGCGTACCGGTGCCGGCAGCGTTTTCAGAACTGTTGTCGGCTTCGCTAAACTAAGGTCAGCGCTTCCTGATTATGACATATGCCGCGCCGCAGAGCGAAATAATTGAAGCGGCGATGGCGATGTCGGCGGTCTGAGCCGCCTTTGCGGGAGCCGCTTCGGCTGCTGCGGCGGCTGCGGTTGTGGCTGCCGCGGTGGTCTCGGGCAGAGCCATGTAGTAGAGAGCTACGCTGTAAACGTCGCAGGACTTGAGGGCGCTGTCGTCCATGGCTGTTGGAGCGTAAAGGTAGAAGTTGTGCTTGCCGCCCTCAACGGTAAACTTGCCGGTTACGAACAGCTTGTCGTTGGACTCCTCGAGATCCATGAACACTCTCTTCTCGCCCTTGGGGTCGTTTACAGAGTAGTCGAGACCGCGCTGAGCGCCGGTGCGCGCGATGTACTCAACAACGAAGGTGATCTCGGAGGCAGAGGGAACGGTAAACTCGTACCATGCGGAGGTGTCGCGCTTCAGGCAGTATGAACCGCCGCCCTTAGCGAGGTTAAAGAGGTCGACGCCGATGCCGCCCTTGGCGTCAAATCCGGTGAGATTATCCTGATCCGCGACGAGATCGAACAGTTTTGTGCCTGCAGGGGTAGGTTTGGTTGCGGAATAGGTAAAATCCGCCGCAAGCACGGGGGCTGCGAGTGAAATAACGAGGATGAACGAGATAAACGCGATAAGAAGCTTCTTCATCTTGGAAAACTCTCCTTTTTAATTTGGTTTGCTGATTATAACACTTTTACGCCCGAATGTCAAGTTTTGTTAAAATGTATTTGAAATTATTGTGAAATATTCTGTGTCATACCGGCGGGTCGTGAACTGCCCTTGACAGGGGATATCGGTGAGGTGTATAATTTATGCTGTAATTCCAATCGAACAGCTGTATTATCTGGTAATCATTAAATCATTATATATATCGGAGATACCTACATGCTCAGAATCGAAAACCTGACAAAGACCTACGGCGACAAGAAGGCGGTGGACGGATTAAGTCTGCACATCGCCCCCGGCGAAATCTGCGCCTTCATCGGCCACAACGGCGCCGGCAAGACCACCACTCTCAAGTCCTGCTGCGGCATACTGAAATTCGACAGCGGAGAGATTTACATAGGCGGCAAGTCTATAAAGACCGACCCTCTCGGCTGCAAGGAGCAGATTGCCTACCTCCCCGACAATCCCGACCTTTACGAGTTCATGACGGGCATAGGCTATCTGAACTTCATCGCCGACATATTCGGGGTCCCGGCGGAGACGCGCACCGAGCGCATTCATCGATACAGCGACCTTCTGGGATTGACCGCAGATCTGGCGCAGTCCGTCTCGGCCTACTCCCACGGCATGAAGCAGAAGCTTGCCGTCATATCGGCGCTTATCCACGATCCGAAGCTCATTCTCATGGATGAACCCTTTGTAGGTCTCGACCCCAAGGCTTCCCATCAGCTGAGAGAGCTGCTGCGCGAACTCTGCGACGGCGGAACGGCTATATTTTTCTCCACCCACATACTGGAGACCGCCGAGCGTCTCTGCGACCGGGTCGCCATAATAAAGAACGGCAGACTGGTGGTGGCGGGCGAAATGGAGGAGGTTCGCGGCGACGCTTCGCTTGAGGACGTCTTCCTTGAGCTGGAGAATACCGATAAACCTGCCGACACTGATTCCGCTGACGCCGAAATCACCGACGACACCAATCCGGAGGCAGGTAAATGACGCGCGCACGTGCCCTGATTAAAAAGCAGCTTGCAGAGGTCTTCGCCTGGCTCTACCGCGACATGAAAAAGGGCACACGGCGAACCGGTGCGGCGCTGGTGCTGTACGGTGTTCTCTACGCGGTGATGTACACAGCCTTAGGCGCCATGTTCTACGGCATGGGTATGATGCTCTCGCCTATGATTGAAGCCGGTTACGCCTGGCTTTATATGGCGCTCACCGGCTTGGTGGGGCTATTTATGGGGGTGTTCGGCAGCGTCTTCAATACCTACGCCACCCTTTACAACGCCAAGGACAACGAGCTCATGCTCTCCCTGCCCGTGCCGACCCGGCTCATACTGGCTTCACGTCTTACAGGCGTCTGCGCCATAGGGCTGCTTTATGAGCTTATTGTGATGATACCGACGAATATCGTCTATCTGATCCATGCGAAACCGGGTGTGCTCGGGGTAATATTTACTCTTATCATACCCATTGTGCTGTCGTTTATCGTGCTGGGGCTCTCCTGTATTCTCGGCTGGGTGGTGGCGCTCATCGCCTCCAGGCTCAAGGGCAAGAGCTATATCACGGTTATCCTCTCCCTCGCATTCATCGTCGCCTACTACGCATTTTACAGCAGAGTGATTATCGCCATAAAAGCGATTGTCGAAAATCCCGGACCCGTGAGCGAGGGCGTGAAAATCTGGGCATGGCCCTTCCGGCACATGGGACTTGCCGCCGAGGGCAACGCTCTGTCGATGCTTATCTTCACCGGAACAGCCTTTTTGCTCTTCGGCGCCGTCTATCTTGTGCTGAGCCGCAGTTTCATCTCAATAATCACAACCAAACGGGGCGAAAAAAAGGTGGTCTACAGCCGCGGCGAGGCAAAGACCGCATCCCCCGATTCGGCACTTCTGCGCCGCGAATTCAAGCGCTTCACCTCCTCTCCCACTTACATGCTCAACTGCGGTCTGGGTATCATCATGATGCCCGCAGCGGCAGCGGCGATGCTCATATTCAACAGCAACATCCGCGAGGTGCTCTCATTGTTCGCCGCGGAACACAAGAGCGCGATTCCCCTTGTTGCGGCCGCAGTCATCTGCTTCGCCGCCACCATGAATAACATCACCTCGCCGTCAATATCTCTTGAGGGAAAGTACTTCTGGATAATACAGTCGCTGCCCCTTTCCCTGGCACGGGTGCTCTTTGCCAAGCTGAAAATGCATCTTATCCTGACCTACATCCCCGCCATACCCCTGGCAGCCGCGCTTATCTGGCTGATATCGCCGTATATGTCGTCGCCGCTCGACGCGCTTATTGTCCTGCTGCCCTCCGCCTTATTAATACTCTTCATGGCACTCGCGGGGCTGTGTCTGAATATCCGCTTCCACAACTTCGAATGGTCGTCCGAAGCGGTGCCGGTAAAGCGGAGCCTGAGCGTGACCCTGTCGGTTTTCGGCGGCTGGTTGGTTGTAGCCGGCTTAACCGCGCTCTATGTCCTTGCCGGTCGCTTCCTGCCCGCCCTCGCCTACGCCGCCATAGCGGCAGTCATACTCGGCGCTGCGGCGGCAATTATGCTCCGATATGTGGCATCGGTGGAATCGCTGGACTGATAATACCGAATAATCAATAAAACAACGGGAGACCGAACCTCCGCATAATTGCGGCGCCGTTCGGTCTCCCATGTTTTTTTGCCGTCTGTTTCTCACGCACTCAAAAGCGCACTGTTCACCCGCCCGCCGTCTCCGAGGCATAGCGGCTGATAATCTCGTTCTGCACCGACTCGCTCAGCTGTGTGAAGTGGTGGCTGTAGCCGCCCACCCTTACTATGAGATTGCCGTGGCGCTCGGGGTGTTTCTTCGCGTCAAGCAATTCGCCTATATCGGCGGTGGTGACCTGCGCCATCTGCCCGCCGTTTGACATGTAGGCGCGCATCATGCCGGCGATGTCGGTGCGCAGTTCGGGGGAGGTCATTGTGCTCTTGGGCAGAAGAACGTTTAATGTTGTGCCGCCCACACCCTTTTCAAGGGGCAGTTTCGCCACCGACATAAGCATGCTTGTGACGCCCCGGGTGTCGGCGCCCGGTCTCGGCCCCATGGTATTTCCCAGCGGCTCGCCGGCGTGACGCCCGTCGGGGAGCGCTCCCGTGCGGCTGCCGTAGCTTATGCCTGCGGTGAGCAGCGAACAGGCTCCGGTATATAGCCCGCCCCGAACCGAGCGGTATTTGCCGCACTCGCTCCAGTAGAGGTCAAGCACGCGGCAGGCGGTGTCGTCGGCTTCATCGTGATTGTTGCCGAACTTCGGCGCTTTAAGCAGCATCTGCCGCAGCTCCTCATAGCCCTCGAAGTCGGCTTCAAGCGCCGCCATGAGAGTCTCCCTCGAGACCCGCCTTTCGTCATATACCAGCTTTTTAACAGCCGTCAGCGAATCGGCGACCGCCGCGATGCCGGCGGTTTCCACAACGCCGTGGTTGTAGAGGGGGCCGCCGTCGTCGTGATTTCGCCCGCTCTCAAGCACGCCGTCGGTGAATACGCCCTTGACCAGCTTTGAATGGTTGGCGGCGCGTATCTCCTGCCCGCGGGAGCAGAGCCAGAGGTGCAGCTCGGTGAAGAACTCCAACTGCTCCCGGAAGCTCTCCCACAGTTCCTCATAGCTTTCGCATTCGATGAAGGGCTTTGTCGCCGGTCCTATCCGGAAGCCCGGGGTTTCGGTCGCCATGCCGCCGCGAAGGGCTATCTCAAATACCTTCGCCACATTGAAGGAGCCGTCCTCGCAGCCGGTGTTGCTCTTGCCCGGGATCTCTATCTCCTGACAGCCGAGGGTGGCGTAATCCCTCGCGTCCCGGAGGGGCACTTCGATTTTCATAAGTCCGGGGATGACGTTTGTATCGCTGACTATGGTCGGATCGGACATGCCCTCAGACCAGAGCTTTACAACAAGCTCCAGCAGCGGCTGCGGGCAGTTCTCTCCCACTCTCACCACCATGCGGGGGTGGGTGTCGCGGATATTGCGCAGCACCTGCAGGAAGAGATAACTCAGTTCGTTTGTGGCGTCCGAGCCGTCCTCGGGCTTGCAGCCCGACAGGGTGGAGTTGTGGGAGCCGTTCTCCCATATCTTGAACATTATGGAGGTTATGCCCTCCTCGGGGGTTATGACGTCGCCGTGAGCCTTTGAATACTCCCAGAAGGGCAGAAGATACTGATCCACCCGCCCCATACAGTCCACCCAGTCCCAGAGCGACAGGCACCACATAAGCTGCAGAGCCTGATAGAGTGTGACCGGTTTTCTGTGGGCAACGAAGGCGCAGTTTTCGGCTATCTCCCGATAATAACGCCGCTGGATCGGGTCGTTCTCACCCTCCGCCAGAGTTTCGGCGTGGGCAGTGTATTTTTCAAGAAATGCGGTCATTCCCCGCACTATAATGCGGTTCGCCTCATAAAAATCGCTCACCGACTGTTCGGGTGATGCAAGGGCGGTCTCACATGCGTCGATTTTCGCCAGCATGCCGTCCAGCCCCGTATTAAGCAGTGTCGGATAGTTGGGTATTGTATGCCCCTGGTAGCCTCCCGCCCAGAACATGCCCTCGTCGCAGATATGCCCGTAACGCTCGCCGCCGTATTTAGCTCTGCCGCACTCGTCCATGTATGAGGAAGTCATTGGCGACATGCGCTCGCGGAGGGCGTCTATACGCTTACGCTCCGTCTGACCGTCGGGATAGGAGGGATCGTCACAGACGTCCTCGTGAAAATTGATGCCCCAGCTGAAATGCTCCATTATCGGGTAGAAAGGCCGGGTTATGCCCACCAGCGCCTCGCCCGGATATATAAGGCAAGGCGTGTCAAGCCAGGAGCGCACGATGGCGTCGGCGAGACATATGACATAGGGCGCGTCTGGCTTTGCCTCAAAGGCGTCGGCAAAGGGATTGCGGCCTCCCGCCGACACCGGCTGGATATAGGTTCCCTCCCTGTCATTCCGGGGGCGAAGACGGCGCAGGATATCCTCCCGCACGCCCCGCATCCGCTCGGTGAATATCAGTCTTTCTTCGGTGCTTGTATAATCGGTCATCATATTTCTTTCCCTGTCGGACATATCCGATTTAAAAATCATGCTTTTTCGTTAAATTTACAAATATCGGTTTCCATTTCATGCGTCGTGTGATATAATAACCGCGTTAAAACAGACGGCGGAGGTCACTCTTCGGTGACTTTAAAGTCCGCGGTTATACGCGCCATGACCCTGTCCGCCAGCTTGTCTGGGGTGAGCGAACCGTCAAGCACAAAGAAGCGGGAAGCCGGAACCATCCGCTCCGCCGCCTCGAAATAGGCGTCCCGTATACGCTCAAGCTCGCCCGCGCTCTCCTCGAAACGCTCGCGCGCCTCGCCCGTCTCAAGCAGGCGGGCGCCGATACGGCCGAATGCCACTTCGGGCGGCGTATCCACAAAAACGGTCAGATCGGGCATGAGCAGCGACGCGGGATAGGAATTCAGTCCTATGATATAGTCCATGGGCAGGGTTTTTGACTGATAGGCGCAGGAGGACAGGAAATAGCGGTCGCAGAGCACCGTCGTACCCCCGCCAAGCATAGACAGCATGCCCCCCTCGCCGGTGATATGCTCGATGCGGTCGGCTGCAAAGAGGGCGGCGGCGACCCCCGGGTCGGCTTCGTATTCGCGGGTGAGATAGCTGTGAAGCAGCCTGCCGACACGCCCGCCGGTGGGCTCGCGGGTGACCGAGACGGGCACCGATTCCGCCGCGAGACGCTCCGCAATTGAGACCAGCAGTGTGGATTTTCCGCTGCCGTCGATCCCCTCGAACACTATGAAGGGCGCCCTGCCCGATTCGCTCCTCAGTCTCACAGCCCTCATAAACGCCTCCGGATTTCTCATGTTTTCCGGTTCATTGTAACATACAAGCGGGAAAAAATCAACGTATTTAACGACTTTCCGCAGGGAACGAAACATGCATAAAAGAATTTCATTTTTACTTATCCCGGCTGTCACTGTGCTGGCGGCTGTTATGCTGTTAATAATCATGCCGCTGAATATCACCGTCTCGGCGCAGAATGTTCAGGATGAGACAGCCCTCCGGCAGATTCAATATACGGGCACTGCCGTGTCCTGCGCCGACGCCGAGCCGGCGGTCTACCGGTCGATACGCTCGTCGATAATCGACGGCTTTGACAGCGAAGCGGTCACCTGGCTGCCGGAATCGAATATCACGAATATAACGTCGGTTATAAATACTCCTCTGGCGGCGGGCTGTTCCCCATTCTCCGGGGAGCGCTTTCTCGCCGTATCGGCTCGGAAGGCTCCTCCCGGGGAACCCCGTGCAATAGTCAAAAGCCTGCCTCAGCCTGCTAATTATTCGGCTTACGGCTCGATCTGCGCGGCGGTATGGTGCCCCGATCCCGGTATCGGCGAGGGAAGACTTGAATTCACCTTTACCATAGGCGCCGTCAGCGGCAGTTACACCGCCTCGGCGCCGCTTCGCACCGGCTGCTGGAACGCGGTGTTTGCCGACATTTCGGGCTGGGAGGGACGCTCTGCCGTCACCTCTTTCACCCTTGGCATATCCTGCGCCGGCACCGATTATTATGAACTGGTTTTCCCCTTCTGCCTTGACGAGGTATCGCTCTGCACATCGGCGGACGCGGCTCAGGCAATGCGCTATCTGGCGCCCGTCAGGCAGTATGACTGCGAAGGCTGCGAATTGGGTCTCTCAGATGCCGGTTCCCTGCGCGACCGCGCTGCCGAATACGACATGAGTTACATGAAGCTGACCTTCGGAGACGCCTCCCGAAGCCCGGCTGCCGATCCCGGAAGCGCGGCTCTCCAAGGCGGCGGAAGGACCGAGGACGGCCACTATGTAGGCGTCGAACTGCAGTTAGGCACCGACACCCATACCGCCAATATCCTCCCCGATGGCGCCCGGCGCATATCGGTCAGTCTGCCCGAGGGCGACATAACCGGCGGCACCTCCATGCTCCGCCTGCTGCTCGACAACCGCAGCGGCGCCGAAAGCGTTACCCTGCGGAGCATGTCCGCCCGCTCGACCGTAACCGAGCGCACCGCCGGGCTGACCGACGGTCTGCAGAGCATATGTCTGCCGGTGAACCGGGAGATGAACGAACTGGAACTGATTATCACCGGTGGC
Organism: Clostridiales bacterium; assembly: GCA_012514145.1. Classification (GTDB taxonomy): domain Bacteria; phylum Bacillota; class Clostridia; order Oscillospirales; family CAG-272; genus JAAZAV01. The sequence continues at coordinate 64,824 of JAAZAV010000023.1, read as the reverse complement.
AGCGAAGGTGAAGAGATTCACATTTATTCAATCCTGCCCGCCGCCTCCTACCGCAGCGATGTTGAAGCCCTCTATGCCTACACGCCGGCGAAAACCGGCCGCTGCGTGATTGAGAGCTGCCGGGTCTCCTCCGACCGCAGCAGCATCGAGGTGACGGTGAAACCCGACGCGCAGCTGCTCACCCGGAGTCCCGATGCGGTGATCGAACTTTACGACCTGGAGCCATATGCCAGCGATAAGAACGACTTCTTTTACGAGAGCATAGTCCGCGCAGATGTAAAGCCGATTTCGGAGCACATAGTGCTTCGGACCGCCGCAAGGGAGGAGAACATAGGCAACCGCTTTGTGGTCTGTATCAAAGAGGGAGGTTCTCCCACCCCCATAGCCGGCTCCTATGTCACAAATCCCGAGCAGTTCACCTCGGGGCTGAGCTATCCCGACATAAAGAGCAAAAAGGGCATGGACACCCCGAACCATGTGGAGGCGGGGCTGCTGGGCATACGCCATACCACCGTTCAGATTGAACTTGAGAAGTTAACCGCCGACGGCAGCGGCAATGTATACCACTATGACGGCACCTCCACCTATTATGACGAAGCCTATCTGAGCCGTCTCGACGGGATAATCTCGGCGTACACCGCCGAGGGCATATCGGTCACCGCCATACTGACCGTATCCCGCGGCGGGAACGGCTCTTTGCTCTGCCATCCCGATTCGACCGCCCCGAACTCCGGCTATGCCGCCTTCAACACCGGCGACAAGGACGGAATCGCAGCCCTCGGCGCCGCCGCCCACCTCATCGCCAAACGCTATTCGGGCAGTTCGGCAGCCCACGGGCGAATCGTCAACTATGTCGTGGGGCATGAGGTGCAGAACGCCGCCGTCAACTACAATCTCGGCGGCGCCGACCTGCGCCGTACCGTATCCGCTTACGCCGAAGCCTTCAGAACCATATATAACGCCGTGAAATCGGCAGCCGGCACTCCAAAAGTCTTCATCTCACTGGGCTGCGGAAGCTGGCAGGGGAGCAGCGTTTCGAATGAGACCGGGCGTTTCGATGTCCGCGATTTCCTTGAAGCCTTCTCCGAATATGTCCGCTCGGCGGGCGATATAGCCTGGGGCTTGATGTACAATCCCTATCCCTGTTCGGACAGCCTTTACAGCTCGATTGAAGCCGCGGAGTGCAATTCTCTGCTGGCGTCAAGGGTGACCCCCGCGAATCTTTCGGTACTCACCGGATATCTCGAGTCTCTGGGCGGCTCCCATCCCGTAATACTGCGTGACACCGGCTTCTTCACGCCCGGAGCGGAAAAGACGCTCACCGTCTCCGCCCGATATGACGAGTATGTCTACGCCTATCTGAAAGCGGTATCGCTTGACATAGTGAAGGCATATATCACCGCTTATCTGCCCGACAGCGGACGGCTCATCGAGCGCATCGACACCGCAGAATCCAAGTATGTCACCGAAAAACGGATAATCGGCCGCGCCTGGAGCGACCTTATCGAGGGCTACACCCCCGGCAGCGCAGCCGTTCGGAATATCGTCACCGACAGTCTGAAACCCGACATGCTGACCCCGGTTTCCTCCTACACCGGCACCGCTGAGCTGCTGAGCTTTGACAGCGATCTGGGGCTGTCGGTGTGGAAGCCGGGAGCGGGCTGTGTTTCGCTTGCCTCGTCCGAGGACGGCTCGGGCACCTTCGCCGCCGAACTGGGAAGCCCTCCCGACGGTTCGGGCTGGCGGTATGTGACCGGCAGCTTCTCATACCCTCTGAACCTGACCTCCGCGCCATATGTAACGCTGGAGCTGAGCCTGACAGGCGAATCTCCGAACCTGTCCGACATAGAACTGCTCATCGTCTTCCGTTCGGGCAGTGATATCGCCGCTTATTCGGGCAGGCTGTCAAACGGCATACCGAGTGAGCTGACCGCAGACCTGAGCACCTTCCCGCCGGTAGGCAGGATCGAGAGCATAAATCTCTATGTCCGGGGCGCCGCCGGTGACTTCGGAACTCCCACCCTGTATATCAGTCCGGTCAGAGTATCCTCGAACCTGTTGGATTCGAGCCAGCTTTCCGAATACCTGTGGGAGCAGAAGGCGGCATATATCCGCTCCCAGAAAGCCGAAATCAACACGAACCATGTCATCGCCCTGGCGGTTGTCATTTTAGTCTGCTCCACCATACTGGTGATAAGGCGCATGAACCGACACGACGACATACCCGTCCGCAAGCATTGACATAATTGATATAAACATATGCAGTCAGAAAATCACCCGACGCGCCGCAAAACATTCACGGCGCCCGTAATCGCGCTTATCCTGCTGGCGGCGGCGGTCACCGTAACGGTAATCGCTGCCGCCTCGGCTCACCGCCCCCCTGCCGAGACGGAGGACAACATCCCTTCGCTGCCCGATATGCCCGACTTCGGAGGCGCTTCCCTTACCATGCTCACCGAGGAGAGCCATAACTTCGAATTTGTCTCGGAGGAACTTAACGGCGAGGCGGTGAACGACGCGGTGTTCAACCGTCTTCTGAAAGTCGAACAGGAGCTTGAAATCTCTGTTGAATCGGTCACCCGCCCCGGCGCTTCATCGAAAAACTATGACGTCTACTGCTCGGAGGTGCGAAATTCGGTGCTCGCGGGTCAGGGCTATGACCTGGCGGCGGGCGTGTCCGGCTTCTGTCATCCCCTTGCCGCCGAGGAACTGTGGCTCGACCTCATGCCGCTGCCCTACATCGACCACGCGCTGAAATTCGCCGTGCCCGGGCTCTGCGATGCCACACCCGGCGGCAGGCTCTACGGGCTTATCGGCGGCGGCAGTCTATCTGCCGTGCGCGAAGCCTACGCTCTCTTCATCAACCGGGGAATGCTGGAGATATTGGGGCTTGACAATCCCGCGCCGCTCGTGCGGAAGGGCGCCTGGACCCTTGACAGCATGCTTGACTATGCCCGCGCCGCCGCCTCCGACCTTGACGCCGACGGCGAAGCCGATCCCGAGATCGACCGCTTCGGCTATGTGGCGGTGCACTCAATAAACCGCGCCTTTCTCGGCTCCGCCGACTGCCACGCCCTGGTCTGCGACGGCGGAAGGGTTGTTGTTCTTCCCGCCGATGAGCGTATGATCAACATATACGAAAAGGTTGAAGCCCTCACCGCCGACGCGCGTATAAGCTGGGTCTCCATGGGCTCCAAAACCGCCGCGAACGCGCCCTTTACCGAGGGGCGTTCCCTCTTCTGCGGCGCGTCTCTAAGCTATACCGAAACGCTGCGCCACTCGGACATCGACTGGAGCGTTCTGCCTTATCCGAAGTACGCCGAATATGAGGACGGCTATGCCGGTCAGCTGCCCTTCTCGGCGGTTGGGCTCTTTGTCCCCGCCAATGTTAGCGGCGACGGGCTTGAACTTTCGGCGTCAACCATTACCGCACTCTGCCACTACGGCAGTCTCGCGGTGAACCCGGTGTATCTGGAAAACGCCCTGCTTGGGCGCACCGCACGGGATGCCGACACCCGGGAGATGCTGAACCTTGCCGCCTCCTCGGTCACCGCATCATACGATGCCCTCTGGTCGCGGCTCTACGACACGCCGCCCCACGATATTCTCGACCCCGAACGGGTGGGAGCTTCATTCACCGCCTTCTACGAAAAGGCTTCGGCGAAATGGGCGGTCGAGATATCCATGCACAACGGATTCTGAGTTAAAATGAACACTCCCATAGCCGATTTTATCGACGAATACGCAAAAAAGCAGACAATCCGCGCCCATATGCCCGGTCACAAGGGAAAAGGGGATATTGAGGCTCTCGATATAACCGAGATTCCCGGCGCCGATGTGTTATATTCATCCCGCGGCATAATCCGGGAAAGCGAGGAGAACGCCGCACGGCTGTTCGGCAGCCGGCGCACCGTCTACTCCACCGAGGGTTCCTCTCTTTCGATACGGGGGATGCTCTTTCTGATACGCCTGTACGCTGAGTCTTTGGGAAAGCCCTGCCGGCTGCTCGCCTGCCGCAACGCCCACCGGGTATTTATTACCGCCTGTGCGCTGCTGGATATCGGTGTTGATTGGATATATCCGACCGATTGCAGTTTTCTCACCTGCCGCCTGACCCCCGAACGGCTGGACAGCCTGCTAAGCGAACGGGCGGATAATCCTCCCGCCGCGGTGTTTATCACCTCCCCCGACTATCTCGGCAGCATAGCCGACATAGCGGGATTGAGTGAGGTCTGCCGGTGTCACGGCGTTCTGTTAGCCGTCGACAACGCCCACGGCGCTTATCTTGCTTTCCTCGAACCTTCCCGGCACCCCATAGCTCTCGGCGCGGATATCTGCTGCGACTCGGCTCATAAGACGCTCCATGCCCTCACCGGATGCGGATATCTGCATATCGGCGACGGCGCGGCGGCCGGACTGTTTGCGGATAATGCCGAACGCGCGATGGCGCTCTTTGCTACAACCAGCCCTTCTTATCTGCTGCTGCGCTCCCTCGACCTGTTAAATTCATCGCTTACAGGCTCCTACCGGCGGGAGCTTTCCGACTGCGTATCCGATGTAAGCAAGGCAAAAGCCCGGCTGTCGGAGGGCGGTTTTGTTCTGTATGGCGGCGACCCGCTGCGCATCACGATAGACGCCCCCGCGTCCGGCCGGGACGGGAACGCGCTTGCCGCCTCACTTGACGGGATAGTCTGCGAGATGGCGGATCGGGACAATCTTGTAATGATGTTCACCCCTTCAAACAACGCCGGGGATATTGACCGCGCCGCCGATGCACTGCTTAAAATCGGAGCGCGGGAACCGCTGCGGCGGCAGATGCCGGCTTTGCACCTGCCCGTCCTCGCCGCAGGAATGTCGCCGCGGGAGGCGCTGCTTGCCCCCTCCGAGACCATACCCGCCGCCGAGGGCGAGGGGCGAGTTCTCTCCGACCCCGCCGTGTCCTGCCCGCCCGCCGTACCCATAGCCGTCTGCGGCGAGATTGTCACTGCCGGCGCCGTAAAGCTGTTTGAATATTTCGGCATAGACAAAATTAACGTCGTCCGCCGGGGATATGAAATTATAGAAAAGACATGAAAAAAGAAACCGAAAAAATCGAAGCCGGTATGACATCGGGCGAGACGGTATTCGAAGGCATAACCTCGATACGTTCACTTATCGAGGCCGCCGCCACCGGGCTGAGCGATCGGAAGATTACTAAAATCTACTGCGACGAGGCGAAAACCTCCGCCCGCAAAGGGGAGCTCGGGTGGCTGCGGCACCGCGCCGAGGAACAGGGCTTTACTGTCGAGACCCTGCCCACAGCCGATGTAGAGGCTCTTGCGCTTGGCTCATCCCACGGCGGACTGCTGGCGCTCTGTACCGGGCGCACCATACCGCCAATCACCGACTTCAAGCCCGGCGAGGGCTGCTTCGCCGCCATGCTTGAGGGTATTGAGGACCCCTATAACTTCGGCTATGCCCTGCGTTCGCTCTGGGCGGCGGGAGCGGACGCCGTGATTCTGCCTCCCCGAAGCTGGATGAGCGCCGCGGGCATTGTCTGCCGCTCCTCCGCGGGCGCCTCCGAGCTTATGCCCATGTATGTCTCCGAGGGCGCGGCGGCGTCCGAATATCTGAAGTCTTACGGTCTGCGCACAGTCTGCGCCGATGTCAAGAATTCCGTCCCCTTAGCCGATGCCGACATGTCCCGCCCGATTTTCCTTGTGGTGGGCGGCGAGCGGCGGGGAATTTCCTCCGCCCTGCTTAACCGCGCCGATACTATTGTCCGCATCGACTACGGCAGGCAGTACAACGCCTCCCTCTCCGCCGCATCGGCGACGGCGATTTTGGCTTTTGAGGTCACCCGAAGAACCGGCGGAGAAGTGCGCCAGTATATTCATTGACCGGCTGACGGATGATATAATAACGGCAGCCCGCATCAGCGGGCTGCCGGTTATTTATATCACTCTCCGACCGCCGACGACTAAGTTCCGCACCGCGCCGCGAAGGGGCAGACCCATGAAGGGCGTGTTGGAAGATTTGCTTCGCAGGAGTGAACGGCTGAGCACGAAGTTCTCATCCGGTGAGAATACCACGATATCGGCATCGGCGCCTGCTCTGAGAGACGCCTCCCGACCGATTATCCCGGCGGGATTGACAGACATCAGTTCGATCAGCCGTTCGAGGGTGATATGCCCCGCCTCCACTAAGAATGTCATGCCGAGGGCAAATGAGGTCTGAAGCCCTATGATGCCGTTGGGCGCCTCGGAGAAGGCTTTGCCGTCCACAAGACTGCCGTCGTCGGGTATGATTCCCTTTCCCCGGGGATACTTCTCCCGTTCGGCGTGGGGGGCGTGGTCGGTGGTAATGCAGTCCACCGTGCCGTCGGCAATCGCCGCTATAACCGCATCCCGGTCGGCGCGGGAGCGCAGCGGCGGGTTCATCTTTGCGTCGGGACCGTGATAGAGCACATCCTCGTCGGTGAGCGTGAAGTAGTGGGGACAGGTCTCGCAGGTGACCCGCACTCCCCGCGCCTTCGCCTCCCGCACAAGGCGCATTCCCCCCTCGGTGGATATATGCGCCACATGCAGCCGGCAGCCGGTCGCCTCGGCGAGCATGATATCCCGGGCGATCATCAGGTCTTCGGCTATGTTGGGCGTGCCCCTCAGCCCGAGCCGTTTTGAAATTCTGCCTTCATTTATGGTGACTCCGCAGAGGGAAAGTTCCTCGGGGTGGGTGATTATAAGATAATCATGCCGGGCGCAGATTTTCATTGCTTCATACATTACCGCCGAGTCGGCTACCGGATGGCCGTCGTCGCTGAATGCCACCGCTCCCGCCTCGTGCAGCGCTTTGAAATCCACGGGAACTCTGCCCGCCTGCCCTACCGTTATGGCGGCAGCCGGAAATACCCGGCAGCTCCCGACTTTGGCGGCGCGGTCAAGAACATAGTTAAGCGTTTCGGGATTGTCGGTCACCGGCTTTGTGTTGGGCATGGCAACCACGCTTCCGAATCCCCCCGCCGCCGCCGCAAGCGTGCCCGAGGCGATATCTTCCTTATGCTCAAAACCCGGCTCCCGCAGATGCACATGAAGGTCAACCAGCGCCGGAGCGGCGTAGAGACCTCCCCCCTCAATGCACCTCTCGCCCCGGGTGCGTGCAATCTCGCCCACCTCGGCTATCCTGCCGTTTTCAACTCGTATATCGCAGCCCTTTGCCGCGTCCTCGCCGGTGAACAGCGCGGTGACTCCTCTTATTACCATTTCGGTATATGCCTCCCTGCAATATCGGTATATGCTTCCGAATTCATTGTTTTGCTCATTATATCCCGTTCCGCCGCCGATTGCAACAGTTTTTTCGTTCGGTGTTGAAATGCCCGCCGCACAATGCTATAATATAGCCGTAAGAACGATTCAGGGCGTGAAAGCCCCGCCCGAAACGAAACAACTAAACAAGGAGAACAAAATGGACTGCCTTTTCTGTAAAATCATCGCCGGCGATATCCCCTCGTCGAAGGTTTACGAGGACGACATAATCTTCGCTTTCCGCGACATCAACCCCCAGGCGCCGGTTCATGTGCTGGTTGTACCCAAGGCGCATATCGCCTCGGCTGACGAGGTAAATCCCTCAAACTCCTCATCGGTGGCGCATATTTTCGTAAAGATTCCCGAAATCGCCGCCGCCTGCGGGCTGAAGAAGGGCTACCGCGTCATCACCAACTGCGGCCCCGACGCCTGCCAGTCGGTGAAGCATCTGCATTTCCACATTCTCGGCGGCGCGCAGCTCTCCGACCGCATGGCATAACCCGGGCGTATCGATCCGGAACGCCGCATACATGCTTTCCACACGATAAATTAACAACGGGAGGAATATAATGCTGACACTGGGGAACAAAAACGAGCTGCTGCTGGACGATTTTCTGTTTGAATATTCGCACGGCATCACCCTTGACCTGAACCGTCCGCAGAGGATGGAGGTCTCGCTGCCGATGGACATGCCCTGGGAGGGCATCGCCTGCACTTATCAGACGGCGATACAGCATCCCGTCACCGGGAAGGTCTATCTCTACTACCGGGGCGCGCCTCTCTGGGACTGCTCGAAGCAGTATACCTGTCTCGCCCTCAGCGACGACGGCATACACTTCACCCGCGCCGAGACGGGCGACCGCAACATCGTGCTCAAGGACAGTCCCTCATGCCACAATTTCGCCCCCTTCTATGACACCAATCCCGCCTGCCGGGAGGATGAGCGCTTCAAGGCGCTGGGACTGGGACCTAATGAGACCCTTTTAGCCTATGTTTCGCCCGACGGCATCGAATGGCGTCTGATGCGCGACGAACCGGTAATAACCGACGGTCTTTTCGACTCGCTCAATACGGTGTTCTTCGACAATATCAAGGGCGTCTATCGCTGCTATTCCCGCTACTGGACGGGGGACGGGTACAGCGGACTGCGCGCCATTCAGGGCTGCACCTCAACGGATTTCATAAACTGGTCGCCCCAGCAGCCCAACAGCTACTCGGGCTGTGAGCCGACAATGCACTTCTACACCAACGCCACCCGCCCCATACCCGGCGCCGAGCATATGTATGTCTCGATACCCATGCGCTTCAATCCCGCCCGAAAGAAGGTGGACGAGCATCCGAATGTCGGCGTGTCCGATTGCGTGCTGCTCTCGAGCCGCGACGGTCACGACTGGCTCATGCGTGACGCCCGCCCCTGGATCTACCCCGGGCTTGACAAACGCCAGTGGACTCAGCGCAATTTCATAGTCTCGGCAGGTATTGTCGACAAAAACGACAGCTTCTCGGTCTACATCTCCGACCACTATTGCTGGGACGACTGTTCCATGGTGCGTTACGCCGTTCCCCGCATGAGGCTGGGATACGCCTATTCCGCCGACGGATACTTTGTCACAAAGACCTTCCGGCTTGAGGGCGGAAAGCTCACCTTCAACTACAACACCTCGGCTCTCGGCTCGCTTTTCGTCGACCTGCTGAACCCCGACGGCAGCCCTGTCGAGGGCATGTCCTTCGAGCTCTTCGGCAACGAGCTTGACGCGCCCGTTGACCTATCGTCACTGACGGGCAGGCCGCTGCGGATGCGGGTAACACTGTGCGACGCCTATCTCTACGCCATAGGATATTAATATATTAAAAAGAATTGATTTTCAGCGGGGGAAATATAATACCCCGAAAGCAAAGAGCCGCCCCGAAATAAACCGGAGCGGCTCTGACTTACAGCGATATTATTACAGCATTACAGCGCGGCTATGTCCACCATGGCGCGGCGCTGGGCGGAGAGTTCCACCGCCTCGATGATGCGCGAGCATTCAACGCCGTCCGAGAAATCGGGACAGGTGGGCGTATCATTGGCTATCGCCTGCACGAACTCGTACATCTCGTGGACGAAGGTGTGTTCGTAGCCGATGACGTGACCTACCGGCCACCAGTGAGACATGTAGGGATGGCCGCCTTCGCTGGCCTGGATGAGACGGAAGCCCTGCAGCCCTTCCTCGTCGTCAGCCGAATAGAACTGCAGCTCGTTCATGCGCTCAAAGGAGAAACGGACGCTGCCCCGGTCGCCCGAAACCTCGATAAAGAGGTCGTTCTTGTGACCGGCGGAGAAGCGGGTCGCCTCGAACACTCCGAGAGCGCCGTTCTCAAACTCGGATATGAATACCGTGCCGTCGTCAACATCCACTTCGCCCCGGGGCGCGTCCGCCCTGGCGTTGGCTGTAAGACCTTCCATGCGCTCCACCAGGGGGCGGCTCTTGATGAAGGTCTTCTGAATGCCCATGACCGACTTGAAATCGCCCACAAGGAAGCGGGAGAGGTCGATGAAGTGGGCTCCCAGGTCGCCGAGTGAGCCCGAGCCGCATATGGACTTCTGCAGCCGCCAAACCAGCGGGAATTCGGGGTCGGTGATGAAGTCCTGCAGATATGACGCCCTGACATGGCGTATGGCGCCTAACTTGCCGGCGTCTATAATCTGTTTCGCCAGCTGTATTGCCGGCGCGAAACGGTAGTTGAAGCCGATCTGATGCTTCACGCCGGCGCGCTTCACCGTCTCCAGCATCTCACGGGCGTCGGCAAGATTCAGCGCCAGCGGCTTTTCGCAGAATACATGCTTGCCGTTCTCGGCGGCGGCTATGGCGATGCTCTTGTGCATGTTGGAGGGCGCGGTGATGTCGATAACGTCGATGTCCTTCCGGCTCACAAGCTTTTCCCAGGAGGTCTCGTAACCCTCCCAGCCCAGCTTGACAGCCGCCTGCGCCACCCATTCCTCGTCTCTGCCGCAGATGCATTTCTTATTTACGACCGCGTCGCAGTCAAAGAACATGCCCAGTCTTGCCAGCGCGTTGGAATGGGCTTTGCCCATGAATTTGTAGCCCACAAGTCCGAAATTCAACTCTTTCACAGTGTTATCCCCCTTTGTATTTTTTTAATCTGTAATATTCAGAATCCGTGTTAAAACTGCCGGCAAATCAATTGCCCGAGTGCTGCCATGCCGCTCTGCCGCCGTCCATGAGAATATGGGTGCCGTTGATGAACGCGCCTTTCTTTGAGGTGACATAGAGGATCATATCGACTATCTCCTGCACCTCCGCCGCCCTGCCGACCATGGTCTTCATGTTAGCCATGGCGGGACGGGTGAGTACCGGTCCGGGGGCGATGGCTACGCTGCGGATGTTGTAGGGCGCCCCGGCCTGGGCTATTGACTTGTTCATGCCGTACATAAGGGCGCACTTGGAAGCCGAGTAGGCTATGTTCTTGCCGCAGCCCTCCTCGCCGGTTATCGAGCCGAAGTGGACAATAACGCCGCTCTTCTGCGCCGCCATTACCTTCATGCAGGCGTGGTCGAAGTACAGGGCGCCCTTTAAGTTCACGTCGATGCCGAAGTCGTAAATATCTATGGGCATGTCGAAAAAGGGACCCGCAGGAGCCTTGCATATGCGGCATTCGGCGCCGCCGGCTGCGTTTATTAAGATATCAATGGTTCCGAAGCGCTCAACCGCCTTGTCGCGGGCTTCGCAGACCTTGTCGTAGTCGCGGATGTCGATGCATACGCCCAGTACGTTGGCGGGGTACGCCTCGATTTCCTTCACGCACTCGTCAAGCGCCTCTCGGTTTATATCTACCAGCACCACGTTGGCGCCGTTCTTGGCGTAGTTCTTGCCCGACAGCAGACCCATACCCGACGCGCCGCCGGTTATGACTGCAGTCTTGCCCTGAAATTCCGGATATTCCATGATTTTCTCCCTTTTATACAATATTTTATATTATTTGCTTTTCGCAGAATTCATTCCCGCCTGTATTTTCCCTTCGCTTATTCAAGCGATTCAAGGGTCTCGAGGAACTTTTCGATATCGGCGTTTATCTTGGACTCATAACCCGCTATTGTTGAGACCACCTTGTCGGCGGCGCCCTTCCAGTTTGCCATCATGCCGTTTGCGAAGCCGCCGAACTGGAATATCTCGCCCGGGTCAAGCAGGTGGTTATTGAAGATGATGTCAAGGTTCTCGGTGGAGTTCTCGTCGCGGGTGACCTTTGAGCCCAACACCATGTCGTAGAGCACTTCGTTTACATTGTAGTATGACTCGACCGCAAGGGTGTCAAGCACCGCCACCGAATTGTCTATGCTCTTAACGTCCGAAGGGATGCAGGTTGCAATGGCGACCGTGTAGCCGATTGAGGTATGGTAGCTCTCCTGCGCCTCGTCGTATTTCGGGGTGGGGATTATTCCGAAGTCGGCGTCCATTGAGCGCAGCTCCATGACAGTCTGCAGAGGGCGCATGAAGAAGAGCGCCTGATTCGCCCTGAACATTTCGATGCATTCGCCCACAGTAAGTCCCTGAGTCTGGCGGTTGAAGTAGTGCTCCACCCGGTTCATAAAGGTGTAGATATCGGTCATGACGCTTATCGCCCGCTCGCCTGTGGCAGAGAGATAGGGTATGCCGTCGTCGCCTATGGCGCAGAATCGTTCTCCTGCGGAGTTATAAAGTTCATAGAAGCCGTCGTTCTGAGCCGAGAAGCCGTAACGGTCGTTCCTGTCGTATTTGCCGTCGTTGTTCAGGTCGGCGGACACCAGTTCGGAAAGCTCGATCAGTTTATCGAATGTCCATTTGCCGTCCACGACTAACTTGTAGATGTCGCCGATATTGTAGTCCTCAACCATCTGCTTGTTGAAGAATATGACTATATCACAGAGTTTGTCCATAAAGGTGAGATCGCCGCAGGCGGCGTAGGTCTTGCCCGCCACCTTGAAGGCTTCCTCCGCCTTCTCATCCCACCAGGGCATCGACATATCGAACAGGCCGTCAAGCCTTACCGCCAGCCCCTGGGAGATGACGCCGTTCATTATCTGCCAGTTGGGGAACATGGCGTCATACGCAGAATCGCCGGCTAAGACCGACTTCGCCACATAGACTTGCAGATCCCACTTGGCGTATTGAATGCCGACGATATTGGTATTGTACATCTCGCCTATCTTGCTGTTGCGCAGATATATCGCGTCGGCGAGGATGTCGCCGGTTTGCTCGTCCACGTCGATATCGCAGGGGATTTCGGACGACCAGCCGCAGGCTTCAACAGCGTCATAATATATCATGTTGAAGTCGGCGCCCTCAAGGTCAAGTTCATACTCGGGATAGAGCGGCTTTTCGGTGGTGGTTTCGGCTGCAGCCGTCCCGGTGGTTTCTCCGCCGGGCAAATTGCCCTCTCCGCCGCCTCTTCCCGAGCAGGAGGACAGCACGGGAACAGCCGCCGCAAGGAGAATAAGCAGCAGAGAGATTATTTTGATAAATCTTTTATTGCAAGTCATATCGATATTCCTTTCAGTAAAATACTGTCACGCCTGTATTCTACCGCATTTTCCCCCTTTCGTCAACAGTGAAAGTTAAAACCAATAAACGGAGGTAACAGAATGTTAACCGTATCGGGAAACACAATCGCAGTATCAACAAAAACGCTTGACGCCGAAATCCGTGACGGCGCGCTGATCTCGCTCAAGGCAAAGGACGGCAGGGAGTATCTCGTCCCCGACAAAGCCGCCGCATCGCCGGTGCTGGAGCTGCTCTACACCCACAACGAGGCGGTGCCGCTGAAGGATGCCAACTGCGCCGAGATAAGAACGGTATCCCTCTCGCCCACCTGCGCATTCATCCGCATTGACGCCCTCACCGGCAACGGCGTAATCATCGTATCGGAGGACGAAGAGACCGGCGACCTCATAATCGAGCCCGAAGTAGCATCTGCGCGTTACGGGGTCATGGCGGCGCGCTGGACACTGGGCGGCATAGCACCGGGGTTGAGAGTCGTCGCTCCTTTCTTCCAGGGTGTGGATATGGACCCGGAGGATGAGCTGCTGGTAAACCGCCGCCGCATCTGGCCCCACTCCTGGGAGGCGGGGCTCTGCATCTACCGTGACGGCGACAGGGGCGGCTTCTGGGTGCACTGCCGCGACCGGGAATACCGCAGCAAGGCTATACTGTTAAAATCCGGGCCCTCCCTTTCTCTCGACAGCGAGACCTGGGGGCCTGTCGAACGCTCCCTTGCCGCGGGCGGACTCGGCTGGCGTATCAATGTCTACGAGGGCAGCTGGCATGTGCCGGCGGCTGTCTACCGCGACTGGCTGTGGGAGGCTTATGACCTGAAGCAGGAGGAGGCGCTGCGCCCCGATTGGCTTGAGGATATCCGGCTCGCCATGACCTGGTGTCCGTCGGAAACAGCTCTGGTTGACGCCCTCGCCGATAAGCTGAAAGCCACCTCAATCAGTCCGAAGAATGTTCTGCTTCATCTGCCCCACTGGAGAAATGCGAAGTACGACCAGTGCTATCCCGACTTTACACCCTCTGCCGAATTCCTGCGCTTCTACAAACACGCCTCCGATCTGGGCTTCCGCTGCATGCCCCACGCCAACAGCGTCGATATGGACCCCTCCATGCCCGAGTATCTGCCCATATCCGACTTCAAGTATCGCGAACTGGAGCGGGGCACCCTCATGGGCTGGGGCTGGAAGATAGGCATGCCCGCATCAAACAAGGCTCTCGTCGAGCACCGCGCCGACAATGTTATGGTGAAGATACATCCGGGTCTGGCGCTCTGGCGCACCATACTTGCCGAAAACATCGAAAAGGCCATGTCCGCGCTCAAGGGCGCGGGCGCCGCCGACCTCATCTTCCTGGATGTCACCCTCTGCATGTATAACCTGGCTAACGCCCTTGTGGACAATACCACCACCATGCAGGGCATGAACCGGCTGATAAATCAGATACGCCTTATTCACGGCGGGCTGGCTGTGGGGGGCGAGGGTCTCAACGAGATCACAATGCAGCATCAGTCCTTCGCACAGGTGCATCTCTTTGATTTCAATCTCAACGGCGAGCCGCTGGAGCGCACCGGCAAATGCGACCTCAATCAGTTCATGTTCGGCAGGATATGCAAATCCTTCGGTTACAGCGGCATGGGAGGCAATACGCCCGAGGAGGTCATACGCTGCCGGGTGAACGCCGAGCACGGCTCGCTTCCCACCATCGGAGCCGGAAGCGCCGCCGCCATCGAAAATCCCAACGACTATGTACGCGGCGTGTTTGAGTCGCTGAAATAAGCGGCAGGGGTGAACAAATGAGCATAAGCAGCGACATATCGGTCGTGCGGGAGCTGGCAAAGCGCTACATGGAAATCGCTCAATCGGAGCGTTATGTGCGCATGAGAAAGCGCTTCCGCGACAGCAATGACTTAAAAATAGTGAGACCTCCCGTCATAATCGAGGAGGTCCCCTGGCATGAGATGAATTATGAGGGCGCCCTTGACTGCGTCTGTAAGGACGCCTCTCTGCGGGGCATGGAATACGGGCTGCGGGTGGCGCTGCTGCGCGATAAATATCTCGCCTGCGACAACTTCATCGAGCCGGTCTGGGTTGTGTATAAAGCCTATCGATCCACCGGCATGGGCTTCGAGATAACCGAGAAGCGGCTTGCGGTTGACGCCCGCAACCATATCGTCTCCCACCGATATGAGGACGTGCTTGCCGACGACGCGGCGCTTGAAGCCTATCACGACCCGGTTATCACCGCCGACCCCGAAGGCGATGCCGCCCGCGTCGCCCGTATGGAGGAGATACTCGGCGGCGTCATGCCGGTGGAACTGCGGGGCAACTATATCTACTACGCCCCCTGGGATCGGATAGCCATGCTTCGCGGCGTCGAGCCGATATGCATCGACATGTACGAGCGCCCCGAGCATCTGCACAAGATAATCGGTCTCTTCACCCGCGCCATGAAGTGCGAGATGGATCAGATGGAGGCGCTGGGTATGTACGACCCCCGTGGGATCAACCTTCACTGCACTCCCGCCTATGTAACTCCGCCGAAGCCGTCGGACGGCGCGTCGGAGGGCAAATACAGCTGCAGGGATATCTGGTTCCGCACCATGGCTCAGATGTTCTCGATGGTCTCACCGGCGGCGCATTATGAGTTCGACGTGGCATACAGTCTGCCCCTCGCCGAGCGCTGCGCCTACACCTATTACGGCTGCTGCGAGCCGCTTCACGACCGGCTTGATGTTATCATGCGCTACCCCAATCTGCGCAAGATAGGCGTGACGCCCTGGGCCGACCTTGAAGCCAGCGCCGAGGCTATCGGAAATCGGTATGTGCTCTCGCGCAAGCCCAATCCCGCCTATGTGGCGCTGACCGCCGACCCGGAGATCATACGCGACGAGATAAGCGAGACCGCCCGCATCTGCCTGAAATACGGCTGTCCCTGCGATATCACACTCAAGGATATCAGCACCGTGAACTACGACCCGCGCAACCTTATGATATGGGCAAAGACGGTGTCCGAGGTACTTGACGAATACTACGGAGCAGATTAATTATTAAGGAAGGAATCGCCATGGCGGAAGTAATCGAACAACTAAAGAAATACACCGAAACCCACGGAAGCGAGGGGCTTATTCGCCTGTCCGAATTGTATGTCACACCCTCCGCCTGCAAATATGAGCCGGAGTGCGCCGAATTCATGAAAATCAGCGCCTGTCAGAACGTCTACTCGGTGGCGAAGACCTTTACCATGACGGCGCTGGGGCTGCTTTATGACCGGGGACTGCTCTCCCCAGACGAGAAGGTCTGCGATATCCTGCGGGAAAGCGGCGTAAGGCTGCCCGCCGACATGGACAGACGCTGGGAGAGCGTCACCGTCGACCTGGCGCTGAGCCACAGCATCGGACTGCCCGGGGGCTTCCTCGACATCGACGTGAACCCGGCGGGGGCATTCGGCGAGGATTTTCTCGGCTATATGCTGTCACATCCCATGTCCTACACTCCCGGCGAAAAATCTGTCTACACCGACGGCGCGTTCTATCTTCTCGCCCGGGTCGCAGAGGCTAAGATTCCCGTCAAACAGGGTTCTCCCGGCGGTATGGACAGTTTTCTCTGGAGCGAGCTGATGTACCCTCTCGGCTGCCGGGAGATGGCGTGGAGCCGCTGCCCCATGGGTCATGTCATCGGCGCCACAGGGCTGTATATCCACACCGACGACATGGCGCGTCTCGGCGCGCTGTTCTGTAAAGCGCCGTTCGAATGTACAAACGGCAAACCGCTGCTCTCCCGGGAGTGGACTTCGCTTGCCATAGAGCGCGGCTACGCCCTCGATTGGGACAAGAGCGGCAGATTCTTCTCAAAGGGCGGCATGTACGGTCAGCAGCTTATCATGGTCCCCTCGCAGAACCGGGTCGTGGCGCTCCAGTCTTTCGGCGGCTCCTGGGCAAATGTGGTGCGCGAGATTATACTTGGAATTTAGGATATCTTAATCAGGTAACTCCCTCCGTCACAGTATAACTGTGCCGCCTCCCTCTCCGAGGGAGGCTGTGGAACGGCAACTGTGACGGAGGGAGAAAAACCGCGACGGGTTTATCCCGCCCCACATTTTTTCATAATATCTCCCCGCCGTCGGGTATCCGAACACCCTCCTTCGCCTCGACGAACCATCTTCCGTCCTCGTTAAAGAGGAAGGTCTCGCTGCCGCATATCCGAACCGTGTAGCGCATGCCGCAGCCTCCCACCTTGGTCGAAGCCGCCGGGCAGACCCGCGATATGCGGTCCACCTCATACACCTGACCGTCCGCCCAGATTATCTTTCGGGGATATACCTTGCCCTCCGGGTCAACTTCGAGCGCGACCCGGACATATACCTTTTTTCGTTCCATATTCAGGCGTTCCTCCCTTCACGGTTTTTCTGTCATTGCGTTTATTGCGTTTCTGCGGATCATATCGTCACCGCGGGCACGCCGTTGTGCGCGGGCATGTGTATGTCCCCGAAGAGCACGGCGCTGCGTATGATGTTCCGCCCGAACCTGCCCCTCAGCAGCTCCACCGTGCGGTCGAGGGCTTCCCGCTTTTCAATGCGTTCAAAATCGGTGAAGAAGTCTACTTGCATGGGTATGTCCTCATCTACCAGGTTGATGGCGCGCACCGACACCGAGCGTATTGGGCGTCTTATTCTATACTTCGCCTCAAACAGATGCCAGGCGGTCTCCGCCAGGCAGGAGGGGCTGCGGGTGGGCATGGGCAGCGGACACTGATGCTGCTCCCAGTCCAGATTGTTGTCGCGGATGGCAATGGCGACGCTGCAGGCTTTTTTTCCGCTCTCGGCAAGCCGCGAGGAGATATCCTGCACCAATTCAAGCATGACGCACCGGACCTGGGCGCCGTTCTCCAGATCCTGCAGCGTAGTGGTGCCGTGTCCCACGCTTTTGATGGGATATTCGCTCTCCGCCGCCAGCACGGATGAGTTGTCCATACCGTTGGCGCAGAGTTTCAGACGCAGTCCGCATATGCCCAGCCGCCGCTGCAGAAACTCATCGGGCGCCTTCGCCAGGTCGCCTATCGTCATAATGCCGAATTTCGCCAGCGTCCGTCCGGTGGCGGGTCCCACTCCAAGCAGTTCGCCGGCAGGCAGATTCCATATCTGTTCGCGGAAGTTCTCCCGGGTGATGCAGGTGACGGCGTCCGGCTTTTTCAGGTCGCTGCCCAGTTTGGCGAAGACCTTGTTGAAACTCACCCCCGCCGACACGGTCAGCCCCAGCTCCTCTTTTACCGTGCGGCGTATCTCTTCGGCTATCTCGTACCCGCTCCCCATCAGGGCGCTGCCGGTCACGTCCAGCCAGCATTCGTCCATTCCGTATGGCTCAATCATGTCGGTGTACCGCGAATATATCTCCCGCGCCAGCTTCGCGAATCTGGCATACCGGTCGTAGTGGGGAGGCACTGTGACCAGCCCGGCACACTTCTGCTTCGCCTGCCACACCGCCTCGCCGGTCTTTACCCCGTACGCCTTGGCGCGGTAGTTTTTCGCCAGCACGATGCCGTGACGCTCCTCCACCGAGCCGCAGACCGCCACCGCCTTATCCCGCAGCGTGGTGTCAAGCATGCACTCCACCGATGCGAAGAAGTTGTTCATATCCACGTGGAGTATCGCCCGCTCGGAGCCGCGGTGTATATTATTGTCTTTAATTGTAAACTTTCCATTCATTTTCATTTTCCCTATTGACAAGCAGCCGTTTATATTGTAGAATCCGTTTGCACATCAGCGATGTACAATTAAATTCTACACATCACAAGTGTTCTTGTCAAGACGTTTTGCACACTTCTATTGCAAACATTTTGTGAACGAAGAGGTTTTTGTTTTTATGAAATTCGGAGAAAAGTTCAGAGCGGAGCGGGAGAAGCTGGGGCTTTCTCAGGCCGAGATCGCCGCCAAACTGGGAGTCAGCAGAAACATGATCACCCGCTACGAAACGGGTGCCGCCCATCCCCGCAACCGCGAGGCCTACAAGCGGGTCGCCGAACTATTCGGCGTTGACTTCAATTACCTCCTTTCGGACGACGAGGATTTCGTTGTCCGGGTCAGCGAGCAGTACGGCGAGGACGCCCGCAAGCAGGCCGAGGAACTGGTTGACGGCATTCACGGGCTTTTCGCCGGCGGGTCGCTGTCCGACGAGGACAAGGACGCCGTCATGCAGGCCATGCAGGATATCTACTGGGAGTCCAAGGGGCGCAGCGTGCGCCGCAAGTCTCTCCGCGGCCGCCGCAAAAAGAAGGACGCCGATACCAATACTGATGCCGGAGCCGAAAACGACACCGACAACAATACTGCGGAAAACGCCGGGTAAGCCCTCCGCGGAAGGAATGTAACGAGCCATGCTGTTAAAACCCGAGGTTCTGCATGAAAAAGCGGAGGAACTGGTGCGCGAATGCCGCACCCGCGACGCTCTGCGCATAGCCCGAATGATCGGTATCTACGTCAGCTACCGCGACAACTTCGGCGAGCTGCCGGGGCTTTATACCCGCATGAATGGCGAGCGGCATATTATTCTGAATTCCCGCATGGAGCCGGTGGTTATGCAGATGACCTGCGCCCACGAAATCGGACACGACTGCTTCCACCGGGAGCTGATAGACACCTGCGATTTCTTCAGCGAGTATTCCCGCAGCCGTCTCTGCGACGAAGCCGAATACGAGGCGAATGCCTTCGCCGCTCATCTGCTAATCGACGACGGGGAGCTTGACGAGGCGCTGAACGGCGGCGCGGACAATATAGTCTCGCTCGCCGCCGCCCTTAACGTCAGCGTCAGCCTTATGCTTATCAAGCTTCACGAGGCCGAGCGGATGGGGCGCCGCATCAGGCTGCCCCACCTTCCCCGCGCAGATTTTATGGGCAGGGTCGCCCGCCGGCGCTGATATGGGTGTATATATGCCGCTGACTTTGTGCAAACATGCCGTTGCCCGCATACACATCTGTCCAAGCTGTCACGGCACATCCGCCGCAGCGCAGACTGTTAAGCATTTATAAGAAACCGCCGAAAGCGGGAGAGAATTTTAAATCCTGTCTCCTGTTTTCGGCGGTAAAGTGCCTTCGGCATAAAATCCGGACACTCGGGGAGCGATCGGACATTTGCTGTAATAAGCTTAAAGACTAAACGATAAAATTGAAATTTGCGGAGGGGCAAAATGGCTTTCGATTTCAAGAAGGAATACAAAGAGTTCTATATGCCGAAGAACAAGCCCAATATTGTTGCCGTGCCGAGCATGAACTACATAGCGGTCCGGGGGCAGGGTGACAACAATATTGAGGATGGCGAATACAGGCAGTCAATCGGTTTGCTGTATGGCATCGCATTTACTATTAAGATGAGCAAAATGGGAACCCGTCAGATTGAGGGGTATTTTGATTATGTCGTCCCTCCGCTTGAAGGTTTCTGGTGGCAGGACGGCATTCAGGGAATCGATTACGGGCATAAAGAAGATTTCAAGTGGATTTCCGTCATTCGTTTGCCCGATTTCGTCACCAAAGCGGATTTTGACTGGGCTGTCGCGGAGGCAACGCGGAAAAAGAAAACAGACTTCTCCAAGACGGAGTTTATGACCTATGACGAAGGACTGTGTGTTCAGTGCATGCACATCGGCTCCTACGATGATGAGCCTGCCACCGTCGCACTCATGCACGAATATATGGAGAGTCAGGGCTATGTCCTCGATATTTCTGACAAGCGTATGCATCATGAAATCTATCTCAGCGATGCACGAAAGGTGGCTCCCGAGAAATTGAAGACGGTAATCAGACATCCGATTAAAAAGGCATGACAACTTCCGGCTAACAGGGGAGTTTGAGCAGCCATAATCATAATATATACGGCGGGATAGCTCTCTATCCCGCCGTATTTTATGGAATTCATTACCGCACGTCTGCCCGGTTGCTCCCCGTTATCTAGTTCGCTTACTTATACAGTCTTACATGCTCCAGATTGACGAACCTGAAGCGGTTGCCGCCGTTTGTAAAGACGAAGTGCAGTTCATTTGCCTCAGTGTCGGCGGGAAGACCGCTAAGATCCGCTTCATATACCGCCCAGCCGCCGCGCATTTTTATCCTGCCCGCGTATTCATCTCCGGTGGGGCTGAGGGGAATCCGCTTCCCGCCGTCCTGCCATTTAACGACTATCGCCGCATTTAACTCCCTGGTGTTGTAGAGGTTTACGCGCAGCCGCGAGAATTTCGAAAGCTCGAAGCGGTTGTAGGGGTAGGCTCTGACAAAGCAGCCGAATTCGCTGTTCGGCTCACCGTCTGCGCCGTATTCCGCCTGCACGCGAAGACTCCTGCTATGACCCTCAAGGCTGAAGGCGCTGTCGGGACAGACTTCGCTGCCCGGTTCCGCAAGCCATACGGGGCGCCAGAACAGGTCGAGCAGCTCGCCGCGCATCCGGGAACCCCAGACCGTGAGCCGGCTAGTATCGAACCAGGGCTTCGCCTCGATGCTGATCCGGTTTTCCTTATCAGTATGGAATGGCAGCACCGGATAATCCCCCGCCCACAGACTGCAGCAGGGCTCCATAGACTGCACGGCATACGCGGCATGCACCGGCTCGGCTATCGCCTCGTTAAAGACGACAAGTTCCGACCCGCTCACTATATCGCACTCGGCGGGCAGGTAAACGCCGTCGCTGCCGGCGATATAGAGACCAACAGGAGCATTTGAGTTCCCGTCGACAAAGAGCCCGCCGCCCGTCGAAGCGAAACTCAGGCGTAGCCGGCTGCCCTCGGCTGCGCAGGAGACGAGATACGCGGGAGCGGTCTGTATGCCGCTCTCGCCGAAGCCGTAGACATTTATCAGCGCCAGACGCGCCATACTCTCGCCCAGCGGGTACTTATTGGTGGGGTGAATCGGATGGTTCGACTGATGGAATGCCCAGGAGGGCTCAAGGTCGCAGATAGGCACCGCGATAAAGCGGTCGGGCGATTCCAGTGCCGTCTCGATGAAGGCGTCGTTGATATAGCCCACGTTGCACTCGCCGCTGCCGCCGTAGGTCCAGGGATATATGAGCGATGAGATCATCATGAAATTCCCGGGATCGGCTCCGAAGCGCTTTGCATAGGTGCGCTGATAAAAGCGCAGATAGTCGGCATACACGCGGTTGTGGTATTCGCCGCCCGTCTCGTTCTCGCCCTGATACCACAGCACGCCGCGCACCTTTACGCCCTCCAGCGGGGCGATTTTTACGTTATACTGGGAGCATGTCTGCTGAAAATTGCCGATGCCCCGGGTGTTCCAGCTCTCGCGGAGGGGGAAATTACCCAGTTTCTTCATTCTGCCGGATAGATATTCGTCGGCTTCCAGTTCGTCATAGGGGAACCAGGAGGGCATGGAGGTGCCGCCCCAAGTGGCGTTGAGGAAGCCCACCGGGATGTCCTTGTCTCCCGCATTGAGTTTATCGTATATCTCCGAGACAAACTTCAGCGCCACGGCAGATACGCCGCCCAGCTTATCGGTGTCGCCCGAGTTCATCCACCAGCCGTCCATGGCGCGGTCGGGCTCCCAGGGGAAGTTCCCTTCACCGCCGTAGGGAGGGTAAGCCACATGGAAAACCCGGATAGCCTTGTCCTTAACCTCTTCTGCAAGCAGCGGCCAGTCGGTTAATGCGCTGTTGGGCAGTTCCATGTTTGACTGTCCCGAACCGAGCCACAGTTCGCCGAACAGAACGTCCTTCAAAATATGTCTGGCACCGCATTTGGCGCATATAATCTCGATTCGCCGCTCTTCAAAGGACGGCGCCGGAGTGCGCAGTGTCAGCGAGAAACCGCCTTTGTCGTCGACTGTCGTCTTTGTCTCAAAGATAACAGTGTCTTTGCCGCCGCATATGGCAGTTCTTATATCCGATCCGGCGCAGCAGCTTCCGTCTATCGTCAGCGCCGCGTTTGCCTGAAAGAGGGCGCCGTCGCCCTTTGCGAATATTTTCTGCAGAAATTCCATTTTTGTGTATCTCCTCCGTTCTCGGTTTGCCGCCGCCCTTGTCTGCGGCGGGTATCTCAATCAGCGCATCATTATAAATATGATGCTTTTCTGATTTTACACCCTGCCGGCGCTTCTGTCAACGGTAAATATTTTCACGTTGAAAAATATCAGCATTTGAAAAACGCACGCTTCCGCGGGTTTGCCGGCTCTTTTTCGACCCGAATATTCACAACACGGCAATATTGCTCTTGAAACATTGCCGTGAATAGGCTATAATAATCACAGCGGCGAATCAATGAGATTTACCGAAAAAACAACATGGGGGCACTTATAATGAAATCAAGAAGAATTGTCTGCGCACTGCTCATTATCTGTCAGGGAATAATCTGCCTGGCTGCCTGCGGCTCGGGAGGAACCGGAGCAGAGGTCACAACTTTGGCAGCCGATACCGCCGAAACTACCGAAGCAGTCGTCACCGAACTGAAACCCGACCTGCCGGAAGCCGACTACAACGGATACGAGTTCAATATTGTTGTCCGCAAAGCGTCGGGGACCGACCCCTGGGGCAACTTCGAGATGGCGGTTGAAGAGATCAACGGCGAGGTGCTCAACGACTCGATAGCCGAGCGCAACCGTCTCGTTGAGGAGGCATACAACATCTCCATCGTTTAGACCAACGCCGAAAGCGTTGCTGACACCGCGAAAAAGACCATTATGGCGGGCGACCATGTATACGACCAATACGCCGCCTCCCTATTTGACACCACCGCCATCGCACAGGCCGATCTGGCGCTTGACCTGAATACCCTTGAACACCTGGACTTCACCAACCCCTGGTGGGACGAGAGCTCTGTCCGCGACCTGTCCATCGGAAGCCGTCAGTATTTCGTCACAGGCGACTTCTCCTTCCGCACATATAACGCCTCCTGGATATACTGCTTCAACAAGCAGATGATAGTCGATTTCAAGCTCGACGATCCCTATGAGCTGGTGCGTACAAGCGGCTGGACTATTGACAAGCTCTCCGAGATGCTGACAGGCATTTCCGCCGATGTAAACGGCGACGGCATTATGGATCAGCATGACCGCTACGGCCTTATCACCGAGAGCTCCAACACTCTCGGCATGTTCTTCGGCGCGGGGAATCTGGTCATCTCCAAGGACGATGAGAACTACCCGATAATCACCATATCCTCCGAGCGGGGCATCGCCACCCTTGAGAAGGCGTTCGCCTTTATGAACAATCCGAGTGTCACGGTAAGCGTCTCCGATAAGTTTATAGCTTCCCAGCCCGATGTCTGGAAGGGACTTGTGGACATCTTTACCGACGACCGGGGGCTTTTCTACTCCATCGTCATGTATACCGTTAAGAAGCTGCGCAACATGGACACCGACTTCGGTCTGCTGCCCATGCCGAAATATGACGAGCAGCAGGAGGAATACTGCACCTGGACCAGCCCCTGGATATCCTCGGGTCTTGTCGTACCCATAACCGCCGAGCCTGAGCGCACCGGCATAATCACCGAGTATATCTGCTACGCCTCAATGGATACCATACGCCCCGCCTACTATGAAGCCACCATTCAGGGCAAGTTTGCCCGCGATGTCGAGTCGGAGGAAATGCTTGACGTCATTCTTGCCAACCGCATATATGACCTGGGCATGATCTACGACTGGGGCGGCGTGGGCAATCTTATCAACAACATGACAAAAGCCAAACAGACCGACTTTGCCTCCCGCTGGGAGTCTATAGCCGAGAAGGCTCAGACCGCGCTGGAGAAAACCATCGAAAGCTACAAGGCTATGGAGTAAAACAGTGAATTGCAAACAAATACGCGATTACGGAATTAAAATCGGCAGTCTGCCGACAGGGCGGCTAAATAAAATCACCGATGTGCCGGGGGTGAAGGTGGGTCATTACACCCTCTGCGACGAGCGGCACCGCACCGGAGTCACCGTCATCCTCCCCCACGAGGGCAATCTGTTCACCAATAAGGTCACCGCCGCCGCCCATGTCATAAACGGCTTCGGCAAGACCTGCGGCACGGTGCAGCTTGACGAGTTGGGTTCTCTTGAAACTCCCATCGCGCTGACGAGCACTCTCAATGTGGGAAAGGTCGCCGACGGGCTGGTGGGGCTGACCCTCGCCCGCTGCAGTGAGGACGGGGTGGAATGCACATCGGTTAACGCCGTGGTGGGCGAGAACAACGACGCCTCTATGAGCGACGTCTCCGACCGTATAATCGGTGAAGCCGAGGTTTTCGCCGCGGTTGAAGCGGCATGCGAGGACTTCGACGAGGGGGATGTGGGCGCCGGAAAGGGCACCTTCTGCTACGGACTGAAGGGCGGGATAGGCTCGGCGTCCCGGGTTTTCACATTGGGCGGCGGGAAATATACTCTCGGCGCTCTGGTTCAGACCAACTTCGGCGTCACCGCCGATCTGATGATAGCCGGCATGCCGGTGGGCGAATATATCGTCTCCGAGATGCGCCGCCGCAGTGAGGATATTAAACCCGCCGCCGTCGACCGGGGGTCGGTGATGATAGTAATCGGCTGCGACCTGCCTCTTTCCGAAATCCAGCTGAGGCGCGTGTTTCGCCGGGCTGTCATAGGTCTGGCGCGCACCGGCTCTTATGTGGGGCACGGCAGCGGCGACATTGTATTAGGCTTTACCACCTTCCCCCGAAACCTTGACAACAGCGGTAAAGGTGATGAACATAACGAATACCGCGTCACCGGGGCGCTTGATGACAGATACATCGAGACCGTCTTCCGCGCCGCCGCCGAATCGGTGGAGGAGGCTGTGCTCAACTCAATGACGGCTGCCGATCGGGTTGTCGGATACAGCGGCAAGGTGCTCTGCAGCCTGAACGAATTTCTGCCCGGATATCTTGCCCTGAATCGAAAGGAATAAGACAATGAGAATAGCCGATTCGCACGTGCATATCCGCTTTACGCGCTACCCCGAAATATGCAGGATGCTTGACGATCTCGCCGGGGTCGGAGTGACCGACGCAAGTCTCCTGGCTCTGCCATATCACGGCAGCTCCGAGAATCTTGCGGCGCTCTACTGCAAGATAAAATATGACAAAATCGCCCTCCGCGCCTTCGGCGGGCTGCATCTCACCGACCGCTACGCCATGAAGCCCCCGGAAAAGGTCGCCGCCGCGCTGCTTAAAATGGGCTGCGACGGCTTCAAGATTATGTGCGCGCCCTCCACCCGCCGCTACATGCGCCACGGTTACGACGACCCCCGCTATTACGACATGTTCGCGTTGTTCGAGGAAAAAGGCACGCCGATAAACATCCATGCAGCCGACCCGGAGGAGTTCTGGGACAAGGGGGCGAATTACGGCGACGGCAGTTACCCCACAAAACAGCAGCTATACGACGAGATTTTCCGGGTGCTCGACCGTCACCCGGGACTGCGGGTAGTCTTCGCCCACTTCTTCTTCCTCTCGCGCATGCCCGAGGAGGCGGAACGGGTCATGGAGACCTATCCCAATGTGCGCTTTGACCTGACTCCCGGAGTTGAGATGTATTGGAACTTCGACGAGAAGATTGATTACTGGCACGATTTCTTCATAAAATATCAGAACAGGATTCTGTTCGGCACCGACTGCAACTCCATGAAGAAGTGCAACACCGAACTGGTGAAGCTGGTCTACCGCAAACTCACCGAAAGTCGGGATTTCTTCACCCAGCGCTGCTACGGCAGAGATTTCACGGTGCGCGGTCTTGAACTGCCGCCCGAGACGGTGGAGCGCATCTGTTACGGCAACTATATCGATTTCGTCGGAGAGGAAATCAAACCGGTTGACACCGAAATGCTCTGCGGCTGCTGTGAACGGATCCTTCACGACCTGGAAAGCGAGCCATACGACCCCATCTACCTGGCGGGCGCCGAGATTGCCGATCATCTGCGAAACGACCCGAAACAGGAGATACCCGCCGCATTCTGCCGCTTCGCTCTCGATGATTTAAGAGGCTGAGACAACGGCGGCGGCTGAATTTGTAAAGCGACATTAAATATATATTCCAGCACGGCTCACTGAGATTATCAACTGTATGAAAGGAAACACATATGAAAAACAAAACAGTACTGAAAATCCTCTGTCTCGCGGCGGTGTTATGCATGTTCTTTACCGCCTGTGCCGGGGATACCGGCTCAAAGTCGGACGCTCCCGACGGCGGAACTGCTGCCGAAGCCGAAGTGACCGAAACGGTTACCGAGCCTGAATACAAGCGTCCCGACGTTGACTATAACGGCAGAGAGTTCATATTCAGCGCCTGGGCTACCGACAGCCCCAACTGGGTAGCCACCTCCTACTGTGAAATCACCTCCGAGGAGCAGAACGGCGACATTATCAACGACGCTATATATGACCGCCGGCTTGCGGTTGAAGAGTCCTTCGGGATCACCATTGTGCCGAGAAAATACAAATCCGGCGGCGAAATGGTGAACTCCACCATGGCGGGCGACCACTACGCCGACACGGTGCTGCTTGACGGCGGCGCTATCCCCAAGGTGGTGAGCGGTCAGCTTTGCCTTGACCTTTTCACGATAGAAACCCTCGACCTCACCAAATCCTGGTGGAATCAGACCGCCACCGACCAGCTTACCATCGGCGGCAAGCTGTTCTTCGCGCCGGGCAACATAGGCTCCTTTGACGCCCTGTCGGTGTTTACCACCTATGTCAACAAGAATATGGTCGAGAGCTTTAATCTTTCGAATCCCTATGACGAGGTGCGGTCCGGCACCTGGACGGTTGATGTCATGGAGGAACACGCAAAGACGGTTGCCGCCGACCTCAACGGCGACGGCGTAATGGACGACAAAGACCGCTTCGGCATGTCGAGCGAGGCTCTGACCTCGGTGGTGCTGCGCTCCTGCGGCGTGACCCTCACCGAGAAGGACAGCGACGACTACCCGGTTTACAGCCTTGTGGGCTCCGCCGGCAACACCGCCCGCGCCGCCTCGGTCATCGAGAAGATAGTGCCCCTGTGGCGCGACAAAGCCACCACCCTCTACACCGGCGACTTCTCAAGCAAGTATTCCCATGTTTTCAGCCAGTTCTTAGTGCCCCAGTTTATTGCCGACAAACTGCTCTATCTCAACAACTGGATGTCGGTGGCATTTGAAATGCGCAAAATGGATTCGGACTTCGGCATACTGCCGCCGCCCAAGTTCGACGAGTCTCAGGAAAGTTATTATGTGCCCGCCTCCGAGTCCTGGACAGCCTACGCGGTCGTGCCGATAACCGTTACCGACACCGACTATACGGGTCATATAATGGACGCCCTGGGCTACTACGGCAAGGAATATATTCACACGGCGCTCATCGACAAAACCATAACCAATAAAACCATACGCGACACCGACACCGAGGAGATGCTTGAGATAATCTACGCCAACCGCACCTTCGATATCGCGGCTCTCTACGACTGGGGCGGGCTGAACGGGATCCTGTCGGGCTTCATCTCGGGCAATTCCACCGATTTCATGTCGAAAATGGCGGCAAGCGAGGAGAAGATTGTCGCCGCCATAGCCACAACCATAGAGGAGCTCCAGTAACTCCATAGTTAAAGTAACAGAGGAGGCAATATGACTGTCCTTGACCTGACAAAGCTGGCGCAGCCCGCCTTTTACCGGCGGGGAACAAAATGCGCCCTGCCCTCCGAATCGGGGGAGATGTCCTGGCGCTGGGCGACGCTTATGGACACCGGCGTTGACATAGTTTACAGTTTTGACAAACCCATGTTCGTAGGGTGTGCCGAAATCACTCTCGCCCCCCGCTCTGCGATATCCTCCGCCGAGATTTTCTGCGACGGCAGACCTTCGGGGCGCTATGACGCCGAAACGGGAAAGACCGCATCGGGACGGCTTGAAATCACGGTGGGAGCTTCCGCACGCTGCCTTATCCTGCGGCTGAATGCCTGTCTGCTTGATATCTCGGTAGAAAAACTGCAGATCATAGGAGCCGAGGGGTGCGCCGCCTCAGGTTCGCCGCTTTTTGACGGGCTGTTTCCCGCCCCGAAGTCGGTTGTCTTCGGCGAGGGGCGGCTGCTCCTCGGGGAAATCGGTGAAATCACCCATGCCGACAACCGCGATTTGAAATATGCCACCGATCATCTGCGCCGGCGTGTGTCGGAATATTACGGCAGCGGATGTTTTAACGGCGGAGGGATTCCCTTTGCCATGTCTCTCAGCGATGACGGCATATCCCACGACGGCTATCGGCTGAGCGTCAAAAATGACGGCATATCGCTGTGCGCTTCATCAAGACGGGGGCTGCTCTACGGCTGCGAGACCTTCTTTTCACTTATAAGCGGCGAAACGCCGGGGGTAAGGCTCTGCGAAATCTCCGACGAGCCGTATAAAGAAATGCGGGGCTTCCACATGATGCTGCCGCCGCGGGAGCAGTTAGACTTCGCCCGCCGGGTGTTCAGATATGTGCTTCTGCCCCTGCGTTACAACATAATATTCATCGAGTTCGCCGGCGGCATGCGCTTCGACCGTCACCCCGAGATAAGCGAAGGGTGGCTTGAGGGCAATCGCGCCGCCGCCGAAGGGCGTCAGCCGCCCTTCCCCCACGGGAGTGTTGCCGGGGGAGGTCTGCTTGAAAAAAGCGAGGTCAGAGCCCTTGTGGAGTATGCGAAGGAGTTAGGCTTCGAGGTCATCCCCGAGGTGCAGTCCTTCGGCCATGTGCAGTATATCACCTACTCCCACCCCGAGATAGCCGAACTGTCCGAGGAGCGGCAGAACGAACTGAAAGACACCCGCACCGCCGACCAGCCGCCCGATGTTTTTTATCACCACTCCTACTGCCCTCTCAACGAGGACAGTTATAAGATCATCTTCGACATCATTGACGAGATTATCGAGGTGGTGCGACCCGAGCGCTATGTCCACATGGGTCACGACGAAGTCTATCAGATAGGGCTATGTCCCCGCTGCCGCGACCGCGACCATGCGGAGCTATACACAATCCATGTAAAGCGCATGTATGACTATCTGAAGGCTAAGGGACTTAAAATGGCTATATGGTCGGACATGCTGCAGCCCACCGAGAAGCGATACCGCACAAATCCCGCCCGGGATATGCTGCCTCGGGATATCCTCATGCTGGACTTCATATGGTACTTCCATTTCGATTTAGACATGGAGGATCATCTTCTGCCCTACGGCTACAATGTTATTATGGGCAACCTCTACTCAAGCCACTATCCCCGCTACGAGAGCCGCGCCGCGAAAGAGGGGATGCTCGGCGGTCAGGTGTCCACATGGTGCGTCTTTGACGAATACACCCTTGCAAAAAAGGGCAAGTTCTTCGACCTTATCTATACCGCCGAAATGCTCTGGAACCCCGATTACAAGTCACTTGCCAGACCTGTATACAATGAGATAATCGGCAAAGAGTTGATTCCCCGGGTGCGTGACGAACTGCGGGGCTGCATTGTCGATGCTGCTCACACGCTTGTTTACAGCCATCTGTCACCGTGTAAAACCGAGACATCCCGCGGCTGTATTCCCTGCGAGCTGAAGGCCGCGGCGGCAGACTGCGATGACCCGCGCTTTGATGCATCGCACCCGATTGTCGTTGACGGCGACATTGCGATAGCGGCGGGCGGACAGAAGTTCGAGCGTCTCGTGTTCCTGCATGCAGCCACCATGGGCGAGGCGCGGGTTGCCTGGAAGCCGCTGAAGCGGATCGGCAGCTACACCGTATGCTACGACGGCAGCGCGGCGGAGGATGTTGAGATTCCCGTCGAATACGCGGGCAATATCACCGCCTGGCCGCGGCGATACGGCGAGCCTATGCCCCAGCAGTATTACCGCCATCAGGGCTACACCGCGACATATTTCTCCGACCCGATAATCGAAACGTATACACATGACGGCCGCCCTGTTACCGTCCTCGGCTATGTCTGGATGAACCCTCATCCCGATAAGCCCGTCGAGCGCATTATATGCCGCGGCTCTGAGGACACCGGCGCCAAAATCGCACTGCTTGCGGTGAGCGGCGTCAATATTGCCGGGAAATGACGGGATATGAGGCACAGATTCAGACATCTCTTGACGCAATGAGCTGACAAAGGACACATAAACGCACAAAAGGGTACCCTCCGAATGTCGAAAGGGTACCCTTTGTGTGTTTCTGTTCTTTGAGCTGTCAGTTATCAGTTATCCGCGTTCCGTATCGCCTTAACCACCGCCTCGGCGCAGGCTTCGATACCGGCGGCCGAGAGGTGAATCTTGTCCTCCGAGATGTACTCCCCGAGGTTCGGCCAGACCACATTGTGCAGGTCGTTGATTATGACGCCCATGGGGGAGAGGCGTTCGATCGCCAGACCGTTATACTTGACGATAGTCACGTTGTCGTTGTCGGTTTTGCTTTCAAGCACCGGTGTGGAGGTGGCGAAAATCACTCTGCGATGGCGGGAGAGAAGCACCTTCGCCACACGCTCAAGGGCATCGGCATACTCGGTCGGCGTGGAGAAGGCGCCGTCGCCCAGCACATTGCAGGTGTCCCAAAGACCGTTGTTCCAGTGGACTATGTCGGCGCCCTCCATGGCGCTTTTCCAGTCTCTAAGACCCCAGAGGGTATATTTCGCGTAGCGGCAGTTGTCGGCGGGCTGCCAGACCTCGTATTCGCCGCTTAGCAGTTCGGCGACACGCTTGCCGTAGCCGATGAGCCGTATGGAGTCGCCCAAAAGCGCAACTTTTTTCATGGTTATATATCCTTTCTCTTTTCTCTGTATGCGATACGGACATCGGGGGAGTTTACTTTCCGGATTTCATCTTCTCGAGTTCCTGCCGGAAGGTCTCGGCGTCCTTAAACTCCCGGTAGACCGAAGCGAAGCGGACATATGCCACCTCGTCAAGCTGCTTGAGCTTCTCCATTACCAGCTCGCCCACCTCTTCGGATGCCACCTCGCCCCGCAGCCTTCCCTGAAGCTCGCTTTCAACCTCGGCGGCGAGTTTTTCCAGCTCCTCCAGCTTAACCGGCCGCTTGTATGCCGATTTGACAAGACCGGTCAGAATCTTGTTGCGGTCGAATATCTCACGCCGTCCGTCCTTCTTGATGACGACAAGCGGCACAGTGTCGATTGTCTCATATGTGGTAAAGCGCCTTCCGCAGGCTATGCATTCCCGGCGGCGGCGTATGCTTGCGTTGTCTGAGGGGCGTGAGTCGATTACTTTACTTTCGGTGTAACCGCAGGTTGGACATTTCATGGCACTCTGCCTTCCTTTCGTAAGATTTTATGATTGCTTGTATGCCTGATACTTGATACCTGATTCCTGATGATTCTTGATGCCTGCCGCCGGCTGTACGGGATTACCCGATTCTGCCGTTAAGTCTGTCGGCAGGGGTCAGACCTCCGGTACAGCGCTCAAGCTGCTCGCGGGTGAGAACCGCGTCCGAGCGCATCAGATAGCAGACATTAAGGGTTATCTTTGCGTAGTTCTCCAGCGCCTCCATGCGGTACCACGCCTCGGTGAGGTTGGCGCCCCAGGTCAGAGCGCCGTGGAATCCCAGAAGCACCGCCACATGGCTGTGACAGAAGGGCGCTATCGAGTCGGGCACCTCCTGAGTGCCCGGCTGAGCGTAGGGCGCCACCGGCACCGTACCCAGGTTCACCGCCGCCTCGGGGTATATCGGGCGGTCGAGGGGTATGCCGGCTATGGCAAAGGAGGTGGCTGCCGTCGGGTGGGCGTGCACCGCCGCCATGATGTTTTTGTTTTCCTTATACAGCCGCAGATGCATCGCCGATTCGGTGGAGGGGCGTCTGTTCCCTTCAAGCATTCTACCGTCAAGGTCTACTTTAATCAGCATGTCCGGGGTCATATCGCCCTTGGAAACGCCGGTGGGGGTCATCCAGATTCCCCCGTCCCCGCCGCGCACCGAGATATTTCCGTCGTTTGACGCCACATAACCGCCGTCGTGCAGCCGTCTGCCAATATCGATTATGGAATTTCTGATTTCACTGTCTGTCATGGTTTTACCTGTAAATTCCCTTTAATTATCAAACGCTATCAAGCGCCGAACGCTGCCGATATCCCTTCGGCGAAGGGCGGGTATATTATCCCCTTCTCGGTAATGATTGCCGTGATAAGCTCCGCCGGGGTGACATCGAAAGCGGGGTTGAAAATCTTCGCGCCCTCGGGCGTCATGGGCTGTTTGTACCACATATGAGACACCTCGTCGGGCTTCCGCTGCTCTATTACGATGCCGTCTCCGTTCGGGGTCGCCCGGTCGATTGTGGACAGCGGCGCCGCGATGTAGAAGGGGATGCCGTAGTGTTTCGCCAGAATGGCGACGCCCGAGGTGCCTATCTTGTTGCAGGAGTCGCCGTTGGCGGCGATGCGGTCGGCGCCGGTGATGACCACCTGTATCCAGCCGTTTTTCATGACCTGGGAAGCCATATTGTCGCATATCACCGTGGTATCCACGCCGTTTGCCACCAGCTCGGATGCCGACAGCCGGGCGCCCTGGAGCAGCGGACGGGTTTCGTCGCAGTAGACGCGGAAGTTCATGCCCTTCTCGCGCCCCACATGTATGGGAGCCAGCGCGGTTCCGTAGCGCACCGTGGCAAGCTGACCGGCGTTGCAGTGGGTGAGAATGCCGTCCCCGTCCCGCAGCAGCGTAAGTCCGTACTCTCCTATGGCGCGGCTTGACGCCACGTCGCCGTCGCGTATCGCCGCGGCTTCGGCGCGGAGAGCCTTGACGGTCGCGACAAGTTCCCTGCCGGCATATGACGCCGCTAAATCGTATATCTTTCCCAGCGCCCAGAAAAGATTCACCGCCGTGGGACGGGAGGAGGCATAGTAATCCCTCGCCTCGGCCAGTTCCCCGAGGAAGCCTTCACAGCAGGTCTCATACCGTCCGCTGTCGGCGATTTCCGCCGCGGCGAGATAGAGGGCAAATGCCGCCGTGACACCGATGGCGGGAGCGCCCCGCACCTGCAGGGTCTTTATGGCGGTGAAGATATCCCGCCGTTCGCGCAGGGTCAGCAGCACCGCTTCCCCAGGCAGTTTTGTCTGGTCTATTATGACTATCGAACGGCCGTCCTCGCCCAGGGCGACCGTATCGGTCATGAGTATGTTTTTATCATTGAGATTCATTTTAAATATGACACTCCCGATTTGTTTCTGAAAAAGCCGGTTGACAGAGCCGGTCCGCGCCCGTATAATATAATAAGAGCATAAGCATGTCACCGGCTCCGTTTCGATTATAGCACATTGCCCCGCCGAAATCAACAATTATTTGCCGTAAAGGGCTTCTCAGGAGGTTACATCACCGTGAAAAACACATCATTCAAAATTCTAAGTCTGCTGCTCGCTATTATCTTCGCCGCCGGTATATTCGCGGGCTGCGGAGGGGGCGGCTTGGACGCGGTTGCATCGGATGCAGCCGAAGCGACAACCGCGGCGGAGGAGACAACCGCCGCCGAGACCGAACTTACCGACAATCTGCCCGAGAAGGATTTCGGCGGAAGGGACTTCAAAGTCCTCATCCGCACCGAATGGGCATACGAATTCAAGATTACCGAAGAGACGGGCGACGTGGTCAACGACGCAGTGCTTCAGCGCAATCGCGCCGTTGAGGACCGCTTCAACGCCGTGCTGAACTTCATCGACATCGCCGGCTCCTGGAACGCAAACGCAGCCTTTACAAATACCGTCAAATCCAGCATCATGGCGGGCGACGGCGCCTATGACATGGTGGCGTCCTATCAGGCGTACATGGTCTCACCTGCCATCGAGGGCTATTTCCACAACCTGCTGACAATTCCATACCTGGACTTTGAGAAACCCTGGTGGTCGAAGCTCGCCAACGACACTCTGACGGTCGACGGCTGTCTCTATCTTGCCACCGGCGACATTACGCTCACCTTCTGGGAGAATCTCTATGTCAACCTTTACAACAAAGCGCTTGCCGAAAAGTACCAGATAGGCGACCTGAACAAGTTAGTGCTTGACGGCGGCTGGACCGTTGACAAGGAGTATGAGATCACCTCCAAGGTGTCGGGCGACGTGGACGGCGACGGGGTTCTCGGCGCAGCCGACCTCTACGGTCTCGCCACCCCCGGCGGCAACCATCTCCGCGCATATCTCGTCACCAATGTCTGTCCCATAACCGAGATGGACGACACCGGCTACCCGGTGCTCTGCTTCAACTCCGAGCGCACGCTGAACGTCGTTGAGAAAGCCTCCCGGCTCCACTGGGCGGACAGCACCTTCCGCAAGTGTTCCGAAGTGGGTGAGCCGATAGCCAGCGGCACCCCGGTCATATTCGCCGAGGACCGCGCGCTTATTCTCGACTGCTTCCTCGGTCAGGTCAGCGTGCTCCGCGATATGGACACAGACTTCGGCGTCATCCCCCGCGCAAAGTTCGACGAATCCCAGGATTCATATTACACCACTCCCCACAACAGCGTCACCATGCTCTGCTTCCCGATAACCTTTACCGATCTCGAGTTCGGCGGCATCCTGACCGAAGCGCTCTGCGCCGCGAGCTACGACACCGTCAAGCCCGCCTTCTACGAGGTGGCGCTCAAGACCAAGTACGCCCGGGACACCGACTCCGAGGCTATGATAGACCTGATCCGCGACTCTATAATGTTCGATTTCGGGTGGGTTCACTCGGTTCCGATGAACTCCATCGGCACTCTCCTGCAGAGCGTGCTGGAAGCTTCCTCCACCCCCGACTTCGCCTCCAAGTACGCCGCTCAGGAGACAAAATTCGAAGAGGGTCTTGTGAAGATACGCGATGCATACGCAAACGCTCAGAAGTAAGCGCGGACCATGATTTTCAGGCTATAATATAAGATACCGGACGGTCGAAATCTTAACTCCCTCAGTCAGTAGCTGACAGCTCCCTCGAAGAGTGAGCCTGTATAGCGCACGGCTTTTGAGACACTCAAAAAGCCTCCCTCTCCGATGGAGGCGGCACAGCCCCTGTGACGGAGGGAGTACCCCCCGCGACGGAGGCAGCCAACTAAATGGAGCTGTATCAAAACACAAATTTTGATGCAGCTCCTGCTGATTTATCTTGTCTGCCGCAATGTATCACCCGCCCCAGCAGTCGCCCACCGTGACATCAACCGTCAGCGGCACCGACAGGGATACGGCGTTTTCCATTGCCGTGCGCAGTATATTTGCGGCTTCGTCCGCGCAGGAGCGGGCAGATTCGAGAATCAGTTCGTCATGAACCTGCAGTATCAGCTTCGCGTCAAGCCCGGCTTTTTCAAGCGCCTCGTCTACCCGCAGCATTGCGATTTTGATGATGTCGGCTGCCGAACCCTGTATCGGAGAATTCATGGCGACCCGCTCACCGAAAGCGCGGAGTGAGGCTTTGGCTGCCTTGATTTCGGGTATGTAGCGTCTTCTGCCCGCAATCGTGGTGACATAGCCGTCGCGTTTTGCCGCCTCGACGATATTCTCCATGTATTTTGCCACACCCTTGTATTCGGCAAGCCAGCTCTTGATATATCCGGCGGCGGCGGCGCGGGAAACTCCTATGTCCTGCGCCAGCGAGAAGTCGCCGATGCCGTAGACGATGCCGAAGTTAACCGCCTTCGCCCGCTTACGGTGCTCGGAGGTAACCTTGTCCGTCGGAATTCCGAAAATCCTTGATGCGGTGGAGGTGTGTATATCCTCCCCCGAAAGGAAGGCGGCGATCATCGCCTCATCCTCCGCGATATGGGCAAGCAGTCTGAGCTCGATCTGACTGTAGTCGGCGTCGATAAGCATACGGCTTTCATCGCCCGGGATGAAGCAGCGCCTGAGGCCCCGCCCCAGCTCGGTGCGTATGGGAATATTCTGCAGGTTCGGCTCAATCGAGGAGAGCCTGCCCGTGGCGGTGACCGTCTGGGTGAAGGTGGTGTGTATCCTACCCTCGCTGTCGGCGGCGCGAAGCAGCCCGTCGGCATATGTTGATTTCAGTTTTGCCGCCTGCCGGTATTCAAGTATGTTTTCGATAACCGGGCTGTAGGGGCGCAGTTTTTCAAGCACCTCGGCGGAGGTGGAGTAGCCCGTCTTGCCACGTTTCGGCGGCGGAAGCAGCGGCTCATCGCGGCCGGGGGTTTCAAAGAGCGCCTCGCCCAGCTGCTTCGGAGAGTTGAGATTGAAGGTATAACCCACCTGTTCGAATACCCGCTCGGCGTGGGCATTGCTGAGTTCGTCAAGGGCGCGCGACCATTTAGCAAGCGCGTCGGTGTCCACCTTGAAGCCGATGCGCTCCATTCTAAGCAGCAGCGCCGAAAGGGGAAGCTCGATATCGGAGTAAAGCGATGCCGACCCCTCCTCTTCAAGGCGTTTCAGCATTACCGGGCGCAGACGGCAGATAAGCTCCGCTTCACCGCCCGCCGCCTGCTGTTCATCCTCTGAATATGCCTCGCCCAGGTATTTCGAGGACAGCTCTGCGAGGGAGTATCCGCCCGATGAATCCAGCACATAGCCGGCAAGCTGTGCGTCGAAGGTAAAATTACAGTTCACATCGACTCTCGCGCCGGTCAGCAGGGTGACGAGACGTTTGCTGTCGTGCACCCAAAGCTCCCGCCCGGAGGCGAAGAACTCACGAAGCTGGGTCAGAGAAAGGAATTCGCTGCTGTAAAACACAGGTTCGGCGCCGCCTTCGCAGGCTGCCGCCGTAATAACGCCGCTCTGATCCCCGCCTGAGCTGCCGAAGGTTATCGACACCGCCGCCGGCGTATTCACGTTTATGCGGTCGGCAAGCTCCTCGGGGGGTATGCGGGTCACGTGTCTGGTCGGCTCGGTCTGCGCTCCGGCAGCGCCGCCCGTCGACGCAAGCCCGCCGCGCAGCTTGTCAAGCCCCAGCCGCCTGCTGAGGGCTGAAAACTCCAGACTTGTCAGAAGCTCGGACAGTTCCTGGCGGCGATATCCGGTGTATGCAGCGTCCGACAGCTCAAAGGGCGGATCGAAGGGCACCTCCGTCTCGATTCTGGCAAGCGAGTAGGAGAGCCGCGCCGATTCCTCGCCGGCGGCAAGTCTGGCGCGCACCGATTTTGTTATACTCTTGTCGTCGAGATTTTCATATACGCCGTCAAGCGAGCCGAAGGCGGCTATCAGCTTGAAGGCGGTTTTTTCGCCTATGCCCGCAACGCCGGGGATGTTGTCCGATGTGTCGCCCATCAGCGCCTTCACGTCTACAAGCCTGGGGGGACGCACGCCGTATTCCGACACATAGCGGTTCTCGTCGTATTCGTCCGCATCGCCGCCACGCACATAGAGCACATGTGTTGTGTCATTTATCAGCTGCAGCAGGTCCCGGTCGCCCGAGACTATGTAGGTCATGACCTCCTGACTGCCTGCCGTACGGGCTAATGTGCCTAAAATATCGTCCGCCTCCCAGCCGGGAAGAGCCAGAACCGCAAGTCCCAGCGCCGCTCCCAGCTCCTTCGCATAGGGCAGCTGTTCGGCAAGTTCGGGCGGCATGCCCTTGCGGGTCGCCTTGTAGCCCTCGTAGGCTTTGTGCCGGAAGGTGGGCTGGGGCAGGTCAAATGATATGGCGGCGTAGTCGGGAGAAATCTGTTCAATATGCCTCACCAGCATGTTTGCAAGCCCGTGAAGCGCGTTTGTGTTGAGTCCGTCCCGGGTGTTAAGCGGCCGTATACCGTAGAATGCCCGGTTCAGGAGGCTGTTGCCGTCAAATATCGCCAGTTTTTTCATATAATACCGTTTATCCGAAATTGTGTTTACTGCTCTCAGATGCTTTGTACCTCGATGGTGTTTATTTTCATTTTATAAACAACATCATCCTCCGTATTTAAGTAAAACCGCAGTACGGAAGCACCTCTGTCAATATTATATTTCTATATTGTTGCATCGGTACTAACGAATTTTGAATTTTTATCGACAGGAACCATGAATTGCCATTATATTAAGAATAAAAATGACTATTGACTTTTTATCAGCTTGGTGCTATACTGAAACTATCTTTCGGCGCCCCTCACCGCCGAAGAAATACTTAAAAGAGGTGTTTTCATATGAGAAAGCTCCTTACCGTTCTCGTAATCGCTCTGCTTGTAGTCGCCATGACTGTTCCGGCAGGCGCTGCCGAGAACGCTAAATCCTGGGGCAAGGTTCCGGTTGCCGGTGATCCCATAAAGATCGACGGCGAGATGGATCCCATTTACGCCCTCGGTCTTCAGATCAAGATGGGTCTGCCCTTCAATGCGGACGCCACCACCGGCGCCAACGGCGTCGGCTATGTTCTTTGGAACGGCACCGATACTCTCTATGTCTACTGCACCGTAGTTGACAAGGAGGTTCTCAAGACCACCGCGTCGGCAAACGCCTGGGACAAGGATTCTGTTGAAGTATTCATCGACTACTCCAACAAAAACGCCCGTACCCGCGACCAGTATCGTGTTGACGTCGCCAATGTAGGCACCTACTACGCCACCTCCACCATAACCGAGAAGCTCGGCGACTACGGCTTCACCGCCTGGGGTTCCAAGATTACCGACGACGGCTACGCCGTAGAGTTCGAGATCAAGGCGTACAAGGAGAAGATCTCCGCCGGCATGAATATCGGTTTCGATCTCCAGATCAACGATATGTACAAGAAGAACGGCGCCGAGACCCGTGCGGTCTACAACGCCTATTCCTCTCAGGAGTCCAAGGGCTCCGCCGACAAGTACGACTTCCTCACCCTCGACGCAAATGTAGTCAAGGTTCCGGTTGAGACCACCGCTGCCGCAAAAGCCGCAGACAAGGCTCCCGCCGCCGCTGCTCAGACCGCTGACATGTCGGTGCTCTGCGCCATCGTTTCGATGGCTGCCGTTTCCGGCGCCGCTCTCTCCCTCAAGAAGAGAAAGTAATCGGCTGTTTCAGTATTAAGACATAAGTAAAACCCTCCCGACGCGTCCGAGACAGACGCATCGGGAGGGTTTTTGTCGGCAATTCACAAAGAAACAAGGTGTCAATGCCTTCGCCCCGGTTTTCGTGACCCGCCCGGTAAAACTCTCTTTATAAAACGCCCTTACTCAAAGAAGGATTTGAGATATTCTTCCTCGCCGCCGTCGTATTCCGCCATGGCTAAGAACTCCCTGCCCCACTGGTTGCCCCAGCTGTAGAGGATGATGGTTTTTCCGTTGTATTCGCAGGTGTCGTAATCGCTGTTGTTGTTATTCGGGCAGGAGTTGATATATTCAAGCTGCTCCGGGGTGAACTTCCCGGGCAGGGCGGGCTGCCTGTCCTCCTCGCTCGGGTACATTACGGGGTTGACAAGACCTATTTCAAATTCGACAAAATCCGGGGTGCGCACTATGTAGGGCAGCCAGCGGTGCATAGGCGCGCTTTCAAGGTTGATTATATAATACATGCCGTCATAAAAACGTATCATCGGGCAGGCGGTGTAGCGGTCGCGTGAGTAGCTGTATTTCATCATGTCCAGCATTTCCCAGCGGACGAGGTCCTCAGACTGTGCAAAGACGCAGGTGAAGGGGCTTCCCACCGCCGGATGCGTGCCGCCTATCTCGATAGCCATTATATATTTCCCGTCTCCGCGGCACACCGAGGTGTTGAATGTTCCCATATCCTCGGGAAAGGACAACGCTTCATGTTCTTCCCAATGCACAAGGTCGGAGGAGACAAAGGCGTCGATATACCTGCCGTTTCCCCCTCCGCGGGTGCCGAAAACATACATTTTCCCGTCATCCGGATTATTATAGCAGCATCCGAAGGAGTGGTCGAAGGCGAA
The DNA here is from genome assembly GCA_012514145.1 of Clostridiales bacterium. GTDB lineage: Bacteria > Bacillota > Clostridia > Oscillospirales > CAG-272 > JAAZAV01. Next base: position 24,330 of record JAAZAV010000023.1, on the reverse strand, counting down.
GTCCGGCCAGTGAATGCCGCAATTGCCCTTAAGCTCCTCCCCCATGTCGGTGAAGCGGTAACAGCCGGTTTCAACTCCCGGGTGCTCCGGGAAGGGACAGACGCGATTATCCGGGCGAACCCATTCGAAGCGCAGAAGCCTGCCCTGCCACACCACCGGGGTGGTCTCCACCACGCTGATGGCGAGAGTTCCCCGCTTCACGGCGAGCTTCCTGTTGTGAGCTCCCAGAACTGCGGTTTTCAACCGCGCGTTGTAGTCTTTGAGCATACCTGCCCTCCTCACTGCCCGAAGGCGTCGTAATCAGAGCACCAATTTATGTCGTCGTATACCCGGCTGACCTCACTGTCGAATACTATTTCGGTGAGCGATGCTATTCCGTCGCCGCCGTCCGTGCGGGTAACCGTCAGAATGTCGCCGTCTATTGTGTATTCGGTGTCACGGCTGCGGCTTATGACGTCGCATATCCGGGCAGGTGTCTTTCCCGCCTCACGCCCTGCCGGCGAAATGAGGGGGATTCGGGCGCTTTCGGCATCCATAAGCCAGCAGAACAGACTGCAGCCGTCGGAGGTGAAGCCGCCCCTGTCCTTGGAGTTGCGCAGGGGGCCGCCGTCGGTGGGGTAAACCGCGTCGGCGTAGGGCGCCAGCCAGCTGCCCACCTCCCTCAGCCGCTTCGCGTGGGTTGGATCGGGGGAGCCGTCGCCACGTGGACTTAGATTCAGCAGCAGGTTGCCGCCGCCGGTTATAACATTGATTAGCAGACGAATAACATCCTTCGCCGGTCTGAGCCTGCCCCCGGGCGTCCAGCCCCAGGTCTCGGACAGTGTGTCGCAGGTCTCCCAGGGTTCATAGGGATTGAAGCCGCCTACCACCCGTTCGGGGGTCAGATAGTCGCCGGTGCGCCGCATACCCAGCCGGTTGCCCACCACTATGCCGGGCTGTGCCTCGCGCACCATTTCGTCAAGCTCTAATTCGCCCCAGAATTCCTCTATTGGGGGATTCTCCCGGAAGTCCTCGGGGCGGCAGCCCTTGCGCAGGTCGACGCCGTGGGCAAGCCAGTAATCCTCGCCTCCGTCGTACCACAGCACGTCAAGCGTACCGTAGCCGGTGACTAATTCACGCACCTGCCGGTGGCACTGTTCCCGCATCGCCATTGCTGACTTGCGGTACATGCCGGGCAGGAAAAATCCCTCGCAGCGCCAGTCCATGGGCGAATAGTAGATGCCGACTCCCAGCCCCGCGGCGCGGCAGGCATCGGTGTATTCCTTTATCAGGTCGCGTTGAGCCGGCGTGTTCATGACCGTATAGTCGCCGATGGAATGTTTGCTGTCGAACAGACAAAATCCGTCGTGATGCCGGGCGGTGAGCACCATGTACTTCATGCCGGCGCCCCGCGCCAGCGACGCCAGACCCGCCGCGTCGAAGTTCTCCGCCGTGAAATCTTTCATGGTCAGGGCGTATTCGTCCTTGTCGATCGGCTTCTGGAACATCACCCATTCGCCCTCGCCTATGACCGAGTAAAGACCGTAGTGCAGGAACATGCCGAATTTGTAGCTTCGCCACTTTTTGATGTCGGGATTCTTTGCCATATTGCACGTCCTTTCGGTATTAACGTTGTTCTTCCGTGAAAGAATAACACATTTCGCCCTTTATGTCAATTATGCCTTGAAAAAACAGCGGGCAGGATGTATAATGAACAGGCAAACGCAGACTGCCCGCCGACATCGAAAGCCTGCGCTGATAAACATCTCACATCTTTATAAAAACACTGTTGACGCGGGCGGAATTACAGCGTAGAATAAGATAGAGGTAAGTAAAATTCACATTTTCACGCATGGAGGGTAAACTATGGGTAACAAGCTTGCAATAAACGGCGGGCCGAAGGCAGTAGCCGGGAATCCGCCGGAATCGCTTTTCAAATGGCCTATCCTCACCGAGGAGGATGAAGCCGCGGCGCTTGATGTGATACGCAATAACAGATTCTCGGGCATAGACATCACCGAACAGCTGCAGCGCGAATTCGCCGAGTGGCAGGGACGGAAGTACGCCATAGCCTACTGCAACGGCACAATGTCGCTGACCTCCGCCATGTTCGCCATAGGGCTGGGCATGGGAGACGAGATCATCTGTACCACCAAAACCTACTGGGCCAGTATTTCACAGGCGATCAACTTCGGCGCCACCGCCGTGTTCTGCAATATCGACGATATGCTGAGCATGGATCCGAACGACATCGAGCGCTGCATCACGCCCAAAACCAAGGCTATAATGGTGGTTCATTATTTCGGCTATCCCGCCGACATGGACCCTATCATGGAGATCGCCCGCCGCCGCAACCTTTACGTCATCGAGGACGTGTCCCACGCCCAGGGCGGATTGTATAAGGGCAAGAAATTGGGCACCTTCGGCGACATTGCCGCCATGTCGCTGATGAGCGGAAAATCCTTCGCGGCAGGCGAGCTGGGCATGCTGGTCACCGACGACCGCCGTCTCTACGAGCGCGCCATGGCTTTCGCCCATTACGAGCGCAACAACGCCACGTATATCACAGATTCCCCCGAGCTGAAGGATTATTTCCACATACCTCTGGGCGGCGTCAAGGGGCGGGCGAATCAGCTCTGCTCCGTCCTCGCACGGGGACAGCTTAAATACTACGACGAGCGCTGCGCCGAGATACGCCGCGCCATGAACTATTTCTGGGACCTGCTTGAAGGGGTGCCGGGTATACGCGCCATACGTGTGGACGAATCCACCGGCTCCAACATGGCGGGATGGTATGCGCCCCACGGCACCTATCACCCCGAAGAGCTGCACGGACTGCCGGTCAACCGCTTCTGCGAGGCAGTGAGGGCTGAGATCGGCGGTATCTGCTGGCCGGGAGGCAACTACTGCCTGCACACCCACAAGTTCTTCCAGACCTTCGACCTTTATAACATCGGCAAGCCCAGCCGCATCGCTTTCAGCGACCGCGACGCCCGGGCGGACGATGCGCTCTGCCGTCCATCGGAGGAGAAATACTGCTACTCTATTCCATGGTTCAAGCATTACATGCCCGAGTGGATCGAGCGCTATGCCGAGGGCTTCCGCAAGGTGGCGGAGAACCACGGCGAGCTCATCGAGGGGGGTATAGACGGCTCGAAGCAGGGCGGCCGCTGGTACGGCACCACAAACGAGTGAAAGGAAGGGCACAGCGTTATGTCTAATATCGCCGACAAGGGCATCAGGATAATCGACGCCCACAGTCACCCCGATTTTCACGGTCACAATTTCGAGCGTTCTATTGAAAACATGGACAGGAACGGCATTGCCGCAGCCTGGCTTCTGGCGTGGGATACGCCCCGGGACGAGTATGACCCCAACTCGATATTCGCAATGGCGCTGCCTGTTGACGATTCGGCGCCGAATTCCTTCCGCCTCTGCTGGGAGTACAAGCAGAAGGCGCCCGATCGCTTCATTCTCGGCTACGCGCCCGACCCCCGCCGCCCCGACTCCATCCAGCGCATGCGTTCCGCCATCGCCAACTACAATGTTCAGGTCTGCGGCGAGATCAAACTGCGCATGATGTATGACAACCCCGACGCAATAGAGATGTTCCGTTTCTGCGGCGAGAACGGTCTGCCCGTCACCCTGCACTTCGACAATTCAGGAGCGCAGCGCAGCAGAAGCGCATTCCCCCGTCCCTCATGGTGGTACGGCGGCGATATCGACACCTTTGAGCGGGTGCTTAAACTCTGCCCCGAGACCAACTTCCTCGGCCACGCCCCCGGCTTCTGGTGCCATATCTCGAATGACAATCTCGGCGAGACTATCGCATACCCCACCGGTCCCGTGGTTCCCGGCGGCAGGATAGAGGTGCTGCTTGACAAATATCCCAACCTCTACTGCGACTGCTCCGCCGGCTCCTGTCTGACAGCCATTTCCCGCGACCGGGATTACAGCCGCGCCCTGATTTCAGCTCACCCCGACCGCTTCGTCTTTGCCCGGGACTATTACGACGGACGGCTCTTCGCCTTCCTCGAAAGCCTTGAGCTGCCCGACAAGGTGCGTGAGCTTGTCTATCACGGGAACGCCGAACGCCTCGCCGCGCCGGTGAAGCGGGTGTATATTGAATAATCTTTATAAACAAAAGAAAGACGGAACCCGGGCGGCTCCGTCTTTCTTTATTTATGTATGTATGGATTACAGCGTCATACTGTTCTGCGGTGAGATTGACAGCAGGTTGTTTCGTTCGTCGGTTTTGCCGGGTTATCCGCACAGCTGCCTGCTTCTTTCGAAGCAAGATATTGTCAATTCATAATGCTGTTCCATTCTTCCGTATCCCGGATAAAATCAAACACGCTCTCCTGCATAACCGACTTCAGCCATTCAACATAGCTTTTTTCAAAGTTTTTCAAAAAGCTTTTCTTTGAATATTCTCCGGTGTCCGCAAACAATGAGGAGTATTTACCTTCCTTAAAATTATCCATTTCATATGCATGATAATAGGCTTTTTTAAGTGCCGATATAGTGTTTGACGTGTCTTTCAGCCTGGCATATTCACCGGAAATGTTCATCCAAAGCATATGAAGCGCACAATGTTCGGTTCCGTAATTACCATCATATAAGAATAAATTATACAGTTTATCCACGGTTTCATACGCGAAAATTCTCTCTTCCGCCGTATAATCTTTTGAACGCAGCATCCACGTAACCGATGAGTCGATAAGCGCAACATGCTGTGCGATATTGCCCTGAGTAAGCTTGCGAAGTTCCTCGCCTTTTACAACACACTCAAGCACGGTATTCCGCGAACAGTGCAAGTCCGGCAGTTTTTCGGCATATTCCTTTGCCTTCTCCCGTTCATTTTTCGAGTTATAAGCATATACGAGATGCTGAATTGTGGGAAACCGTATTGAATCGTCGACACAGCTTGTCAGGATTTTCTCGCCGACCCGGATGCACTCATCAAGATATTCAGCCTTATCAACAAACAGCAAAGCATTGCAAAGCTTGAACATCAGTGTTAAATCGTTCGGAAATTCTTTGAGCGCTTTTTTCATCAATTCGATATTGTCCTGTATTTTCCCGCAATTGCCGTTTTTGTCATATTGACAGAGGTATTCATTTATCTTTTGGGCTTTTTGAATTTCATCGCATCCCAGCAGCTCATCCACTGACTTGTTATAATATGCAGCAATTAAAGGCAGCAAGGTTATATCCGGATAACCCTCGCCGCGCTCCCATTTTGAAACAGCCTGAACAGAGATATTTAAGTGATTTGCGAGCTCCTCCTGTGTGTTTCCGTTTTTCTTTCGGAAAGACTTTAAGTTTTCCGTTATTCTGATATCCATTGATATTCACCTCGTTTATAAAGTAACAAGCGCTTGTTCTGACTTTATTATACAAGTTTATTGAGCTTTTGCAATAACCGCAGCGTTGATTGGCGGTTGAAATAATCAACTGACGGTTTATTTCCGACTGATGATAAAGCGGATTCAGGCTGCTGTTCCCGAATCCGCTTTGTTTTATGTCAGGATTACAGAACCTCGGCGGTTCCGTAATTCTTTTATATATGGGTCACATCATTACACTATCTCGGCGGCTAACAGCTCCTCCGCCATGTGCATGGAGAGAGCTGCGTCCTCGATTGTGCAGAGCGGGTCGCGGCCGTCCCGCAGCGCCGCCACGAAATCCTCGTTCTCCGACTTGTAGCCGTAGTATTCGTAATACTCCTTTCCGCCGGCAAGGGCGATGCCGTCCAGCTTTTTAATGCCGGGCAGGGCGTAACCCGACGCGGCACGGGAATATATGCTGCCCGACGCGGAGGTGAGGATTGTCGCCTCGCAGACCTGTTCGGCGAAGCCGAGACTGATATAGGCTGACGCCGAGGGACCGTGAACCTCAAAGGTGTGGACCCGGCTCGCAGTCTGGTAATTTGCTCTCAGCGTGCCCGCCACGCCGTTGTCCATGGTAAAGACGCTGAGCCATGAGTTGGTCACCGGTGAATTTATGGCGCGTGAGACGGTCGCCGCCTTCGCAAGCTTTGTGCCGCCCGAGAGCCAGCGCACCAGATCCACCGCGTGAATGATATCCGACACATAGGCGTCCATATAGTGCCAACAGTCCGCGATATTGCTGTGCTTGATAAACACGCCGTCCACCTCGTTTATCTGGGTCAGTTCGCTCATTATGCGCATGACCTCCCGCACAAGGGGGATGTGGCGCCGGTTCATCGCCACCGCCAGTTTGAGATTCATCGCCTTTGCCGTGCGGGCAAGCGAGTCGGACTGGTACGAGTTGATGCCGGCGGGCTTCTCCATCATGACATTGAAGCCGGCTTTAAGACAATCGTATACCACCCGGTACATGCGATCGGGCTCCACCAGACAGACCACGCCGTCAAGCTTCCCCGCCTCACCCGCGATAAGATCGGTATGCATATAATAGGTGCGGGGGATGTTATACTTCGCTGCCATGGCATCGGCTCTCTCATGCACCAGGTCGCAGACCGCACAGACCTCGCAATCGGGTATGGAAGTCAGCGAGGGGAGATGAATCCCTCTGCCCATGCCGCCGCAGCCTATTACTCCTATTCTGACTTTAGCCATTGTCATTTCCTCCCGTTATCGGTGTGTTCCGTTTCCTTTATGATATATTACGACTGTGCACCGTATTCTTCCTCAAGCGCCGCCTGTATTTTGCTTTCCAGTGATGCGTAGCGCGAGGCGAAGTCGAAGGATGAGGCTTTGACCGTCTCGGTGAAGAGACTCGTCACGCCGCCCCAGTTGTTAAGGTAGCCTATGTCGAAGATACGGGTGCTGAGTATAAGATCAACCATTGCGATAGATTCGGTGTCGCGCACGGCTTTGCCCTCGAAGATTATATCAAAGTATGCGGGAGTGACCGTGTTCAGGCTCTCACAGCAAAGCGCCTCAAGGAAGAAGGCGCTGTCATCCGGCGCCTGACAGGTGACGGGAATGACCACGCAGGTAGCCCAGCTCGCCGAGATGCCGTTGTAGTATTCCTCCTGAGCCTCATCGTATTTCGGGGTGGGAATGATGCCGAACTCGCTCTCCATGTCGCGCAGGTGCTTGAAGGTGTTGCCGATTCCCGTGAAGTAGAACAGGGCGCGGTCGTCGGCGAACATGGGGATGATATATTCGGTCCAGACAGAGGAGGAGGCTAAGAACATCCAGTTCTCGGCGATGAAGGCGCTGCCCGCCGAGCCGTGGTATATGTCATACACCTTTTCAAGCACACTCGACACGCGGGGGCTGTTCAAGGTGAGATAGGGCATGTCGTCCTTGTCCTTCTTCGCCACCAGCTCGCCCGCGCCCAAGAACTGCATGTAGTAATTATAGTTCTCGGTCATCAGCCCCCAGCGGTCGAGCTGGTCAAATACGCCGTCGCCGTTCAGGTCGGCAGCCGACTTCTGCATCATGCCGTACATTGCGTCAAGCGTCCAGCCGCCGTCATATACCAATTTATACATATCGCCCAGAGAGAAATCCTCCGCCAGCTTGCGGTTGAAGATGAACGCCCAGGTCTGGCTGTTGTCCATGGTGCAGATGTCGCCCATGCCGATATACCGCCTGCCGCCGACCGAAAGGTCGCTGTTGCAGCGCTGATCCCACCAGCGATTTTCCAGGTCGATGTAGTTCAGAGAGTTGAGGTCGAATATATAGCCGCTCCTCGCCAGCACCGTACAGGCGGTACTGACGCCGCCGTTGATCACCGCATACAGGTCGTCGCCCGAGAGTATGCCTTTGGTCGCGGTGTTCTGGAAGTTGGCGCGGGTCTCCTCGATACAGGCTATCTCGAAATTATACCGCTCCTTAATTGTGGAGTTGCGCTGATAAACCGCGTCGTTCAGCGGCTCGCCGTCCAGTTCCTCGGCTATGAAGTCGTCCTGCACCTTTGTGTCAGCCCGGGACCAGGTCAGTACGCTGAACACCTTGCCGCCGAAGTCGTTGTCCGGCAGGTCGGGAACGGCAAGTTCGGGCTCGGTCTCGGCGGGTTCGGTATTCGTCTCTGTCGCATCAGCAGCGGCAGCGGTAACTTCGGCGTTCTCCCCGCCTCCGCCCGAACAGGCTGTCAGGACAAACGAGAGCAGCAGCGCCGCCGCAAGGAATGCGGCAATAATTTTTCCGTATTTCATTTTTCTGTCTCCTTTTCGTTATATTTTATTGTGGCGAGGCAGGTGTAGTATTCGCTGCCCCCGTAGCTGACATAAAGCCGGTCGCCTGACCTTGTAATGCCGGTGAAGAATATGGTGTCGGAAAACTCCGAGCAGTAATCGTGAGGCGGGTCGGCAAGCCGTCCGTCTTCCCAGGGTATAGCGGGGTCTGCGGTGAGCGCCGGGTTCTGCAGATAATCCAGCGGCTTTTTCGGGTTCTCACGGGAGAAGAGCACCTCGCCCACCGCGTAGAAATGCCCCGAGTGATTGCCGCCTGTGAACAGTATGATATCCTCGCCGCGGCTCAGGGCGAAGCAGCCCTCTCCGCCCGGCCAGTCGTATCCGGTCTCCTCCGATTCCCAGTGCATAAGGTCATGGGAGAAGGCGATAAGTCCGTTGTTTATATACATGACATAACGTCCCGACATGTCCTTCACCGGTCGGTTATCGGCGTCCTGCAGCACACAGGGGTTCCGGTGGATTCTCCCGGCGTCCGGGAAGAGCAGACCGTGATTCTCCCAGTGTATCAGGTCGTCCGAGGTACAGCAGATGATGCCGCTCACCGACGGGTCGTTCATACGCGCCCAATCCCAGCGGTTGAGGTAGATGCAGTAGCGGGGATGTGACACAGATTCACCGGCGTCCACACAGCAGACGTCCTCGAAGCTGTATATAAAGTCCTCTCCGTGACGGAAGAAGGGGCCGGCGACCCGCTCGAAATACATTTTTTCGCCGTCGGCAATGGTCTTTCGCCGCAGCACCGCCGTGCCGATGTCGCAGTGATAGTTTATGCCGGTGGCGCGCTGAGCCGCCAGTCTGTCGTCGTCCGGAGTGCGGAACTCACCCCGGTATATGTAATATATCTCGCCGCCGCGCTTGACCAGCGCGCCGTTGTGCACGCCGCCGCCATAGCGCCCGCAGTCCCAGCTCTCCTTGTCGGGGGCAAACACGGGATTCCCTCCGTATTTCTCAAAGGGCAAAAGCGCCCATTCCGGAGCCGGGCGGGAACGCAGTTCGGCGTCTCTCGAGAAGCCGCCCCACTGTGTATCGGCGTTGTAGCCGTAACGCCTGTCTGGGCGCTCGAACTGCCAGTCGAATATGCCGCTGCCCGTATTTGTCTTTTGCCCGGACATATTTTTACCTCATTTCGAAATTCGATTCTTATGGTCTGATTATATCTCACCGCAAAGGCTTCTGTCAACGGCGGTTTATGAAAGTTGCCCTTGACAGAGACGCCGCCGCAGGCTAAAATAGTGTCAAACATATTAAATATGCAGTATCAGGAGAAATCATGAAAAACCGCGAACTTTTTGAAACCGCCTTTCGGGGCGCCGCGCCCGACGGCGAGACCTTCACACCCTACCGGGTATGTCCCTTAGGCGCCCATATCGATCATCAGCAGGGAAAAATCACCGGCTTTGCCATAGACAAAGGCATATACTGCACCTGGCGCAGACGGGAGGACGGCGGATTTGCCATCGTCTCCCGCCAGTTCGACACCCAGGCGGAGTTTTCCCTTAATGATATCCCGTCCATCCGCGTTGGCGACTGGGCTGACCATCTGCGCGGCGCTGTTCTTTCACTGGGGAAGCGGTATGAGCTTCACACCGGCATAGACGTGCTTATCGACGGCGAACTGCCCATCGGCGGGCTTTCAAGCTCGGCGGCGGTGATTATATCCTTCCTCAACGCCCTCTGTGCCGCCCAGGGCAGGGAGTCTCCGACAGGCGTAACCGGCGGCATAGCTCTCGGCGACCGGGAGCTTATCACCATAGCCCGGGAGGCGGAGAACAGCTATGTGGGCGTCGCCTGCGGCAAGCTGGATCAGTCCTGCGAGGTCTTCTGCCGCGCCGAACACCTGCTATATATGGATATGCTGGACGACAGTTACGAGAACATCGCCCCGCCCGTCGATATGCCCGATTACACCCTGGCGGTGATCTTCTCGGGCGTGGAGCGTTCGCTTGTCGGCTCCCGTTATAACATGCGGGTGGATGAGGCGAAGTCGGCGGCATACGCCCTGCAGGCCTGGGCGGGTGTGGAATACGGAAAGTTTGACGAGGCGTTTCTGCGGAACGTACCCCGCGAGATATTCGAACATTACGGCGAAAAACTCCCCGGCAGCTGGCGGCGGAGAGCCGAGCACTATTACAGCGAGTCGGAGCGGGTCGAGGCGGGTGTTGAGGCATGGCGCAGGGGAGACCTTGCCGCCTTCGGAATGCTCATGAATCAAAGCGCCCGTTCCTCCATGGTTAGCTGGGAGACCGGCTCGCCGGAGCTTAGATACCTTTGCGAGCTGATGGCAAACACCGAGGGCATATACGGCGGCCGCTTCTCGGGGGCGGGCTTCAAGGGAAGCTGTATAGCCATAGCCGACCCGGCGTATACCGAGAGCATTGCCGACTCTCTCAAAAGGGCTTATCTCAGGGAATTCCCGGCGCTGGAAGGTAAATACGAGTTAACCTTCTGCGGTACCGCCGACGGCGTGGGCACGGGAAAATAGCGTGAACACATCGACAAAATCACATCCCCGTCTCCGAGTGAATCGGAGACGGGGATGTAATTTACAGATATTCTTACATTAAAGACCGAGACGGCTGACAAGCGCCGCAGCCTTTTCGCAGCAGTCGGCGTAATCGCAGGATTTGTCAGATGCCGTTTCGCCGCATGTCCTGACAGCGCACGCCATTTCTGCAAGGGGACGCGCCATGAAGTCCTCGAACAGCTCGCGCTTCTTCGCGCCGAAATCGGCAGTCCAGGGCTGAGGCTCACTTCCGGCCAATACCTGCATGCCGGCGCGGACATTCTCCTCTACCCAGTCGAAGTAAACCCTCTGCTCGTCGAGGAAGAGATAGCGGTAAGCTTCGGAACAGGCCTGGCGGCAGTAGCCGTTGACAAGGTTCTGCTTCAGCGTCTCCTCAAACCGGGCGCTGACCGGAGACACCTCGTCCATGCCCTTAAGCGTGGCGTACATGGAGTAATCCTCGTGCCCGCATACAATGCCGCAGAGCAGCTCCGCCAGCTCTCTAAGCGCCGCAACAAGGCTTATCATCTCTCCGCCGAGACTGGTTTCACTCTTTTCAAAGCGGCTGCGCAGCAGGCAGAGACGCATGATCCCCCAGTGAGACAGCCGGCCGATAATCGAGATGGCGATATCATACATATCGCGGCGCAGGAACTGATTACATCCGTCGGCACCGCAGCCCTTCGCCCGTCCGGCTAACTTTGCGAGTATCGCCGCGCCCCGTTCGGCACAGCCTTCTTCTCTCACTCTGCCAAGCAGGTAATCCCAGCGCAGCATGTCGCTGTCCCTCAGCTTCTGTATGCAGCCCACGCCCAGCATGTCGTAGAGGAATACCCGATTGTCCCACCAGTTGTGACAGTATTTGACGTAATCCGGGTCGTCGGGAGTGCGGCGGCTGTAGTGTCCCCACTCCACTAACTTCACCATGGGCAGATAGGTCTGCCATATATCGTTCATCAGCGGAACGTCTTCTGCGGGGTATCGGGAGGTCACAAAGTTCCCGGCAAGCGTCTCAATGGTCAGGGTATCCTCCTCCGGTCGCCAGCTGTTGCGCGCCAGGTACTCCAGCGCCAGCGTGTCGCTGTGGCTCAGCTCCGGCCACATAACCATACCCTTGCACATGGGGTCGGCGTCTGCGATCTTCAGCCGCTCCTTCGTGCGGTCGTAGGGGCCGCGTATGTCGCTCTCCGACTCGTATGCGTGGAACATGCCTATAATCCAGGGGAATTTACCCACCACGCCCCAGCTCAAAAACGCCTGCTCCGGGTCGTCGTGCTCGCACATGTAGTCGAGAATGATGGTGCGCTGCGGGTCAAGCTCGTTTATCAGCTGCTGAATTTCCTCCTTGCGCCACCAACCGATGAAGTCCCAGGCGGCGATTAGCATCTTGCTCTGGGGGTATTTCTCGCGGATATTCTGCAGTATGCGGCGGTAGGTAAAGAGTTTTATCTTCAGATTCTCCCGGCGGTCGGCGGAGATGTTCCGCTCGGCAAGTCCGATGGTATGAAAAAGCTGAGGAGTGCCGTAATAATTGGCGTAGACATCAGTTATTTTCAGATAATTGTCAAGATTTTCTTTTATCCGCGGATCCCATACAAGTCCGGTCTGCTCGGAGTAGCCGCCGCTGGTCTGTGAGAGCAGGACGGGCTTCTTTTTCTCGAGGAACTGTATCGGCGTGCGGCAGTACCAGTGGGTCATGGTGCCGCAGTCCTCGGAGTGCATTATATCCCGCTCTCTGGCGTATTCAAGCAGCTTTTTGCGCAGCGTGCTCCGGTATTCAAGCGGCCAGAAGAGGGAGCGGTCGTCGTACCCGGCGGTTGCCTCGGGCAGTTTCTTCGAGGCGGACGGGTAGTCCACGACATCGGGGAAGGCGCGCTGGAACACGTCGTCCATACCGATGCGCAGCATGAAGTAGTTGAGGCGGCGCTTCACCATCCAGTCGATTTCCCTCTTCCAGTCGGCAAGCGACCAGTGTTCCGCCTGGAAACGGTGCAGTCCGCGGTGGGCGAAGTAGCGCAGTCCGCGGTATTCGAACCGAGGCTTCTCGCACACATCAAACCCGGCAAGGGGCAATGTATCGTGATGCGGTATTACATCGCCGTCCCAGAAGTAGCGGCAGCCCGCCGCCCGCTCGAAATAGTCGTAAACGGCGTAGAGGGTACTGCGTCCCCGTCCGCCCGCCAACACGAGACAGGTGACGTCGCCGCACCGGGCGGAACGGATGGCGTAGTCGTCTGTGCCGTAGCGTATGCCCAGGCTTTCAATGATATCCCGGGCAAAAAGCGAGGCGGTGCGGTCGTTCACCGCGTCGCTGCCGATGAGTACCAGGTCGTCTCCCTCTCCCGAATATTCGCTCTCGCAGAGCAGCTCGGTAAGGCTTCCGGTGACCGCCTGCCACATATCGCGGAAGGCTTCTCCGGCGCGTTTATAGGCGATTTCGCCGCCCGATGGCAGCAGTATTTTTAACATTGTCATTCCTCCCGGACAGAATTGCGCGGCGCCCGTATAAGATTTAATACACGGGCGCCGCTTCAGTCACTTATTCGTCAGTTTAATGCCCGAATCGGGGCGTTTCTTCAGCTTACACGCTTACTCGACCACAGCGCCCGCGAAGGCTGCGGCAAGTTCTGCGGCGGTGAGCTTGGTGCGGATGTAGCGGCGCTTGCAGGCGGGCAGGGTCACCGCGCCGTCAACTGCGTCAAGCACCGTCTCGCCCGTATTCAACTCGTCCATGAGAGCGGCGGCGGGGATATTCAGCTTTAGTGTGCCCTCTCCGGTGGGATGCCAGTAGGCTGCCCACGCTTCGCCGTTGCGCTCGAACACAAAGGCGCGCAGTGTGGTCTCGTCGGGAACGGCAGCCATGGCGATGGGTACAATCTCATACTCGCCCTTCTCGTTTATGAGAAGATGATGTTCCTGACCCAGCTCTCGCAGCATCAGCTTCTGCTCGGCCGTGAGCCACTTCCTGGCGCGTACATCCTCCCAGCGGCGTATGACTTCAAAAATGTCTGCCGTTCTCGGGTGAATCTTGAAGTTGTCCATTCTGGTCTGAACGGTAATCGGGCAGTCCCAGCCGGCAGCGCGGCTGGTGCCGTACTCGTACATATCGGCCTGAATACCCGTGGGTCCCCATCCTCCGGGCGCCCAGTAGCCCCACCAACCGAAGTTGAGACGGGTGAAGTCCTGACGCATGCGGGGCGCCTCCTCGGCGGGATACTGGTCAATCTTCTCCTTGAAGACCGCCGGGCCGAAGACGTCGAAGGCGTTGCCGCCGCTGAGGAAGTGCCAGCTGAAGTGAGCCTTTGCAGCGCCCTCGGTGAAGAGAGTAGCCGGAGTCAGCTTCTTCCAGACGCGGTACTGGGCATTGGGAACGTGAATTTCGTAGGGTATATTGGTGCCCTCGGAGCCGTCAAAGTAGACGGTGCGGAAGCCGCAGTTGAAAATTTCGGCTATCTTTTCGGCTACCTCGTCCTGAAGGTCGGTGTTCTGGTCGACATAGCAGCTGCCGCCGCCGAACTCGGAGACGTCCAGAATGCCGCCCATCTGACCCTTGGGATGATCCTCGAGCTCGGTGGAAAGGGCACCGCGCTGACAGCCTATGAAGCGGTAGGGGTATTCGGTTACATAGCTCTCGTAGGAGATAAGCTCGCCGCCGAACTGGAGAATGCGGCAGCGTTCATCCATAACGGTGTCCTCGGGGTTCTGCTCCACGAACAGCTCGGTGTCGCCCTCCTCGATTGCCTTGGCAAGGGTGAATATGCGGGTCTTGCCAAGACGGTGGTCGGCGTGGGGCACCACATAGCGGGACTTTAAGCCGATATGCGTCTGAAGGAAGTGGAGACCCGGGATTATGCCGGCAGCCTTGATCTTATTGACCAGCGCGATGACATCCTCCTTGCCGTTGGGGTAATCGGGGCGGTAGTCGTAGTTGCCGTTCAGTCCGTAACTGCCGATTTCCTTGCATATGGCGGTGTAGTAGATGACCATTATGCGGAAGCCGCCCGCCTTCGCGTAGGCGATATGCTCGTCGACGTTGTCCAGATTTATTGCCGCTGTCCAGTAGATGGAGGCGTTGATTAAGTCGCTGCGGCGGCTCTCCACGCCGCGGGGCAGGTCGTAATCCTCCTCAAGGTCGGCGATACAGTCAAGAATCCGGTCGCCGGGCGCGCAGATCAGAGCGGCGGGATTGTTCTTCAGCTTGATGCCGCGGACAGCGTCGGCGGTCATGATGCGGCAGCCCACCCGGCGTTCCGACTCGATGCGGGCAAAGGGGGAGGCGGCAAGCACACAGACGCCGGCTTTCTCGTCCCAGCTGACGTTCAGCCACTCGCCGAAGTATTTGCGATTCTTCACCGGCAGCTGCAGCAGACGCAGCTCGGCAACCGGCGGCGGGGTCATCCTGAGTCCGCCGTATGCCTCGGGCGGGCAGATGAAGTCCACCAGCGTGAAGGTGAGGTAGCGGTCGGCAAGCTTCATCTCGATAACCGCCTCGTAAGGCGCTATCTCGAAGCCGACGATGAAGCGATTGCCCTCAAGACGGAGTGCGTTCGCCTGATAGGTGGTGCGCTTGTTGGGATGGGCTAATTTGACCTCGTTGTTGAATGGTCTGTCCTGGGTCACCGAGAAGAGCGATATCTCCTCGTCGGCTTTCAGGCACTCCTCGCCGGTGGCAAGACAGATGAGGCTCTTCGCAATGCCGTCTTCCGACACGGTAAGACGCAGCATCTTGTTTTCAATGACGATGTTTGGCATAACCTGCTCCTTTTCTCTGTTGTATTTCTGTGTTTTCGTACATGGTTCTGAGCCTGACTTCATTATATGGCATATTTCTCTTTCCGTCAAGCCGATTTTTGTCAAAGTTTATGGTGGACATAAACGTGGCTTTGGGGTATAATCACATCAAAGTATAAACCGAGCGGAGGGATTATTATGAAACGTCTTATATCGCTGATACTGGCATTGAGTATGGTTCTAACTGCGGGATTTGCCCTGCATAGCTGTTCGGGGGACGGCGGCAATATTGCCGCAGATTCTGGCGGCGCTGATGACGCCGCTCCGTGTGAGACAACCGTGGTCACCACCGCCGACAGTTATGCGGCACTTAGGGAATTAGATTTCGGCGGTGAGCAGATAACAATGCTGGTGCGCTCAGAGTTCGATTATGAATTCATCGCCGAAAGCGAAAACGGCGAAGTAGTCAACGATGCCGTCTACGCCCGCAATCTGAAGACGGAGGAACTGCTGAACGCCGACCTTGAATACGTTGCTCAGTCGGGCTCGTTTTCGACAAAAGCCGCTTTTATGTCAACCTATACCGGCAGCGTACTCGCCAACGACAACGCCTACGGGCTGGTGGCTGCGGCGGCAAACTATCTCCTTGCACTGTCAGCTGAGGGCTACTTCTCGAACCTTATCGGCAACAAGTATATTACAATCGATTCACCCTGGTATTCGCAGGGCTATATCGACAATCTGACAATCGACGGGCACATATATCTGGTTGCCGGATCGGCATCAATAAACCTGCTTGAAAACATGTGCGTCATGTTCTTTAACCGCGATCTGCTTACAGACCTGGGGCATGATATGCCATATGAGGATGTCAGAAAGGGTGCCTGGACCTTCGATAAGCTAAATGCGCTTGTCAAGGACTCCTACTCGGATCTTGACGGCAGCGGCGATGTAAGCGAGGGCGACCGGCTGGGCTATCTGACCTACAACAACATGATAAACGCCCAGCTCTTCGGCATGGGTCAGCGATACATCGAACGTGGCGCTGACGGCGTACTGCGCTTCAAAGAGGCGCTGAGCGAGCGGGACTTAGAGGTATACAACAAGGTCGAAGGATTCATGAACGATCTGGACGCCACATATCATTACAACGACACCGCCAACAACGCCCTTGTTGCAACCGAGAATCTGGTGCGCATATGGTCGGCGGGCAACACTCTCTTCATGCCCCAGGTGCTCTCCACCGCTCAAAAGCTGCGCGACTGCGACTTTGATTTCGGTGTACTGCCAATGCCAAAGAACGACAACCATCAGGAGAACTACATCACATTCATACTCGAGAATGTAACGGTTCTTGGCATCGCACCCACCGCAAACCTTGACCTTGCCGGCGCGGTACTGGAGACGCTCTCGATCTCAGGCTACAAAGATCTGTCGCCCGTATATTTCGAGATCGCACTGAAGGAGAAGTATTCCCGGGATGCCGACACAAAAGACATGCTTGACATTATCCTTTCGAGCGTCAGTTTCGAATATCCTATGATAACCCAGTTCATGGCGCAGTGTATACAGAACAAAAAACCGGTAGTCTCGGGCTTTGAGGCACAGCAGAAATCGCTGAGCGCCAATTTTGATAAAATCGTTGAGGGGTGGCTGTCGCTTGACTGAGCCGCAAAACTGTATTGTATCTGAGGCATAAGAAATAAGAATATGAAAACTATTGCTTATTCCCGGGAGATTCCGGTAAAATACGAGTGCGGCGTGTTGGTTACCGGAGGAGGTCCCGCGGGTATCGCCGCGGCGGTCATGTGTGCCCGTCAGGGGGCGTCGGTCATATTAACCGAGCAGACCGGCTCACTTGGCGGCGCAAGCGTGCTTGCCATGGTGCCCGAGATAATGAACTTCGACGACGGCGTTCATTTCCTCTCCGGCGGCTTCGGGCGCGAGCTGCACGACTCGCTTTTCGGAGAATGCGCCTACCGCCGCGTCTGGCAGGTGACAAAGCCCGAACCGCTCAAGCGCTGGTACGACAATACGGTGACCGAAGCCGGGGTAAAACTGCTGCTATGCACCCGGCTCACCGATGTAATAATGTCAGGCGGACATATTACCGGCGCGATTTTCTCGGGTCAGGAGGGGCTTTTTGCCGTATCCGCAAAGGTGTATATCGACTGCACCGGTTCGGCTGCCCTATGCCGGCTTGCGGGTGCCGGGTGCGACTGGGGAGATGAGGGCGGAATCACCATGCCCGCCACGTTATGCAGTCTCTGGGGCGGCGTGGACTTCGATCGTAAACGCGCCGACGGGGCTTACCTGAGGCAAGCTTACAGCGACGGTGTACTCTCCGAGTTTGACACCATGCTCCCGGGGATCAAGCCCAACTATCCCGATGCGGGGGTGGGCGGCGGCAATGTGGGGCATGTCTTTGCCGCCGACGACCGCACCAGTGAAAGCATCACCGATGCGCTGCTCCTCGGCCGCCGCAGTCTCGCCGAATATGAGCGATACTATCGGGACTATGTGGAGGGCTGCGAATCTGTGGTACTGCTGCGCACTGCCGACTTCTTGGGTATCCGCGAGTCCTGGCGGGTGCGCTGTGTCAAAACGCTGACCGCCGACCATTTCTCCGACGGCTATGTCTGGCCGGACGAAATCGGACGCTATTCCTACCCTGTTGATATCCATCCCATGACCGCCGATGAGGAGGGAATGCGCGGCTTCGCCAAATCAGTGAACATCCGTCACGGCGACGGCGAGTCCTACGGTATTCCCTACGGCTGCCTTCTGCCTGTCGGCTTCGATAATCTGCTGACCGCCGGACGCTGTATAGGCTCCGACCGTGCCATGCAGGCTTCGGCGCGGGTCATTCCCTGCTGTTATCTCACGGGTCAGGCTGCAGGCATTGCCGCTGCGCTGGCTCTGGATAAAGGCTGCTCCGCCGCGGACATCGGTTCCTCCGCCTCGCTATGCGGCGAACTGCGCGAACGGCTGTCGGCTGCAGGTGCGTATCCGGTGTAATCCTAACCGGCAACACAAACACATATATTAAGCCTCCCCGGCGGAAATTATCCGCGTCGGAGAGGCTTATCATTTTATCATCCTTTATCCGCCGAAGCCGGCTCGGGAGTGGCTGCCGGGGGGGCGTATGCTCAGGTTGGCAATGACCACGCCGGCTGAAACCAGCAGGATAGACGCCCAGTACTGGGGCTTTGTCATATCCTCACCCAGCAGAAGTCCGGAGGTGAGCACCGAGAAAACCGGGATGGTGAGCTTGAACATAGAGAGCTTTGACAGATCGCAGTACTTTGTCAGCACCATGTAGAGGGTGTAGGCGACAATCGAAGCGCCGCATACCGCCAGCAGCACTCCCACCGCGTAGGGTGTTACGGTGAGTTTCGGCAATTTGCCCCCTGCCGCCCCGGCAATCAGTCCGGCGGCGGTGAGAATAATTCCGCCTGCGAGCTGCTGCCAGCCCGAGAGGAATATGGGGTCTATACTGCGGGTGGCGCGCTTGGAATAAAGGTCGCCCGCGGCTACCGAGACGGCCGCGAGAAAGATGGGTATATCTCCGGCAGGCACGAAATCGAAGTCGGACAGCGGCATACTGCAGACCACTACCCCGGCGAAGCCCAACAGACATCCCGCAACCTTAGGCAGGTTCAGTTTGTCCTCCGGGAAGAACAGCCCCGACAGGAATATGACTATCAGCACGCTGGTCTGCTTTATTATCGAGCTTTTCGAACCGGTGCAGATGCCCAGCCCCATATACATAAAGAGATAGTGCACCGCCGTCATGGTGAGGGCGAGGATGAGCACATGCCATATGCTGCCCCTTCCGGGGTATGCGGGTATTGCGGGATTTTTACGGTGCCGGAAAAGGTTCCATACCGCGATTATGCCGCCGGAGATTATAAAGCGGATGCCGGCTATGAGCATCAGCGAGGGGATGTCCGAAGCGCCGAACGCCGTCTGATTCATCTTCACCAGCGGATAGGAGAGACCCCAGAACAGGGCGCTTATCAGCGAGAGCGCGGGGAGGGCTTTTTTCAGTTTTATATTCATTTATATATATGTCCGATTTTCATTATACAGGCTTGTGTTCGTGTATTATAGCCAATCACGCGTTCGATGTCAAGGCGTGTGTCGTGCCGCAACATGTGGAGACGGCAAAAATCCGCAGATGCTGTTGCATTCGGGCAACGGTCATGATGTTATAACGGCAAAACAACATGAAAGGCAGGCATGGACAATAGATATAAAAATGGCTGATTTCAAAAAAGGTCCTTTCCTTCTTTCGGGTCGGGCGAGAACGAAATCCGCATCGGCGGGCGGGTGGCATATTAATTGTTCCACTTGAAAAAATCAGTCGTCTGTGGTATAATGCCGGCGCACGGTGAGAAACAGATGTAATAAGGTATCCCGCCGTTACGGCTTCAAGATCGGTACGGTAAAGACTGCCTGCGACTGCTGCAGCTGCCTTGTCGGAATTACGCTGTCCTTTGCGTTATTCTGCGAATAATATCAAAGTTATTTACAAATGAGCGCTCCGCAAATATGGCGGTATCAAATGAAATTTGACCCAACCGGGGAGGAAATATATGTCACACGTCGAACTGCTGATGGAAAAAGCGAATTTCCCTGAGGAATCGAGGGGATTTCTCACCGACCTCTGCCGCCGCCTTGCCGCCGACAGCCGTTACGAGACGCTGAGCCGGCGTCTTATCGACCACGATTACTCGGATTCTTCGGAACTTATCGCCGTTCTCGACTCCATGTCGCCCGAATTCGGGGTTTATAAGTATTCGCTTTATCTGGCGTTTTACCTCAATGCCTCGGAACTGCTGCTCGACAAATACCGCGCCAACAATATAGACGAGGAGCTTTTCTGGTTCATGACGGTAGACTACCGCTGCAAGCTGGAGGAATGCCGCGCCAATGACGGTATCTGGGGCACCTCGGCGGCCGCCTGGCACGCGCCCTTCTATCATCTGACCCGCTTCGCCCACGGACGGCTGCAGTACGACTACTCCGCCTTTGACGGCGAGATATACGAACGGGGCGGTCATGTTATCCGCAAGGGCGAGCCGGCGCTGCGCATACACATTCCCTCCTCCGGCCCTCTGACCCGCGAACTGCGCCATGACTCCTACCGCCGCGCGTATGAGTTCAACCGCGAACGTTTGAATTGGAACGGCGTGGTTCCGATCTCCTGCTCCTCCTGGCTGCTCTACCCCGCTCACAAGGAGATGCTGCCCCAAACATCAAATATCGTCGGCTTCATCGACGACTTCGATATGATAAGCTCCTCCACCTCCGAGACATTCGGCAATGCCTGGCGCGTGTTCGGTCCTGCCTCAAAACTGCCTCTCGAGCAGTGGCCCGAGGATACCGGGCTTCGCCGCGCCTATAAGAAATGGCTGCTCTCGGGCAAGCCCGCCGGCTCTGGCTACGGGATATTCTTCCACGACGAACAGGGGCGGGTAAGATAGGGGTAAATCGCATGCGAATGAACGCGCGCCGTCTCCGATTTGAGCAGACACTCCCGAAACAGATGTGTATAGGCGCCTGTATAACAACATAACGACATAAAATACCGACCGGCGATGAATATAAATCGCCGGTCGGATGATTTTTATTGCCTGTTGAATGTTACTCCGCCTCGGAAGCCTCAAGAGCCGTATAGAATTTGTCTATCACGCCGACGGCGGTTGCCTCTCTTGCCGAATACCAGGAGGCGAAGTCGGTTGACTTCTTTTCCAGCGACAGCCGCGGCAGAGTGTAGAAGAGATCGCCGAAGCCCGCCGCGAAGCCGAAGTAATTGCCGCCTATCTCGTAGCATATCGTATCGAAGAGTATATCAAGTACCCTCTCGGCATTCTCGTCCCGCGCCATCTTGCCCGACAAAACTGTGTCATAATATGTGGGAATGACACCGTTCTCGGCTTCATATGCCATCAGCTCCATTGCGGCGCCCACCAGTTCGGGATTGCCTATAGTCAGCGGCACAGCCATCAGCCCTCCCCAGTCAAGAGTGTGGTAATCATCCTGGCTCTCGTCATATTTCGGGAAGGGCAGGAAGCCTATCGCCACATCGTATTCGCGCATGACTTCCGCGGTCGACAGCGAACCTAATTCAAACAGCAGTCTGCCGGTATCGAGGTTCAGCTCCTTGTTATATGGGTACATGACGCAGTTTTCGGTCATAAGTCCGGCGAACAGCTCCACCAGTTTCACCATGCGCTCGGTATTCAGCGCCATTTGAACCTTGCCGTCCGCGTCGCGGTCGGTCATAAACTGCCCCGCGCCGGGCACGAAGCTGATGTAAAGCGAGGCGTCGCTGCCGGTGACCCCGTAGCGGTCGTTTATGTCATAAGTGCCGCTGCCGTCCGCGTCGCCCGATACCGCCCGGCACATCTCGGCAAAGTCATCAAGCAGCCACTCCCCCGCGAAGGTCAGTTCATACGGGTCATCAAGCCCGTAATCCTTTACCATGTTGCGGTTGAAATTTATGAGATACGGGCAGGGGATCATATAGTCGTTCACCGCGTAATATGTTTTCTTGCCCAGCCGAAGCACGCCCATCTGCTCGGTGTTCCACCATTCGGCGGCCATGTCGATATGGGGCAGTGTGTCCAGGTTGTATAGATAGCCGTTTGATGCCGCGTCGGATATGCCGCTTATGCAGTGGAAAAGGGCGCAGTCGTAGGCATCCTCCCCCGCCAGCACCGTCTTCTGAACCGCAGCCGGAACATCGATTATCGAGCCTACCTCGACCTTCGCCATTTTTATGTTGAGAGCTTCCTCAACGGTTCGTTGCCTGTCGAAGAGGGCGTCGTTCATAACGTCGCCGTTCAGCTCTTCGGCGAAGAAGTAATAAGCATATCCCTGCCATAATATAGGAATCAATATGCGGTATTCGCCGCCGTCAAAGTCCAGCGCATCGGGTACGCCGTGCATTGCCCGGGTTGATTCTGCTGTTTCGCCCCCGGCATCGGCTGTAACAGCCGTTGTGTTGCCGCTTTCATTGCTCTCACCGCCGCCCGAACCGCCTCCGCACGCCGAAAACAGCGCAACCAGCGTAAGAACGGCCAACAGTGCGGAAATTGTTCGCTTCATGATATACACCTCTCTTTATCACTCAATCACTCATCACTCCAAACCCGCAAAATACTCGTAGGAGGCTTCGAGTTCTGATAACATTCTGCTTTCGGCGGCGGAATAGCGGGAGGCAAAATCGCCGCTGCCAATCGATTGGTTGATTATAGCTTCCAGACCGCCCCAGTTGAATACCTTGCCTATGTCGTAGAGCTTCGTGGCGAAGATGATGTCGAACATATCACCCGAATCCTCGTCACGGGAGACCTTTGTGTAGAGGTTGATGTCGTAGTATGCCTTGGTGATTGTCTCCTTCGACTCATAGGCTAAATACTCCAAAATAATACCATTGAGGTCGAGGTCCTTTGTGGTTACCGGCAGAGTTACCGACGCGCAGAAATTGTTGGTTGCTATGAGGTGCTGATAATTCTCCTGCGCCTCGTCCAGTTTCGGGTACGGGAGGATTCCGAAATCGTTCACCATGCCGCGATATTGCTGGATGTTATAAACCGAGCCCGCACGGAATAGGGCGCGGTCCTCCATCAGCATCTCGTTGAATGTCTTCCACGTGTTTGAGCACCTGGTGCACTCAAGCAGCACCTCGGTGTCATTGAAGAGTTTATGCAGGGCTTCAATACGTTCGATATTCTTGGGCGTATTCAGCACCAGTACCGGTATGCCGTCGGCGTCAAGCTCGGCGGCGCGTCCTCCGGCAGAGAAGAACCAGAGATTGGAGACGCTCACCGAGGTGAGGATTCCGTAAACGTCATGCTCGTCCAGTACGCCGTCGCCGTTAAGGTCGCGGGTGACATCCTTTGCCGCGTTATACATGATGTCAAGGCACCATTTGCCGTCCCGCGCGATACCGTAGAGGTCGCCCACATCGTATTCGTTCCACACGGTTTTGTTGGCGAATATACAGTAATTCAACTCCTCGTCCGCCATGGTGATGTCGCCGGTGGCGCAGTACATCCTGCCGCCGACGGCAAGATCGCGTATTGCCGCCTGATCCCACCAGTCCTCCGAGAGAGATATAATGTCCACGTCATACAGGTCAATAAGCATCCCCTGCTGAGCCATCGCAAGAGCGAGGTTAATATAGTCCATTGCCATGTCGAATTCGTCCGAGCCGGCAAGTATGGCTGTCCGTGCGTTGCTGTTGACGTTGGCAACCTCAACGCACTTAACTTCAATGTTCAGCCGCTCTTCAACCACGCTGTTGCGCTGATAGACCGCGTCGTTGATGAGATCCCCCGCCCGATCGCTGCTCCAGCCGAAATCGAGAAACTGACGGTGTCCCGTTTCGGTCTGCTTATATTCGAGTATGCGGTACTCATATCCGCCGAAATCTTTTACCGGGGCTTTCAGCGGCGTGCGGGTTTCTGCCGCTCCGGCGTCGGGTACGCTGTCGGCGGTATCGCTCGCGGCGGGAAGGGTATCGGGAGAACCCCCCGAACCTCCTCCGCCGCATGCCGCCAGTCCCAGAGCAAAACAGAACAGAAGAAGTACAGCGGCAATCCGTGTGCTTATGCTTGGATAATTATAGTTTTTCATAAGGTAAATACCCCCTTCATACTCTCATTATACACCGCCGGATCACATATGTAAACACCGTTTTGCGTTTTCGGCGGCGGGGTATCGGATTATCCGTTTCCGGTTTGGGATGTAAAATAAAAACACGGCGCCCCCGTTTGCACGGGAGCGCCGGTTTTACATCATCATTTTCTGTCGGAACAGTTCAGAAGATGTCGGGTGTTAATTCTTATTGCCTGTTATTTTATCGCAGGTCTGACGAGGTTGATTCTGTAGGATACAGGTGAGAAGATAT
>JAAZAV010000022.1 GCA_012514145.1 Clostridiales bacterium | reverse complement strand
GTTATTATTCTTCATAGGTGATTGAGTCCTTTCTGTTGAATTTTGTTGGGGGCAACATTATTTTAACACGACTCGATCACTTTTTCTACTCCTTTTGTGTTAGTCTCACATCAATTGTAACATAACACCCGCACTATGTAAAATTAACTGTAATTATTGACACAAATAAGCAAGTGTGATAATATTAGTCGGTTATGTCGCGGCATACCGGTTGATTATCTTAAATATTTATATGCCGTTATTCCCGTATTATTGAAATCGCAAAAATCGAGCCGTTAACGACGGCATGGAGATTATTATGAAACTTAGAATTTTATCCACAGGCGTCGCGGTGCCTGAAAATACCGTTACAAATGACCGGCTCTCGGAAATGATTGATACAAGCGATGAATGGATTGCCACTCGCACGGGCATCCGCAGCCGGCATGTTGCAACCGGCGAGAATCTGACCGAACTCGGTGAAAGGGCGTCGAATATTGCGCTTGAAAGAGCCGGAATGACCCCGTCGGATATAGATTTGGTAATTTGTTCAACAGCCCGCGGAGACTTTGTGTTTCCGTCGTTTGCCTGCTGCATCTCTGAAAAACTCGGTCTTACCTGCCCGGCTTTTGATGTAAATGCCGCCTGCTCGGGTTTTATTTACGCGCTTGACGTTGCCGACGGATATATATCCACCGGAAAGGCAAAGAACATCTTGCTTGTCTGCGGTGAAATGATGTCAAGGATGGTTGATTGGACCGACCGCTCTACCTGCGTGCTTTTCGGAGACGGTGCCGCGGCATGCGTAATCACATCGGGCAGCGCGTTAAAATATCTGAGGGTAACCGCGGACGGAAACACAAGGCTGCTTAATATGCCGGCCGGAAGCGGAAACAGTCCCTTTGCGCCCCGCGTTGAACCGGGATTTATGCACATGCTGGGGCAGGAGGTTTTCAAATTCGCGGTTTCTTCCATAGTCCGGGAAACGGAAGAAGCCTTCAGCGCCCTGTCAATTACAGCTGAGGATATAGACCTTTTTCTGCTCCATCAGGCAAATAAGAGAATAATCGATATGGCGCGCAGCCGCCTGTCTCAGCCTGAAGAAAAATTCCCGCTGAACATCGGCAGTTACGGCAATATTTCCTCGGTGTCAATCCCGATTCTGTTGGATGAACTGCTGACGGCAGGCAAGATCAAAAAGGGAAGCAGACTGCTTCTCTCCGCTTTCGGCGCGGGAATGACCACGGGTACATGCGTAATTGTCTGGGAGTAAAATTCAGGGAAAACCGCTTTGATAACCCCGCTTCGGCTTCAATATTATGCTTATGAGTCCATATTGCCGAAGAGAAGCTTAAGATTGTAACAACGGACGCCGGGAACCCGTCATGATGTATGAAATTGCGGAAAGAAGCGGGCACGGCAATTATCCCCGTCGATTTCACGACGACGTTTCCCCGACGGTTATTGCGGGGGATGGCTGAGCGCGCGGGTGCCGCGGCTCCAAACCCAACAGTTTTAACAAACACTTCATATTTTTTCATAGATATGAAAAACACCCTTGCTTTTTTAGGGAGAATGCTTTATAATAGACCGAACGCATGTAATATTATAATTATGCATTAAAATAATACATGCATCGCTTGTCAGAAAGGAAAAGAGAAAATGAATGCAGTAAACATCCAGCATTTAATCGCGATGGCTGTCTACATGGCGGCTGTAATAGGTATCGGAATATTCTTTGCACGACGCGCAAACAGGGACGCGGAGTCATATTTTTTAGGCGGCCGCTCACTGGGCCCCTGGGTCACGGCGTTCAGCGCGGAGGCGTCGGATATGTCGGGCTGGCTGCTGATGGGTCTGCCCGGGCTTGCGTACTGGACCGGTCTCGCGGACGCGGGCTGGACCGCCATCGGTCTTGCCGTCGGCACATATCTGAACTTCCTTATCGTTTCAAAGCGGCTGCGCCGGTACAGCGTGAAGGTTGACGCCTTCACGATACCCGACTACTTTTCTAACCGTTTCCGTGAGAAGAATAAAATACTGATGACCATCGCTTCATTGGTAATTCTTGTGTTCTTCTCGGTCTATGCGGCGCAGTGCCTCAGCGCCTGCGGCAAGCTGTTTGCAAATCTGTTCGGCTTGCCGTACATCAGTATGATGATTGTCTCGGCTATCTTTGTGCTGGCTTATACGTTTATAGGCGGTTTCCTCGCAGAGAGCGCCTCGGACTTTATGCAGGCGATTGTTATGGTCGTTGCCCTTGTTTTGATCCTGGCGCTCAGCATAGCAAGCGCCGGCGGCGTCGCCACAGTGATTGCGAACGCCAAGAGCTACGACGGATTTTTCTCACTTCTTAAAACCGCTACCCCCTCTGAAACCGAAATCAATGTGTTCGGAGCCGGTGAAAAATACGGCATACTTTCGATACTCTCGTGTCTTGCATGGGGACTCGGCTATTTCGGCATGCCGCAGGTTCTGCTTCGCTTCATGGGCATCCGCGCCGAGCATGAGCTGACCCGCTCCAGGCGTGTGGCAATCATCTGGGTTGTCATCTCGATGGGCGCGGCTATCTTCATAGGCATAGTCGGCCGCAGCGTTGCCGGACTTGACTATCTCTCAAACAGCGCCGCCGAGAATGTTTTCATTGACGCGGCAACGATGTTCCTGCCGCCGATCCTTGCCGGCTTTGCCTGCGCGGGCGTGCTTGCCGCGGCTATCAGCTCCTCAGACTCCTATCTGCTTATTTCCGCTTCGGCGGTCAGCCAGAACATCTATCGCGGCATTATCAAGAAAGACGCCAGCGATAAAGAGGTTCTGTGGTGCTCCCGCATCACTCTTGCGGTTATCACTATCGCGGCCATGATTATCGCCTGGAACTCCGACAGCACCATATTCGCGATAACCTCCTTTGCCTGGGCGGGACTCGGCGCCGGCTTCGGTCCGCTGATCCTGTTCAGCCTGTTCTGGAAGCGCACCACCTATCCCGCCGCCATCGCCGGAATGATCGCGGGCGGCGCTATGGTGTTCTTCTGGAAGTTGGTTATCAATCCCCTGGGCGGCGTGTGGAAGATATACTGCCTGCTGCCGGCGTTTATATTCAGCGCGCTGGTTATCTTTGTCGTGTCTCTCTTCACAAAGGAGCCGGAAAAGGCTGTTTTGGACGAATTCGAAGAAGTACGCGCCGAGGGATGGCTGATACGACAGTCTAATAAGTAAAATCGGGCTGCATCGGAGTATGGCAGTATAGGAATCAGCGTTTTTATAAAGCCGTATTCAGTTTGAAAAACAATCTTATTATTGAGGGTCATTCTCTACTCTGAAGGCAACTCCCTCAGTACCTATCGCTGACAGCAGATCCGTGACGGAGGGTGAAAACTCCCTCAGTCAGCGGTCGCTGACAGCTCCCTCGGGGAGGGAGCCTTTGGTAACGCGACGGTTGAACATGCCCCTTCAGAGAATCTGTCGACAGTATATAAGCCCTCAAAAAAGCCTCCCTCTCAGAGGGAGGTGGCACGGCGAACCCGTGACGGAGGGAGTGTAGCCGTGACGGAGGGAGTATCCTCTGCGCCAACATTAAATGGAGCTGTATCGGAATTTGTGTTTTGATACAGCTCCTTGTTTGTTTTGTCCGAAGAAATGACGCGTCCGCCTGTGAGAGCGGTGATAAGCGGGAAGAACAGTTTTTAGTATTTGCCGCCGATGCGGTCGATTTACCCGGTGGAGGCAGTGATGCTGATAACGTCGCCGGCTTTTACTGTGAAGCCTTTATCGAAGAGGAAGGTGAAATCCTCATGTCCGTTCCCCTGCGATTTGAAGAGATCGCCGTTTACAGTCTTGCCGTTCAGCGTTATCCGGAAGACGTGCGCGACTGCCGCGCGCACCTCCGGGGTATTCGTACCGTCGATGGTATCCATCATGGACGGAATCGGCAGACCGCTGAGCGTTTCATAAAGACTATGCCGCAGCGTCTTCTGCGTCCGGAACCGTTCCGGGTAAAAAGCGAGGGTCACCTTGGCGACGGGATTGGTCTCCATGTTCCAGATCAAATCCATATTCACATCGCTCTTGTCCCTGCCGAAAAAGCTCGAGAAGGAGTCCGAATCCTCTCCCACGGTAAGGGTGATCGTCATGCCGCTGTCCGTTGTCTGCGCTTTGGCGTCCCACTGCCTGACAGGCTGCTGTTGTTCGACCCAATGACCGCCCGCAAAGACCTTGTACGGTTCCGTGATGTACATGGAGCGCCGCGTCTCGTTGTCGTACAGAACCTGTCCGTACCGCTCCAGTTCGCGGAAGGGGATAACCGTCTCGCCGTTTATGTTCCAGCTGTCGATCCTGTCTCCCGCGACAGTCGTTACGATGTCCGTATAGAGAATGTCATGGGCGGGCGTACCGATTTTTCCGGAGGCAGCGGAGGGCATATAGTCCGGGTAGGCGGACGGCGTAAGAGGCTCGCAATTCTTTACCGGACGGACAACCTCAAGCCAGCGTTCTTCGGCATGCCAGATCACATGGAACCCGTAAGCCTGTAAATCTTCTGCGATGATGACCGTATGGTTATCCACATTATAGGAACGGAGCGGATGTCCATCAATTTCGGCTACAATGTCCGTGTAGAGCGTGTGGTTTACTACCGTACCGATGGCAACATCTGACGCTGAGATAACAAGCAGTGAAAAAAGAATGGCGATGAACAAACAAGTAAATACTCTTTTCATT
This sequence comes from Clostridiales bacterium, assembly GCA_012514145.1. Taxonomy (GTDB): domain Bacteria; phylum Bacillota; class Clostridia; order Oscillospirales; family CAG-272; genus JAAZAV01. The sequence continues at coordinate 27,182 of JAAZAV010000022.1, read as the reverse complement.
TGCAATTTCTCTGATAATCTGTTTAAGCATTCGTATAAAAAGATTATCAGAGAAAATCCCTCTTGTCAAGAGCTGTTTCAACAATGTTTGATTTTCAGGTATAGGTGTGTATATCTGACAGCGCTCACAACACCCCCAAAGAACTTGACCTCATCTTCAAAATTTAAGTCCCGTTTTATTTCAAAAAAGTAATACCGACTTCACAATGTCAAAGCCGTCTTAATTGTATAGTCACAAAATCCATTCTTGTTGTTTGCGGAGGTGTTCGGATAAACGTCAAGCCAATATCAAGAAAATCAGACGGGCGAATGACATCAAGCGAGAGACAATTGCGGAAAGGTCGGCGGAATACAGCGAAAAACGGAAAGTCGGATAAACCGTTTCTGTTTTCAGGACCGCTTTTTGACCTTCCCTTTCCCGCGCTTCCTGCCCCTTCACTGTTACATCTTACTTCTTGCTTCTTCATATTGTATTCATCGGTTTTATGTGGTATAATCGCATCGAACAAGGGAGGGAGAGAAATGGCGGGGGAGAGATACCTGTCGGACGAGGAATGGTTATTAAAACGGCTGAAAAAGCTGCTTAAGCGATTCCGTGTGCCGATATTGTCGTCCTTCGGCTTCGGGTTCGCGGCGCATATGTTCGTCTTTACCGACAAGCTGGCTAATTGGGACGAGATAATGAACATCTTCGGCAAGGGCACCACAATAAGCTCGGGACGCTGGGGGCTTCGGCTCTGCAGCTATATATTTCCCGACTATTCCATGCCCTGGCTGTGGGGATTGATCAGTCTCACGCTGCTGAGCGCGGCTGTCTGCCTTATAATCGAAACCTTCAGAATAAAGAGCCGGATACTCCGGTGCCTGCTGGCGGGCTGCATTGTCACCTTTCCCAGCGTGGTGTCGATTTTTGCCTATATGTTCACCAGTACCTCATATATGCTGGCGGTGCTGCTGGCGGTGATTCCGGCGTACCTGCTGAGCCGGATAAACTACACGTTCAGCCTCCGGCGGAGGTTCTTGTATGTAATCGCGGCGCTTGTCTCTCTGACGATGTGCTGCGGCATATATCAGGCGTTTATCGCGGTGACGGCGAGCCTTCTTGTGGTGCTGGTGATACGCGACCTGCTGTACAGCGAGGATCTCACCTTCGAGGTTGTGCTGCGGGGTTTGTTGTACGTCGGCTTTCTGCTGCTGGGCGTCGCCTGTTACGCGGCGGTGACGGGAGCCGTCGCTGCAGCCACGGGTATCGGGTTCAACTCCTACGCCCGGGATCATATGCTCTCCGGCGAGGGTCTGTTCGCCCGTATAGGCATGCTCCTGCGCGGCTTTGCCGGAATCCTGTTCCGCGAGCGCTATGGGATAATCAGCGGCACCCCGGCACGGGTGATACATGTGGCGCTGATTATTTCGGGCGCTATTATCGCCGTTCTTGGCGTTAACCGCCGGCGGATGACCGTCGTGCGGGTCCTGCTCTGCGTCATATGCCTGCTGTTCTTCTTCCCGCTGTCGGTGAACTGCGCCTCGCTGTTAAATCCCGGCTACTCCCACACAATAATGTACTACGGCTTCGCGGCTGTATATGTCCTGCTGGCTGCCGCCTCTGACGCCGCCGGCACCCTTTCCGCCGCCGATATCCGCGCCTCGCTGATGAGCGCCGAGACCGACGCCGACGATATGCATGAGATCGACAGCCTGCGGAGCTTTGACCGTTACGCATATGCCGCCGGCACACAGCATGCGGCAGACAGCGCCGAAATCCGAGCCGCGGCCGACTATGTCCGCGCGGTGAGGGATTCCGGCACCGCCAGAGCCAGAACTGCCCTGCGCGCCGAACGGGCGAAAAAACGGGCGGTTTGGACGAGACGCATATTCCGCGGCGCCCGCCTGGCTGCGGTCATCGGTCTTGCGCTGACCGCCTGCTCTTTCGTATTCTTCGCGAACCGGGCATATCTGAAACTTGAGGTGCGCACCAACGCCGACCTGTCCTTCTACACCCGCCTGGCTTCCTGCATCGAGGACTCCCCCGATTATACGGAGGGGGTAAAGGTTGCCATAATAGGCAGTGCCGTGCCCGAGCGTCAGCCGCCGGATGTCTTCGATATGCCGAATCTTGTGGGCTTCAATGTCTATGTATCCCGCAAGGACATATACGCCCCGACTTATCTGCGGGATTTCCTGCGCATCGACATGGATTTTGCCGGTCCCGGCGAGCTGCGCGCCATAGCCGAGGACAGCGCTTTCAGGGAGATGCCCTGCTATCCATATCAGGGCAGCGTTCAGCGCATCGGAGAGTATCTTGTGGTGCGCCTCGGCGAGCAGATGTCCTGGCAGTTCTATAACTACGAGCCGGAGTACTGGCGGTAGGGGGTGTTTTGCCGGCACGCCGTCTATGGCGAGGGTGTTAAAGAATCGGACATTCTATAATAGAAACACATCGGCTCCGCGGTTGGATCAATCCGGCTGCGGAGCCTCAATTTATGCGTATTTCCCGCTATTCATCCCTTCCGTTCCCCGCGTATCTCACCGGCGATATCGCCGGCGACGGCGTCGGCGAGGTTGGCTTTCTCCAGCTCTTCCGCCATGAGGCGGTTGACGCCCGCCATGACCCGATGGAAGTAGCAGAGGGTTTTGTCGCTGCCGTCCATGCCCGGCTTGCCGCAGGCGCAGTTTTCGTCAAGACAGCGGGTGATGGTAAGCGGTCCCTCAATAGTTTCGACTATGGCGCGGACGGTTATGTCCGCCGCCGGCGCGGCGAGGGAATAGCCCCCCGAAGCCCCCTTGTAGGACTTCACCAGACCGCCGCCCATGAGCTTGCGGAGAATCTTCAGGGTGAAGCGGGGCGGAACTCCCAGCTCCTCAGAGAGGGTGCGGGCGTCCAGTCTGCCTCCCTCCCCGGCAAGCGCCAGGCGGTGCATTATACGCAGCGAGTATTCGGTTTCGTTGGTTATGCGCATGGCGGTTCTCCGTTGTTTTGGTTTCTCTGTCTTCGGCGGGGGGCGTCGGGTGTGCCGCGGTGAAGTTGTTGCCCCGCCGGCATGTTCCGGCGCGAATGTATACCTTTTCGGTGCAGTTTGAATTATAGCACGGCGGCGGGGCGCTGTCAAGTGCGGGGATTTTACCCAAATGTGAATAATGGGGGCAAAAGAGACTCCGCGTATTGCAATCGGGCGGCGGGTAGGGTATAATACATGGATGAAAAACCGACTTTCGACAACACAAAATCACTGCCGGAGCAAAGAATAACATGGAGAAAATCAACATAACCAACATATACATACGCGACTATACAAGCCCGGGAGACGCCGATTCGGCTAACGGCATACGGGCGGCGCTGACAAAGGCGCTCGAAATAACGGCAGGCGGCAGAGAATCGGTTGCCGTCCGCTTTGAGGCGGGGGAATACAGGCTTGCCGACCCCTGCGAGGTGAGCGGCGGACGCTTCCGCCGGAGCAGCGCCGCCGGCGACGGTCTGGACCCGGGAGAGGGTGAGAAACAGTCGCTGACCGAGGCATATGTCGCGGCGGCGGGACTGAAAAACGTGACCCTCGAGGGAGCGGTAGACGAAAACGGCACGCCTGCCACCACTTTGAGCGGCGGCTATGACGGGGAGCTAAACTCGATCCAGCCGTCGATACTCTTCTTCCGCGACTGCCTGTCGCTGACCCTGCGAAATTTCCGCATAGTGCGCAGTCCCATGTTCGGCTCGGCGGGAGAGGTGATTTCCACCGACGGCGAGACGCTTAAAATCCGCGTGTTCGAGGGCAATCCGGTGCGCGGTCGAATGGGGAGCTATTGCATGAACCGCTTCACCCGGGGCGGAGACGGCTCCTGGGTACTCACCGGCGAATCGCTGACCTACGGACAGGGGGGCGCAGACTGTCTGACCCGCGAGGGCGAAGATATCATGGTGCTGCGCGACCCGAAGGTTGCTTCCCGTGTGGAGCCGGGTGACGCGGTGAGCTGGCATGACGGGGCGAAAACCGACTTTCAGTCCTATTTCGGCGGCTGCCGCGGCCTGACGCTTGAGAATATCCGCACTCCAAACACCAACGGCTTCGCGATGTTAGCCTTCCAATGCCGGAATATCACGGCGAAGAATATATCATTCGCTCCCGAGGGGAAGATGCTCTTCTGCGGCCCCCGGGACGCCTGGAAGCTCCAATCCTGCTCGGGCAATATCCGGATAGAGGGCATGGAGGTGGAGGGCGTGCGCATGGACGGTCAGAACATGCATTCGACCTTCTTCTTCATCCGCCGGGTGGGGCGCGGGCGCGGCTCCTGCGTGGTCTCTACAAAACATCACTATGTGCCGCTTGAGGACGGCTCCGAGTTTGAGATTTATGACGGCGCGGATTTCACCCTCCGCCGCGTAACCCGCTGGCTCTTTTTGGGCGAGAGGGAGGGAAAGCAGCTCTACGCCCTGACTTTTGAGGGCGGGCTTCCGGAATTTGCCGATGTGGGCACAATGCTGCTGGCGCGCTGCCTTGCTCCCGACAGCTATGTCTGCGAGGACAGCTCCTTCCGCAACATCGCCGGCGCGGGGCACCTCAGCCGCATATCAAACATGCGGATACGCCGCTGCCGCTACGAGAATCTCATGAACCCCGGCATCCTCATGGGCGCCGAGTTCACCTTTTTCCACGAGGGCGGCTCCTCCCGGGACTGTGTGATCGAGGACTGCTCCTTTGCCAACTGCGGCTTTCATCCGAGATACGGCGCGGTTGGCTGCATCGCCGCCCGCTGCGCGGGGCTTGACGGTCCATACAACCGGCGGATAAGAATCCGGGGCTGCAGCTTCGCCGATTCTGAAGTTGGCGTGCACATCGCCGACGCCGAAGATGTGACGGTTGAAAACTGCGATTATATAAATATCGCCAACGAAATCGTTTACGATGATAAGCGATTCTGATACTGTTTTATAAGGTAACGCACACGATATTGTGTGTCTCTTCGGCTTTGAGTTTTCCACACTTTCCACAGAGTTTTCCACAGATATCAAGGTTTTTCGGCCCTCGGAGCCGCCCGCGGCACATTCTAAAGGCTCCCGTGGTATGATTTATAAATAATGATTCCGCCCTTTCGGGTATGCCCGGAACGAGATACACCGAATGCACATGTGGAGTGTTACATTCAGCCGTTTTTGATTTCCCGCCGGGTCTGTGGAGCGTGTTTCCCGTATCGTCCGTGCTGTTCGCGGCGATGTGGAGCATTTCACGAATATTTAACACAGGGAGCAATCTATGTCGGAACTGTTCAATTCAATAAATCCCTACATACTGTTGGCTTTTACCACACTGTTAGCCGCTTCCAACAATGTTACCATACACAAATTCGCCAACCGGGGACTGAATAATCCCGGCGACACCCTGCTGTTCAATTCCATGGTCTCTGTGGTCTGGGTGCTGGAGGTCTTTGCTCTGGGCGGCGGCTTCGGGGCGCTTCGGGGCATCTCGGGGGTGTCGGTGGTCTACGGGCTTATCTACGGCGTGGTGACCGCCGCTTTCCTGCTGTCGAAGATGGGTGCGCTGGCATTCGGACCGGCCGCAATTGCAACGTTAGCCGGAACCTGCGCCCTTATCATCCCCACCCTTTTCGGTGCCGTATGGCAGAAGGAGACCGTAACCGCGGCTCAGTGGCTGGGCATAGCCATGCTGCTGGCGGCGGTGGTGCTCACCGTCAGGGTGAAGAAGGGCGACGCCGCGGGCATGAGCCTGAAGTTCCGGATATTCTGCGTCTGCTTCTTTGTCACCGGCGGCTGCACGGCGATAGTCTTCCGGCTCCACCAGGGCACGCCCCACGCCTCCGAGTATAACGGCATGATGCTTATCGCCTCGGCTGTGATGGCGGTGGTGCTGGGAGCCGCCGCTATCATTGTCAACGCCGCCGCCCGCAATCCCGCTCCCCGGCTCAGTCGGGTTGCGTGGTTTTATGTGCCGATATGCGGGCTTATCAGCTGCACCTACACGAATTTCAATATCCCCCTGTCGAGCCGCATCCCGAACACCATTTTCTTCCCGGTGCTCAACGGCGGCGTGCTGATTCTTGTCACCCTTGCCGGACGGTTGTTCTTCAAGGAAAAGCTGGCATGGCGTCAGTATCTCGGGGTGATATTGGCTACGATATCGATTCTGTTTATCGGGAAGGTGATCGGGTAGACAAGCCCGAAAAGCAAACCTGTAATTGACAAATCCCCGCCGCGGGAGTATAATAACCCAAACACCGCAAAAGGTAAGAATTACTGAAATGAAGATCTATACTCTCGGCACAAGTCACGGCGACGCCACCTATTGCCGTTTCAACTCCTCCACCGTCTATGAGACCGCCGACGGATCGCTGTATCTGCTTGACGCCGGAACTCCTGTGGAGGCGCTTATGACCCGCAAGGGGTTAAAGATTCAACGGCTCCGCGCCGTCTTTATCACCCATATGCACGACGACCACGTTTCGGGCATCACGAATATCATCAAATCCGCCGTCAAATATCCCGCCGGGCGGGAGCACGGACTGGCTGTATTCCTGCCCGAAGCCGAAGCCCTGCCCCCGCTCCGGGGCTGGCTGGACGCTCTCCACCTGAAATACGACCATATGGTGACCTTCGGCACCGTCTCTGACGGTGTGTTATACGCCGACAATAATCTTCGGATCACCGCGATACGCACACGTCATCTGACGGTGAACGGCGTGCCCTCCTCCTTTGCCTATCTGCTGGAGTTCCACCGCGAGGATATATCGATTCTCCATACCGGCGACCTGCGGGGCGATTTCTCCGACTTTCCGAAGATCGCCCTCGAAAAGCCGCTCACCGCCTGTCTCTGCGAGGCTACCCACTACAAGCCGACCGACGCCGCTCCGGTTTTAGCCGAAGCCAAACTCGGACGGCTGATCTTCATCCATATCCATAACCCCTGGCACGGTCCCGAGGGCGAGGCGGCGCTTCTCTCCCACTATAAATTCCTGCCCTATCCGGTGGATATCGCCCACGACGGGGACGAATTCGAGCTTTAGACGGTTTTTCGGAATATTACAAATTATATATTATATAATTTGTAATATTTGCCCCACACTGAAATGAAAATCAACACTTCCCAAACGGGAAACTGTACAAAAATGAAGGGAAACACCATGAACCGCATAACCATGAACATGAAAAAGATAATTACCGCCGCTCTTGCGCTGCTGCTTGTATTCGCTTTGACTTTCTCACTCGGCGCCTGCATGAAGGGCAAGGACGGCGCCCCGATGGGACTGCAGCTTGCCTCAATGGAGGAAGCCGAGTACCGCTTCTACGTGCCCGACGAGTGGACGGTTGACCTCTCCACCGGCATCGCGTCGGCATATGTGAGCGAGGCGAACCGCACAAACCTGTCGCTCACCGCCTATGAGCTCACCGACGACGTGAAGACCATAGACGATTACTGGGCGAAGTATGAAGCCGGCTTTGCCGAGATTTTCTCTGATTATGAGCTTCTGGGCAGCGAGAATATTCTGCTCGACAGCTTCGGCGCCAAGACCTACGAATACAAGGCGTCGCTCGGCGGCATCGGCTACCATTTCTCCCAGACCATATGTATTCACGGCGAGACCGTCTATATTATCACCTACACCGCCGGAAGCGACCAGCTTTTTGACGATCATTTCGAGGACTACGCCGTGGCGATTCAGTTCTTCAAGTTCGTCTGAGCGGGGGAAACGATGTTGTATCTCGACAATTCCGCCACGACCCCTTTGGCTCCCGAAGTGCGGGATGCCATGGCGGAGGCATATGATGAGGTGTGGGGCAACCCTTCCTCTCTCCATTCCGCCGGGAACGCCGCCGAGCGGCTGCTCACCGAGTCGCGGCGCGCTGTTCTTGAGGCGATGGGTATACGGAATCTCCCCGCCGTGCAGCTGAACCGCCTGATTTTCACGGGCAGCGGCACCGAGGCGAATAACATAGCCCTCTTCGGCACCGCCCATGCGAAACCCTCCTGCCGGGGCATGCGGATAGTCACCACCCCCGACCAGCACCCCTCGGTCTCCGAACCGCTGCGCCGGCTTGAAGCCGAAGGCTTCGAGGTGGTTCGCATATCGGTGAAGGGGGGCGCTCTTGACATTGCTGAACTTGAAGCGGCTCTCGACAGCCGCACCCTGCTGTTAAGCATCATGGGCGTGAACAACGAGACGGGAGCCGCCTACGACGCGGCGGGGGCTTTCGCCCTTGCCCGGCGCATAAATCCCGAAATCATCACCCATACCGACGCGGTCCAGAGTTTTCTGAAGCTCCCCGACCCCGCCGGCTATCAGCCCGACCGCCTGAACGCCGACCTTATGACGGTCAGCGCCCACAAGCTGAACGGTCCCAAGGGCGTCGGCGCTCTGTACATTTCCGAACGGCTGCTCACCGGCAAGCGCATTGTGCCGATTATATTAGGCGGCGGCCAGGAGTTCGGCTTCCGCTCGGGCACCGAAAATGTGGCGGGAGCCGCCGGTTTCGCCGCCGCCTGCGGGTTGCCCCGTTCGCCCGAAGCGGCGGCTGCCGCCCGGTCGAAGATTATCGCCCTGCTCGCCGAACGCGCCCCCGGCGTCGCGGTTAATCAGCCCGCCGCCGCCGCGCCCCATATACTGAGCCTTACTCTGCCCGACGTGCAGAGCGAGACCATGGTGCATTTTCTCTCACAGTCGGATATATATGTCTCCGGCGGCTCGGCGTGTTCCTCCCGCTCCCGCAAGGTCAGCGAATCGCTAACCGCCTTCGGGCTTTCCCCGCGGGAGGCTGCCCGCACCATCAGGGTTTCACTGCCCGTGGGCGCCGGATCGGAGGCTCTCACCGACGCCGGCTGTGAAGCGTTTGCCGACGCTCTCGCCGCCGGTCTCGCCCGGCTTTACAAGCGCTGATTATTATGTCTGAATCTATATACCGCCGCCTGCGGGATGCGATAAATTCCGCTCTGCCCGAATATGAGGAGCCGAAGGCTCTCGCCCGGGCGCGGAAGAAGAACAACAAGCGGGCTGTCATGCGGCTTGAACTTGAGGAGCGCGAGAACGCCGCCGCCCGATTCGCCCTTGCCCCTCTGCCCGAGGGGTTTAATCCGGGGGAGGAGCCGGGCTATATCCCCGGACGCGCCGACGGGCTGTGGTACTATGGGATTGAGGATGAGGTTGCCGCGGACTATGCCGCCGCAGACACCGCCGCAACGGAAGCCGCCTCCGCGAACAACACCGCGCTCTCCGACAGGACCCGCGCCGCCCTGGCTAAGCTTGTGATAACCGCATCATCCCGACGTGAGGATGAGCGGGAGTCCGCCTTCTCTCTGCTGCCGCCTTTGGTGTCCTCCTGCCCCGCTCCCCTGCTTTTCGAGGGCGTTCAGAAGGCTGTTTACGAACAGCGTGAGTCGGTCGACCCTCAGCGGCTGCGCGATTTTGCCTCGGCTCTGCTCCGCGACTCCGCCGACCCCGCCGAGGTGAAGCTTTCTCTCGGCATCATCGGCTCATATGTAGCCGAGCCCGATTATCGGTTAAAGTCAATCATCCGCACTCTGGGCAAGTACCCCGAGTTCACCCAGTACGCCGTGCGGCTCATGCGCGGCTGGAAGGGCACTCTTGCCCCAACCGGACGCGCCCGCATCGTCGGCGCCGGAGGGGATGAAATTCTCTCCCTGGGCAGGCTGACATACGGCTGGGGAAAGGTTTTCTGCGCCGAGTTTCTCGATCCCGCCGACTGCGGCAGCCCCGTAAAGTCCGCCGAAGCCGCCGACTGGCTGCTCTGCGAAGGGTACGACAACGGCATCGATATTTCGCTCACCGCCCTGGGGTGCCTGCGAAAGTCGGGCGCCGCTTCGCTGCTTGAAAAGCCCAAGCGCTTCCGCGGTCAGCGCACGCGTCCCGCTCTTATCGGCATCAGCCGCATGCTGACCGCGCTGGCGGGCGTGGGTGATGATTCAGCCCGTGACACTCTGGACGACCTGCCCGATTGCCGCGGCTTTGTCCTCGGCTATCTGGGTATATTCAGGGCTGTTCCCTCCCTTGCCGCCCTCCCCGAATGCGCCGCCGCGCTCTCTGCTCTCGCCGGGTATTTCAGCGGCGACGCCGAAATCCCTGCCGCCGTCAGGCTGTTCATTTGAGACAAAAACAAACATAACAATAAACGAAAGGTCGGATATAAAACCATGACTGACATTATTCTCTGCGGAGCCTGCGGGCGCATGGGGCGCGTGATTACCGCCCTCGCCGCCGAATCGGACAGCATCAGGATCGCCGCCGGCGTCGATCCGGTCGCCGCCAAAGGCGGTATAAGTGCCGCCTGTTCCGATTATCCTCTCTATGCCGATATTTCCGAGGTGACCGAGACCGCCGACGTTATCGTCGAGTTCTCTCACCACAGCGGCATCGGCGATATTTTAACCTATGCCGTCGCCCGTTCGCTGCCCGTTGTGGTCTGCGCCACCGGACACACCGATGACGAGCTTGCCGCCATCGCCGCCGCCTCCGAAAAAATCGCCGTCTTCAAGTCGGGCAACATGTCTCTCGGCATCAATCTCCTCTGCGAGCTTGTCCGCCGCGCCGCCCGCGCCCTCGGCGAGGATTTCGACATCGAGATTCTCGAGCGCCACCACAACAAAAAGCTTGACGCTCCCTCCGGCACCGCTCTCATGCTTGCCGACGCCGCCCGAGAGGGCCGCGATTCCGACTGCGACTATGTCTACGAGCGCCGTTCCCGCCGCGCTCCCCGTGAAAAGAGCGAGATCGGCATCTCCGCCATGCGCGGCGGCAATATCGTCGGTATGCACGACGTCATGTTCGCCGGCCAGGACGAGACCCTCACCCTCTCCCACACCGCCCAGTCCCGCGATGTCTTCGCCCGCGGCGCCCTCCGCGCCGCCTCCTTCATGCACGGCAAACCCGCGGGGAGGTATGATATGTCCGATGTTATTAAAGGGGACGCGGGGGATGCGCTTCTTTCTTGAAAGAAAGAAGCAAAGAACTTTTCTGTGGGAATTATTTATTTTTGCATAAATTATTGTCTAACTGAATTTTATGTAAATGTGATTATACTGAAGCGCGACTGACTTTTTTGAAAATGGAGATGCTTATGCCCGGTAACATTCTTGGACGGCTGGCTGCCGATTATCCTTCGCTTGCTCCTCTGCGGGGCAGTGTGGAGGCTGCTTTCAATGCCATATGCGATACCTATCGGCGGGGAGGCAAGCTCCTCTGCTGCGGCAACGGCGGTTCCGCCGCCGATTCCGACCATATCGTCGGCGAACTGCTGAAGTCTTTTATTATGAAACGCCCCATCGACCCGGCGCTTCACTCTGCCCTCACCGCTCTCGGCGAGGACGGCGCCTTTATCGCCGCGAACCTTGAAGGCGCTCTGCCTGCCATATCCCTCACCGCTCACACCGCCCTCATCTCCGCCTACGCCAATGACCGGGAGCCTGCTCTCGTCTACGCTCAGCAGGTGGCGGGGCTGGGCAGACCGGGCGACGCTCTGATAGCCCTCTCCACTTCGGGCAACTCGAAGAACTGCGTCTATGCCGCCCTCACCGCCAAAGCCGCCGGCATCACCGTCATCGCCATGACCGGCAGCGGGGGCGGAAAGCTGGCGCGCATCGCCGATATTCTCATCAATGTGCCCGAGAACGAGACCTACCGGGTGCAGGAACTTCACCTGCCCGTCTACCACTGTCTCTGCGCCATGCTGGAAGCCGAGTTTTTCGGAAAAACGCGGAAGTAAAGCGGAGCCGGCTCATTAAACAAGCGCACAATTCATCAAACATACATCATAAGAGGTAAAAACCACATGAAACGGATTCTCTCTCTCCTTTTAGCCTTTGTTCTGCTCTCGGGTCTGCTGCTCTCCTGCGGCGGTCCCTCCGTCGAGGTCGACGCTCCCGGTTCCGATACCGCAGCCGGGACCGAACCCGAGATAACCGAGACCACCATGCTCACCGACGCCGTGCCCGAGCTTAACTTTGCCGGCGCCGAATTCAACTGCGCCAGCCAGGGCACCGCCACCAACAACATGTTCGACCTCTGGGTCGCCGAGGAGACCGGCGACGCCGTGAACGACGCTATTTACGAGCGCAAACGCGCCATCGAGGAGCGTTTCGATATAGTAATAAACGAGCCTCTATTCGGCAATGACGGCGCCATAACCTCCGCCGTAAAGAACACCGTTGCCGCCGGCGAGGACGCCTATGACCTGGTTATCAACCAGATGGAAGCCACCGGCCGCGACGTTGTCGCCGGCTACTATTACAACTGGAACGACATTCCCTATGTCGATTTCACCATGCCCTGGTACCCTCCTTCTCTTATCGAGTCGGCTACTCTCGAGGGCAAGACCTATTCGGTGGCCTCCGATCTCTGTCTTACCTACACCCAGCAGACCTGGGCTATGATCTTCTCCAAGGCCGCACAGAGCGACAACAACCTGCCAGACTTCTACGCCCTTGTTGACAGCGGGGAGTGGACCGTCGACCGGCTCACCGAGGTCACCAAGGACCTCTACCGCGACACCAACGGCGACGGCACCCGCGACCTTGGCGACTTCTACGGCTTCTGCGGCGGCGCTTCCCCCGTGGCGGGCTGTCTTAATATGGCGTTCCTCTACGCCGCCGGTCAGCGCACCGTCACGGTAAACGATGACCTCAGCCTCAACTTCCTGCTGGGTACCGAGAAGGCTGCCGATCTTGCCGTGAAGCTGAACAATCTGTTCTATGTCAGCGACGGCTCGACCACCATAAAGGAGACCTCCCGCAAGGCGCGCAACACCTTCTTCATGGAGGGTCACGCCGCTATTATCCCCATGCAGGTCACCGACTTCAACGACTACATGCGCGAGAGCGATGTTGACTACGGCGTTATCCCCCTGCCCAAGTATGACGAGACGCAGGATGAGTATTACACCGTCTGCGACGCCGGCTCAAATGTGCTTGTGGTGCCCGTCACCGCCGGCAATATCGAGATGACCGGCGCCGTTGTCGAGGCGCTCTCCGCCTACTCCTACAACTATGTGCTGCCCACCTACATCGACATCGCTCTCGAGACCAAGGGCACTCGGGACGAGCAGTCGGTCGACATGGTGCGCCGCGTGCTTGCAAGCCGCGTCATGGACTTCGCCTATCTCTATGACGGCTGGAAGGGCTGGACCTTCAAAGCCGACAAGTTAGTCCTCGCCGCCGACACCTACGCGTCAACCTACGCCTCCATGGAGGGCGCAATCAACGCCTATTACAAAACGGTTATCGATTTCTTTGTGAAGTGATAAAAAGACTGTCCGCCGGGTTGGCTTTTTCGGCGGACAGCCGCTTTTTGGAGGGAATATCATGAAAATAACATCGGAGACGGCGGAATATACGCCCCGTGTCACCGACTGCGGCTCATACACCGAGCTGCGTCTGGGGGCTGATGAGCTTTCCGGGGAGAGGGAAGCGGTCTTCACTCTTTTCACCGCGGCGGCGGGAGAAGAGGGTTATTTCGTCATACCCGACTGCTTCCAGCCGAGAATCGGTAGCTTTATCTGCCGCTTTGACGCCCCGCGCGAAGAGGGAGAGGCGCTTTACCGCTTCCCCCTGCTGCCGATATTCGGCGCCCTGCGAGGTGAGAGCGCCCTGCTTGCCATTGTCACCGGAATGCGTCACGACTTCCATATCAGGCTAACCTTCGCCGGGGGCATATATACCCTTGCCGCGGTCTTCGACTTTTCAGAGTACCCGCCCTACGAGGATGTGGTGATCCGGCTGGCGGAGCTCACCGGTGAGGATGCCTCTTACAGCGGCATGGCGCGGTATTACCGCCGGTATCAGTTGGAGCGGGGCGCATGTCTGCCTATACGGGAGCGGGAGAAGCTCTATCCCGGACTTCGGAATGCCGCCGACTGCTTCTCGGTGCGCATCCGCCACGGCTGGAAGCCCCGCCCCGCCGCTGTGCGCCATCAGACGCCCGAAAACGAGCCGCCCATGGGCGTGGCAATGGATTTTGAGCGCACCGTCAGGTTAATGGAGGCTTTTGCGCGGAACGGCATGGACAAAGCCGAGCTCTGCCTTGTGGGCTGGAACAAGAGCGGGCATGACGGCCGCTTCCCCCAGCACTTCCCGGTTGAAGAGAAGTTAGGGGGCGAGTCCGGGCTGCTCTCGGTCATCGAGGCGGGGAAGCGGCTCGGCTATCCGGTTGACCTCTTTACCAACTCTACCGGGGCATATGAGGTCGCCGACTGCTGGTCAGAGGAATATATCGCCAAACAGTCCGACGGCGCTCTGCAGGTGGGGGGCGTCACCGGCTCGGGGGTCTGCTATCGGGTCTGCGCGAAGCGCGCCTACGAGCGATCGGATCTTTCCATGCTGCCCCGCGTTTCTGAGATGGGCTGCCGGGGACTGCACTATGTGGACGTGCAGACGATCGTGCCGCCCCAGGTCTGCCACGACAAAAATCACCCGCTCAACCGCGCCCAATGGGTCGAGTGGGTGTGCAGAATCATGAAGCTGTCCCGGGACTGCTTCGGGGGCTATTCCTCAGAGGGAGGGTATGACTGCTATGCCGGACTGCTGGATTACGCCCTCTATATAACCTTCGGGCTGGGCAGGGCAAACCAATTTGCCGACGCCCGAGTGCCGCTCTGGCAGCTGGTCTACAACGGCATTATTCTGAGCAATCCCTCCGCCGAGACGGTCAACTATATGGTGAAGGGACAGCGCGAGAGGCTGCTTGCCGTGGAATACAACGCCCGGCCGGTGGCTTACTACTACTCGAAATTCTGCGCCGACGGTCATAACTGGATGGGCGAGACAGACCTTGTGGCGCCCGACGACGAGGCTATTGAGGGCACCGCCGCCCTGCTTGCACGGGAATACCGGGAGTACCGTCGCCGCTCCCGTCTGCAGCGGGAGTTTATGGAGGAGCACCGAATTCTGAACGGCGATCTGCGGCTCGTCAGCTACTCCGGCGGCACCTCGGTTGTCGTCAACTACGGCGACCGCGAACAACGGTATAACGGCACAGTTGTTCCGGCGCTTGACTATGTGATAATTGACTGAAAAGCATATTCGGGGAGGGAGGACAATATGGGCGTTATCCAAAAAATGATTCTCGCCGTCAAGCGGTTCGGCTGGGGGCTGGTGTTTCGAGACGACGTCGGGCGGGGCGCTCAGCACGAACCTGTGCGCACGATAAACTGCAAGCCTGCCGAGCTGACTCCCCTCTTTTCCTGTAACCCTGTCTTTCATCTGAAAACCGCTGACGGCTCTGAGGAGGGCTACTTCACCGCCGCCTTCCGCCGCCTGCCCGAGGAGGAGTATGTAAACACCTGCGTGCGCGACTATTACCGCTTCTTCTGCCGTGTCTTCGAGTCCGCGGACTCGAAATCCGCCGGGACCGCATACTCCGCAGAGCTTGAGCGCGAGGAGGCAGCCGTTATCGCGCATCTTGCCGATGAGGAGAACCGCCGACTCTTCTTTAATATGGACCGCCGCTTTTCCGGGAAAGGCAATATTATCCGCTTCCGTGAGGGCGGACCTGCCTGCGAGGTGGGGTTACCCGAATTAGGGCAAGATTCCGCAATGGAGCGCCTGCGCGGCTTTGCCAATAAATTCGCATGGCAGATACTTGCGCAGTACCGATGGACGGACTATATTCCTTATGGTGCGTATCATACGCACAGGCTGAATAACTCATTCGCCTCCGAGGCCTTGGCGCGGCTTGTCGGATACGGTGACATGTTTCCGTATGCCGAATACTGTGCCGTTGCGCTTGAAGGACGGGATGAACCGCTTTTCGGTATGCTTATGGAGCCTGCCGAGGGTATCAATATAACCGCGCTCAGCATAGAGGAGCGGGTTAAACTGCTGACTCCGGAGGTGCTCTCGCAGCTGAATGTTCTGCTCCTGCTCGACTGCGTAAGCCTTGAAATCGACCACGGCGCCGCAAACTACCGCGTGAAGCTCTCACCGGACGGGAGAGCTGTCGGGCTGTCGGTTTTTGACAGCAAGAGTCTTTCTACCTTCGGTTCGTATAAGGATTTCCGGGTGGTTGGACTTTCCTTCGGTCTCTCACCGATTGTCGCGGACGGACGATATCTCCTGCCCTGTGCCGATCGCGAGGCCGTCAGACGGCTGAGACGGCTCGCACGTCACCCTCTGCGCATGCGGCGCGCACTCAGACCTTATATCGGCGATTATGCCGTTTGGCGCGCCTTTTGCCGTCTGCGCAAACTGCTCTCGGCAATTAAAAAAAGCACCGCCGACGGCTCGTGCCGGCTGCTCCGCTCCGACGAATGGTCGGTTGAAGCTGTCGCCGATGAGCTTGGCGGTGCGGATATGGGTTCGTATGGAAAGAACTGCAAATACGGAAAGACCTATGTCACGGTATTCGCAGGACTATAGCAGCAGGTATTGCATGCTGCTATAGTCCTGTGTTGGCTCAGTCATAGGAAATCTGTTCAATCAGTCCGAGAATCCGCGCCGCCGACTGGTTTATTCGCTCCTCGCTGATCCTGCCGTCCTTCACAGCCGCCAGCACCGTTTGAAAGTCCTTCAGGCTGGAGCAGCAAAGCAGGTCGCAGCCCGCCATGACCGCCTCAAGAGCCGCGCTGCCCGTTCTGCAGTATGCGGTTATGCCCTCCATGCCCAGATCGTCGGTTATAATAACTCCGTCATAGCCCATTTCATCCCGGATGAAGGCGACCGCCTTTTCCGAGACCGAGACGGGCTTTTCCTTGTCTATGGCGTCGGCGATGATATGCGAGAGCATTATCGCCCCCACATCGGCTTCAACCGCCGCTTTGAAGGGTATAAGGTCGCTTGCCAGCAGCGTCTCGAGGGAACGGCTGTCCCGAACCATGCCGGTATGGGTGTCGGCGGCGCCGCCGTAGCCCGGGAAGTGCTTCACCGCCGACAGCACGCCGTATTCCCGGGAGGTCTCGATAACCCGCCGCACGAATTCCGAGGTGCCCGCCGCGTCCAGACCCACCGAGCGCTTATACATGAAGTCATCGGGCGAGTCGGAGATATCCGCTACAGGAGCCAGGTTCATGGATATGCCGAGGCGATGCAGCAACTGAGCCTTTTCGGCGGTATCGGCTGTAACGGCGTCCATGCCGCCTTTTGCGTAAAGGGCACGGGGCGAGAGGAATCTCGAGCTTCTGAACGCCGGGAAGCGGCTTATGCGGACCACCGTGCCCCCCTCCTCGTCTACCGCCGTCAGTATGCCGGCTTTTGACTTCGCCCGAAGCGCTGCCAACTTCGCCGCGATGCTCTCCGGCGTCTCGTTCTCGAAATCCTTGGCGAAGAGTATGTAGGAGCCGAAGGGATAGCCGGCGGTCTCCTCCGAGTAGCGCACCATGAACATCAGCCCGAGTTTTTCTTCAAGGGTGAGTGAGTCGAGAAGGGAGGGTTCGGGGGGCGCCGCGGCGGTCTCTGCCGGCTGTTTGGTTACGGTCTCGTCCTGAGTAAGGTTCGGGTCGGCTGTTTCGGGGGTTTTCGGGGCGGTTTCGGCTTCGGAGAGTTCCTTGCCGGCGTCAGTTTGTGGCAATTCCGTGACCGCCGCGCCGCTTTTTCCGGCTGTTGCGGCAGGCTCTGCGGAGGGCGGGTCAAGTGTCTCCGCCGGAGTTTTTACCGTCTCCGATGTTGTCGATTCCGGTTCCGGCGTGCCGTTTGCCGAGCCGCTGAACGCAACGAGGGCGAAGCCCGCCGCGATGCAAATCACCGCCGCCGTGATTACCATTATAAGTGTTCTTCTGTCGGGTATCATAGGTTTACTGCGTTTCCGTGTGTATCATTATCATAATAGTCATTATTTGTCCGCGCCGCCGAGCCTGCGGGAGATTCTCACCATGGCGCTGGCGCGGGGATTGGGAATGATAAGGGGATATCCCTCCGCCAGAGCTTTGCCCGTGAGAGTGATGTGACGGGTGTCTGATTTCTCGTCTGTTATCAGGAGAATGTACTCGGCGTCGGGGTCAAGCTCTTTGAGTTTCAGATTAAAGGTGTCGCGCTCACATTCGGCGCGGCGGAAAACCGAGGCGAAGCCCTCGTCCCCTTTTTGCAGCTGCCACGCGGCGAAGCCGTCCTCCGCCAGAGTGGGAGGAGTGAGGGGGTAGAAGTCGCCCCGCCAGAGGGGAGCGTTTTCCGCCACCTCGGCAAGCAGTTTTTCGGCGGTGTCAAAGTCGAAGCCGGGGTTCAGTATGTCGAAGGTGCAGGCGAGTCCCTCGGTGGCAGCCGAGCGGATGTCGTTGGGGACAGGCTCCCATGCCGCCGCGGCGTGATAGGGGAGATATTCGCCGAGAGCAAGTGTCTGATTCTGACCGTTCACGTCGTTGTGCTTCTCGGGGGTTATCGGTCCGCAGGCGGTATCGCTGCGCCACATGGGCACCGATCGCCGCATTGTCTCGAAGTCGATGCGCCGCCCGCCCGAGGAGCAGTCGTCGATGAGCAGCGCCGGGAAGGCGGCGCGGAGGTCATCCCAAAGCCGGTAGAGACCGTTTATATGCTTTATCTCGGAGATGCCCTTCCGCCCTTCGGCGTCGTTCTGACGCCAGTATTCCAGGGGGTCCATGTTGAAGTCCTGGCGGTAGTTGTCAATCCCGTTGTCGCGGATGAAGTTTATCAGCGTGTCGCGCAGCCAGACATATGCCGCCTCGTCGCCGAGATTGTACAGCCCGGTGTTCTCGTCGCCCGCACGGCGCAGGAAAAATTCGGGGTGATCAACCCAGACTTCGCTCTCTGAATAGATCCGTTCCGGCTCGAACCAGACCATGAAGCGCAGTCCCGCCTCGTGTACCGCGTCGGCGACGGGGCGCAGGCCGTTGGGGAAGCCGCCGGCGAAGGAGTAGTTGCCCACCCCGTGGGGGAAGCCCCGGCGGAACCAGGCGGCGTCTATCCAATGGGTGTTGAAATGGCGGCATCTGAGGGCGTTTCGGAGGGTCTCGAGCTGCCCTTCCTCGGTGGGCCAGCGGGGACAGCGGCCGTAGAAGTAGCGGTCGTAGGGTTGAATTGATATGGGCAGGGGCGTGCCCGTGCCCGCCAGCGGGTCGAAGTCCTCGAACATTATCCGCCTTGCCCGGCGGCGGACGTCGGCGCCGTCTGCGCCCATGACGAGGAATACCGAGGGCAGATCCACCCGTTCCCCGGGGTAGAGGAAGAAATCGGCGTCGCACAGCCCGAGTTTTATGCGCAGTTTTCCCTCGCCGAATGAAATATCGCACCTCCACTGTCCGCTCCAGCCCACGGCAAGCAGCAGCGCCGCGCCGCCGAAGTCGAAATCCATGAAGGTGAAGGCGGTGGTGTTGGAGGAGCGGCCGCCGGTTGGCGTAAGGGTCAGCGAATCGCCGTCGGCAAAATCCCTGTCCACCGGCGTGAAGCTGTGTTTCGAGCAGTCGTCTCCCGTCAGTGTGTGAAGGCGCGCCGAGAGGGTGGGAATGGCGGCGTCCAGCACCAGGGGCAGGGTGACCCGCCCGCTTGGTTTGCAGCTCTGGTTTGTCAGCGAAAAGCGGCGGTAGACGTAGTTATTCGACCGCAAGCCTTGCTGGGTTATGTCGGCGCGGATGCCGTTCGCCGCCCGGGCGTATGCCGAGCTGTCGAGACAGTTGAGCGGCAGATATTCGCCGCCGAGGGTCAGCGACGCGGGCAGGCGGTTCATCAGATCGGATATGTTCGTTATGTTCGGCATGGTATGTACCTCCGGTGCGGGATTGTCGGTTTTATGTCGGTCTTGTGTATGCCGTTCGACCGCGCCGCTATTGTACCATTTTCAGAGCGGAAAATCTACATTAAAATGTTATTATTGATATTGACCGGGGATATAGCGCCGCTGACGGAAGGCAGTATTTACAAATGCCGGGCAAAAACGGTACGGAACGGGTTAAACGCCGCTAAAAACAGCACAAAACCGGCGCGGTCGGGAAATCTCGTGATTTTTTATGGAATTTCACCGAAAACCCTTGCATTATCCGGTCGAGCAGTGTATAATGTTCAATGATTAAATACAGTGTATTACTGCGCCCTTTTGCCGGCGCAAGGATTCGACACCGAAATACGCGGAGGTAATATTATGAAAAGAAACGGCTTGAAGGCAAGAGTTTTCGCGGCTTTTCTTACAGCTTTGTTCGTTTTTGCCGTTCTGCCCGCGCCGGCTCTGTCCGCTGAAGGCACAGGACCCGTTGTCAGAGGATATTTCGACGTGTCCGAAGCCGGAAACGGCGATGTGGTGCTCTACTCCGTCGCCATCGACAATCCCGGCGCTCTGGCGGTGGCGGAGATAACTGTCGAATACGACACCGCGGCGCTGGAGCTGATAGGCTTTAACGGCGGCGGATTCTGGTCGGCCGAGCCGGTGACCTATTCCGGCGGCGGCTCCGACTACGACATGCCCGACGGCGCCGGAGGACTGTGGAGCCCCGCTGCCGGTCAGATAAAGGCTTACGGCTGCTCCTTCGGCTATAACGGCGAGGGCGGCATCGTGGAAGGGGCGAATATCAACCCGTCGCTTCCGGTTTTCGAAGTCAGCTTCACCGTTCTCTCGACCTTTGGGGGCAATGTTATTGAACCGACGATTACCGTGGGCTGCTTCGGCACGATTTCCGACGACTTCGCATACTCGACAATCCCAGGGAGTTTCACCACAAGCGGGAGCGAAGTGAGACCCGGCGACGTCAGCGGCGACAAAAAGATAACTCTCACCGACGCGGTAATGATATCCCGCTACCTTGCCGGCTGGACAATGCCTACGACCTTTAATCCATACGCCAGAGTAAGGGATTCCGGTACTGTCACGATCGCCGACGCGGTGCTGATATCCAGGTGGCTCGCCGGCACGCCGGTGCCCGAGCTGGGTCCGAATCCGTAGGCATTAAATACGAACAAAGACATAAAAAACGATATTAAACATAAAACAAACGGAAATCCGTGAAGGGCAGGCTCGAAAATAATATGAAAAAGAACATCACAGCCCTGCTGCTTGCGCTGCTTATAGCCGCGGCGGCCCTCCCGCTGAATATCTCGGCGGAAGACATCCCGATAAACCTTTCGGCGGCGGATGTGTCCGCGGATATTTCCGCGTGTGAGGGGTCATATTGCGGCGGCGGCTGCGGTTATGACTGCGGCGGCCTTTCCCCGGTCACCGGCGGCATACACGCCGGCATCACGCTGTACGGCGCTGTCGGCGACCTTTTAGCCGACCCGGACACCTGCGAACATGACCGTCTCGGCACCCCGTCGCGACCCGACAAGCCGTCCACCTGCCAAAACGAAGGGATGGATTTCTGGGCGTGCTCAAAATGCGGCTATGAGAGCTATGATGTAATACCTACCCATAACCGTGTATACACTTCAATCGGAAACGGCAATCACAGGGTCAGGTGCCTGGACTGCGGTCAGATGATCTCCTACGGGGAGAATTGCGACAGGAAAGGCACCCCGTCGAACGCCGATGAGCCCGCCACCTGCACCACCGACGGCAAGGACTGGTGGAAGTGCTCAAAGTGCGGCTATGAGAGCTATGATGTAATACCCGCGAGCCATCAGTCGCCGCAGTATACTTCCGGCGGCGACGGCACGCACGATGTTTTGTGCACAGCCTGCGGTTATACCGCCGCGTCGGAACCGTGCGACCGCAAGGGCAGACCGGCAAATACCGATGTGCCCTCCGACTGCACCACCCCCGGCACCGACTACTGGGCGTGTTCAAAATGCGGCTATCAGGGCGCCGACACGCTGCCGCTCAACCCGGACAACCATTGCTTTGATTATATAGATAAAAACAACGGCACACATAAGATAAAATGTGTAGCCTGCGGTTTTGTCGCCGCCGAAGCGGAGCCCTGCGACAAGGACTACTCCTTCGGTCCCGACACGCCGCCTACCTGCATCGAAACAGGCAGAGACATGTGGTGCTGCCGGCAATGCGGCTTCCAGAATTATGACGTGATACCTTTAGGCGATCATACAATCAGAGCCAGATCGGCGGGAGAAAATACTCATCAGCTGTACTGCACGGTATGCAAACAGAACTTTGAAACCGAAACCTGCACGCCGGGTCAATATTATCCCTCCACTACTGCCGGAAAGCATAAAGTTTACTGCGGGCGCTGCACCAATTTGCTTGTCGAATCGGAGACATGCAACAGGAACGGCACCCCGTCCGATGCCGACGTTCCCGCTACCTGCTTCAGCACGGGCGTGGATTTCTGGAAGTGTTCTCTCTGCGGATATGAGAGCCTGACCGTAACGCCCATCGATCCGAATAACCATGACCCCGGAACATCCCTGTACCGATCCCGCTCCGACGGAACTCATGCTTATTACTGCTGGTACTGCGATTTGGACATTGCCGTATATGACTGCGACCGGAACGGAACCCCCTCCACCCCCGACGCGCCTTCCCCCAACTGTGCCACACCGGGCAAAGAATACTGGAAATGTTCGGTATGCGGCTATGAGGGGTATGACGAAACGCCTGCCAACAGCCAGATACATACCGGCGAATACACCTACATCACAATGGGTTTTTGGGGCAGTCACAGGGTTGACTGCGCGGGCTGCGGCGCGAACATCATAGCATCGGAGACTTGCGACAAAGACGGCTTCTACAAGCCGGATATACCGGCTGACTGCATACACGAAGGCATGCACTACTGGGCGTGTACAAAGTGCGGCGACACCGGCTATGATGTGATACCCGCGTTGGGTCATAATCTGCGTTATAATGAGCATTTTCTTACTAATACTCACAGCGCTGTTTGCTTAAATTGTTCCATGACGGTAATTCAAAGTGAGCCGTGCGACAGGAACGGCACCCCTGAAAATGCCGATGTGCCGCCTACCTGCGTTTCAAACGGTCATAATTATTGGAAGTGTTCTCTCTGCGGCAGAGATGGCGATGACATAATACCTCCCGATGAAAACGCGCATCCCGCCGGCAGGCTGTATAGTACCGCCAATAATGACGGCACACATAAGATTGCATGCGGCGATTGCGGCAGAACAACCGCCGAATCGGAGCCGTGCGACAGAAACGGCACGCCGGAACACCCGTATGAACCGCCCACCGCCTCCGCGCCGGGCAAAGCCTGGTGGAGGTGCTCGAAATGCGAATATGAGACCTACACCGAAATACCCGCCGGTTTGGGTGTGAAACCCGGCGATGTGGACAGAAGCGGAAATGTGAATCTTGCCGACGCGGTAATGATATCCCGCTGCCTCGCCGGCTGGACAATACCTCAGAACTACAACCCCGAAGCCACGGTCAGGGGCGAAGGCACCGTCGCCCTTATCGACGCGGTGCTGATATCCAGGTGGCTCGCCGGCTGGGAGATACCCGAGCTGGGTTCGAATCCGTAGGCATGAGTATCAGAATGAGAATACAGATACAAATTGAACATATAAACAGCAAAATAAACGAAAGGTCGAAATGAACATGAAAAAGAAAATTCTCGCTCTATTTCTGGCGCTGATGATAATGACCGGCGCGTTTGTTCCGTCGGCTGTGCATATGCATGCCGAGGGAAACGGCGCGGTCAAACTGACCACCCCATTGTTCTATGCCGAGCACGGTCATCAATTCACAGTCAGTGTAAACCTGGAAACAAACCCGGGCATGTCCGGATTCGATTTCGGAGTCACATTCGACCCGGCCGCAGTTAGACTTACCGGGTATACCGACGGCGGTCTGTTCACCGGCGTAACGTACTCGCCGTCCCAAACCGACGCTGAAGGTACTTATTACTCAAGCCCGTTCAAGTTTAACTGGTATCATAACAATCAGGAACCCAATACCGCTACCGGTAAAATCGTAGATCTCACTTTTAAGATGCTTAACTTGCCTGCGTCATCTGTCGAAATCGAATTTTTCAAATCAAGTTTCCTCGACATGGATCTTCAAGAGATTGAAGTTGACATCACAAACTTGGATGTATTGATAGGTCACAACAGTGACGGCACCCCAACCAATGATGACGTGGATGCCACCTGCGGCACCGACGGCAAGGACTGGTGGGCGTGCTCGGTCTGCGGGCTTGAGTACTATGAAGTAATACCCGCCACAGGTGTGCATACCCCCGCATATGAGTATATTTTCGGCACGCATACTCATAAGAAGTATTGTTCGGTCTGCAATACGGTCTTGACCGCATCGGAAGACTGCACCCTGATCGACGACCCAGACAAAGAAGATGTGCCTGCCACCTGCGTTGACGGCCATAACTACAGTATTTGCCAATACTGTGGGCGGAAATACGAAGATACTTTAGACCCAATCAGCGACCATACCTACGCATATGAGCATATTGACGGCACGGAAACTCATAAGAAGTATTGTTCGGTATGCAATACGGTCTTTAATGCATCTGAAGACTGTAATAAAGACTATACTCTCGGAGGCGTTGACGAGCCGGCGACCTGCGTCGATCCCGGTAAGGACTACTGGAAGTGTACAATATGCGGTCACGAGGGCCATGACATAATACCCGCCACCGGTCACAATTACGTTCCCACGATTCTTGACTCCTCTGACTTCGATTACGAATACAAGCACGACATGCGATGCGGCTGCGGCGCATCGAGCGGCAGGGTAAACCATGACCCCCTCGTTGTCGATGATGAAAAATCGGTGGCTGCCACCTGTACCTCTCAAGGCAAGACGGTTTACAAGCCCTGCGTCTGCGGTTATCAGGAGCCGCATGTTACTCTCGCCATGCTCCCCCACGATTTCGATGGTCAGCCGCTTATCAGGGATCAGGAGCCCACTCATATCGCCGACGGTTCGGGTCACTATGAATGTAAAGTCTGCGGCGCCCATTCCGACCCGGTAAATATCCCGATGCCGGAGGGCGGGCATGATTTCTCCAAGGCGATTTCCAACGGTGACGGCACTCACAAGATGGTCTGCTCCATTGCGGGCTGTACCGTCGAGGACACGAACAACACCGCCGTTCCCTGCTCCAAGGAGGTGGATACGGCTAATTCCACCGCCCCCAAATGCAATGAAGACGGCGTATGGAAATATCTGCCCTGCACATGCGGTTACGTGTTTGACTCCGAGACGAATCCGAACCGCCCCCCGCACAGCTACGGCGACTGGTATGAGCTTAACAGCGTATCGCATGAGAGAGAATGCGCGGTCTGCGGCGATAAACAGCAGCAAGACCACGATTTCGATGGTCAGCCGCTTATCAGGGATCAGGAGCCCACTCATATCGCCAACGGTTCGGGTCACTATGAATGTAAAGTCTGCGGCGCCGATTCCGGCCCGGTGCCAATCGATATGATTGGCGACCATGATTTCTCCATGGCGGTTTCCAACGGCGACGGCACGCATAAGATGGTCTGCGGCATTACGGGCTGTACCGCGGAGGACCCGAACAAAACCGCCGTTCCCTGCGCAAAGATAATCGACACGGTTAATTCCACCGAACCTTCCTGCAATGCGGACGGCAAATGGGTATATCTGCCCTGCGTATGCGGCTATCAGTTCCCCGACGAAACTCGTTCGGCTACCGGCGCGCACAACTTTGTTGCCACGATTCTTGACGCCACCGACCCCGACTACGAAACAATGCACGACATGCGATGCGGCTGCGGCGCTTCAAACGGCAAGAAACCCCACACCTTCGGCGCGTATCAATGGATTATATACCCCACCGAATTCATCGACGGTCTGAAGGTCAGAACATGTACCGCCTGCGGATTCGCTGACAACCTGACTGTTCCCGCCGGCGCCGTGCCCGCCACAATTACCTTCAGAACCAACGGCGGCACCGCGGTGAAGGCATACGAGGGCTATACCAGCGAAATTATAGACCTCACTCAGTACAAGCCCTTCAAGCGCGGCTCTTACTTCGCCGGCTGGTTTACCGACCCGGCTCTCACCATCCCCGCGGACATTATGTTCGTGCTGGAAGGCGATGTGATTCTCTACGCCAAGTACGGCGCGCTGAGCGGCTCGGTCACCTACTTCCCGTTCCCGATTCTGCCGGTCAACCCCAACTTCTCAAACCTCTACTTCCAGACCAACGGCGGACTTGCCATCGACCCGATAACCCTGTCCACCGGCACCACCATAAATCTGTGGCAGTATATTCCGGTCCGTCCCGGCTATTCCTTCGAGGGCTGGTACAGAGACGCCGAACTCACCAGGCGCATAACACAGGTTCAGGTGATAGACCCGAACACCGTAGTCTACGCCAAGTGGAGCCTTATAGGCTGATTCGGCTGAAAAAGCTATAAGCATATAGCATATCGACATACAAGGAACCTCCGGATTTCCGGGGGTTCCTTTTGTGTGAGCGGAGAACCGGCGGGAATGCCGCGGAGCTCTCCCGATTCGGAAGTTTTAATATTGAATCACATGTTAAAACTAAATTAATAAAAATATGTTTTTCTCTTGACAAATTCACTTATGTTTGTTACACTGCTTTATGGAAAAGTGTCGATAAATCAGCACGCGGAAAACAGGATTAAACATATGATTGTCAGAGGTAAAATGATATGAAAAAACAAACACTGTTGAAGGTTATTTCCCTTGTCCTTGTTATAGCCGCGCTTTCGGCGGCGGTTCTGCCGATGCAGGTTCACGCACAGGAATGCGCACCCGGCGAACATGAATACGGCGGCTGGTATAATTATAACAGTTTACAGCATGAGAGAAAATGCTCCATATGCGGCGCCGTCCAGCGGGAGAATCACGATGCCGAGTGGATCTGGACATCCTTTCAGACCAGAGAAACTCCCTATAACGCAAGTGAAAGGTACAGAGATTGTCCAACCTGCGGTACCCATATCAGTGAGTCACATAGTGCCGATGGCATACCCGCAATCATTCACTTCAAAACCAACGGCGGCAGCGGTGTTAAGGACTACGAGGGCATTTTTTGCGATGCCGTGTTTCTGGATCGGTACAAGCCTAAAAAAAGCGGCTATGTCTTTGAAGGCTGGTATACCGATGAAGCTCTTACAAACAAGGCTGACGATATCTTCTTGCTTTATGATCAAAATGCAATACCCGTAATTGGTGCCTTTGAGGTTACTCTCTACGCAAAGTACAGCGCTTCAGGCAACACGGGTAACGGTGCCGTAAGAGACAAGATTTTCTTCTTCCCCCTGCCCATACTCCCGCCCAATTTCAACCACTCAAATCTTAACTTCAGCACCAACGGCGGCGCGGCGATTGACCCGATAACCCTCCCCACCGGCACCACCGTCCAGCTGTCTCAGT
>JAAZAV010000021.1 GCA_012514145.1 Clostridiales bacterium | reverse complement strand
TTTTTTATTCTCTTGGGCAATTCATTTTACAACTTGCCCCGAACTGCACAGTAAACATTATATGTCTTGACTTTTTTACGCGAGTATTGTATAATCAGCCCCAGTTATTCGTTAAGGAGCATTGTGAACTTGAATATATATTATAAACGCGGCAAAAAGGGAACAGCCGCTCTGCTTATCGGATTATCTGTGCTGCTTTCGGGTATAATATGGCTGGCGTCCTGCGGAGACACCGATACGCAGCCTGTAATTACCGAACCTGTACCGGCTACCGAAACGGGGGCCGTAGAAACAACAGCGCCAGCCGAGACAGAAGAAGAAACCACTGCCGAGGAAACAACTAAAGCGGAAGAAACAACCACCGCTGAAGAGACAACAACCGCCGAGGAGACAACGGCAGCTATTATCACCACTACCGCGCCGTCGGATGTCAACAATACCGTCGTCGATACGGTGCCCCAAAACGGCGGAAAGGAACAAACCGTAACAGCCGGAGCCGCACCTGTTATTAAATACGCCGCGTCGGGTATTTCCATCAGCAGCGCCTATATAAACCCGATTACCGGTCTGCCTCATGATACGGATGTGTCAAAAAAGCGCCCGGCGGCGATTATGATCAATAATATCAAGTCTTCTCTGCCGCAGATCGGAATACGAAACGCAGATGTGATATATGAATGCACGGTCGAAGGCGGTCTGACCCGCCTTATGGCGGTTGTTTTGGATTATGAGAAACTCGGCAGCATAGGTTCTATACGTTCTGCCCGTGAATATTACCTGGATTTTGCCTCAAACCACGATGCTCTGTTTGTACATGCCGGCGGTGCAGCAACCGCATACGAAGAGATTTACGCACGCAAAGCCGACTATCTGGACGCCGTAAACGGATATCTCCCTGCGAACAAGGTATTCTGGCGGGATGCTGAGCGTCTTAAGACCATGTCAGCAGAGCATACTGTGGTAACAAACGGAGATGCGTTGGTCTACGGTGTCGAATACAAGAAGTACCGTACGGAAACATACAGCGGTTTCGAATCGGCGTTTACATTTATTGACTGCGATAAACGTCTTACTCTTGAGGACGGCGGCGCCGCAGGACATGTAATCGTACCCTACAACAACTACCATTTCCCTCAGTTTATTTATGACAGCTCGCAGGGCATCTACTGGCGTTATCAGTATAACGGCATTCCGCATATCGACGGTGAAACCGGTGGTCAGCTCAGCTTTACAAATGTGCTGCTGCTTGTCTGCCGCCATTATAACACCGGTGACGACAAGGGTCATATCATGGTTGACACCACCGGCGTCGGTGAAGGCTACTACATAACCGGCGGTAAATATGTCAAGATAAACTGGAAGAAGGAAGACGGAAAAAAACCAATCAAGCTAACATATGCCGACGGCAGTCCTCTTGTTATGAATTGCGGTAAAACAATGGTTAATATCATCAGCTCGTCGGTGCAGAAGAATCTCATATTTGATTACAAGGGCTGAGCCCTGGAAATACAAGGAGAAAATAAATCATGAAAGCGTACGGAAAAACCACATGGCTTATCCCAGACTGTTATCTCAACAGTGTATCCAAGAACGCTCAGCGCAGCCATGAGGCGATTTGTGTAATAAACACTTCGGATGTAGACGCCGAAATCAAATTGACCCTTTTCTATGAGGACAGGGAAGCTATCACCGGATTTAACTCGCACTGCGGAGCCATGAAAACTCACCACATTCGTATGGACAAGATAACCAACGCCGAGGGGCAGGGGCTTATCTGGGACGTTCCGTACGCTGCACTCATCGAGAGCAATACTCCGATAGTTGTTCAGTATAGCCGTCTTGATACTTCCGCTGCCGAGATGGCTCTGATGACCACCATAGCTTATCCGGTTGACTGATCGAGTCAAACATAATACGAAATCGTCCGAAAATCAGAAATAAGCCTGAAGATGTTCTCTGAAATCCGACTGCTTATTCATAAAAGCAGGATATCGGAAGCATCGCAAAGAAAGGAGACATTATGAACCTTCCGTTCAGTATTGATCTTAAGGGTAAAACCGCTGTTGTTACAGGCGGCGGCGGAGTGCTTTGTTCCGGTTTCTCAAAGGCGCTGGCGGCATGCGGAGCCAACGTCGCGGTTTGCGATCTTAAGCTTGAAGCAGCTCAGGCGGTAGTCGATGAAATCAAAGCGGAGGGCGGTTCTGCAATCGCCGTAAACGCAAACGTTCTCGACAAAGCGAGCCTTATTGCCGCAAAAAAGCTGATAGACGCCACATTCGGCGGAGTTGACATTCTGCTTAACGGTGCGGGCGGCAACAACCCGAAGGGTACCACGACAAAAGAATACCTCTTCCCGGAGGATCTCGATGAGAACAGCGAAGCTGTGAAGGATATCACTACCTTCTTCGATCTCGATCCCGATGGCATTTCCTTCGTTTTCAACCTGAATTTCCTCGGTACACTGCTGCCTACTCAGGTATTTGCCCGCGATATGGCAAAGAGAGAAGCGCCGGTTATCATCAATATTTCGAGCATGAACAGCTTCCGTCCTCTCACAAAAATTCCGGCTTATTCCGGCGCTAAAGCCGCTGTTTCAAACTTCACCCAGTGGCTGGCGGTTCATTTTTCCAAGGTCGGCATCCGTGTCAACGCTATCGCTCCCGGTTTCTTCGTGACAGCGCAGAATAAGAATCTGCTTATGAACCCCGACGGTTCGCTTACCCCCCGCTCCGAGAAAATTCTTGGGCACACTCCCCTCGGACGCTTTGGCACCCCCGACGACCTCACCGGTACTCTGCTGTGGCTGGTTGATGCCAAGTCGGCGGGTTTCGTAAACGGTGTAGTTGTTCCGGTTGACGGCGGTTTCGCTGCATATTCCGGTGTCTGATATGAAGCAGATCAGTTTTGAGCAGCTTGATATAACGGGCGGCTTCTGGAAACAGAAGCAGGACTTGATAAAGAATGTCACCATGAAGGCGGTTTACGACCGCTTCAAGGAGACCGGGCGCTTTGACGGATTCAAGTGTGACTGGCAGGAGGGAATGCCCAACAAGCCTCACATTTTCTGGGACTCGGACGTTGCCAAGTGGATTGAGGCTGCAGCCTACATACTTGAAAAAGGGCACAATGATTTCCTGCGCAATATCTGCGAGGAGACCATCGATCTCTTTATTAAGAATCAGGACGAGAACGGTTATTTCAATCAATATTTCAACATAATAGACTGCGATAAGCGTTTCAAGGTCCGCGACTGGCATGAACTCTACTGTCTCGGTCATTTTATCGAGGCTGCGATCGCTTACGCCAAGGCTACAAACGAGGATCGTTTTCTAAAGGCCGTCTGCCGCTATGTGGATTATGTCAAAAAGGTATTCATCGAGGAGAAGTCCGCCGCTTTCCTCACCCCAGGGCATGAGGAGATCGAGCTGGCGCTGGTTAAGCTCTACGATTATACCGGAGATAAGAAGTATCTTGACATGAGCCGCTACTTTGTCGAGACTCGCGGCACGCCAGAGAATCCTCTCCACGGCTGGGAGCAGAAATACAATCAGAGCCATCTACCGGCACGCGAACAGTTCACCGCCGAAGGTCATTCGGTAAGAGCCGTATACTTCTACTCGGCTATGGCTGATCTCGCCATCAGATTGGGCGACGAAGGTCTGCGCAATGCCTGCGAGAAACTCTTCGAAAATATTACCGAGCGCCGTATGTATATCACAGGCGCAATCGGCTCAATGCCGAGAGGCGAGCAGTTCTCGATTGACTATGATCTGCCTAACTTGACAGCGTATGCGGAAACCTGCGCGAACCTCGGTCTGGCGCTATTCTCACGCCGCATGACACTCATCGAACCGGACAGCCGATATGCCGACACGGTTGAGCGCGTCATATACAACGGGTTCCTTTCCGGTATTTCACTTGACGGCAAGGCCTTCTTCTACGAAAATCCTCTGGAAATCGCTCCGAAGCTTCGTTTGCGGGAGGGCGAGCGTTATCCGATCACTCAGCGTCTTGAGGTGTTCGGCTGCTCATGCTGCCCGCCTAACATAGTCAGGTTCATATCTTCCATCGGTGATTTCATCTACGCCGCCAAGGGCAATATCGTCTATGTCAACCAGTACATGGAGTCGAAAGCGGCATTTGCACTTGAAAACGGCAGCTGCGAAATCGAGCAGCAGACCGGTTATCCTTTTGACGGCAAGGTTACGATAAAATACAAGGGTGACCCCGCCACGCTCGCAGTCCGTATTCCGGGCTGGTGTACCGGTTACGTTGCAGCTAACCCGGTAGTCAAGGGCTATGAGATGTATGAGGTCAAAGACGGGGACGTTATCGAGCTTGAGTTCGACATGCCCTTTGTTGCATTTGAAGCAAATCCTCACATACGTGACAACGCCGGCCGTTATGCAATTATGCGCGGTCCAATCGTATTCTGCATGGAAGGTGTTGACAACGGCGATTGCATCAAAGACATTCGTCTTGACCTCGCCACTGCGTGTCTTACCGAGGACAAATCGGTCCTCGATGGCGTGCCCTGCGTAAAGGTTACCGGCTACAAGCGCGATCTCTCGCGCTTTGAGCGGAAACTTTATGTTCCAAAGGGCAGTTCTATCATCCCGTTTGAGGCAACTATGATTCCTTATTATGCCTTCGCAAACCGCGGCGAGACGGATATGCTTATATGGACTATGCTTAAATGATAGTAATATCGATAATATAAAGATAGTAATATCGATAATATAAAGACAGCCGCTCCGGTTATAATCGGGGCGGCTGTCTGCTGCATTTTGTTAATATTAATTTGTTTTAAGGATATATACCGGAATCAGCCGGTGTTGCACAATCATGCGGTATATACATAAATGCTGATGACTTAACGGTCAGTATTTTACTGCTGACGAACACCATGCATATGCAGATCCGCCAGTAAATTATCGCGCATCTTGTTTAATACTCGTATTGCGGCCGTTATATCATCATCGGAGATATCACGCATAATGTATGACTCGATATCAAATATTTTCTTGCCTATACGCTCATTGAATTCACGGCCTTTATCGGCTAGGAAAACCAGTGTCCTGCGCAGGTCGTTTTCGTCCTGCCTGCGCACAATATAGCCTTCCTCCTCCATCCGCTTCAGTGTCACGCTGACGGTTGGGGCTTTGAGTCGGGTGAGTCGTGCAAGCTGAAGCAGTGTTTTGCCGTCTTCACGAGCCAGATGCAAGAGCAGATTACGGTAACTGTTCTGTACAGAACCGTTTTCGCGATTGATAATGCTGCTGAAGAGACGGGACACATCATTGACTAACATAAGCGCGGTTTTTTCAAGCAGAGGTTTGCCGTTCGACTGCGGAATATCTTCCTCACAGCGCATATGAGTCCCCTTTAAGTCTTTTTTATTTGCCATAACATGCCTCCTCCTGATCATCAGCGTAAATCTCAAATTACCAGCCTATCGACTGTAACCCATTATACACACAAATGCAGTTTATGTCAAGTGGGAAAAGACAATACTTATAAAAATCAGCTATTACAACAAAAACACTATAAAAACACCGATAATATCCATAATTAATAACGATATCATGTATAATAATACAATACAGTATACAAGCAGCCACCGATGGAGAATCACAGGTGACTGCTTATATATATAAGAAACTACTTTAATGATGCAGCAAACGCATCGCGCTCTTTATTCTCGGGAAAATGCTTCAGGAGAACAAGCGGCTCGGTTGTGGATGTGTTAACGACGGTTACGCCGCGTGAGGCGGCTGATGCGGACACGAAGTATTCATCGCAGGTAAGTTCGCCGTAACGGATGAGAGTTGGAGTTGATATAATCTGACCGTTGATTGTACCGTTGCCCTGAACGGCTATAAAGCCATATGCAGCGGCATCGCGTACAAATGCGGTCTGTCCGGGCTTTACCGTAAGCCTCTTGGCGCAGGCTTTCTCGCATAGATAACAGATCCACTCATCGGTATAATCGTCTCCGTCATGAACGGCAACAGGCTTCATGAAGTTGTTCTTTGCATAGTAGGGGTCAAGGTTGGCTTCCCAGTCCATTACATCAAGGAGATACTCGACATTGCCGACCTCTTCTTTCGGAGTGTCCTTCCAGAGCAGTTCCTCGGGAACGGTATGCTCACCGTAGAGCACCGACTGATACATGGCAAAAACATCGGATGCGAACTGAGGCTCATATGTGCAGAGACTGCCCGGTGCGTGAAGCACGCCAGGCGGTACATTCCAGCCGGTGTCAAGTGTAAGCTTATAGGCAACCGCCAGGTCAAGCAGCTTGTTGTCGCCCTTGGGGAAGTTGGCAAGGGCTTCGCGCACATCGTCACGCGTCACACCCTGCTTGAGTCCGAAGAAGGTGAAGGGAAATTCACCGCCGTGGTTGTTGCATTGAGCCGGGAAGAAGTACATCTCGGGCTTTCCCGATTGACCCACTCGTGCCGCGAATTCGTCGTTGTGGTGAATGTGATGGGGAAGGGGACCCTCATTATCGAAATACTTTGAGAACACCGGCCACCTGCCGTATTTGTCCCACAGCTCCTGACCGATAATCTCGCCCTTCAGCTCATTGACAGCATCACGGAGCAGAACTCTCTCGGTGCCGTCGGCTGAGACAATATAGCTGAGACCTTCATCATCGGGAGTGCCGGGGCCGTTCTCGGCGTGTGTGGTTGAAGCGAACCAGCGCTCGTCAATACCGCCGCGGGCAAGACCCAGAACATAGTAATCGTCGGGGTGGAGCTTTATCCTCTTTGCAGGGCGGCAGAAGGATCGCGGTACCCATGCCGGCGCCAGACGCAGAACGCCCCTGCCCTCATCGTAGAGTTTTTGAGCTAATGACATGTCAACTCTCCTTTTACGAATTTATGATACGATTTAAAATCCGGATGCAATCACACGGTGGAGTCGCGGAAAATCGGCTCCTCCTTGTCTTTTTCGTCCTCATCATTGGCGTAAGGGTCAATCATTATAGCCTTGATTTTGCCGTATGCCGCATAACATGAAGTGTATGCGCCGACTGCAAACAGAATAGTAAAGGGAAGTATGATACCTATCGGGACATATATTATCAACAGCGAATAGAATAAAAACACCAGGAACGCAATACCAAGAAGCGCCAGGAAGTTTTGTCCGAGACCGATAAAACTGAAAATAAGAGAATTCTTGATGATTTTGAATGTGCTCAGTTCAAACGTGATAAGCATAAGATACATGTAGAATCTCATGAAGAAATACATGATGACCATGAACAGGCTGAAGTAGAACATCACGTTGAACATGAAACTGCCTATGTTGAAGTAGAAAAAAACCACATCATAAGCCAGAAGCGCCATGAACACAATGTCAAGAACACCGAAAATAAAACTCTGTTTCAGGTTGCGTCTGATTGCCGAAAAGAAGTCCGACATCATGAAAATCGGTTCGCCTCTTACAATACTTCGCAGCAGGTGGGTACAGCCCACATTCACAGGTCCCCATGTGATAAGCACCAGACCGGAGAGACACCACATGACTATTGTGGCGGTGGAAGTGTATGACATCGTGGTCTGGAGGCCGTGAATTCCCAGCATAGCCGAGAAGGCAGGCGTTTTGCCGCCGTCAAGCAGCCAAACTCCGCGCAGTACCCCGTAAAGCGGTGATACAGGCGACATTGAGGTATTGTTAAGAAGTCCGCTGAAAGCCAACAGTCCGAAGATAAGCGGGAAGTTGCCGAAAACATAGAGCAGATTGATGGAAATAAGGCGCCCTATATTACGCCCGAGCAGCTTAAAGTAAAACTTAAAACCGAGCTTGCGGTATTCTTCTGCCCATTCATGAGCCTGTACTCCCCGGGCATCACGGCTGGGGTTGAACAGCTCATAGAGATTGAATCTCTTCTTTGCCAATTTATTAAATTCCTTTCGGTATTAAACGGCGGTCTTATATAATCACATGCCGGAAAGCTCTGATGCGCGCTGTGTGCAGGCTTTCATGGCGCTGTCGATTATTCCTGCCAGGTCTTTTTCATACAGAACCTTCATTGCGCGTTCGGTGGTTCCGCCCGGCGACATGACCATGCGTATCAGTTCGTCGGCACTCTTGTCTGACTGCTTCAGCAGTTCCGCGGAACCAGCAACCATATCGCAGATGTAAGGCAGCAGTTCATCGGAATTCAACCCCTGAGCTTCGGCAGAGTCGGCAATCGCTTTTATTACCAGGTAGATATAAGCCGGAGCGGAGGAGGTTGCCGATATCACCGCGTTCATTTTGCTTTCGGGAAGCTCAAATACGCTGCCGGATGCCGCAAAGACGTTCTTGACATCTTCAAAAGTTTTATCACTCACCAGAGAGTTGCGGGCAAGTGCTGTAACGCCTCGCCCGATCATGAGCGGCGTATTCGGCATTGTGCGGATACAGGCTGTCTCACGCCCGAGCTCATTGCAGATGCGTGAAATCGGAACACCCGCGGCTATCGATACAATGACAGACGAGGACAGGTCGCAGCTCTTCATTTCCCCGAGGGGAACCGATATCACCTGCGGTTTTACGGCGAGGAATATGTAGTCCGAGCCGCGTACAGCCTCCGCGACCGATAACGCAGTTCTGCAGCCTTCAAAAGGAATGTACTTCGCGGGATCGGTGTCATACAGGCAGACAGATGCACGCGGAATCCCGGAACCCTCCATGCCGCGCAGGACAGCGCCTGCCATATTGCCCACACCGATGAACGAAAAACTGCGCCCGGATATCGAATCGCACATATTAAGCCGCCTCCGTTATATTCAAACTGTCTGATAATAATAACACACAAGGCAATAATAATCAACTTGAATTCATAATTTTTTACAATTGTGGTCATTGCCATAACAAACATAAAGCGTATAATACTCATAAAAAATAATCAGTGAGGTGAAGGAATTGGATTATTCGACGGAAAATATTCAGCGTGAACCGAGACCGCCCCGTCCAAAGGCGGAACGCTCAAAAATTTACAGGATGATAGTTATGGCGGTTATCGCCGTCCTTGTGATTATCCTTGTATCTACATGCTGGTATACAGTTGATGATAAAGAGCAGGCGGTTCTTACAACATTCGGCAAGGTAACAGGCATTCACGATGCCGGCATTCACTTTAAGCTGCCCTTCGGAATTCAGATTGCCCATAAAGTACAGTCTAATGTTTACCAGAAGATTGAGATAGGCTACCGTTCCGACGAAATCAACTCCGCATCTTTTGTTACCGTGGAGAATGAAAGCAAGATGATCACCGGAGACTACAATATAGTCAATGTGGACTTCTTTGTCGAATACAAGATATCCGACCCGGTAAAGTATCTCTACAGTTCCAGAGAGCCTGAATTCGTGCTTAAAAATCTGGTTCAGAGTCAGATACGAAATGTAATAGGCTCCAGTGATGTGGACGACATTCTGACCACCGGTAAGACCGAGATTCAGAATCGCGTAATCGAACTGGTCACAGACGAGCTTGAGACCTATGAAATAGGACTTATTCTGACCGATATCAAAATCCAGGACGCAGAGCCTCCAACGGAGGATGTAATAGTAGCCTTTAAGGCGGTTGAAACCGCTAAGCAGGGAGCGGAAACGGTTATCAACGAAGCAAAGGCATACATGAATGCTCAGCTGCCGCTTGCCAAGTCTGAGGCGGATAAGTTAATCCAGAACGCCGAGTATCTTAAGCAAAAGCGAATTAACGAGGCTACCGAACAGATTGCGATGTTCACGGCCATGTATGACGAATACGCGCTCAATCCGGAAATAACCCAAATCCGTATGTACTATGAAGCAATACAGCAGGCGCTGCCCGGTGTGCGTCTGTATATCGATGCCTCTGACGGCAGCGGGACTCAGAAGCTGCTTCCGCTTGAGAGCTTTAACTGAAGGGAGGCGCATTTAACATGAAGAAGAAATTTAAGAATATTATCATTGCGGTCATTGCGGTTGTCGCACTGATTATCCTGTTCTCGTCACTGTATACCGTTGCTGAGAATGAATATGCCTGCGTGGTGCGCTTCGCGAAGATTGTCAATACCGTATCTGAGGCAGGTATTAACTTCAAGATTCCCTTTATTGATGAGATCAAGTATTTCCCAAAGACAATGCTTCTTTATGACATCCCCCCGTCCGAGGTACTTACCTCAGACCAGAAAAACATGACTGTCGACAGTTATGTGGTATGGGAGATTAACGACCCGCTTACCTTCTATAAGACGCTGGGCACAATGACCGAAGCGGAGACCAGGCTTAACGCGATTACCTACAACGCCCTTAAAAACGCAATGGGCAATATAAAGCAGAACGACATTATCAATGACAACGACGCTTCCGAAAGAAACGACATCTACGAGCGAATTACCGCCGATGTAGCGGATATTTCAAAGACATATGGCATTGATATTATAGACGTCAAGGTTAAACGCCTCGATCTGCCCGAAGCAAACGAGCAGGCGGTATATGCCCGTATGATCTCCGACCGTCAGCAGATCGCCGAGAAATATACCGCAGACGGTCAGTATGAGGCATCGCTTATACGCAATGACACAGACAAGGAAGTAAATATAATAAAGTCCAACGCGGCTGCGGAAGCCGCCAAGCTTGAAGCGGAAGGCGAAGCCGAGTACATGCGCATGTTGGCTGAAGCCTATAACACCGATGACAAAAAGAATTTCTATGAGTTTACGCTTTCGCTTGAAGCGCTCAAAGCATCGCTGAACGGTGAGGAAAAGACGGTTGTTATCGGTGCCGATTCGACTCTCGGACGGCTGCTCACGGGCGAAACTCTCGAAAACTGAGCTTCGTGAACATCAATGATCTGCGGCGCACGTTCTCGCATATGCCGGTGATTGAGACCGAACGACTGTTTATGCGCCGCATGAATCCGACGGATTCGAGCGACATGTATGAGTATGCGTGCCAGGAACAGGTAACGCGTTATCTGCTTTGGTATCCGCATTCAGACAGAGCGTATACAAAGCGTTATCTCGAGCATCTGCAGGGTGAATACAGACGGGGTGATTTCTACGATTGGGCAGTTGTATATAAAGCTCACCGCAAGATGATCGGTACCTGCGGCTTCACTTCTTTCGACATCGAGAACGGGCGCGCCGAGATAGGTTATGTTCTGAATCCGGCATATTGGGGTCAGGGCTGCGCAACGGAAGCGGTGAAAGCAGTGCTGTACTTCGGTTTTTATCAGCTCGGGCTGAACCGCATTGAAGCAAGGTACATGGTTGGCAACGACCGAAGCAGGCATATAATGGAGAAGTGCGGTATGACCTTCGAAGGTGTACACCGTTCGCTTCTATATGTCAAGGGAGTGTACCGTGACATCGGAACCTGCGCCATTCTCGCTGACGAGTATATCAGAAGCCATCCGGAAGACTGCCCCGACGCTCCTATAATAACCCGCAGAAGACTCTTCGACTTTCGCGGCCGCTGATGCCGACCGAATTTAATAAAAAAGGACGGGCATATGAAGCTCCAGCATCTGATTGACTTCAACGATATAACAACCGATGAATATGACGAGTTGTGTCGTCTCGCTTCCGATATTATAAACGCTCCGCACAGGTATTCGGCAGCATGCAGCGGGCGTGTCATGGCGACACTGTTCTATGAACCGAGTACACGTACACAGCTTTCATTCCAGACAGCAATGCTTCGCCTCGGCGGAACGGTCATCGGCTTTGCCGATCCTAACAGCAGTTCGGTCGCAAAGGGTGAAAGTCTAAGAGATACCGTCAAGATAATATCGGGTTACGCTGATATCGGGGTTATCAGAAACCCGATGGAAGGCGCGGCGTTTGCGGCTTCACTCTACTCCGGAATACCCTTCATCAATGCCGGAGACGGCAGACATCTGCATCCGACACAGACCATGACCGACATGTTCACCATAAAGCGTGAAAAAGGAAGGTACGAAGGACTTAACATCGGACTCTGCGGGGACCTTAAGAACGGGAGAACTGTTCATTCACTGCTCAGAGCCTTTACCCGCTATAATGGGAATCGTTTCTTCCTGATTTCCACAAAAGAGCTGCGTGTGCCCGATTACATCCTTAATGAATTTTCCGGCTCAGACAATGAGATAATCATGACTGACAACATGGAAGAGGTTATCGACGGGCTTGATATTCTCTACATGACGCGAATCCAGCGGGAGCGGTTCGGCTCCGAGGCTGATTATCGCCGGCAGTCGGGTATTTATGTGCTTACACCCGATAAACTGAAATCTGCCAAGCCTGATTTGACAATCATGCATCCGCTGCCCAAGGTGGATGAAATCGCATATGAGGTGGATGACGATCCGCGGTCGCGTTACTTCGAACAGGCAGAGAACGGCATGTATATCCGTATGGCGCTGATACTCTCCCTTATCGAGGGCAATCCTCAGCGCAGAAGCAGCCGCAGAGCCTATCCGCTGCCTACCCGCCGTTTCTGTTCAAATCCGATTTGCGTATCGAACCACGAACACTATCTGCCGGAGATGACAAAAACAGTCGGCGGAGAGCTTGTCTGTGCATACTGCGATTATAAAATCATCTGATTCGGATATCAGTGACTTATCGGCGTAAAAGTGCGGTATTTTTATTTATGTCAAACGGAACCCGACCGGATTGTCCTTGACGACAGTCCGGTCGGGTATTTATGTTATAGATGCTATCTATAAATTCATGGTTTGTTTAACGGCATATCTTGCATAATGTATATTCGCCTCAGTCGGCGGAGCGTCGGTCTTTTTCGGGAATATCCGCATCGTCAAAATGTATGTCCACATTACCCGCTTCAAGGCTTGCCTGGAGCTTGCGGATGTCAATAGCACCCACACCGCAGGCTTCATCAATTGCCTGTGCCGCTGCCAGACCGGCAGCCTGACCGCTTATGATTGCGGGCGGAATAACCCGCAGCACATCCCATGCATAACCTTCACCGGCTGCACTGCGCCCGGCGGTAAGAAGATTGTCGTATTTTGAGCATATAAGTGTGCCATATGGAATCTCATACAGGTAATCGCGGCGGTCAAAGTCGTTGATCGCGCCGACAGAATCATCGAAGTGACGATATACATCCGCCTCGCGCAATACATAATCGCCGTCGATGCGCCGGGTAGTGCGGTACTG
Source organism: Clostridiales bacterium (assembly GCA_012514145.1). GTDB lineage: Bacteria > Bacillota > Clostridia > Oscillospirales > CAG-272 > JAAZAV01. The sequence continues at coordinate 61,049 of JAAZAV010000021.1, read as the reverse complement.
GCACATACCGGGTAGGGTAACAACATTACGGCTGAACCGGTCGGTCTGTTTCAGCTTTGACAGCATATGAAGCTGGTTGGTTATGAGGTAGTTATTCACATCCTCCGAGGTTGTACCTGTGAAGAGCGGCATACCCTGAGGATGACCTTTTCCATATAGTGAGGAGCCGCCGCCCGCAATACCAGCCATTGCGTCGCGTATGTTGCCTGATTCCGCAGCTTTTCTGCAACTGTCGATTGTGATTAGCTTTGCAATGTAGGTGTAGAAATTACCGCGCTGCACGGTAGGCACACCGGCACGGTATAGGACATCCGCGTCACCGGTGGTGTCGATTATTATTTTGCCCTCGTAATACTCACGTCCCGACTTGTTTTCGATTATCAAGCCGTCACAGTGGCAGCCGTTCATTACCGGCATGCTGACGACAGAGTCGAACATAATGTCAACTCCCTCGGTGTGAAGCTGTTCGGTAAGCGCAAGAGCGAAGATGTCGGCGGAATAGCGTGTGATATAGCGCGGTCCGTTCTCTGGGTAGTCGGAAGGATCTCCGTTTTTCCAGATTTCCGGTATGGTGTCGTAACCGTATTTAATGGACAGACGCAGGAACTCTTCAGCCATGCCATAGATTATCTGTTTGCCGCGCCCGTTGCACATGGGTACAAAGAAGTTAATGAGTCCCAGGGTAGCCAATCCTCCAAATATCTGTGACTTTTCAATAATCAGAGCTGATTTGCCGGAACGTACCGCAGACAGCGCGGCGGCACACCCCGCAACGCCTCCGCCTGCCACAATAACGTCATATGAACCCCTGCACTCAATCTTTTCGTTCAGCTCAATGGTTTTCATTTAATTATCCTCCATATTCGTTCTCGGCGTCATGAATACAAATCATGTATATTATATCATTGAATGATTTGTGATGCAAGCTGTATTTGTATCGAATACAATACGGAACATTGACTTGTTGCACAATAATAGCATTTAATATTGTGAAAAATCACGAAAATGAAGCATTTGTCTTAAAGCTATTGAAAAACAAGACAGAAGTGACTATAATATGTATGCAGCAAAAATTTTAATTAAAGAAAGGGCAATATCATGAAGAAGACTATCACTGCTATCCTCGCGGTTCTTATGATCGTCTCCCTGCTCGCTGTTAATCTCAGCGCCGCTCAGGGCGATTACAAGGCTGCATCCGGCACTCCTATCGTTGACGGTGTGAAAGATGATCTCTACATCGCCGCTGATCCCGTTCCCATGAAGGTTGATAACGACGGCAACCCTTCCAAGGGCGCTACCGGTACCGCTTACTTCCTTTGGGATGCCAAGTATCTCTACGCATATGTTGATGTTGTAGATCCTGTTCTCACCACCAAGAAGGCTGATGCTATATACCAGACCGACTCGGTTGAGGTTTATGTTGACTTCGACGGCAATGTTGCTGCTGGCAAAACTGCAAAAGTAACTGACGCTGGCGTTAATGCCGGTCAGTGGACCGCCGGTCTCCTTTACGAAGGCGAGTGGGGCGGCTACGGCAACCACCACACCGAGAATAAGGACAAGGGTACATTCAAGGTAAAGACCACCGATAAGGGTTATGCTGTTGAGTATCAGATTCCGTTTGTTAAATATACTCCCGCTGCAGCAGCCAAGATCGGCTTCACTATAGCTATCAATGACGATGCCAACAATGACTCTACCCGTGATTATCAGATATTCCCGGCTAAGGGACAGGGTTCCGCATGGTCAACCGTTGACGGCAACTGGTGCCTGATGACTCTCTCCGCTGACAAGTATACTCCTCCGACCACTGCTGCTGCAGCACCTGCAGCAGCCGGTGCGGCTGCAAAGCCCGCCGCAGCAGCTCAGACCGCTGACATCACCGTAATAACCGCTATCGTTTCGATGGCTATCGCTTCCGGTGCAGTTCTCTCTCTCAAGAAAAGAAAGTAATAAGTTAAGAAACATCTGATTTTACTGCTATTCGGATTACGGGGCCTGCATATGCAAGCCCCGTATCTTATTTAAGCAAACCTTCGTAGGCAATAAAACCTGACATAACACAGGTTAATGTGTAAAACGCAATTGACAAACATAGAACCGCATGCTACAATATCAATATTCCGGAATATGAAAGGAGAGACTTAATGAAAAGAACAGTCTCGATTCTACTCACCGCCGTCATGCTGCTTGGCTGCATGATGATTCCCTCATTCGCAGGCAAGCTCACTCTTTCCTCCACCGATTCATCAAAGCTTCCTGCCGGCACCCTCGTATACTATGAGGACTTCAACAATGTCAGCGGCAGCAACACCGCCGAAACCGTTAAAGCTCTTGGCTGGACTCTTGCCGAGGACTTCAAGAAGTTCACCGCTATTCTCTCAATCAAAGACGGTCAGCTTCATATAGACAACCTGAATGCCACCGTAGGTACTTCCAACGACTCTTACGCGGTCGTTATGTCGAGCGACTACCTCAAGAACATCTGCAATAACGACTACACATATCAGTATGATGTGACCTACCGTTCCGCTGAGAATACCTACCGCTACCTTTCCATGCTCTGCAACTATGACGGCATGAACAACTATAATACCGTTGATATCCGTATTCGCGGCGACGGCTACAACCAGGTCAGACGCGGCGACAGTTGGATTCACTACAGCGACGACGAAGTAATGCTCGGCGGTACCGGCGACAACGCCATGCTCAAGAAACTCTTCAACGAGACCTTCGATGACACCAAGTATGCTATGGCTGATAAGACCATAACGGTTCGCGTTGAGATGTCAATGAAAGATGGTCCGATTGTATATGTAAACGGCACCAAGGTTTCCACCATGAGCAAGAACACCGAGAACTGGGGCGCGATTGACGCGTATGCCTTCTGCTTCAAGTCCTCCACTATGCTCAAGGCTGACTTCGACAACCTTATGCTCTGGACCGGCATCGGCTGTGAACCTATAATACCCTCTGCTGAAACAACAGCAGCAGTCGCTGCAGCAGCGACCGATAAGGCTGCTGCAAAGCCCGCCGCAGCAGCTCAGACCGCAGATATCACTCTTATCACCGCTGCAGTCGCGCTGGCGGCTTCAACCGGTGCGGTTCTCTCTATAAAGAAGAGAAAGTAATAAAAATTGTCAAACACGGGGTGCCGGTAAATCGGCGCCCCGTGTTTGTTTGTCATTATTGCGATTGACACACCTTAGACCTGGTGGTATAATAAACCAAATCAGATTCAGGGAGGTGCTTATATGGAATATCTGGAAACAATCAATAATTGGCTTGACGAACACCGTGAAGAACTGAAAAATGACCTTATCACACTGGCAGCCGTACCGTCTGTGCGCTCCGCTCCGGCTCCTCATGCTCCATTCGGAGAGAAGTGTGCGGAGGTTCTTGTGACTGCGTCACAGCTTTTTGAACGCGACGGCTATCGCTGTGAGATGTACGCCGATGACGGATATCTGTTGGCATTCAAGGGTGATAATGACGGAAAGACAATAGGCGTTTTCGGTCATGCTGATGTGGTGCCGCCGGACGGCGAATGGCTGCTTGCTCCTCCGTTCCCTCCCACCGAGATGAACGGTTATCTGATAGGCCGTGGCGTTGATGACAACAAAGCGGGTGTTACCGCATCCATGTATGCGGCGCGAGCCATATCGGAATGCTGTATACCGTTAAAGTCCCGATTAATGTTCTTCATCGGCACAAACGAGGAGAGCGGTATGGCGGATGTATCCGCATTTGTACGTGACAGGAAGCATCCTACCGTATCTATTACTCCCGACAGCGGTTTCCCTGTCAGCGTGGGCGAGAAGGGCATACTGCGCTTTATGGTTAAGTCCGATAAGGCATTCAAGGATATTCTCTATATGGGCGGGGGTAATGCGTATAATATCGTTCTGTGCGAATGCCGTGTCGAACTGAAATATTCGGATGCTCTTGATGCCGAATTAAGAAATCTGTGCGGTGACGACACCCGCATTTCCATCGCTAGGGACGGCGACAGAATCATAATGAATGCCACAGGCATATCAAAGCATGCATCGTCTCCGGACGGATCGCTAAACGCCGCATCGCTTGCCGCGTCATATCTCAGTAAGTGTGAATCGATATGTTCCGGTGATCGCGAGATAATGTCATTCCTGGAACATGTTTTGTGCTGCAATTATGCCGCCGGTCTCGGTCTCGAGGACGTCGACCCGAACTTCGGCCGTACCACATTTGTAAACGGAATAGTTGACTGCGAGGATGGTAGGATTGTTCTCGGTTTTGATGTTCGTTACGGGACAGCGTTCGACAGCAAGCGGACAGAGCAGGATGTCATCGGTTATTTTACATCACGCGGCTGGACGATTGCACGCGGTGAACTGAACAACAGACCCGGCTATATGAAAGCTGAAGACGACATATATGTAAAAGAGCTGTTGAGAGTATACAGGGAATTCACCGGAAACAGCGAAGCTAAAACCTTCCTCATGTCCGGCGGTACCTATTCGCGAATGGTGCCAAACGCCTACTCGGTCGGAGGACAGTGCGGGGGAGGTCCCGGACTCGGATTGCCCGCAGGACACGGCGGCTGCCATCAGCCCGACGAGAGTGTTTTTATTGACGGCGTGGTCAAGGCAGCGAAGATTCATGCACAGATGCTGATTGCGCTGGACAGGCTGATAAATAACTGATTTATTCATCCGGAGGCAGCTCAATACCCAGTTTCTCGCTGAGATTTCGGAACCAGTGAGGCAGCTCATTGTCGCAGTCAAGCAGCTCTCCGCCCCTGATTAAAGCAATCTGACGGAACAGCTTGGTGTTATCGAAAAACAGAACGGAATCGCATAACGGATAGAGATCGCGAATACCGTTGGGGAGTTTCTCAAAACGGTTGCGGATTACCTTATCGTCTATTCCGTGGCCGCCCTTTGCAACGCGCTGCATAACTCGCGCAACCGCAAGGTCTACGCTTTCAATACCGACATAAAACAGTCTTACGGTATAGCCCTCACTGCGTGCACGCTCAACGGCACGCAGAATCAGAGGTCCGGGTACCGTCGTCTCCTGATTGAAAGTCAGACCGCGGTCAATGCATCGGTTTACAAGTTCAACCGCAACACGGCTGCCGCGAATCTGCAGAAGCGCGTCCCGCCAGTCGCCCATGCGGCTGACAATTTCATCGATATTGATACGTACGCCGAGGTCAAAGCCGTCCCTTATTGACTCGTAAAGCGAGGTTTTGCCGGCTCCGTTGACACCCGATATTATATTGTAATATTTACGATGATGAGTTTTGTTTTTTATCATGGCGGTTACCGTATGTCGATAAAAGGTTTTTCGATGATCTTCTGCTGAACAACAGTTAGTCTGACATTAACTAGCGCGCGATAGAAAGCCTTTTCATCGGCAGTGGGGGCACTGAGCAGTAATTCTTCAAGCTGTGCAAGACTGAGACTCAGGAATTTTGCGTAAAGAGGGCTCCCCGGTGGTTCAAGCCTGTCGTTAATATCGACCGATTCGTTATGCTCTTCAAGCAGTACGGAAAGTTCCTTTTCGGCGAGATCTGCCGCTTTAGGGGATGAATTAGAATCTGACATTTTGTGCTCCATATTATACAGGTATTTCAGAGCTGCCGTTTGTGATGCGCAGACATGCTTTGGAGATTGTGGCATTTAGAATAAATACATTAAACGAAAGGTAGTATTCATATGGATAAGATAGGACTTCAGATGTATACCGTGCGTGATCATATGAAGACGCTCGATGATCTCAAGGTGACGCTCGGCAAACTGCGTGACATAGGTCTGACCAATATACAGACCACCGCGCCCGGGTACATTACTCCTGAGGATTATGCAAAACTTTTAGCCGTATACGGCATGAAGGCTGATTCCGCTTATTTGGGAACCGGCGAAATCAATTTCGACGACAGCGCCTCAATTGATGCCGCGGCTGAGAAGATCAAGCGTCAGATCAACGCATACAGATGCTCGGTGGTGCGCACCAATTCTATCCCGCAGGAACTGCGTGCCGATGCGGATGGTTACAAAAAGTATGCCGAAATCCTGAACCGTGAGGGTAAAATGTGTCGGGAGCTGGGCTGCAAGTATATTTACCACTTCCATGCTTTTGAATTTGTGACCTTCGGTTACACTCGGGGAATAGACATACTGCTAAACGATACCGATCCGACTTGCGTATTCTTCCAGCCCGATGTTTTCTGGCTTACAAACGCGGGAACCGAACCGTCGGTATCTTTGAAGATGTTTGCCGGCCGCTGCTTCTGGATTCATGTCAAAGACTATGCGATAAAACAGCTTACCGGCGTTGTGGAAAATGTGCCATTCCGCTTCGCCTCTGTGGGTGAGGGCAATCTCAACTGGCAGGGAATATTCAAGACGGCAAAGGAAATCGGAATCGAGCGCTTTGTGATAGAGCAGGATTCCTGTACAGGCGATGTGTTCGAAGCCGTTAAGACCAGCTTTGACAACCTCTGCAGGTTTATTGAACTCTATAAGTGATTCAAAACCGGGAGTCATGCGGCTCCCGGTTTGACTATTTCATAGGATTTACTTCGAAAAGTCGGGATATCCGGGATAACGCCGAAACCATGCCTTTTCTGAGAGAGCACAAGTATAATGGTATGAATATCCCGGAAATGAACCGAACCGCCGGAAATATCAAAGTGACTTTAAAAGGTTGAGCGCGTCGATGGAGGAACGGAGGTATTCACCGTTGTCATGCCCCTCAATGGTTACAAGCTTAGACTTATAACCGCATTCACGAAGGATATCAAAAAACTCGCCGTAATTGTCGCCGTCGCCGGAACGGGGGAAAGCGCGCTTATTCGAGGGGCTGGCGATGTGGCAGTGTACGATTAAATCAGCGTAACCCCTTATATCGGACACCGGTTCATTTTCCATACCAGCATGATAGTAGTCATAGAGCAGCTTGATCTCGGGCTTGTTGACAGCTCTGATAAGCTCCACCGTTTCGGCGCAGGTGGTGAGTATATTGCACTCGAGACGGTTGAGCTCCTCAACTGCGCAGACCAGTCCGTATTTTTTCATATAGGGTGCTATATGCTCGGAACAAAGATAAATAAGCTGCTCGGTTGCTTTAGCTGTATCGAAACCCTCTGGGACACGCCGGCTTCCGCCGCTGCCGAACACAACGATTTTGAAGCCGATTTTACCGGACAGAGCAAGGGAAGAGTCCAGGTATTCATCTATGGCGGAGTAATCCACTTCATCGCCTGTGAGCTTGAGCTTACCGGGGAAGAAACAGTTGACCACGGGACAGGTTGTGTTGTTAACTTTCAGTGTATTGACAAATGTGTCGATATCCTCACTTGAAGCAACCGCAAGGCCGTTGAGCGCAGTCTCAACATAGTCATATCCGATCTCAACGGATTTTGCAATGCGGGCATGATCCTTGAATGAAAGATTGCTGCCGATTTTCATAGTCATAATCTCCGTTACATATTTTGATTTCATTGAGTTAATTATACAATATTGTTGCCTGTGATTAAAGTAGAGGCATGCATTTTTAATATATTAATTTATCATGTCAACCCGAAACCTACTGTTGACTTTTTTCCGGATACATTGTATAATCTTTAGTCAATATCATATAATACCGACCGAGCCTGAAAGGAGCATGCATATGGTAAATGTCAATGCGAGCGACAAATTCGTTAAGGAAGGTCTTACCTTTGACGATGTTCTTTTAATTCCTGCAAAGAGTGATGTTACCCCGAGAGAGATAAACATCGAAACAAGACTTACGAAAACAATCAAGCTCAACATCCCGCTTATGTCGGCGGCAATGGACACAGTAACCGAGACCAATATGGCGATAGCTATAGCCAGAGAGGGCGGGATCGGTGTTATACACAAGAACATGCCTATCGAAGAACAGATTGACAATGTCGAGCGTGTCAAGCGCAGCGAAAACGGCGTCATAGTCAACCCGTTCTATCTGGCTCCCGACAACTATGTTTATGAAGCTGAAGAGCTCATGGCAAAGTATAAGATTTCCGGTGTGCCGATCTGCGGAGAGAACCGCCGCCTTGTCGGTATCATAACAAACCGTGACATGCGCTTCCTCACCGATTACAGTATGCACATCAGCGAAGTCATGACCAAGGACAACCTTGTTACGGCCCCCGAGGGAACCACTCTCGCTGAAGCTCAGGAAATCCTTCGCCAGCATAAGATTGAAAAACTGCCTATTGTAGACAACAATTTTACTCTCCGCGGACTTATTACCATAAAAGACATTGAAAAGGCTACAAGGTATCCGAATTCCGCAAAGGACAGCGGCGGACGCCTGCTTTGCGGCGCTGCTATAGGTGTTACCTCTGATGTTCTCGAACGCGCCGGAGCTCTTCTTGAGGTTGGCGCTGATGTCCTGGTGCTTGACTCGGCGCACGGTCACTCATACAATATCATCACCTGCCTTAAGAAAATAAAGGCAGCTTATCCCAACGCTCAGGTCATCGCCGGCAACATCGCGACTGCTGAGGCAGCAGAAGACCTTATCGCCGCAGGAGCCGACGCCATTAAGGTCGGTATCGGCCCGGGTTCTATATGTACTACCCGTGTCGTATCGGGTATAGGTGTTCCGCAGATAACCGCTATTTATGATGCGGCGTGTGTTGCGGTCAAGCATGATGTTCCGGTTATCGCCGACGGCGGCATAAAGTATTCCGGTGACATAACAAAAGCCGTGGCTGCGGGTGCGGATGTAATAATGATCGGTTCGCTTTTCGCAGGCTGCGATGAGGCTCCCGGTGAGACCGAGATCTATCAGGGCAGGAGCTTTAAGGTTTACCGCGGCATGGGCTCCATTTCCGCCATGGAAAGAGGCTCCAAGGACAGATACTTCCAGGAGGGAACACGCAAATTAGTACCCGAGGGTGTTGAGGGACGTGTGCCCTTCAAGGGGCCGCTGTCCGAAACGGTATACCAGCTTATGGGCGGTCTTCGCTCAGGCATGGGTTACTGCGGCTGCAAGAACATTGAACTGCTCCAGCAGAACGGCAAATTCATGAAGATTTCCTCTGCAGGGCTTCGAGAGTCTCATCCGCACGATATTAACATTACCAAGGAAGCACCCAACTACAGCGTACAGGTTTGACATAACAGCATCGGGACACCGCTATGTGAGCGGTGTCCCGATTTTTCACTACCTTAGATTAGAATATTAGAAAACGCAAATAATACTTGCAAAAGCAGTTCACATGTGGTATAATTCTTTTGTTCTTGGTTGAGGCCTGTTGGTCAAGAGGTTAAGACGTCGCCCTCTCACGGCGAAAACATGGGTTCGATTCCCGTACGGGTCACCAGTTACGGCGAACACCGCACATCGATTGGTGTGCGGTGTTTTTCTTTAATAATAGGCATGTATCGGTATGTGGTGATAATTATCTGCGAAAGCCTGAACATCAAATGGTATTCCAAAGACACTGATGTGTCATTGGTGTTATTGGCTGTGTAAAGATGAATATCTCCGATTCGACTTATATGGAGGACTTAATATGCTCTACGGGAATGCGGTTGTTGGTCAGTCGGGCGGTCCGACGGCGGCTATCAATGCCTCGCTGGTCGGTGTTATCAAGGCAACAAAATTAAGTGATGCTATCGGAAAACTTTACGGCATGCGTAACGGTATCGAGGGATTTCTTGATGACCGTCTCATTGAAATATCGCTTTCGGAAGAAGAGTGTGAGATGCTTAAGCTGACTCCGTCGTCCGCACTCGGCAGCTGTCGCTATAAGCTGCCTGCCGTCGGCAGCAATGAGGTGAAATATGAGCGCATATATGAAATTCTGCGCAAATATAACATTCGTTACTTCTTCTACATCGGCGGAAACGATTCGATGGATACCGTGGCGAAGCTGTCTGCGTATCAGCCTAAAGAACCCTATGAGGTAAGGTTTATCGGAATTCCCAAAACCATTGATAACGATCTTGAAGGCACCGATCACACTCCGGGCTTCGGTTCGGCAGCTAAGTATATTGCAGTTACGATGCGTGAGATTCTCTGTGACTGTGCGGTCTATACCACCAAAGCGGTTACAATAGTTGAAGTCATGGGGCGCGACGCAGGCTGGCTCACGGCTTCCGCCTGTCTTGCCGGATATGACGGCCCGGGGCTCGATTACATATACCTGCCGGAAGTACCGTTCGATATGGAAGCGTTCTTCCGCGATATTGATTCCGCTTTTAAGAAGCATCCTAACGTTGTCGTGGCGGTATCCGAGGGTATTCGGGATGCTAATGGCGAATACATCGCCTCGGCTGATCATAAGGGTTCTGACATCTTCGGCAATGTCAATCTTTCCGGCGCAGGAAAAACTCTCGAGATGGAGGTCAATAAGAAACTCGGCTGCAAGGTTCGCTCGATAGAGTTAAATCTTATGCAGCGCTGTGCGGCACATGTATCTTCGCTGACAGACATCGAGGAATCCTGCATGATCGGCGCCGCGGCAGTTAATGCCGCACTGAAAGGCGCTACCGGAATCATGATGACCTTTGTTCGCGGCGAGGGTGATTACAGTATAAGCTGTGCTCCCGGTGAGATTGCGGCTATTGCCAACAAGGTTAAGAAGGTTCCCGCAGAATTCATAGTTCCCGAAGGCAATAATGTTACCGCCGCCTGTGCCGAGTATCTGCTGCCTCTTATCATAGGCGAGACTGATGTCAGATATAAAAACGGCATGCCGCAGTATTTCAGATTCTGAGAACTATCAAAATACAGGAGTTTAGCAATGACGATACGCGAGCTTGCGGAGAAGAGCAGAAGCTACAGAAAATATGACAATTCAGTCAAGATTCCGCGTGAGGAGCTTCTGAGTTTTATCGATGCGGCGAGATTTGCGCCGTCCAGCGTAAACTATCAGCCGCTCAAATACTACATTTCCTGCGATGATGCAACCAACGCGAAAATCCGCCCCAACACATACTGGGCAAGGCTGCTCCCCGATTATGACGGTCCGCATGGTGATGACAACCCTTCGGCATATATTATTATCCTCTTCGACCGCGAGCTGCAGCCAAACGCAGACCGGTTCGACAAAGATGTTGGTATAAACGCACAGACTATCCTGCTGGCTGCTGTCGAGGCGGGCTACGGCGGAATAATGATCGGCAATATCGACCGTGACAAACTGCGCAAGGCTCTTGCAATAGATGAGCGATATGATATCCGTCTGGTTCTCGCTGTCGGCAAGCCCGCTGAGGATATTATACTTGAGGAGTTGAAGCCGGGTCAGAGCACCGCATACTACCGTGACGCAGAGGACAGGCACCATGTCCCGAAACGGACTTTGTGTGAAATTGTCATAAACTGAATATTCGGGGGTAGCCGTACAAAAGCGGCTGCCCCCTTTTACTATCAGAATGTCGGCAAAAATACGCTTGACAAAGGTTCATGAGAATATTATACTTGTAATGAAGAAATTCACTTGAAAAAAGGAGATAAGCATGGATAAGCAGATTAGTGTAACAGTATGGAACGAATTTCGCCACGAGAAGCACTCGGAGGTTGTAAAGGCTATCTACCCGGACGGCATTCATAATGCCATCAAGATTTATCTTGACACACTTCCGGGATTGAAGGTACGCACCGCAACTCTTGACGAGCCCTCCCACGGACTGACCGATGATGTGCTAAATTCCACTGATGTCTTGCTTTGGTGGGGACACATGGCGCACGGTGAAGTATCCGACGAGATCGTAAACAAGGTTTACAGGCGTGTATTATCGGGTATGGGACTCATAGTACTTCACTCCGGTCATGCTTCCAAGATATTTAACAAGCTCTGCGGCACCGCTACCGGACAGCTTAAATGGCGTGAGGACGGCGACAAGGAGCGTCTCTGGGTTATTGACCACAGTCATCCCATCACTCAGGGTATCGGCGAGTATATCGAGCTGGAGCATGAGGAAGTTTACGGCGAAAAGTTTGAGATTCCGAACCCCGACGAACTGCTCTTCATCAGCTGGTTCGAGGGTGGCGAGGTGTTCAGAAGCGGTCTGACCTACAAGCGCGGTAACGGCAAGATATTCTACTTCCGTCCCGGTCATGAGTCGGTACCGTCATACCACAATGAGAAGGTTCTCCGTGTAATCGGCAACGCCGTTTACTGGGCGGCTCCCGTATCCTACCCGACTTACGGCACCGGTTTCGTGCGTCCGCTTGAGAAGGTCGGCGGCAAAGAGGTCAAATAACAGCAGGCGTTATTTTATACGTTTTTCTGAAAGAGAGGTTCATTTCATATGGCAGAGATGCTTAGAATGGGCGTTATCGGTGTGGGCGGCATTGCTCGCGGTGTACATATTCCCGGTATTCAGGGAAGCAAAGACGCGGAGCTTACCGCGGTCTGCGATATAAAGCCGGAAGTCAGGCAGTTCGCCCGTGAGAAATATGGTCTCGATGATGCCCATGTTTTCGAAGACTATAACAAACTGCTAGCCTGTCCGGATGTGGACGCGGTAAGCATATGTACGCCGAATAATGTGCATGTCGAGATCGCGCTGGCGGCTGTTGCGACAGGGAAGCCCTTCGCCTGCGAGAAGCCGCTCTCGCTTAATGCGGCACAGGCAAAGCCCCTGATTGACGCACTGGCAGCAAAGCCCGTGGCAAACATGATTTGCTTCTCCTACCGTTTTAAGGCTGCGGCAAGATACGCCCGTGACCTCATCAGAGAGGGGAAGATAGGCACAATAAGACATGTATACGCACAGTATATGCAGGGCTGGGCTAACCCGGTTAATGACTGTCCGAAAATATGGCGTTTTGATAAGGGTATATCAGGTTCCGGTACTCTTGCCGACCTCGGTTCACACATGCTTGATCTTGTGCGCTGGATAACCGGCGACGAGTACCGTGAGATAAGTGCACAGAACGGCACCTTTGTTTTCGACCGCCGCTCTGTCGATCCTGATAAGAACGGGATACGCGAGCCGGTGGATGTTGACGACTACTCTCATACCCTTGCGCTGACCGAAGGCGGAATTGCGGCAACATTCGAGATTACCCGCAACGGATTTGCCCGGGGGAATTATCAGCGTGTCGAGATATACGGCGACCTGGGCGGACTTGTGTACGAGCTCGAGGATACGGATGTTATTTCCGGCTGCTTTGGCGCAGAAGGCAGTCGTACACGCAAGTTTGAGCGGCTTGAGATTCCCGAGAAATATCGTGTTTCTCAGATACAGAGTTTCTTCAACCGTGTGAAAGGGCTTTGCGACAACGATGCCGCAACGGTCGAGGACGGCTATCGCAACATGCTGCTTCTCGATAAAATAATCGAATCCTCCGACACAGGCAGACGGCTTTGTCTGTAATCTTATGACAGCGGCAATACTGTTGTGAAGAATATCGTTGTTATCAACGGGCAGGGCGGTTGGCTCAGAAAGATGCTTTTAGACCGGCGATAAATATCATTGTGCCGGTTAATAAGTGCGAAGTTTGCATAGCAGCACCGGAATTGCCGTTGTCCGATTATATCTCGACAGCAGTGACGAAGTTGCGGGCATTATTATAAACGGCAAAATAGAATAATCGGAGATATTTGATGAGTCGTTTTACATTTGATTTTCTTGAGCCGAAACGCACAGCACAGTATCTTCCCGCTATGTACGATATCCTGTACACGAATATGAGCAAAATCGCACCTACCGGAAACACTTATGAAGCGGACAAAATCATGTGGTCAGACTGTGTGCTTCCGTTGTATAGTCAAGGACAATGCAAAGTAATACTGATATATTCGGGTCAGGAACTTGCAGGATATTTTCAATACAGATTGTCTGAAGATACCTTTTATATGGATGATATCCAGTTCAGACCTGAATATCAGGGCAGCGGTGTTTTTGCCGATCTGTACAGATATCTTGTCAAGATAATTCCGCCGGAGACGCATTATGTTTCAGCTCTGTCAAATAAACATAATATCAAGTCACAGGATGTCTTAAAGCACCTTGGGCTTGAGATAATCGGCGAAAGCAAAAACGGCAATAGCTTGCACTTTCACGGCAATTACGCTTATATTGTGCGTAAATACCGCAGATGACAGTTATTTGGCGGCGGCTTCAATAATTGACCTCTGAATGAAAAACAGGAGCCGCAATCCTTTCCGCAGTGTTTGACACAACGCACGAGAATGTGATTATCTCGATACATTAAAGAAAAAGTGTTGAAGTGTGTATAATCGTATATTCACCGGCAATATGCGATTATTGAGCGAAATGAAGATTAGCGGCACCGAAGTCGGTGCCGCTAATCATTGAGTTATTTGAATCAGATATCGTTCGCTGTAAATTAACAAAATTACGTCAATATTCCCTGATTATATCAAAAGCTTCATCCCTGCAAACAAGGTTTGAAGTGAACACGGATGACGGGCGCGACAGAGGCAGCGGATTTCCGAGTACATCGGTGATAACACCGCCTGCCTCGGTTACAAGTACCGAACCTGCTGCATAGTCCCAGGGCTGCAGTTCGCCCTCAAAGAAGGCTTCAATTCGTCCGCAGGCAACATATGCGATGTCAAGCGCCGCTGAACCCGAGCGCCGCAGATCACGCGAAATCGGATAGATACGGCGCAGCACCGAGAAGGTGCGCTCCGACAGTTCACGTTTATAAGGAGAGGTACCGAAGCCCACCATACCGTCACAAAGCGGGCGCTCACTGACAGATACAGGCATATCGTTGAGGTGGGCACCGCCTCCCTTGACGGCATGGAAGAACTCATTTGAGTATGGATTATATATATATCCGGCCACAAGCGTTCCATGGTCGGCTACGGCGACGGATATAGCCGAGAAGCGGTAGCAGGCTATGAAATTGTTTGTGCCGTCTATTGGGTCCACAATGAAGCAGACACGGTCGCTTAACTGGGCGGTATTGTGTTCCTCGCCTTCTTCGCCGATGAATCCGGCATCGGGAAGAATAGCCTTAAGTTCGCGGTACATCAGCTCCTGCACCGCAATATCGTATGAAGTGAAATAGTTCTTGTCGCCCGCTTTGCTTTCTATGCTGACGGCGATATCGTGTGCCTCAAGCATCAGCTTTCCGCCGCGGAGCATAGCCGCATACACCTTATCCGTGAATGTTCTGTCGGGGATAAAAAGCTCTGACATATATGTTACCTTTGCTAACCTTTGATAATTCTTATATTTCTGTCAATGACTGCCTGACCTTTCCAGTTGTATGCTCTGTCGTCAATGCGGCAGCCCACATCGGGACTGTAAACCAGATCGGTCTGAAAATACGGTATGGGTGATTTTATCGGATCAGCGTTGTGCGGGCAGACAAGTTGACAGATATCGCAGCCCCAGGCAGTGTTGTATCTGCGCATAAGCGCCTTGTTTTCTTCGGTTAACTCACCCTTTGTCTGGGTTATCTGCGACAGACATGTGCCTCCGCCGGTAAGCGTACCCGTAGGGCAGGCGGCGCGGCAGGCTCCGCAGTGCTCGCAGCCCTTGACTTCGTGCATGTAAGACATGTCACCGAAGGGAATGTCAGTCAGAATACCGCACAAAAAGACGAAGGAGCCGTATTTTTCGTTGATTAGCATACCGTTGTCACCGAGCAAACCGAGTCCGGCTATGGCGGCAGCGTGTGCCTCGTAGATGGGTGAATGGTCGCCATAACCGTCGAATCCATATTCAGGAAATTTACCCTTTAACCGGTCTGTAAGTCTTCCGCACAGCTCCCGTATGTATATATGGTAGTCGCGCGGCACTGCGTATAGTGAGACAATACGTTCCTGCGATTCACCCGGGTAATATGGAATCAAAAACATTATCACATAGGTTGGCGTATAGTCAAGTCGTTCGATAAGATGATTCTTGATTATCCGGCAGCCTGACAGCGGTACAACGCCGTAATATTCAATATGCTCATTACTCATCATCGAATACAGATGGCACCTTATATCATTGACAATATCGGTCATTATTATCCTCACGGCAGGTTTACTGAAACATCGCACAGCTGTCATTATAACATTAAAGATTGACAAAATCAACGATTTGAGGTAAAATATAGATAATGACTGAATAACAGATTGACTTATTAAAGGAGCAAATTTAATGGCACAGGCAAAAAGCGGAACCTCAAAAATCCAGGCATACGGCGACCAAAGCATATCGGCTCTTAAGGGGGCAGACAGGGTACGCAAGCGTCCGGCGGTCATTTTCGGCTCCGATGGTCTTGAAGGCTGCGAGCATTCCGTTTTCGAAATTCTATCAAATGCCGTCGACGAAGCTAAAGAAGGCTTCGGGGATGTCATATACGTAACGGTTTATCGTGATAAATCCATAGAAGTGGACGATTATGGCCGCGGAGTACCGCTGGGCTGGAACGAGAAGGAAGGCAGATTCAACTGGGAACTCATTTACTGCGAACTGTACGCCGGCGGAAAATATAACAACAACGCCGATTCATCGGCATATGAGTATTCACTCGGATTAAACGGTCTGGGCGCCTGCGCGACCCAGTATAGTTCCGAATACATGAATGTCAAGTCCTACAAGGGTGACACAGTGTGGGAGGTTGATTTCCGTAAAGGTGAGGTTGTCGGTAAGGTTTCTGAGGCATTACGTTCCCGTACGCTTGAGAAAAAGGAACGCCGCACCGGAACAGTCGTCCGCTGGCGTCCCGACCTTGACGTATTTACCGATATCGATATCCCGCTTGAATATTACACCGAGATGCTGCATAAGCAGTCGGTGGTTAATGCAAAAGTGCGCTTTATTCTTCACTGGGAGACCGATAAAGGTTTTGATGTCCATGAATATTACTATGAAAACGGCATAATAGACTATGTTACCGAGTTGGCGGGCGAATCATCAATAACCGCACCGGTTCAGTGGCATCTCGAAACCTCCGGGCGCGATCGTGCGGATAAGGATGACTACAAGCTGAAGGCGGATGTGGCATTCTGTATATCCAATACGGTAAATGTGCTTGAATACTATCATAACTCCAGCCATCTAGAGCATGGCGGCTCGCCGGACAAGGCGGTAAGGTCAGCCTTTGTGTTCGCCGTTGACAGGTATCTTAAATCTACCGGCAAGTATACCAAGAACGAAGCAAAAATCAGTTTCCAGGATATCGAAGACTGTCTTATCCTGGTAACCAACAGCTTTTCCACACAAACCTCTTATGCAAATCAAACCAAAAAGGCAATAAACAATAAATTTATCACCTCAGCCCTGACGGATTTCCTCAAGCACAGTCTTGAGGTCTACTTCGCCGAGAATCCCACCGAAGCCGAGAATATGGCAAATCAGGTGCTGGTGAACAAGCGAAGCCGCGAGACGGCGGAAAGCACCCGGCTCAATCTCAAGAAAAAGCTGACCGGATCGATTGATATTGCCAATCGCGTTGAAAAGTTCGTAAACTGCCGCTCAAAAGATCCCGCAAAGCGCGAGCTGTACATAGTTGAGGGCGATTCAGCTCTGACTTCCTGCAAACTCGGACGCGATTCCGAGTTCCAGGCGATTATTCCTGTACGTGGAAAAACGCTAAACTGTCTGAAAAGCAGCTACGAACGCATCTTCAAAAGCGAGATTATCACCAACCTGCTAAAAGTTATCGGCTGCGGCATTGAATACAGCGGTAAAGTGAAATCGGATTTCGTAAAGTTCGACCTTGATTCACTGCGCTGGAGTAAAATAATCATCTGTACAGATGCTGATAAAGACGGTTATCAGATAAGGACATTGATTCTGACAATGTTCTACCGTCTGCTGCCGACGCTTATCAAGGAGGGCAGGATATATATAGCCGAATCTCCCCTCTACGAGATTACCTGCAAGGACAAGGTATACTTCGCATACAATGAAACCGAGCGCGCCGATATTATAAAGAGTTTCGGCAATACAAAGTTCACGATCCAGCGTTCTAAGGGACTCGGCGAGAACGAACCGGATATGATGTGGCAGACCACTATGAACCCCCAGACACGCAGGCTGATACGCATATCCCCCTGCGACGATCTGTCTACCGAGACGATGTTCGACCTGATGCTCGGTGATAATCTTGAGGGACGCAAGGAATATATTACGCTACACGGACATAAATATCTCGATTTCTCCGACATATACGGAGATGATTGATGTTAAATGATAACTTTTGTTTACGGAAGACCGGGTACCGGCAAAACCACACTGCTGCGTGATATGATTGTAGCTGACCTCAGAGAATCAAAATCTGTGGTTGTGCTTGTACCCGAGCAGTTTACCGTAGGAACAGAGCAGCTTCTGACCGATGCGGTAGAGGCTGCCGGCGATTCAATCCGTTCCATAGGACTTGATGTGCTGAACTTCTCACGGCTGGCAAACAGTGTCTTCCGCACCTGCGGGGGATTGTCATATAACTACATAGGCAAGGGTGCGCAGACACTGATTATGTGGCGCGCCCTCACCGAAGCAGCTCCGGGCTTCAAAGAATACCCGTCGGATTCGGCGGCAATCTCCGACCCAAGCTTTATAAAGCTGATGCTCTCAACAGTAAAGAGTTTCAAGATGTACGGCATAAATCCGGACAGACTTGATGCGGCGGCCGAGAAGCTCGATGACACACCGCTTAAACGCCGCGTTGAAGACCTGTGCCTGATATATACATTATATAATCATTTGCTGCATAACGAATACGACGACCCACAGGATGATCTGACGCGGCTTGCGGAAACGCTGGACAAGCATCAATGGTTTGCCGGCAAAAATGTATATCTTGACTCCTTCGACGGTTATACGCCGCAGGAGCTGGCGGCGCTCAAGCGCATTATGCGGCAGGCTGATAATGTAACGATTACTTTCGGCTGTCTTCCGGATGAACAAAGCATATGCTATACCAAGCTGCGCGACACCGCCCGTACGCTTACACGCATGGTCGGCGATTTGAACCTTAAGCGCACAGAAGATATAATAATTAGCGAATACCGGCGGTTTTCATCGCCGGCAATTGCATTTCTGTCGGAAAACATCTGGAATTACGCGTCGGACGTCACACTCGAAAATCATGACGGCATATCACTTGTGGAGTGCCCCGACATATACAGCGAGTGTGAATGGGCGGCTGCCGATATACTGCGGCGTGTACGAGAGGGCGCGCGGTATCGGGATATGACGGTAATAGTGCGATCGGTTGACGACTATGACGGAATAATCGATCGCATATTCGAGAAATATGGCATACCCTTCTTCATGTCGCGCCGCACCGAGCTTACGTCGCGACCGCTGTATCGGCTTATGATGTCGGCATTGGCGGTATTGGCAGGCGGTTGGCGCTGCGGCGAGGTAATTTCGTATATCAAGACCGGATTGTCCGGGATAACCCCGGACGAATGTTCGGTTATTGAAAACTATGCGGTGACATGGAATATCAACGGCAGACGCTGGTATGATGACCGCGACTGGAGCATGAATCCCGCAGGATATACCGATATATTCGATGAATCGGATGCGCTGTTGCTGAACGAAGTGAATCAACTGCGCGCGAAAATGACAGCCCCGCTGATTAAGCTATCAGACAGCATAGGCAGAGCCTGTACAGTCAGCGACGCATGTCGGGCGCTTTACGTATTCCTTACCGACTTGGGATTACCGGAAAAATTGCCGGATGATACGGGAGACGGCGGGAATGTCCGTGTATGGAACGCAGTGGCGGATGCGCTTGACCAGCTTGTTCTCACCGCTCCGGAGCTTATTGTAAATTCCGACCGGTTCTCACGGCTGATTGAAATGGTACTCAGCGAGTCGGATATCGGACGTATTCCTGCTACCATCGATGAAGTGGTTATCGGCTCAGCTGATCTGCTCAGAGTCAGCGGTGGGCGCGGCGTTTATGTGCTTGGTGTATGTGATGGTGTGTTTCCGAAAAATGTCAGCGATATCGGAGTATTCAATGACGCCGAACGGGAGCTCCTGGCAGTGCAGGGGCTTGAACTTCCGCCCGGCAGCGAAGAACGTTCTGCTGATGAGCTACTGTATTTTGTCAGAGCCGTTTCATCAGCCTCGGATTTCGTAACGGTTACCCGCTATACTGCAGAATTAAGCGGCAAAGCAGTGGAACCATCGCTTGCGTTCGTGCGGATCAAGCGGCTTTTCCCGACGCTTGAAGCAATACAGTCTTCCGAGCTTGCACCCGAGTCGTTTATCGAATGCCGCGAGGCAGCCTTTGACATGCTGTACCGTCTCAGAGGCAGCGCCGCGGGTGAAGCTCTCATAAGTTTATTCGCGAATGATCCGGATTTTGCTTACCGGCTCGGTATAATGAACCGTCCGATCTGTGATTACAAAGAGCGGCTTAAGCCCGAGACTTCCAAACGTCTCTTCGGCGGTGATCTGGCTTTGACACAGTCGCGGCTTGACAGATATGTGCTCTGTCCCTTTTCTTACGGCTGTCGCTATATACTTAAAATGCCCGAGAAAAAACGCGCCACCTTCGGCAGTGCTGACCTCGGCAGCTTTATTCACCGTGTCCTCGAGCGTTATGTTCAGCTTGCAATAAAGGACGGCAGGCTGGATACAGATATTGAACGCTCCGAGCGGGAACGTATGGTCGATGAGATTATCGACGAATATATAAACATTATTATTCGCGATGACAGCGACCGCACTCCTCGCCTTATGAACATTTTCAGACGGCTGAGACGCGTGACCCTCCTGCTTATTGAAGAACTTACAAGGGAGTTCGCGCAAAGTAAGTTTATCCCCCGATTCTTTGAACTGCCAATAACCTACGGTGACGAAAACGCTGTCAGACCGCTGCGCATTCCGCTGAGCGGCGGCGCTTCTGCATATGTATACGGAAAAATCGACCGCATCGATGTATACCGCAGCGGAAATAACCTGTATGTCCGGGTAGTGGATTACAAAACCGGTACACAGGAGTTTTCCCTTGCCGATGTGGAACTGGGTCTGAATCTGCAGATGCTGCTATATCTCTTCGCAATATGGCAGAATGCCGACGGTGCATTTAAGGATCGTCTTGCCGGCGAACCGGCTGCGGACTGCGAAGTTATTCCCGCCGGTGTGCTGTATTTCAACGCAAGACAGGGCAATCCGGAATTTGGGCTTGATGAAACCGAAGAATCCGCAAGCGAAACCGCCGGTGCGGCAATTAAGCGCAGCGGGCTTCTCATAGACAATGCCGAGGTGTTAGCCGCGATGGACAAAGAGCTTAGCGGCAGATATATACCGGTTCGATTCAAGAATGACGGCAGTCCCTATGCAAACTGCGCCAAAAGTCTTGCCACACTTGAGAAATTCGGTGAACTGCAAAGGCAGATTGCCGATACGGTTGCAAAGATCGGCGATGAGATGAAATCGGGCAGGATGTATGTAAAACCTATTCGCGATAAGAAGCGCGACAGCTGCAAATACTGTCCTGATAAGGCTGTCTGCCGGTATGACGGTAACGAATATGATTCAGAATAACGAACCAAAATGGACACCCCCTCAGTTAAAGGCCATAGCGTCACGCAACAAGACACTGCTTGTATCGGCTGCAGCCGGTTCGGGTAAGACCGCGGTTCTGACGGAGAGGATAATAAAAAGGATTACCGATGAAAATAACCCGGCAGAGATTACCCGGTTATGTGTGGTGACCTTCACAAGGTCAGCCGCCTCCGAACTGCGCGACCGAATTTCCGGTGCGCTTGGAAAGGCTTTGCGTGAAAATCCCGGGAATCGCAGACTCGAACGCCAGCTCATGAATCTTGGACGGGCACAGATCAGCACGATTCACAGTTTCTGCTTTGAAATTGTCCGTGCCAATTTCGCGCAGCTCAATCTAACCGCCAGAGTGAGGATAGCAGATGCAGCCGAATCCGATCTGATTGCACGCGAGATTATGCAGTCGGTAATTGACGGTTTCTATGACGGCGGTGCTGAAGGCGCGGTTATTGATGACTTTCCCGGATTCACGGATAATTTTGTTACCGACCGTGACGACAGGCTTGTCGATATATTTCTTGGCATATATAGAAAGTTAGCAGCATACCCAGAAGGAATCGGCTACATTGATAGCTGCACATCCAATCTGACCGCCGGCACTAAGCAGGATTATCTCTCTACTCCCTGGGGTAAAGCCATGCTGCGCGGTATTATCCGTAATTTCGAATATTATTGCTCGGTTTTCAAAGCTGCCGCTGAAAACTTCAAATTGGATGAGAAGCTGGCAAAAAACTATCTTCCCGCCTTTCGGTATGAAGTTGATTGGATTGACGATATGCTGCCCAGGCTCAGAGAGGGAATAAGTTATGATACGCTCCGTGCAGCGCTCAAGGCACATGAATCTCCGCGGCTTGGAAAAGTTTTGGCTATATACCAGACTGAAGATAACGAATTCTGGAAGGAATCACGTAAAGACTTCAACAAGTATCTGTCATCGCTGATATCTGATGTATTCAGCTTAGAACCGGATGATATTTCCCACCTGATGGGTGAATCGGCTCATATTTGCAAAAACCTCGGCATACTGCTGCAAGAATATGAGCGCAGACTATCTGCGGAAAAGCGCCGGCGGGGGCTTATTGACTATACTGACCTTGAAAGGTTGACACTGAAGTTATTATATGACGCCGACGGCAGCTTAACCGAAACAGCGGGTAGTATACGAGCTCGCTTTGATGAGATTTACATCGACGAATATCAGGATGTAAACGAACTCCAGGATATGATATTCAGAGCGATTGCGAATCCCGGCGGACTCTTTATGGTGGGCGATATCAAACAGAGCATTTACGGATTTCGCGGAGCCGCCCCCGATATATTCGCAAAATACCGGGACAGTTTCCGCGAAGAGTCGTCTGACAGCGAAACAATCTTTCTATCGGATAATTTCCGATGTGACAGGCATGTCATTGAATATGTCAATCGTGTGTCGGGCACACTTTTTACAAACAACAGCGGCCGGGTGAAATATTACGATGAGGATGCGCTCCGTTATTCTAAGCAGACGGACACCGAGCCCTTTAAGGTTAAGACGGTCATTGTGCCGAAGAGCGCCGATGATGAAGCCTCAAAAGAAGCCGAATATGTCGCCGGCGAGGTTAAAAGGCTGATAGAAGAGGGAGTGAAGCCCTCGCAGATCACCCTGCTGTTCAGAAGCACTAAGAAATCAGCGCCGAAGTTCGAAAATGCCCTTAAAAAACTGGCAATCCCTAGCTATACCGATACTCAAGACGGCTTCTTCGAAAATCCGGAAGTATTGCTGGCCATGTGTTTGCTTAACTGTGTTGACAATCCGGCTCGGGATATTTATCTAGCCGGTGCGCTGCGCAGTCCTATTTACGGATTCTCATTAAGTGAACTTGCAGACATACGTTCTACATATCCCGATGGTTCGCTTTACGATGCATTCCGTAAATTCGCCGACGACAGTGAATCTCCAAAGGCGGCGAATTTTCTTGATTCACTTGCAGGCTATCGCGATTTTGCCGCCGCACAGCCGGTGTCTGTTCTGTTGTGGCATATCTACCATGACACCGGGCTTCTTGCTGCTGTTTCAGCCGATGGTATGACCTCCGGGCGTGCCAACCTTATGATGCTCTATGATTACGCAAGGCGCTATGAGTCCGGCTCCTTCAAGGGTCTGTACAACTTCATATTGTATATAAACGACATCATAGAAAACGGCGAACCATTTGATACCGCGGCAACATATGCGGAATCGGGCGAAACGGTAAAGCTGATGACTGTGCATCATTCCAAAGGTCTGGAATTTCCGGTCGTTTTCCTCTGCGATACAAACCGCAGCATACACGGAAAGAAAAATACCGATAATCTCCTGCTCAACCGTACCTCCTGTCTGGGTATCGTAATGAAACTCAGAGATGAAACGGGACTTGGATATATCGACACTCCGATGCGCCGCGCGGTTTTGGACGCTATGAAAGAAGATGAAATCGATGAGGAGATGCGCGTTTTATATGTGGCGATGACACGCGCCAAAGAACGGCTCTATGTTACCGGCAGCGACCGCAATCCGAATGGTCTTATCGATAGCTGCTATCGGGATGCGGAATACATATCGCCCTTTATTCTGTCGCGTTCGGCAACATTCCTGAAGTGGATTCTCACGGCTTTGTATACCGACGGTGATTACGGTAAGTATTGTGACATAGAAGTGCTGCATCAGGATAATACCGCTGTCGAAACAATTGAAAGCGAAGCGCCGCCTGCTGCCGATACTGGAGAGAATGAGCTTGAAACAGACCCGGCTGAGGTCGAAGCCTATCGCAAGCTGTTTGCCGAACGTTTCAACAGCAAATACAAGTGGCAGCAGCTTTCCACCCTGCCGGCTAAACTGACAGTGTCAAAGCTCTATCCGGGTATACTTGACGAATCTGCTGCCGACAGCGGTGTTAAAGACATCTCGTCCGGACATGACAGCGACTTCCGCCGTCCGAAGTTTCTCGAGCCTTCCCCGGACACCGCGACTGCGGCGGAGAGGGGAACAGCCACCCATGTTTTCATGCAGTTTGCTAACTTTGAGCTGCTTCAAAAAAATGGAACGGACGAGGAGATCGTCCGTTTAGTGAGCCTTGATTTTATAACCGCAGCTTCGGCAGAGCTCATCGACCGCCGGGCGGTCAATCGTTTTGCTGAAAGCGAACTGTTCCGAAGAATACTGTCCGCGCGTAAGGTATGGCGCGAACTGCGCTTCAATGTAAATCTCCCGGCAGATCAGTTTACCGAAAGCGATGAATTCGCTGTAATACTCAAGGGCGAGACTGTACTGGTTCAAGGTGTGGTTGACTGTCTCATAGAGGATGAAAACGGCGATTTTGTTATTATCGACTACAAAACCGACCATTTTACCCGAGAACAGCGTTATGATAACAGAGCCGAGGCAATTTTGCGGGAAAGGTATGCCACGCAGCTGCGTTATTACCGTGCGGCATGTGAGCGGCTGATTGCCGGTAGAATCAAGCAGGCGCTGATTTATTCATTTTCATTGGGAAAGACTGTTGAAATAATTGATTAACGGAGGTATACAATGGGAAAGTATGATGTTGCCGCGTATGTCTGGCCTTCTTATACCGGAGACGAACCGCGTACCCGCATGTTCTGGCCGGAGGGGATAGGCGAGTGGCAGAGCGTAAAAACCGCCGGCGCCAAGTTCCCCGGGCATCAGTGGCCGCGCAGACCGTTATGGGGTTATGTAAATGAAGCAGACCCCTATGTGATGGAAATGGAAATTGCGGCAGCTGCCGACCATGGTGTAAATGTATTTATCTACGACTGGTACTGGTATGACCGCCGTCCGTTCCTTGAAAATTGCCTCAACGACGGATTTCTTAAGGCTCAGAACCGTTCCCGCATGAAGTTTTATCTGATGTGGGCTAACCACAACGCCATGACACTGTGGGATAAGCGAATAGCCGAGTCCAACATCATGATATGGGACGGTGCACAGCCGCGTTCAGAATACGATATTGTTGTGAACCGGGTGATTGAGAAATACTTCTCCCAGCCTAACTACTATAAGATTGACGGCTGCCCCGTGTTCATGATATACGATATCAATACACTTATCAGAGGGCTTGGCGGCGTTGCGCAGACCCAGGCGGCGATCGAACATTTCCGTGAAGCGACCGTGAAGGCGGGCTTCCCGGGGCTTCACCTGCAGATGACCATATGGAGTGAGGGTGCGGTGAATCTGAGTCTTGTCGACTCCGAGCGAAAAGGTTCCACCCGCGATCTTACCAGGCTTCTGGGTATCGACAGCGTATCCCACTACCAGTTTGTGCACTTCACAAACATCGACCGGAGCTACACCGACATCCTGACCGATGTCAGGAGAGAATGGGAGCGCATCGACAGAGAATATGATGTTGAATACTACCCGCATATTTCTGTTGGCTGGGACAATAATCCTCGCTTCAACAGCTTCCGTCCGGGCATAGTGAAGGACAATACCCCCGAGAACATAAAAAAAGGCTTTGAGATGGCGAAGGAATACATAGACAGCCACAAACTGCGCGCACCTCTGGTGACGCTGAACAGCTGGAATGAGTGGACAGAGACAAGTTACCTTCAGCCCGATGATCTTTACGGTTACGGATATCTCAATGCGGTAAAAGAAGTGTTTTGCTGACCTATATAAAACAACGGCACCGGAGGGGCTTGCCAACCTTTCCGGTGCCGGATGTTTTACTGTTATTTTCTATCTTACCGAGCGGGATATTATTTCGTCTTTAACATTGTCCGCAAGAACATAGAAGCGTTCGCTGTAACCGCAGACACGAACTATTATATCCTTGTGCTTCTCAGGTTCTCTGCGTGCCTCAATAAGCGTCTCACGGTCAAGCAGATTGAACTGCAGGGAAGAACCGCCGACAGCAAGGAAGCCGCGTATCAGCGACAGAAGCACATCCTCACCTGTGTCCTCGGGCAGAGTCAGCTCGAGACAGAGTGATTCGGGGAATGCGGTGAAATCGATGTGAGACAGACTGTTGAGCACAGCGAGCGGACTGTCAACTTCAATGAATTCGCTGGGGGACACCCCGCGTGAGAGGGTGGTATTGGCAAGGCGCCCGTCGGGTGTGGCACCGATGCGCGAACCCAATGTCAGATACAGGTTGTGCGGATAGATTCCCGGGTAGTATTTGCCTCCGCGGGCGTTGTCCTGACCCGATACGGTGGAAAGATCCGAGAAAAAATTCGCGGCAAATCCGTTAACCTCAGGTGAATCTGTGCCGAATTTAGGTAGCCGGTAGAGAATTTCGGCGTGCAGTTCATCAAAGCCGTTATAGTTGGCGTCAAGCGCCGCTATGAGCCCGGACATGTCGGTCAGACCCATGTCGAAAACAACCGACTTGACGGCATACAGCGAATCAATGGTCGTTGCTATACCGGTCATAGACAATGTGGTCGAGCTGTATTTCGCACCGCCGCGGCTTACATCCCTGCCGCTTTCCAGACAGCCGGTAATCGATGAAGAGTAGAGCGGAGCCGGCGCACGGTCAGCCCAGTAGGCTTCGCTGCGGTTCTTGCATACGGCAATAGTGTCATGGAACTCTCTAACATCGGCGATGTACGCGCCGTAAAAATCCTCGAAATCCAGATATTCACGCTTTCGCAAAGTTTTGAGCAGCAACCCCGGCAGGCTTATCCAGGTATCTGCGCGGGTATTGACCTCAGTGTTTGCGAGAACAATCTCGTGGCAGCCGCCGCCAACATAAAGCCGTGCGTCGTGTATATCCTTTCCGTAGCATGTCTCGGCACCGATTATAGTATCGTCGCAGAAGTACATCAGCGTCGGAATTCCCGCCTTCTGAAGCGCGATTAGGCGCATGATAAACTCATCAGGGTGCCGGTCAGACAGCCTGCAGAGCAGCTTTGTGCCGTGGTATCCGCCCTCCAGAACCACTTCGGTTATAATGTCGGTAACATCGTTGTAAACGGTGTCGCCATTCGCGTCACAGCCGCCGATAACCACGGTAGTGGAGGTCTCGTGCTGGCTGTTAGCCTTGTCAAATCGCACTTCCGTGTAAAGGAAAAGGCAATTTAACAGGTGCTTTGCCTCATCGCGGGTCAGCAATCCCGCAGCGATATCGCGTTCATAGTATGGGAACAGCATGCGGTCGAGATGCCCGAAAGTGCTCATGCCGTACGCCTCGAGGCTGCCGTATATCTCTCGGATAAAGAAAATTGTCGCCAGCGCCTCATAGAAGGTGCAGGGAGCACACCCCGGAACGCATCGAGCAGTCCGTGATATTCTTTCAAGATTTGCCTTTGCAAGCTCATCGGATTCGGATTCCGCCAAACCGGCAGCTTCATCGGCAAAACGCGCCGAAAGACCGAGCAGCGCCTTGTTTGCTGTGTCAACAGCGCTGTAAAATACCTCATTGCGACCGGTTATGAAACTCTCCAGCCCGGATTTGAGAATGTTATCATAGCCGGGACAGTGATGGTCAAATCCGACAGGACTCCAGGCATGCAATAGACCCTCTGCAATATAAGGCTTGATGCTCTCGGTATATTCAGCCGTCCAGTTGAATTCCCGATCGACATTTGGTGTGATTCCGGATCCCCAGTTGGTACCGGCGCCCCATGACCATCGTCCCCGCGCGTCACTCAGTTCCGACCAGAAGGGGAAATATCTGAACACCTTGATCCGGGCATTTTCACAGATGTGCCTGATTTTTTCTGCCTTCTGTATCTCCGCAGGGAGTAAAGCGTATTTCGCCGTCTCAAAACCGAGAGTTTCGGGATGCTGCTCATAATTGGTGAAGTATTCGGTCAACTCTTTGCGAACAATATCGCCTTCGAATCGCCTAGTCATATCCTTACACCCCTTAATAATTCTATTTCCACTGTAGATTATACACTTAACATGTAATCATTTCAAGTGTCTTTTGAACTAAATGCCGAAGTTCTTCGGCAGAGTTCCGTACCACAAAGATTAGAAATAAGGTCTTTAATTAAAAATAGAAAATCTATTGACATTATTATTCGCAGGTGGTATAATATAATGCGTGACTGGGTGTGGCGCAGTTGGTAGCGCGCTACCTTGGGGTGGTAGAGGCCGCAAGTTCAAGTCTTGTCACTCAGACCATAAAAAGCATTGATTTACAAGGGTTTCTTGTAATTCAGTGCTTTTTCTGTTTTTGTGATGTTGCCGTTTAATCGAATGCGGCAGGCACATAAACATCGCCGTAGACAGGAGATTAATCCGGGTATCAATACTTTTCGATTCTTCTTTGTTTTCTTAATTCGTTGCGGCGTACCCCAGCCTGCCATTCTTCCTTTTCTTCGTCAGTCTCAAGAATGAGCTTCGGTACCTGGACCGGTTTTTCATTTTCATCCAATGCCACAAGTACGAGATATGCACGGTTAATAAGCGTTTTTTCGCCGGTAAGTTTCTCGACCAGTGTATCCACGCGAACCTCCATGGATGTATTTCCGGTATATGTGATACAGCCTTGAAGTACAACCGTATCATTTATATAGGCAGGTTCTTTAAACTGAAGATTATCAATTGATGCGGTCGTGACATTCCTGTTGGAATGACGGCGCGCCACAACGGCTGCAACAATGTCAATCCACTCAACAAGTTTTCCACCGAACAAACGGTCATATCCATTGAGATATTCAAACAAAACGATTTGTACATGCTCGGTTCTTGATTCGCTGACCCGTTTGGGCTCAAGTTTCAATTTATCCATTTTGACAATATCCTAGAAATTTGTTCATACTTATTATTGACATACTATCCGGTCGGCGGTATTTTATAAAATATGTATGATTCGGTTATCATATAACAATCCATATATTAACGCCATATATCACTCATAATACAAAGTCCTTTCTGATTCTTTAGTTCATTCTACAACATATCAGACCGGATGACAACACACAAATAAACAATATTGTACCAAATGACATACAGCGATACCGAAAGCGGCGACTTGCCGGCGGTATCGCTGTATGCATGTTATTCGGAAAGGAAGATATTGCCGCGCCTCAGCCGCATACAAAAGTTAATCGTCGTCCTCATCGCAGTAATCACATCCGTAATCAAAGAGATGATTCAGCGCGTAACTCGCGAAGTTGTCGGGATAGAGTTTCATGGCAGCGCTGAGAGCCTCGTCAGCCTCATTATATCTGCCATAACCGATAAGAGCGGCAGCGCGTAGATTCAGACCTTTTACCTCATTATTAAGCTCGTAGTTGCCTTCAAAGGGCATGGGAGACGGCGCACCGACACCGAAATAATCAAGCATACTCTTTTTGGCTATTATCGAATCTGCGATATTAGACATCTCGTCCAGCAAATTGTCGGCTTCAAGGTGTCTGCCAAGCTTGCGTAGCGAGAGAACCTTCCAGAGCGAAACATAAGTCGGAGACGAATGGTCGATGGTTGCTGCGGTGAAATATTCTCTTGCTTTTTCCGTGTCGCCGATTGATTCGTAAGCCGTGCCCAGGGCGTAATTCAGGTGTTCCTCCTGGGCGAAGTAATTCTTGGTTTCACCATAGCACTCTGGGAATGTGAAGCCCTCTTTGAGCACCTCGATCGCTTCACCAGCGTCACCATTTTTGAGCTTATTTACGCCGATGAAGTACTTCAGCCATGCGTGAAGCCGTGTCAGACCGCCTTCACCGCCTTCATAGGTATGGAAACGATGAGATGCAAGCAGCCGTACAGCTTCTTCATACTCGCCAAGCTGCGTCAATATACCCGCGCGATCCATTGTGCAGTCGTCGCGTGCCAATGACAGCGCATCATGTTCCTCGTGGAGCGAAAGCCGTTCATCCAGCGATATGTGGGTGTTTTTCAACAGCTGAACCAGTTCGTAGAATATTCGGTCGCTGTTCGGAGTAAGTTCAAAAGCCTTCTCCATCAGCATTCGGGACGCCGTGAAATCTTTTCGCTTGTCGAAGAAATACAGCGCGGAATTCCGGTAAGCCGGTGCGAAATCCGGAAGCGCCGCAATGGTATTCTGCCATAGCTGTGCAGCTTCATCGAAGCGACTGCGGTCGTAATACAGACATCCCAGATAGTAGACTGCCATAGG
Source organism: Clostridiales bacterium (assembly GCA_012514145.1). GTDB lineage: Bacteria > Bacillota > Clostridia > Oscillospirales > CAG-272 > JAAZAV01. The sequence continues at coordinate 30,505 of JAAZAV010000021.1, read as the reverse complement.
TGAGGCGGCATATTTCAGCACCGCGATGTCTTCAAGCCTTGAGGGGAAGCAATATGCGGGACTAAGGGCATCAGCAGCTTTAATGTATTCTCGGTCACCTGTGAGGTAGGCAAGCCAGTAATAAGAAAGAGGAGATTTTGATTCTGATGAAAGGATAATCTCGGCAGCCTTATCGTTCAGACCTGCGTGTGACAGTTCGGCGGCTTCGTCTATGAAATATTCCGGTTTGCCGCCGTTTTCGAAACAGAGGGGGTCAAGCTCTGAAATAAGCGCAGCCAACTCAGCGGAAGGCGATAAAACGTTCTTAAGTTTCAGTGCCAATACATGACGGCTGCTGGTTTCAAGAGACTTGTCAAGTTTCTCAATTGCGGAAGCCGTGTCACCGCGGCGTATATCAAGCTTTGCCAATTCATAATATGCGGGTGTGCGGTAATCATTGCTCCAGGCAGCCAAGGCAAAATTATCGTAAGCATCGTCATAACGCCCTAGAAAGCGAAGAGCAAGCCCTTTCTTATAGTAAGCTTCGGTATCGTATGGATTAAAATTGCGCAGTGTGAGGCGCTCAATCGCCTTGTCAAAGTAAGTTATCGCCTCTTCAAAATGTCCGTGAGCGAGGCGTAAACCGCCGATAGCCGTGTTGCAGCGGGATTCACCCGGGTCACGGCGAAGTGCCTCGGCATAATAATCCTCCGGATCAAAAGCGAAGTGCTTGTACTGCTCAAGATGCCGTCCGTTCAGCCAAAGCTCCTCAATCGTGTCTATTTTCTCCGGCGGGAGCGCGCGAAGTCTGGGCTTGGGCGGCTCCTTAATACCTCGTACCGGTGGGGTGTAGGACACAAGCAGACTGCCATCATAAGCGTATACCGAGGTGGTGAGCTTTGACTCGTCAATACCATCCGCATCAATGGATGTCACAAAGGGTTTGTCTGGTGTCATTGAGAATGATGCCGTGTAAAGCTCGTCGCTCCCGAGAGTTATTTTCAGCGCGCAATTGTCAAAGCATCCGCTGGGACATACTCCGACATTAAGTCTGCCATCCTTAATTTCAACATTAAGCGCTGCGTCGATTGTAGCGTTTTTAATTTCGCCGATCTCGCGTATCGGATACCAGTATTGCTCAAAAGTCTTGGTTTCATAGGGCATTATCCAGGTGAAGTCCGGCTGATTATCTGTGTAACAGCCTGTCATAAGCTCCACATATCGGCTGCCGTCGTCGGTCAGATTGGCGCACCACTGTTTGCCGAAATCGGAAAAACCCCAGTGAAAGAGTTTCTTGCCTGGTGAAATGTGGTGGTTGGCTATGGTTACAACGCCGCGCTCCCGCCCGGAGTCATAGCCGGATAAGAAGTCGGCATCGCTGTGACCCTTTGAAACCATAAATGAGGACGCAACCAGGACATTGGGTATCTCGTGCAGGTCTGTGCCTTGTTCATAATCAAAAGGGCGTGCAGTGCGGTAAATACCGTTGTTGATAGGCCAGCCGGTTACAGCTCGTCTGTCATGATCGTTGACATACTCCACATCAGGCGGGAACACAGCTTTATAGTCCTTGTTGATCTCAACCGAAAGATTTGCCCACCACATAAAGGGCTGTGTATACGGCGTGCGGTTGTAGACACGCACCTTTGCCATTACATATGAGCGACCGTCCGGCACACAGATGCCGACCATACCGCGCATGCGTCCCAATGGCTCGGTCTCGCCCATCCAGACAGTCTTTTCGCCCTTCTCGTCCTCTGTAATTGCAGTTTCTACCGGCATGAATGTGGTTGGACGGTGATGCTGCGGCCAGTTGAATTCAATGCCGCCGGATATCCAGGGACCGGCAAGACCGATCATCGCAGGTTTTATGACTTTGTTGTGGTAGATGAAGTCGTATTCGCCCTTTTTGTCGTATGCACGCTGAATCTTTCCGCCTATCTCGGGCAGCAGCTCCACGCGGATATACTCATTTTCCAGCACAGCCGCGTTGTAGTCAACATCCTGCTTTGTGTCGGATATGCGGGTAGTATAGGGCAGGGGATACAGTTTTCCGGAGGCTCCCTGATAAGGGCGCCTTTCGAAGAATATGGGCAGTTCTTCGGCTTTTCCGGGCAGATATGTGGGCAGAGTCAGCTTCTGGTATGATACATCTGTCTTTTTCATTCGTTATCACTTCCTTTTGATTCGTATAAGCTTGCTGTCAAAGTCGCCTCGGAGAGAGAACCTAAGCCCGATATTCATAAGTCCTTCACCTGACATGTCGCGGTATCCTTCGATCGAGTATTCGGCGGCCGGGTCTAACCCGTCCAGCTTAAGCCGCGGGAAAGAGCGCTGATAGTTCATGCTTTTGCCGAAGATAAAGACAACCGCCTCGCTGCCGTCACGGGAAACAAACTCATATGCGCAGTAATCGTCCTCTCTTGCCGACACAAGGCGGTAAAGGTCGCCGGTCTGAACCGTTTGGCGCAGTTCCTTGTCTATGCGGACAAATTCAGTGAGTTTTGCCAGTCTCTCCTCGTCGCACTTGCGCAGATCAAGGCTCATGCCGAGGGAACCCATCATGCCGATACGCGCACGGTATTCCAGAGGCGCGAAACGGCGGTTGATTCCGTAGCCGTCGGCGCCGATATGGCCTGCACCGCCTGCGGAACGGGAACGGTTGACATATGTAAAACCTTCGTGCAGATATAGCTCGTCCAGCGGATCCTGGTTGTCGGAACGGTTGAGCCGCGAACAGTAGTTGGTCATAGCCAGATCAGCCCGCAGCCCGCCCGAGGCGCAGTTCTCGACAATGACATCCGGGAATTTCTCGTTTATATATCTGAAGATGTCGTGCAGATTTTTGCCGTAGGTGTACCAGAAACCGCGCTGTCTGCACTCCGGAACGCTGTCCCATCCGGGCTGAGATACGAAACGGTTCATATCCCATTTAAGATAGCCGATATTGTTTTCCGACAGCAGCTTATCGAGGAAACCGATAATGAATTCCTTCACATCGTCGCGTGCGATATTGAGTATACACTGTGAACGAGAAAGCTCTCGGTTTCGGGTCGGGAAAGAAATAACCCAGTCGGGATGTGCGCGATAAAGCTCAGAATCGGGGTTAACCATTTCGGGCTCCACCCATATGCCGAACATCATGCCCAGGTCGTTGACCTGCTTGATGACAGGTCCCAGCCCCTCTGGGAAACGGTTGGGGTCGGGATACCAGTCGCCAAGTCCCGCCTTGTCGCTGGTACGCGTACCGAACCATCCGTCATCGATTACGAAAAGCTCTACGCCGATTTTCGCGGCAATCTCGGCGAGCTCACCGATTTTGGCGGCATCCACATCGAATTCAAAGGCGCACCAGCTGTTATAAATAACCGGCAGAGGCTTTTCTGCGTATGCGCGGGGATTTATGTAAAGCCGCTGATAGTCGTGAAGCATTCTTGAAGCGCCGCCGAAGCCGCGTTCGGTGAAACCGCAGGTGAATATCGGGGTCTCGAATTCACAGCCGGGGTCAAGCTGCCAGTCGAAATCAAAGTCGTTGATACCGCCGGTGACACGGGTGATACCGATAAAATCATCGTTTTCAACGGTGATTTTATGATTAACGCTCCACTGCAGAGTGCCGAACCAGTATTTACCGTCGCGCTCGGTGGCGCTTCCCTCATCAAGACCGAAGTATGGATACATGTGTGAATTGGAGACGCCGCTGCGGGAGTCGATTACGAACTTGCCGCCGGTGGGAACCTCAATACGCTGTATATCGTACTCGCGTCCCCAGCGGCTTGTCATATAGGTCAGGCGGTAATCGATAAGATCATCAGGCATATACCACACGGCAGAAGCGGCATTCTCCAGCTTGACCGGCTTGTCCATTCCGTTGCGGATAACCGCGTGACGGTCTATAATATCTAAACCAGTGTATATCCTGTAGCAGAGGTCTATATACAGGTCGTAGGCGATATCTTTAAGCGTTATCACAGCGGACATTTTATCCTCGGAAATACTGTGGGAGACATATACCGCCTCTACATCCCGGACATTATCGGGATAAAGAACCTTAATGCACGGCTCCTCCGAGAATATTCCGCCCCAACAGGAGTACTCCTCACGAATTCTGCGAGCCGAAATACGAGCGCCGCATCTTCCGTAACGCACATCGCTAACAGGGAAATCGTTATCCCGGGAAATCATCGGTCCCCAGTACAGGTTGGAAAGATAACCGTCGGGATTGACCTGAACTGCATACGCTGATTTTTCGGTGCGTATGACAAGCATCTTGTGATTGGAATTGTATGTAATAGGCATATGCTGCTCCTTTATTTTTCTTTTTCTACAATATATATTGCCCCGTCACATGCCGGTATAAAATCGCATGAACCGTGAACAGGCGTCAGCTTGTATCCGTTCTGAACGATGAGTTCCGCCGGTTCGTCCTCATCCCAGTAGTTAACGGCGATGGCAATTGCGCCGCTTTCTGTCGGATGCTCGGTTACTCCGAGATGCGGATTCGAGGAACGCACAAGCCGCCGACAAAGCACTTCGGATGCAATCTCAGAATAAATCATGTAATATGCGGGCATATCATGATCGCAGAACAGGAGATTGCGGCTCCAAAGCCAACTCTCAAGCGCGAATCCAAGCAGATATACATAACCTTTGCCTAATCTGTGGCGGGTGAATACTGCATTTCCCTCAGCGTTTGTGGCGAGCACCCCGACATTCTCCGATATCGGCTGCGCAAGCAGTTCTTTTTGACAGAGATAATCAAGATTCAAATCGCCACAGGCGAGCCTGAACTCGGCATTCTGCCGTCTCCCGCTTTTTCGCACACCGTATGAACGCAGTCCGGTGACCTGTTCAAAGTTTGTGAGATGCCCTCCGTCGGCAGATATGTACAGAACCGCGCCGTGGTTTCTGACTCTTTCGATGAGATACTCATATTTATCGGCGCTGATTGGCGCCGTTCCGCTGATTGACGGCAGCAGGTATATCGGTGCTTCGGGTATCGTCTGTTCGTAATACCTGAAACGGATGTCAAAACCCGCCTGCTTGGCAAGTATAAACGACACCGCACCAGCCTCCCACTGAGTATTGCCGGGCAATACGCATACAGCCTCACGTTTGCGGTCGGGCAGGATATCGAAAGGCAGCCTTTCAAGCAGCTTTGAAAAATTCTTTATGGAATGCGCTACCGGCTTTGGGTTCTTGTCGCTGTCAAAGATGCCATGGGTTCTGCCGGTCATTGACCAGGTGTAGGGCGTGTGCCTTATGTGCAGATGCTCCATTGCAATCCACCAGAGGTAACCCTGAGAACCGTTAGCCAGTCCCGAGAAGAGATTGACCCTGGCGAACTGACCGGCTATGTTCAGATTGGCAAGGCTGGGAGAAATCAACCCCTGTTCCTCCATCATAGCGCCTTTGCCGCCGATATCGGCGTAGAAGCAGGTCTGTGCTGTCGGCAGAATGGTAGTGCGCGGCTGGTTCATTGGCTCTGCGTCGGATCCCAGACTCGGGGATGAGTATGGGTGCGTCGTAAGCATATCGGTGATTTCTGCCTGATCCTCAATAAACCATCCTCTGCCGTCACGAACCGTCAAGCCGTGCATGCCGCTGAGCACCATACGCGAGTTGTCAGCTGCCCGTATGTGGGCAGTAATGAAAGCGGTCCAGGTATATGCCTCCTCACGACAGGATGTTTTTCCCATACAGTTACATTCGTTACCCAGGTCGTAACAATACACAGCGGGATATTTCTTTACGAATCCAACAAACCGCGTTATGAACTTAGCGCTGAGCATGAGGGCTTCCGGGTCTGTGATCACATTTTTGTTTATAAGCGCGGGAGGCGCAAAAAGTTTACCGCTCATCCAGCCTGTCATAACCGAGACAATTAACTTTATATCGTACTTTTCAGCCGTTTCGCAGAGATATCCGAAGCGTTCAAGCATCTCGGGATCGACATAAGACAAATCCGGCGGAATCCTGTCATCAGACCAGCAGTAGTCCCGGGTCATACCGTTTATGGTGAGCTGCTTTTCCACCGGCTGGAAATCCCGCCAGTTTGGGAAACACCGCAGGTATTTCACACCGTATTCGGACAGCCGGCGAAGATCATCATCTATAACCTGAGGGTTATAACGCAGCCACATATCTGCGCCGTTCTCAGAATCCCAGTAGTTGCACCCGATTATATAATTTCGAATGTCTGTTGACATTGGTTATATCCTTTCGGCAAGGAAGATTGCGCCGTTGCAGCCCTCAATAGTCTCTGCACTGCCATAGACAGCAGTGAGTTTATAGCCATCCTTCACTTTAAGCTGCGGATTGACCGGCTTGTCGCCATAGTTTACGGCAATAATAATAGCGTTTCCGTCATCGGTGGGATGCTCGGTGACTCCGATTATTGTGTCTCCCGCACGGACAATCCGAGCTTCAAGGGCTTCTTTCGCAAATTCGGCGTAAATCTTATAATACGGCGGCATGTTGCCGGTACTGAAAGTTAGATTGCGGTTGTAAAGATAGGTTTCAAGTCCGAAGCCCAGCAGGTAAACATATCCCTTGCCGTAACTGTGGCGGGCATATACAACATTGCCTGCATCGTTCTTTGCAAGCACCTCTGCATCAATAGCCTCGGAGAGCAGCTCTTTGTTGCATATATAGTCAAGGCTGACGGTTTCTCCGTCAAGCTTGAAATGACCTGTATTGCGAACGCCGCTCTTGCGCATACCCAGAGAACGCAGGCCGGTTACCTGTTCAAAGGTTGTCAAAAGTCCGCTGTCGGTGGAAATGTATAGCGCTGCACCGTGATTCTCGACACGGTCAAGCACGAAGTCATAAACCTCCCGATACAGCGGCGCCCAGCCTTCTATAGAGGGAATAATATAAATCGGCGCCTCGGGGATTGACTGGGTAAAGTGACGGAAGGTTATATCAAAGCCCGCCTGTTTTGCAAGCACAAAGGCAATGGACGCACCCGGCCACTGACTGTTAGAGGGGGTAATGCACACCGCATCGATCTTTCTGTCGGGCAATACATCGAATGGGAGGCTGTCTAACATCTCGGAGAAGGCTTTTATTGCACAGGCGATCGGCTTCGGTTTCTTGGCGCTGTTGAATATACCAAGCTCACGCTCGACCATAGACCAGGTGTATGGCGGCTGGCTGAGATGCAGATGTTCGAAGGCACACCACCAGAGGTAGCCCTGCGAGCCGTTGGCAAATCCGGAAATCATACTGCAGCGAGCAAAATCCCTCGCCATGTCAAGATTGCCTAACATTTCCGAGAACCCGCCCTGCTCCTGAATCATGGCAGGTTTTCCGCCGATAGATGAATAGTAGCAGGTCTGGGCGGTGGGAAAGTAGGTTGTGCGCGGCAGGTTCATCGGATCCGAATCAGAGCCGATAGTAGGCGATGAATACGGATGAGTAGTCATCATATCGGTAATCTCGCCCTGATCTATAATTCTCCAGGCCTTGTTCTCTGCGGCTTCAAGACCGTGCATGCCGCTCATAATCATTCGAGTGTTGTCTTCGGCGCGTATGGCGTCGGCAACAATGGCTGCCCAGGTATATGCCTGATGAAAACTTGAGACCTGACCCATACAGTTGCATTCGTTGCCCAGATCCCAGGCGTAAACCGCGGGATATTTCTTGACAAATCCGACGAAGCGGCGAACAAATTTACGGGTAAACATAAGCGCTTCAGGGTCGGTGATGGTGTTCTTGTTTACAATGGCTGGAGGCAGGAAAAGCCTGCCGCTCATCCAGCCGGTTACAATCGACACAATGAGACGGATATTATACTTTTCGGCAGTTTCGCAGAAATATCCGAATCGTTCAAGCATAACAGGGTCAACATAAGAGGAATCGGGTGCCGGTTTATCGTCCGGAAAGCGATATTCCCTGAAGTTGCCCGCCCACTCAAGGAGTTTGACCACGGGTTGAAAGTCACGCCAGTTCGGGAAGCAGCGGATGCAGTTTACACCGGACTCGGAGAGACGGCGAAGGTCATCGTCGATAACCTCAGGGTCGAAACTCTTCCACATATCGGTTCCGGACTTTGAATCCCAGTAGTTGACCCCGAGCATGAAATCCTTAATTTTTGTAGCCATAATTCGCTCCTTATTTATTCATTTCGGCTTTTGCCGATTCGATGAGTTTATCAATTCCCTCATTTACCGAACTTTCGAGCTTGGCATAGTAAGACATGTAGTCGTCGGACTTGGCTGTCATAAGACTGCGGGTGAGAGTACCGAGAGAACCGCTTGAGTTGAGACTGTAATTGTTCGCGTATACGAAATCTGTACGCGCGTTGTTATGAATCATGTCGATTATCTGAATTGAGGCATTGTCACGGGTATACTTGACCTTAAGCGCGACCTCATAGTAAGCAGGCGTCACATAGCGATAGTTTTCAGCAGCGACAGCCTCCATAACCGCACAGGGCATACTGATGTCTCCCACCGTAATCGGCACGGCATAAAGTGTTGTTGAGTCATGGATCAGCGCGTAATAATCTTCTTGGGTCTCATCGAGCTTTGGGAAGGGAATAACACCGTATTCGTCCTCCATGTCGCGGAAGAAGTCTGTACTGTAGAATCGGTTGGGGTAAAAGAGCATCTCGCAATTGGTGAAATGCTCAATACACTCCTTGTCCATTGCACCGGAGCTCGCATAAATCAGCGAGCCGGGATTGTTGTAATAGAGATCGTATAAGGTCTCCACAAACTTCACATTGCGGCTGTGATCGGTGATAAGCGTGGGGAAGCCATCCTTGTCTCTCGTCGTATACTGCACTCCGGCTGTGTATGTAAAGTGGTCGGTCTGTGAAATAGGTGTGGAACTGATCCCCAGAATATCGCCGGCATCGGTGGCTCCGCTGCCGTTTAAGTCCTGATAAATATCACTGACATATTTCGACAGATGATCATAAGTCCAGCCGCCGTCAAGCACAAGCACAAATAGGTCGTCTGGAGAACCGAATGAGCCTTCGTATATCCTTTTGTTGAAATACATGCAGCTCATCATACGCAGCTGATAGATCGAAATGTCACCGGTGATTGCATACTTGACATCATCGCAGATTGAAATTGTATCGATATAATCGTTCTGCCACCAGGGCTGCGAGTAGTCGATATAGGGCGCTTCGGCAAGATTGTAATACAAGCCCAGTGTGGATTGAGGCAGAACCAGCCACTGAACCGCGTCTATCAGATCGTATGCGTCCTCACCCGCAAGCAAAACCGGCTTGATATCGTTCATAAATCTTGTATGGTCCGAGTTGCCCGGTATGTAATTCAGTTTGACATTTAGGCGCTCCTCGACTGTGCGGTTGCGGGCAAAAACCGCATCCGAAACTACATCGCCGGTTTCCTCGCCCTCGGCACCGAAACGGCGGGTAATATCATCACCCCGGTAATGAATGCGAACTTCCGCACCCTCATAGTTAAGTTCGGGAAGCGAATCGGGAGTGTTTTCACGCAACGGTTGAGTAGTTTCTGCAGCCACAGTGGTTTCAATGGTGTCTTTATCAGTTTCTGCAGAAACATTCGGTCTGTCGGAACCGCAGGCAATGAGAAGGTTCAGCGAAATAGCCACGATGAATAAACAGGAAATTATACGCGTTGTTTTTACGATAGTCATATTCAGATACCCCCAATCTATAATATTGTTGATTGTATCATAGCACAATCAAACCCAAGTTACAAGTCACATATCATCGAATAATCAGCCATATAATCTGCTTTACACATGAAGGGTAAGCTGTTATAATATCATACAAAGCTAAAAAACATCTAATCGGAGGAGCGTATGAAATTAAAGGAACGTACTTCAATTATTATCGTCACCGCTGTGTTTATACTCATAATCGCGTGTTTGATGAGAACATTCGCACTTGAGAAACAGATATACAATCTGGAACATGTTATACACGAACATTTTTCGCAGACTGGATACAGTATCGGCAATATATCTTCCGATGTAAGATATGCCCTTGAGGAGCAGGCAAATCTGCTTTCCAAGTCCTACTGGGAATATGGCAAGCTGGATATACAAGGCGGCAAGGTTATCGTTCATTTTGAAATAACACCCAAAGAATACAGTCCCGACACCACAGATGCATCGCTGCTTCTAAACGGCAAGGAACATAGGCTCACCCTAAAAAACGGTATATATTCGGCTGACATCGCGCTCCCGCTGTTTGAGGACAGTTTAGCCGAAAGCGTATTGATAAATGATGAAGGCGTTGTACGAACACAGAAATTGGACTGGTATTTCACTCCTCGCAATGAGTGTCTGCCCATGATAGATGCCGTGTTTGAGGGCGGCGGCTCGATAAGCACAAAGGACGGTGTTTGTCTTGACTCAAGAAAGGGACTTGTAGTCATAAATGTGACGCATAAAGGTGACAAAAACAGTATAAAAACCGCAGACTTCGTTATACATATAGACGGCAAGGAAACCGAACGGCGTCCCATTGACCTCAGCTACTCTGGACAGGAAGTATATCTCGACCGCGGAAGCACGGGCAACATCCGCCGCGCAATGCCGGAGATCGCCGCTTATGAGGAGGGCAGTTATTCACAGCTATATTATTATGTCGACGGTACACGCGAAATTCCTTTCGGAAGCACAGCTGATTATTATGTCGAAATAACCGACAGCGACCTGCGGTACAGTGTGCTTTGCGACAGCAGAGTTGTAACTACAGACGGTTTATTCGAAACAAGCAATAAGGGCATGAATCTGATAGGATATGAAGTTACGATTATAGATAAAAACGGCAAGGTGCTGTACGCACCCGATGAATCACTGTTTCAGTAAACAATATACAGGAAAACACAGGAAAGGCTTCCGTTTAGCGCATGACGGAAGCCTTTATATTTTATATAAAGCAGCGCTCAGCTATACCGAGAAGAACGCCGGATACATCCTCGCCGAACCATCCGGCGTTTACTTCGATCGGCTTATCAGCCCAGCTTCTGATTCTATCTCCGGCGGCGTCCCGCAATTCGGGATGAGCGTTGCAAATGTGATGTGCAGCAAACAGCGAGAAAGCAAGAATATGTGAAACACAGTCTCCGCGGCGGCGCAGATATCCCTCACAGGGCATGTCACGGCTGAGAGTCTCGGCGTTGTCCTCTATTATATCAAGAATCGCGGGCAAAGCAGGCGCATACCCAAGCCGCCCAAGCAGACATATCGCCTTAATCTGAGCAGGATATTCGCCGGGTGTCACCTCCGGTGGATTTGTTATCATTTCCAGCAGATGAGGACAAGCCCGTTCGTCCCCCGCCAGTCCCAGAGCGATAGCAAAGTTATATCCGTATTTCTCTGTGCTTATAAATCCGTGCAGCGCATCTCTAAGTTCGACGGTTTCACCTGGAACCTCATACCTAAGCTGACGAGCCGCCCAAAGCGCCAGAGAAGTACTGTCTGCCTCAGCAGGTTTGAAAACGGTTGGCATACTCCATGCCGGCATTATGGCGGGTTTTGAAAGAGAACGGCGGAATTCCTCGGCAGTCTGTGGAAATTTCGACGGAGTGCGAATACCGCGTTCGGTTTTCTCGTGCAGATCGCCTATGCCAATATAGTATTCAGCCGCCATACAGCCCGTCTCGGTGAGCATTTCGCTTAATTCATCATAAGGCACTTCCGCCGGCTGACAGTCATGTATTTTCCCCAGGTAAGCTATAACGGCAGCAGCCTCCGCAGATTTCTTCATATCCTTCTGCATTCGCAGTCCGCCTGACAGATCATGGTCTATGCCGATGGGCTTGCCTGCGACCAGCAGGCTTCCTACACCGCGTGGTATCAGCACACCCATGGGAACCGCCGCCGAGAAACCGTAGCGCCCCATCGACGCGGTCAGAAACCAATCGCAGAGCACCTCGCTTTCATAGGCGTGGTCACGATCGACATTTGACAAATCCTGCGGTACAAAGGTATGGAAAATGGGATTGTCCGTACGAATACCCCGGACACACTCGTCCATTGTCAGCGTTTCGAGCGTGACAACATGCGCATCCTCGCGCGTACCCGGCAGCGCGCCCAAACATATGAACCGTTCCGACAGCTTGTCAGGCAGATTCGGGGGTGATGTTGCGGCTCGAAGCAGGGAGTTTGAATATTCGACTTCGTTTGGATTGGTCAGTCTTCCGTTAAATGTATACCTTCCCCGGGCTATCGGCATCCCGCCCGATTCGGTAAGAAGACCTATGGTTTTTGAGAATGCCATCTGTGCTCCGTCCCAATCACGGCCATAGGAGATTTCGCATCCGGCGAGCCGGCATACCGACGCATTACCGGTACAGTCGATGACGCAGCCGGTGCGCACATCGAACTGTCTGCCGCCTCTGAGCAGCCTTAGACCGGTTACACGGTCATTTTCCATGAAAACTCCCGTTACAGTCGTGCGATAGGAAAGTGTAACTCCCAGCTCCAGTGCCTTCTCTTCTAAAACATACTCGCGCACGATACCAGTATAACAGCGTCGCTCATCCGGATCGGGATAGCAAAGTGTGTAGCCGGTCTTGGCACGCTCAACGGCAATTTCATCCCACTTCTCCCAGCTGCCGCCATCGGTACCGTAGTAATAGTCCCAGACGCAGCCGAGGGTTGAAAGACCGCCCAAACCGCTTAGCCGCTCTATGCCAAGCACCGACATGCCAAGCGACGCTCCGTGAATCGCCGCCTCCGCTCCCGCTGTACCAAGTCCGCAGACGGCAAGCTCGTATTCGGCGGTATATTGGGGTGCGGTGTCGAGCAGTGTGAGTTTTCTGTCAATAATTGTCGACAACATATGCCGCACCTCCTTCAAGAGCCTTCATAATATCGGCGAATGACGCAGATATGGCTGTCTGACGCTTAGGGTCAAGAACCGGGGCTGGGTAGTCGAGGGCAATCGCCCCCGCCAGCGCCGCAGCGGTATATCTGTTGTTCTCGGGCAGAGCTCTGAAAAGCTGCCATTCACGGTGGAATTTCCGTCTTGCTTTGATAAAGTCGTCCCCGCTTTCAAGCTTCACCGCTGCTATATATTCTCCGTCAAGCGCACCTTTTATAAAATGTATGCCATCGGTGTCAGCAGGCTGAACATGCTCTTTGACGGAATCGGCAACAGCCGCACAGATATACTTGTCTGCGCCTTCAATTAAATCTTCAGGATCGGCGTAGGTATTTATAATGTAATCAGATTCTATTTTAGTATAACCGTCGACCGTGAATACCTCAGTCAGCCATTCGCTGTCGGTTCGCACGCATGAAACTTTTTCGCACGAGAGATAAACCTTCACGGCTGCGTCATACAGGAATTTCGACATGAGCGAACTGACTGGCGGCAGATGAAGCCGGGTTGCGACTCTGAATCCGCGCTGCAGTGTCTCTTCCCAAAGCATTGAACCGATTTTTGTCGACGGCTCGGAAATGTAAGGTTTATACAATGCCAAAGCGAATTCCGCGGCGGGATTTATCCCACGTTCAACAATCATGACATCATCATGCGTCAGCGCGTAACCGCATGAGAATACGGTCGCGCCGAAACACAGCGTTTTTACCCTCATATAACCTCCAGGTGCGAAATTGTTATTCTTATAAGTTGTGTTTTGCTTAATATACAGCTTTTACAATTCTGTTTATCAATTCCGATATAAATTGATTACCTTAATGAAAGCATCTGCGTAGCGGCTGCATTTATTCTCCCCGACACCCGATACCTTTAGAAACTCGCTGTGATTCGAAGGCATACGGTTGCACATATCTATTATAGTTGCGTCGCTGAAGACAACATATGCCGGTACTCCCAGCCGGTCGGAGATTTCACGGCGCAGAACCCTAAGGGCGTTAAACAGCTGTTTATTCTCCGCCTCTGCCCTATCCGTGGAGGCTTTTTTGCCGGCTGTCGCTTTCTTTTCAGGCTCTCTGACAACCATAGTAAGTTTATCCCTGCCATATATTATATCGTGAGAGGTTTCTGTCAGACGCAGAATCGGGTATTCACCGCTGATTTCGGCGTACCCCCGTGCAGTCAGAGCGTCTATGACCTTCTTTATGTGCTGTTCCGACGAATCCTTCATAATCCCGTATGTAGACAGGCTGTCAAAACCAAGCTCAAGCATGCGTTCTGTGCTTCTCCCGAGAAGTACATCCGCTATCATATTGATTCCGTAACGCTCGCCGGTACGTATTACACAGCAAAGCACCTTTTGGGCATCGATTGTGATATCGCGGCGCAGCGCCGGTGAACCGCTGCAGTTTGAGCAGTTGCCACAGCTGCCGGAGGCGTTTTCGCCGAAGTATTTAAGCATATATGTCCGCAGGCATCCGTCGGTACGGCAGTACCCGACCATTCTGTTCAGGCGCTTTATTGTAAGATCGCGTATAATTTTTTTCTGTTCTTCACTTAGCTCCGGATTTTCTTCCGGATTGTCAATCATCCACAGCGCACTTTTGATATCACGGGGAGAGAAAAGCAAAATACAGTCTGCATCGCTTCCGTCGCGGCCCGCACGCCCGGCTTCCTGATAATAGCTTTCTATGTCCTTCGGCATGTTATAGTGAATAACATAGGAGACATTCGATTTGTCTATACCCATGCCGAAGGCGTTCGTTGCGGTCATAACCTGCCGCCGGTCATATATGAAATCATCCTGATTCGCTTTTCGTTCCTCCGGGTCAAGACCCGCATGATAGCGCGTAGCCGGTATATCGGAGTTATTGAGCATATCGCAGAGCTTTTCAACCGCCCGCCGCGATGAGCAGTAAACTATGCCGCTCTGTCCTTGCCTCGAACGTATCAGCCCCAGGAGACGGTTTTCCTTTTCTGATTCCTTGCAGTTCAAAACCGTAAACCGCAGATTAGGTCGGTCAAAGCCCGTGACCGTCAGATGAGGATTAATCAGATCTAACAACCGTATAATGTCCTCACGGACGGCAACTGTAGCCGTAGCGGTGAAGGCGGCAACAGTCGGGCGCCGCGGCAGATTGTTTATGAAATCCGCAATCCTCAGATAACTCGGCCGGAAATCCTGTCCCCATTGGGATACGCAGTGCGCCTCGTCCACGGCTATAAGCGAGATTTTGATTTTTTGACAGAGCGCAATGAAGCTGTCGCTGTCAAGCCGTTCGGGCGCTACATATGCCAGGCGGTAGACCGAGTTGGCGATGTTCGCTTCAACCTTAAAGTATTGCTCGGAGGTCAGGGTACTGTTGACATAAGCGGCGCGTATGCCGGCAGTTTTTAACGCCGCCACCTGATCCGCCATCAGTGAAATCAGCGGTGATATGATAAGAGCAACCCCGTCGGAGAGCAGTGCCGGCAGCTGATAACAGATAGACTTCCCGCCGCCGGTCGGCATAACGCAAAGCGCATCACGTCCCGAACAAAGACAATCAACAATTTCCTCCTGTCCGGGGCGGAAGGAGGTATACCCGAAATATTGTTTGAGAGCATCAATTTTTCTGTCGTGTTGCATCAATGATACCGCCATGTATTTCAATGAGAATATTATATCACAGCCGGAGCATTTATTCAATAAGAAAAACAGTCCCCCGATGTCTCGAGAGACTGTTATTAGAAATCTTATTCACCCATCAGGGAAGTGACCACAGTGTCCAGCATAGCGGAAAGCGAATCTTTGTTCTTTGCAATTGTTGATGCCCAGTCGGTGTTGCCGTTCAACACCGAATTGCGGAACAGGCTGTAAGTTTGAGATGAGAGATTGTCGTTGAAAATGCGCCCGAAATCAAAGACAACCGAACCGCGGATAATATCGTACATCTCTGACATCTCCACATCCTCGGAATACTTGACCTTAAGCGAAATCTCGAAAATCGCCGGTGAAACGGTACGGTAGCTCTCGGAGGCGAGACACTCCATAACCGCTCCGGACATTTCGGGATCCTTAGCGTCAAGCGGAACTCCGTAGAGAGTGTATGGGAACGACATAACCGTACGGTAGCTGTCCTGAGTTTCCGAGCCCTTCGGAATCGGGAGTATGCCGTAGGAAATTTCAGTGTCGCGCAGAGTATTCATGGCCAAGTTAAGCTCGCCTATCATGAATATCGCACGTTCGCCGACGAATATTGCCTTTGCACGGTTATAGCCGTCGCCGTTGGTTCCGTAGTTCTGCAGGAATGCATAATTCTCTGCAAAAATTCCGACTAACTTCTCAAGCAGTGTCTGAGCTTTAACTCCGAGGAAGTCCTCTGAAAGCACCGGGCGCCCGTCGCTGTCGAGTTCAGTTGTACGAAGACCGTTGGCGAAGTAAAGCGAGTCGCTGTAGGTTATGTGAACAAGCAAGCCGTAAAGATCCTCCTCGCCCTTGTTGCCGTCGCCATTCACATCGCTGTAAACATCTTTAATCATCGAGGTCATCTTGTCAGTTGTCCAGCTGCCATCAGTGACGGTTTCATAGAGACCGGAGATTCCGTATGATTCGGCGAGTTTTTTGTTGAAGAACACGCCGAATATGTACGCCAGCATACGGGAAGATATGTCCCCAGAGGCGAAATAGAGCTTATCTCCGACCACGGCTTCTTTCATAAGAGAATCAGGCCACCAGGGCTTCTCAAAGTCAAGATATTCAAGACCGGAAAGCTCGAGAACCATGCCTGCGGAAGCCAGCGATGCACCGCACATGGAATAGCCGGCGGTTATATCATATGAGCCCTCGCCGGACATGACAGCTTTTGATACCGAATTTACCCATTCCTTGCGCTGTGCGTTTGCGCCCGGCTCAATATGATATTGCAGGTCAACATTGAGACGCTCGCTGACCGCGAGATTCCGCTCAAAAATGGAGTCATTTATGATTTCGCCGTTTATCTCCTCAACAAAAAACTCCTCAATGCTTGCACCGCTCCAGCCGAATGTGGTAACCGTGCGGCCGTTATAATCGAGAGTATCCGGGAGATCGTCTTCCATATACAGAGTGGTCTCGGTTACGGCTTCCGTTTCACTGGCAGCCGCAGTGGTCTGATCCGGCACAGCTGCGTCGTGGCTACCGCAGGCTGCAATTGTAAGCGCCATGCAGAAAATAAGCAGTAGTGATACCGTTTTTTTCATGTGCAACCTCGTTTATTTGATTAATTTTCGCAGTTATAAATGTTTATTGCGATCTCAGACAGTATTATGCGTATGCGGACAGAATGCTCAATCCTCAGGCTTGAGTTCCGGTAGAGCGGCACTCAGGAGTTTTGCTACCGCCGTACCCGCAACAAGGCAAACCGCTGCTTCGATAAGCGCGTTGAAAGTGAGAAGAATCGGCAGAAAATCGATTACTCTTTTAACACCCATGAATTCCTGGACCTCACTGTTGTTGCCGAAGAAAAGCAGGAGCATACCTACAAAGAAGGCTGTGTTGAGAAGTGCTGCAGACACGCTGGATACCATATAAGCGATGATTCCGGGTCTGACATTCCGCAGCAGTCTGAAAATCATTGCCGAACACCAGCCCATCATAACACGTGCAACCACACACATTATGAAAGTACCCACCGGGTTTATTCCCATTAGCATGACGCCGAATGCGTCGATACCGAAGCACTGTATGAAACTTGTAAGACCGAATACACCGCCGAGAATAGCACCGCCCTTAGGTCCGAGAAGGATACCTCCAATAGCTACAGGAAGGGCAAGAAAAGAAATTGAAATAACACCGATTCTAAGGTAACCCAGCGGAGTAAAAGCCATGATGATGATCAAACCCGCAAGTATTGCGATCCGTGTGATATAGCGTGTTTTGTTTGAAATGTTGTATCTGACTGCCAAATTCAATCATCCTTTCAGGAAAGTTATTACTGCTTTACGGTACCCGTAAAACAAATATTATTATATCACCAAAGTTCACCTGTGTCAATGGCAATATCTAACATATTATGCATATTATAAGCGCGATTCAGGGAAATACTGCATAATTATGACTTAAATAGATATAAAATATGCATGTTTATAAGGACAAAGTAAGGCCGATGTCACTTAATCGTCGGCTGATTGATAACTCCTGTAAAGAGCGGTATGCTGCCGTATGATGTCACCGCGAATATAAATGGACGGTCGAGTATCATATCGGCTCTGCCTTCGGGCATTGCTGCTCCCGCGTACTGAATATTCGTGAAAGCCGCCGCCGAAACGCCTTTCTCGTCGATTTCTATAACCGTCTGCTGAACGATGCTGCCGATCCACACAGGCTTGAAAGACGTAATTCCGGCAAAATCGGCATTGTCGGGATCATACGCCGATGCGGCACCCATCTCTTTAATCATTTCATCAAGTCCGGTTTTTGTCTCGAACTTAAACTTAGGCAGCTGCCAGATAACCTCACCGGAACCGGCTTCGCCGCCGTTTATCAGAGCGTCGATTCCGTATTCGGATATCAGTTCCTCGGGTGAAATACCTTCATCCGGCAGAATAAACACCATCGATGTTGCACCCTTAAGACCAAGCGAGGAGGTTACCCACTTGTCTCCGTAGGCATAATAATGTGATGAGTATCTGCTGTTCATGTATTCGACGTTAATATCTCCGTTCGGTGCGTGAAACACTCCCGTGCTATTGTTCGATGCATCGAAGCGGTCTATCCACTGGTCGGTGAAGTCGACCGTGTTCATAAGCGACAATATGGCAAGAGGATCAACATAAATTGAGGGGTCAATGCTGCCCGAAGTGTTATCCTTAACCCAGCGCTTCATCGCGGCATGTGTATCCGAAGACTGCAGATCGGCGCTGTAAACCGAAGCGAAAAAGCTGTCGGCGGCCATATCCGCGAAACTCTTTATAAGTTCAATCGAATCGTCCGCCCAGAGCGAATTTGCAATCTTTAGATGCCCGGTCAGACTTTTCGAGGATATACGGCGCAGCAGTTTGCCGCAGTTTTCGGCAAGTACAGCCGTATCAACCTCGCTGTCATAGCCGATCAATGCAGCGAGTTCAGAGCGTGTCTCTCCCTCTGCGCCTGCTGTTGCTAATGCTAATGTTAAGTAGAGCGAAAGCGGAGAGTAGCATACATTAGTTCCGCCTTCGGTCCCGGAGGTCAGCAGTTTGTCGGCAGTCCGGTATGAAAAACCGTTCACCGCATCAACAAAGCTCTCATCCGGGGTGTTTGCCTTCATGTATTCTATACGGTTATCGCTGCCTGTGGAGGGAGGATATTCGTATTTTACATTGTTTATCGGTTTGATTCCGCCGCATGCACACAAGCTGAGAACAAGCGTACATGCAAGTATAAGGCACAGGTATTTGCGTAATGATGATTTCGTGATTATCATAAATGTTTTCTGTATGTACCTCCCTTGGCTGAATGCAGCTGCCCCGCTGCCGCATCGGTTATTTATCCGTATCTGACTTTTTGTCGTTCTTATCCGGTGGTTTGTCCGGCTGGTACCTGACGATGTTGACGGTGGTAACGGCAATATCTGCTATCATAAGCATCCCCGGCCAGAGAAGCAGCAGATACATGCTCCCCAACCCGCTGTTGAGATATTCACCGCCAGGGAAAAAAGCGAGATACCACACCGCATCGCAGATAACGCCGGCGGTTATTATACCGATAAGCACCAGAAGCCAGCCGCATCGGTTGCAGCGCCACAAAAAACTCATAAGCAGATAAAGCGCGCCGCATATTAGGAAGAAGATGAACCAGATTTCCGCACCAGTAACACTTATGAAAGCGTTGTAGATTGAAAACATACTGAAGACCTTGAGAAACAGCCTATTCGATTGTTGATTTGGTTATTTTCATTATGCCGAGACGATTGAGACAGCCTCTGTCGTCGGCATTCCCGCGGCAGTAGGCGCAGAGCAGACAGCCGTCCTTAGTTTCAAATATAGCCGGGTAGCAGTAACCCCGCGCCGGATCGTCCTCGATATAATTGAGCGGACCGAAGTTTACACCGTCCGATGACTTGCGGATAACCAAAGGCGTACGGTCGGAATACCATTCGGGATGGCTGCGGCCGTTGTATCTGGGAATGGGATTGTAGACCGCATATACAGTACCGTCCGAAAGCCGCCACATGCCAAGGGGAGAGCAGGGGGAGGTAAACTGCGACGGTTCGGGCTGTGAGAAGGTTCTCATGCCGTCAAATGAATAACACTCGTACTGATAGCCTGCCGAAGTGCGCGCCCACATGCGATGATAACCGGGATATTCAATAATACCAGGTTCCTGCATTCCGGTGCCGCCGTTCTGACGAATTGTAAGAGAAACTCTGGGGCTCATGCAGCTGAAGCTCTCACCGTCGTCCGACGAAATCAACACAACGGCTATCGCCGGATCAAAACCATACTTCATATTGCGGTCTATCACATCGAGACCAACATCATGTTTGGCTGCCGGCGCTGCTATTCTGCCGTCAGCAAGACGCACAAAGCGGTCGTTATTGATAACATAGTAGTTGCGGAGATAATTGCAGGCGCAGCGGGAAACTTCAAAGTTAAAACCATCGGATGATACGGCGCGTCCGATTGTGGAGCTGCCGTCGTTTTCTTTGATCAGCATAAAGAAGCAAAGTCTGCCGTCCTTCAGCATCAAGCCTGAAACGCTCATTACGTTCGAGACACCGAAAAAGGCCGATTTTGCTATGATTGTCGGTTCAGACCAGGTTTCGCCCTCGTCCGACGAACGTCGCAGCGCAATGTCACAGGGACTGTCGTCGCCGCTTTCGGATGTCCGGTACCGGCTGTATGCAAAGAGTATGTCACCGTTCGGAGCACGAAGGAACGAGCCCTCGCTGTTACGTCCGTTCTCCGGAGTTGGGTCAATATTCAGTACAAGTCTTTTATCCATTTCCACAAACCTTTCCCGGTATGATATACCGACATAATCAGACATTTATCAGAACAATTTAATGCAATTCTATTATAACACTGCGTTATTCAAGTGTCAACTTAATTCGGTTAAATGCGATATTTGTTCATATTTGCAACCGCATATTGACTTTTTGACAGGATTAGGGTATTATCTGAATGTCGATTGTTATGGGGAGGAATGAAACAAACATATGACCTTATATCAGAAAATAAAAGTCAATTACGCTTAGGTGAATACCGGCAAGTTGAAAATAGTTAAATCCGGCAGTATTTAGGTCAGTGACCGTAAACAGGGTCGGGAATCGTTACTCTGTATCTGAAAGTATTATTTAGTTCACAGATTAAATATTTTATATTCCCTTATATTTATTCTGCTGTGGTTCTGCGGGACAATGCATGAAAAGCCTTAAGTTCATTCAACATTCAAAGCCATACAGGCGTGTGGGTACTATCCTATTAGCAAAACACTCGGTTTACAATGATAAACATTATTATATTTTGAAAAGGTAAATAATTATATGAAGAAATCAAAGATTTATGTTGCAATACTTATCCTGCTTACCATTTTTATGATAATTACCGCGTGCGGCGATAAAGGTGAGAAGAAAGATACAGCCGACTACTCAAAAACCGAGGGTACATGGTACTTTGACGGTGCAGCCGAAGCCGCAAAACTCGTAATGGACGGTAAGGGCGGCATAGAATCATACTTTTCCGACGGCACTCTCGAATTTAAAGGATATATCGAAATGGTTATGGGAAGTGACGGCATAGCCCGCTACAATGCGTATACAGAAGAGGGCGGCAGCATTTTCTTTTTCCAGTTTGACACTGATGGCCAGATAAGTCTCGGACTTGCGAAGGTTATCATATATAAGAAATTAGCAAACTGAAATATCGGACGGCTGCCGGCGATTGTATCGCCGGCAGCCGCCTGTTGTGTTTAATTCCCGTTTATTGTGCTTGACATGCCGTTTGAGCGACAGTATAATATATTGGAGTTTTGAGCAGCGGACATGCAAATTTAATCGAAGTGTTTGCTGAGGGAAAGGTGACTTTTATTGTATGAGCAGCTATCTTAAAAGACCGGCAGCGGGAAGCGTAAAAATTAATGATACTTTCTGGTCGGCATACCTTGACAACATACGCAGAGTGATGATGCCGTATGTTTTTGACAAACTTATCGAGGTAGGTTATCTGGCGAACTTCGCAAGTGTGGCGGCAGGTGACGGTGCGCCGCATCGCGGACCGCATTTCTCTGACGGGCTTCTGCTTGAGTCAATTCGCGGCGCATGTGATTTTCTGAGCGTTGAATACGACAGCGAGCTGGATGCAAGGCTTGACTCGATTATTTCGGTGATAGCATCTGCCTCTGACGCATCCCCTGACGGTTTTCTGCACACCTGGACTATGCAGGTTAACAACAACAAGCGCTGGGGTCATTATGACGGAGATATTATCTATCAGCATGACCTTTACAATCAGGGCGCCCTTGTTGAAGCGGGCATAAGTCATTACCTGGCTACCGGCAAAATAACGCTGCTTAAATGCGCCGTCAGGGCAGCCAACAATATCTGCCGTGAGATCGGCAGTGAAGAAGGGAAGCTAAATGTCATTCCCGGGCATTCGCTGCCCGAGGAGGCATTCGTAAAGCTGTACCGTCTCTTCCGCGACACGCGTGAGCTTGACGGTTTCGCAGCCGAACTTAGTGTTGACCCTAAAGAATATCTCAGGGTAGCCCGATTCTGGTATGACTGGCGAGGAGTATATGACGGACGCAGCCTGAGCAAACACTTCACTCGTGAATACAACCAGGATATCGCCCCGTTTGCCGACCAGCGTATAGCCGTAGGTCATGCGGTTCGCGCCATGCTCTGCTATACGGGAGCGGCTGCTGTCATGAGCGAAACAGGCGCGCCATACAGAGAAGCACTCGATGCGCTCTGGGACAATGTGGTTCACCGCAAGATGCATATAAGCGGCGGTATCGGCTCGCGTCATGATATCGAGGGGTTTGATGTAGACTATAACCTGCCGAACAATGCGTATCTGGAAACCTGCGCAGGCGTGGGACTGGCTTTCTGGGCGGCCGAGATGAATCTGCTGCATCCCGATTCGGAATACTACGATGTTTTTGAACGAGCGGTCTGTAACAATGTTTTAGCCGCGGTGGGAGATGATTTCAGGCACTACTTTTATCAGAATCCCCTCGTCAGTGACGGCAGTATAAGGCGTTGGGACTGGCACTCATGTCCCTGCTGTCCACCCATGCTGCTCAAACTCTGGTCTTCGTTCGGGAGCAACGTCTACTCATATAAAAAAGATAACGATGGCATAAGTCTGTATGTTAACATGTACATAGACAGCAGTTATTCCGGCGATGGATTCGAAATCTGCCGCAGCGGTGACCGGATTTCCGTCAACTCCGGCGATTTGCCCGTGACACTTGCACTCAGAATTCCTGAGTATGCTGATAATTTCACGATAAAGCTCAACTCGAAGCCGGTCAATTATGAAGTATGGGATGGGTACGCGGTTCTGAAGCCCATTGTCATGACGGGCGACAATGTTTTGACAGTCGCATTTGTAACGCCGGCAAAATGCATATGCGCATCTCCCGCGGTTGAGGCTAACAGAGGCAAGGTCGCGTTCATGAAAGGCCAGTACCTTTACTGCGCCGAAGGTATTGATAACAACGGTGTGACGGACAGAACCATATCGGATAAACCGAATATCCGCATAACCGGCTGCAGCATGACGATACCCACAGCCGACGGCGAACTGAAACTGATTCCTTACCATAAATGGTGCAGCCGTAATAGCGGCGGCGAGAGGGATTCGGTCATGCAGGTATGGTTCAATCGTGAAAACATGTCTGCGCCGGAATATCTCAACAAAGCGATGAAGGGTGCATTATATGCCGATTATGACCGGCTTTAAATATAACTGCGGTTTATTAATCAGTGTTATCAGATTTTTATGTACTTACTATAAAAAGGAGTTCTTTCAATGAAAAAGCTAAAAGTAGCACAGATAGGTATAGGACACGATCACGCTCAGCCGGCATATGCCACTATAAAGAAACAGACAGATCTGTTTGAGGTTATTGGATGGTGCAAAAGTGCCGATGAAGCAGCCCGTGACATGAAGCCCGCGGGTTGCTTTGAGCCTGAAAAAGAAATGACGGTAGAGCAGATTCTCGATTACCCGGGACTGGACGCCGTTGTTGTTGAAACCGATGACTGGAGTCTGACCGAGTATGCCCAAATGGCAGCTGATCGCGGGCTTCATATTCAGATGGACAAGCCGGGTGCACAGCCTCAGGATGAGTTTGAAAAGCTGGCAAGAACGGTAAAAGAAAAAAACCTTGTATTCCACCTCGGCTACATGTACCGCTACAATCCTGCGATTATAGAGATCATGGAAAAAGCCTCCGCAGGTGAATACGGTGTGATATACAGCGTTGAGGCTCATATGAACTGCGAGCATCCCGCGTCAAAACGTCAGTGGCTGGCTCATTTCAAAGGAGGTATGCTCTACTTCCTTGGTTGTCACCTCATCGACCTTATATTCCGTATTCAGGGGATGCCCGAAGAAATTATCCCCTTATCTACATCAACCGGCTTCGACAGCGTGACCGGCGAAGACTTTGGTATGACGGTGTTCAAATACAAGAATGGCGTTTCCTTTGCCAAAACCAGCGCATGTGAGCCGGGAGGCTTCAATCGCCGCCAGCTGGTAGTCTGCGGTTCAAAGAAGACAGTAGAGGTCCGTCCGCTCGAATGGTATATTGGTTATAACGGGTTGCAGAAAGCCAGTGTGCGCGTCGCCGAGGCCAATCATGGCTGGCAGTACGACGGCAAGCATGCCGATACCGATCCGTTTGACCGCTATGAAGCCATGATGGCTGACTTTGCGGCTATGGTGCGCGGTGAGAAAGAAAACCCCTATACCCTGGAATATGAATGTGCCCTGCATCGCGTTATTCTTGCCGCCTGCGGTTTTGATATCAATTACAAGGCTGAGATTATTCTCTGACACAGGGAGAATTTTTAACATGAAAAAACTAATTACGGCACTTCTGCTGTTTTCAACACTTATAACATTATCGTCCTGTAGTTCGGGCGGTGAAGACGTAGCAGAAACTGTAACCACAGCCGTGACTGCTGAAACGACTGCAGTCGAAACCGGAACCACATATTATGAAAGCGATCTGCCTGAAGACCTTGACTTCAAGGGAGAGTCGGTGAGCTTTCTCTACCGCGACGAAATCGGAGATGAATTCTGGTGCGAGGTTCAGGACGGTGAAATCGTCAACGATGCGCTTTATACCGATATCCTTAAGGTTGAGGAGCAGTTAAAATGCGATATGGTATGCGTGCGCCGTCTCGGTCACTATACAGTTAACCGCAACGAATATATGAACCATATCACGTCCACAATTCTTGCCGGAGACGACCTGTATGCCTGGGTGGATCTCATGGTCGGCAACTCACCGACAAAGATGAAGGAAGGTATCTTCTATAATATATTCAAGGTAAAGTATATCGACTTTGAAAAGCCCTGGTACCTTAAGGACATGAGCGAGACGGTATCCATTGATAATCGTCTGTATTTTATCACCAGCGATGCCTCAATTGACTACCTTCGCTGCGCCTTCTGCATATTTTTCAACAAAACCACGGCGGAGAACTACGGAGTTGATAACCTTTATGAGTTGGTACTTGAAGGTCAGTGGACGCTCGACAATATCACCGATATTACTAAAAAGGTCTCCTCGGATCTTGACGGCGACGGTGTCATCGGCAAGGACGACCAGTTGGGTTTCCTTGTTCATGATACCAACCATCCGAAGGGATTCATGGGTTCCTGCGACAGTTTGACATTCTCCCGTGACGCTGACGGCAACTGGCAATATACATATGGTTCGGAGCGCGATGCCAATGTTGTCGAGAAACTGCACACATTCCTTTACGCTACCGAAGGCTCGCTGCATTCGGGCGTTACAGATGCCGTTGCTGACCAGGCAGAAAAATACGCGGCATTCACCTCCTCATTCAAGAGCGGCAAAATAATGATGATGACAGCCGAGTTCAACCATGCATCTACGCTGCTCCGCGATATGGAAAGTGAGTATGGTGTGCTGCCATATCCGAAGTATGATGAGGCACAGGATGAATACAAGTTCATGAGCCGCAATACCCACAATGCCTTCTCCATGCCCACTACCTGCGGCAACATCGATCTTGCTGGTGCCGCCTATGAGGCATTGAGCTGTGCCAACTACAATAATTTGCTCCCCGCGTATTACGAGGTTGCTCTGAAAACCAAATACGCCAGCGATGACGAGTCGGCTCAGATGTATGACCTTATACACAACAATATAATACTCGACTTCGGATATACATTCAATAACTCGTTCAGTCCCGGTCCGGAGAGTATCTTCCTCAACGGTGCCAAAACCGGCAGCTTTGCTTCAGATCTCGCTTCAAAGAAGGACGCGCTGGTCGCCTCTGTGGAGAAGTACATTAACATAATCCTTGACATACCGGATTAAAAACATGATTAAGAGTTTTCTTGCAGATTCACCTCTTTCGAACGCCGGACTTCTCCCGAAGTATCTCCCCGACAGCGATGTGCGGCTGATTCCGAATGACTCAGATGGACTACTGTTCACTCCCGAATGGCTGTCCGAACTGGTGCTGGTTGAAGTCCATGCCGAAACCGCGACTCCGGAAGGAACCCTGGATTCACTTATACCGGTACTCGATCATCTTGCAGCTCTGGGTGTGAACGGTATATGGCTTACACCTATATACGAAAAAGGTCCCGACGGTAACGGCTACGGCAACCGAGGTCTTCATACCCTGGAACCGGCCCTGACCGGTACTGATGATACTGCTTCCGGCTGGCAGAAGGTAAAAGAATTTATCGATGCGGCTCACTCGCGCAATATCCGGGTGCTGCTCGACATTATAACCTGGGGTACGGTTTTTTCCGCACCGCTGAGAAAAGAGTATCCTGACTGGTTCAAGGGCGAAGCATGGGGCGGCGCCGCCTTCAACTGGCAGAACGAGGAGTTCCGTGAGTGGTTCACCTTAAATGCCGTGAACAATATACTGGTAACCGGCGCTGACGGCTACCGCTGCGACTGTGAACCGGGTTTTGCGGGCTACCTGATATTCGCCGATATCCGAACCCGTCTGCTGGCGCTCGGACGCAAGATTGTCATAATAGCAGAGGAATCGAGTGAAAGGCGTGGTTCTTTCGACTGTGAGCAGGATGGTGTCACCGGTTGGGTTGACGGATGGAATCGGGGCGCTCAGTACAAGAATCCAAAAGCATATTATATCGATGAGTGCGATATTGTCGATACAATACGCTCCGGTAAACTGCACGGTTCACCCGCATCTCAGCGTGAGGGCCGCAGTGGACGGGACAGGTTCTACACATACTGCGTATCAAATCACGATTTTCAGCGTTCTATAACCAATATAAACAGGCTCGTTATAGGATATCAGGCGATATTCGCACCGTATATTCCCCTGTGGTATCTTGGTGCGGAAATCGGTATGTATGCCGAGAACAAGGTTATCTATTTCGTTCCCGTGGACTGGTCGCTGATCGAACGCCTCGAGTGCCGAGAATTCTGTGAAGATGTTGCAAGATATCTGCGCATCAGACGCACCTATCCCGAGATTTTCACGGAATTCCCCTTCGACCATCGCGAGTCCAACATCACTCCGGTGGAAGCAGACACAATACTGCGTTCATATGCGCGTTTCGCCGGCGGCAAAGCGATTATCATAGTACCCAGGAAGGATGACACCGCCGACAGATTCGAAGTATGTGTCGACCGCAAAGAAACAGGGCTTTCAAATGTATCATCGATAACTGATCTTATGACCGGTAAAGAGCTGACTTTCGATTCAGACGACTGCAATATACGTTTCACTGCCCGCGAGATAGCCGTTAACAGTCTCGGCTTATATCTTATTTCCTGACATTTTTTAAAAACAAAAGGATACCGTGATTCAGTGCGGTATCCTTTTACTATGAAAAAATACAGGTTATTGCTTATTACCGAGCGATATGCTGATTGTGTCATCGGCACATCGCATGACGCCAATCATGCTGTTACTCAATCGTAAGTTTGCCAGGTACACGTCCGATTTCGTTCATAAGCGGAACTGGATCATTAGCAGTTATGAGCGAGGCACCGCGTCTCAGACAAAGCCGCACATCCTCTGTGTTATCGGCACAGTAAAGGTGCATCGGCAGTTGTTTTGCAGCATAGAAATCGAAAATCTCAGACCTAACTAATGCCATGTTAAGTCCTATGTCGTCATAGAAACGGTAACCGCCCTCCTCCCAGCGTCCCATCTGGAAATCGGGATAGCCCATGGTGCGAGCCTTATATTCCATCTTGAGATATCGTATCGTAGGCAGATCAAAGGCGTAGAAAAACGCCCGATCGAACAAACCGAAACTTTTCAAGAGATCCACCGAAAGATCAACTGTTTCCTCTGTATATTCTTTGATCTCAACACCCAGGGCGATATCCGGGCGCAGCTTATGAGTGAGCTCACAAAGCTGGCGCAGCGTGGGAACCGTAATTCCTTTACCGGTAAACTTATCGCCGAACTTTG
This sequence comes from Clostridiales bacterium, assembly GCA_012514145.1. Classification (GTDB taxonomy): domain Bacteria; phylum Bacillota; class Clostridia; order Oscillospirales; family CAG-272; genus JAAZAV01. The sequence continues at coordinate 2,077 of JAAZAV010000021.1, read as the reverse complement.
CGGCGTAACTGGCATCAAGCTGCTGAATCTCATCCAGGGTCATATCGCTCAGTCTGCGATTGACTCCGCATGTGCGAAGCGCATTCCCGTCATGCATAAGCACCGGCACTTTATCCTTTGACAACCAGATGTCGAATTCATAGCCGTCTACTCCCAGCTCCATAGCTGCCCGAAAGGATATCAGCGTGTTCTCGGGAAAGCGTGAACAGTATCCGCGATGGCCTTCAACGAAAACTCCCATTGTAAATCCTCCTGTTATGAATTATGCAACTGAATACGGTGTTGACAAACGAAATAATTATGGATAGAATATCCTAAACAATAAAAATATATGAGGTGAGCCTTATGAAAGTCAGAATACCCGCAGCGCTGCTCTCGATTTCGGTTTTATTATGCTTGGCGGTATCATGTGCCGGTGCAGACAACGGAACTACAGACAGCCTGACCACAACATTGGCAGATGAAAACTTTGATGAACTCAAAACGGCTGATAAAGAACAGAGCCGCCAAAACTATAAGGACTCACTGCCGCAGTACCTGGACTTCAAAGGTAAAGAGATCACTGTTTCGGTACTCGACCACGACTACTACCGTGTTGATTGGATGGCAAAATCCGAAACCGGAGATATTGTAAATGACGCTTTGTTCCGCCGTAATTTAACTGTATCTGACCGTCTGAACATCGACCTTAATGTTATTTCGCTTTATAACACCGAAGCCGCCGGCGCAAACGCCTGTGTAGCCTCAATACTCGCAGGTGACAATGCTTTCGATATAATGAATGTAACAGCAGCCTGCTTCATGAATATTGTTACACAAAATGTACTTTCCGATCTTCACAAAGTGCCATATATCGACCTCAGCAAGCCATGGTGGAATAAAACCAGTCTTGAGGTGGCCAGTTTCTATGGTAAATCATATGTTATAACCGGTGAAATCGCTTTCAGATATATCAGCGGTATTGCTGTTATTGTGTTCAACAAAGCACTTGAAGATGCATATGGTCTCGATATTTATCAGGACTATTTCAACGGTGAATGGACACTTGAGCGACTGCATAAATACAGCGCTGATGCTTATTCTGACCTCGACGGCGACTCAGTGCGCAACAATGGCGACCGCTTCGGATTTGCATCGGATACAATTGCCTGTGCAGATGCATATTATATGCCATTAGGTATTCAAATTACCGAAATCAAGGATGGTATACCTGTCCTTACATTAAACAATGAGAGGAGCAGCAGTGCGCTGACCGATCTTCACAGATTCTATTGGGAGAATCAGGGAACATTAATACTAAAGGACGGTGTGCAAACCGACGGGCATTACACTCTGTTCAAGAACGGACAGGCGCTTTTCAACGGTGCGCAGCTCGGTAACCTTTACACCACGCTCAGGGAAACCGATGTGGAATTCGGTATTGTATCATATCCCAAATATGATGAAAATCAGGATGTGTATCACTCTCATAACCGAAACGGATACTCACTTTATGCTGTCCCGGTCACCTGCGGAGATGTCGACGCGGCAGGCGCCGTACTTGAAGCCGTCGCCGCAGAGAACTATCGTATTGTAATGCCGATATACTTTGATACATCGCTGAAAATCAAGTATTCGCGCGACAACGAAACAGCGCAGGTGCTGGATATTATTTTAGCCGGCGTAAAGTGCGACTTCTCGTTCTTTACCGACATTATGTATTTTAACCGCAGCGTTCTGGGTGCTTCCACATTCAATTTCGCGTCGCTGTACGCCTCGCAGGAGAGCAAGTATAATGCAATAATAAGCAACGCCATGAAGTCGTTTGAGTAAATGTGCTTTAGACGATTCCAGACTTGTGTGTAAATTCATGTAAACTAAATCACAGAGAGTATAGCATACATGTGACTGACTGTCAAGTTTATAGTATGAATGCTATGCCATGATGCATATTGATTAACTGTAAGTCAATTTTTTGTAAATTGCAAGAATAATTGCCCAAGGTTTTAAAGAAGTTAACAGTTACAAAAAGGCTGCCAATTGGTAAGCGGATTTATATCCAAGAATTTTGCGAGGATAGTTATTCACCCAGTCTTCG
>JAAZAV010000020.1 GCA_012514145.1 Clostridiales bacterium | reverse complement strand
TTCACCAACCGGACAAAACCCGACGCAAACATCCACGGATGCCGACAGCACAAATACCCCCGCCGGCAGACAGGCTTCATCAACTACACAAAACCCCACGCCGGCGGCACACACGATCGGCGGTTCGCCGGCGGCGGCACATGCCCCGGGCGGCACGCCTGCGGCGGCACATACCACCGGCGGTTCGCCGGCTGAATTGAAGCGAATGAGGTTTTTTGCGGAGGCGATAAAGCCGCTTGAGGCTGCGAATCCTCCGGCATACAGCTTTCTCGGGCACATGCGGGCGTATCTGGACGAGGCGAGGGGAAAAGTGATAATACGGACGGCGGACAGCTTCCCGCTCATAGTTGCTGACACACCGGAGGTGCGTCAGGCGCTTGTGAACGGGATATCCCGCTGCGGCGGCTTCACGGTCAGCCCGTCGGATATAATCTTCGAGGTATCGGAAGCCGAGAGTGAAGACAACGACCCGCTGGACGATCTGAGCGACTGAAAGAGGCATACTCGAATACCAATCAGACAAGCAGCCCCGCCGGCGTATAGACTTTATCAGCCGAACAAAACCCGACACAAACGTCCCCGGATGCCGGCAGCACAAACAGCCCCGCCGGCACAATGATGTCATCGAACACACAGAACGCCCATGCCGGCGGCACATGCCTCCGGTGGCACACCGGCGGCGGCTTCGCGGTCAGCCCGTCGGACATAATCTTCGAGGTATCGGAAGAAGAAGTCCCGGACGATGACCCGCTGGACGCTCTGAGCGACTGAAAGACGGATACCCGAATACCAATCAGACAAGCAGCCCCGCCGGACGATCTGAGCGACTGAAAGACGGATAAATATAAATCTCACATAATATACAATCCCCAACATATAGAGAAAGGACACGCGAAAAGATGAAAGCAAGACTTCCCAAGGGTTACGGCGGCGGCCCCACCGACATGAACAGCATGCTCCGCCAGGCGCAGAAGATGCAGGACGATATGGCGGCACTTCAGGAAGAGTTAAGCGCCCGGGAATATGAGATTTCGGCGGGCGGCGGCATGGTCACCCTTAAAATCACAGGCGAGAAGCAGATCACCGAGCTGAACATCAAACCCGAGGTTGTCGATCCCGAAGACATCGAGATTCTCGAGGATATTCTCACGGCCGCCTTCAACGAAGCGATAAGAAAAGTTGAAGAGACGAGCGCCGCCGAGATGGAGAAAATCACCGGAAAACTCAACCTTCCGGGCATGTTCTGATAGAAAATGAGCGAACTTCTTCCCCCCCTTGACCGGCTCATACAGCAGTTCCGCAAACTGCCGGGAGTCGGCCGCAAATCGGCTCAGCGCTATGTCTTCCGCCTGCTGGAAATGAGCGACGCGGAGGCGGCTGAATTAGCCGAAGCCATACTTGACGCCAAACGCTCGGTGCGCCACTGCTCGGTCTGCTTCGGGCTGAGCCAGGACGAGGTCTGCCCCGTCTGCCTGGACGAGGAGCGGGACCGCACCACGGTCTGCGTGGTTGAGGACGTGCGCACCATGCTCACCTTCGAGCGGGTGCGGGAATACAGGGGACTGTATCACGTGCTCCACGGCGCGATATCGCCGATGACGGGCGTCACCCCCGACAAACTGAAGATAGACGAACTGGTGGAGCGGGTCAAAGCGGCCGACAGCGTGATAGGCGAGGTCATACTTGCCACAAACCCCACGGTTGAGGGCGAGACCACCGCGCTTTACATCACAAAGCTGCTGCGCTCCTACCCGAACGCCCCGAAAATCACCCGCATTGCCTACGGCATTCCCGTGGGCGGCGAACTGGAATACGCCGACGAACTCACCCTCTCCCGCGCCCTTGAGGGACGCCGAAACAGCGAGGGATAAAGGGCTGAGGCGTCATATTCGGCGGTTTGACAGGGCATATAACATATAATATAACCGTTTCCCGCAACATGATTTTGTCACGGAGACCGAACAATGAACTCACCCATACGCAGAAGCGTCAGCAGCCGTCTGGCCGACAGGTCAGACAAGTCCGACAGGGCGGAGCGGCCGGGGCGATATCCCGAGCTTGACATATTCAATGCCGCCGCCTGTCTGCTTGTAATACTTATTCATGTGCTGTCGGTGGGAATATCGGGGCTGGACCGCGATTCGTGGCAGTATGCGGCGGTGTTTTTCCCCTGGAAGCTGGCGGCCTTTGTGGTGCCGGCTTTTCTTTTCAGCGGCGCGGTCAAGCTGGGAATGCAGCTGGGAGGGCGGATCGACACCGGACAGCCCTTCACCGCCGGCTTTTACGGCAGATATGTGCTGCGCCGGGTGACGAAAATCTACATCCCATATCTTGTCTGGGTACTGATATATTTCGCGGTTTACGCGGTCTGTGGTCTGGTTGAGGTGTCGGCGGCGAGCTTTTTTTCGAGCGTCCTGCTGGGCACGGTGTCGGCGCAGTTCTACTATATAGTGACGGTGATGCAGTTCTGGCTGCTGATGCCGCTGTGGTATTTTTCGCTTCGCCGGGTGCCCGGGGTCATAGGCATTCCCTGCGCTCTGGCGGTGACGATGCTGATGCAGCGCCTGCCGATACTGCTTGAAAATCGCGGGCTTTTTCCGGCTCTCACTCCCGCGTTTGCCTATTCCGACCGCTTCTTCGCCTCATATCTGGTGTTCTGGGCGGCGGGGCTGTATGCGGGAAGATACTATGATACCCTCATCGGGACTCTGCGGCGTCATCGGGGGGCTGTTTACTCCTTCTCTCTGTTTGTCGCCGGCTTCAGCCTGCTGGTCTACTGCCAGGGAAGGTTTCAAAGCTGGGTCTACGACGCCAATGCGCTGAAACTTGTGTCGGACATGCTGTCTATCCTCATACTCCTCACCTTAACCGACCATATACGCGGCAGTCAAATGACAAGGCTCAGAGGACTGCTGAGTTTTATCGGAGAGGCGTCATTCTCGGTCTACCTCTCCCACTGCCTGTTCCTTACGGTGGGGACCGCCCTTCTGCAGGGCGTCGGGGTCACAAAAATCGCCCCGCTTATCCTTCTTCGGGCGCTTATCTGCTATACGCTGCCCTTTGCGCTGTATGCGGCCGAAAGGGCTGTGAGGAGGCGTGCAGGCGGAATGACGGCGGGGAGATAGCGCTCCCCCGCAAACAACCCCAAAACCAAAAACCGGAGAGAACCCGCATGGGCATCTCTCCGGTTTTATATATCGCATTTTATCTTATCTCAAACATGTCGAACACGACCAGCCTGAAGACGGTAAACTTCACATAGCCGTCCTCACAGGTAAACGGCACGGAACGCCGGTCGGGCAGGTGAAGCACCTCGGACGGGGCGCCGCCCTCCCATTTCACAGAGATGTCGAAAGCGGGACGGGGGAGCAGCTCCTCGGTGCACTCCAGGTCAACGGCGCTGACCAGCACAGAATCCTCGGTCCTGAAGGTGACCAGTTCAACCTTCTTCGAAGCGGTGGATTTGATCGACATTTCCGCGTCGCCCATGCCAAGCCGGCAGAGGTTCATCAGTATGCGTCGGAAGTTGATGCGGCTGTCAAACTCGAGGGGAGCCGCAGACCAGATTACCTTGCCCTTGCCGCGCTCAAAGACCGCGGCGCCGATATATTTCGTGGCTATGCCGGGGGGATTGAGGTGGATAGAGGCGAATTTCTGCTCGGCAGGATCGGTGTAGGGCAGAGTTATTGCGGCGAGATCGGTGCGGGGGTACTTGCCGCCGAACTTCACAAGCGGCATGCGCAGCTCGAAGGGCAGGGGGTAGGCGGCGTTGAACTCGTCGAAATACGCCTCGCCCTCCTTTGTGGGCGCCAGATATGTGCGGGTGGACTTTGTCAGCTCTCCCGCCTCGCCGCCGGTGAGAGCGGCGAACAGCTCGGCGTCGCAGCAGCCCGACATGTAGATGGCTCCGCCCTTATCCACATACTCGACCAGCTTCGCCCGCTGATATTCGGTGGTGAAGTTAATCTGGGGGGCTATGATAAATTTATAATTCCCCAGCGTCTCAAAAGCGGTGTCGGCTATGACGCGGAAGGGGATGTGATTCTCGATGAGGGTGCGGGCGGCGTTCACCGCGCAGGTCTTGTGGTCGCAGGGCTGGCCGTCGGCGTTGTAGCGGTTGGGTGTTGAATACCAGACGGCGGCGTCGGCAATCATATCGCCCTTGAAATACTGTTCGTAGGGAATATGGCGCTCGAAGATTTTCCCCAGCCTGTCGTAAACCCTGCCGTCCATGGTGCCCCTGGGGTCAATCCCGTCGATGACGAACGACGCGCCGTGATGGGCAGCCGTCAGCATGATCTCAAGGCCGAGAGCCTCCTCGGTCTTGGTGACAGTGTGCTGCTGCAGACTGGCGTTGCAGCGGCAGGTCATGTATTCAAAGGGCTGATTCTTCGTCACGCCGTAGTAATATTTCGCCGCGAAGGAGTGGTTGTAAAGGTCGCCGTACAGGTCGCCCGCCACATAGTCGCAGGCTTCGTTTACCAGCTCGGTCTGACAGTTCAGGTGATTTCCGGCGATCAGCGAAGCGCAGTTGTGCTCCACCGTGACGCCCGGCATGAGCCGTTTCGTCTCGTCGGTCACCTTTTGAGCGAATTCGCCCATCCAGACCCTGCGCCGCTCGAACATGGCAAGCCAGACCGGGTCCCGCATGTCAACCGCCGGCCATTTCGAGGTGTCGGGCCAATCGCAGCAGGTCTCCTCGGTGAAGCGCTTTTTGCAGTGCTGACAGTGGCAGAGGTCGGGCCAGAAGAGCATGTCGTAGAACATGCCGTCAAGGTTGAAATACTCGGCAATCTCCTCGATCTGCCGGAAGGTGAACTCCACGTAGCCCGGATTGTTGGGACAGCTCAGCCCGTGGCGGCCGCCCCTCTGGCGCAGATTCTTGCCCGCCGCGTTGATAATACCCCATTCGGGGTGATTGTCGTTAGCCCAGCTGTTGTAGATAAGGCTGTAATAGCCCACCGCATACATTCCGTTCGCCCGGCATTTTTCGATAAGCGCGCGGATGAAATTCTCCCGTCCCCGCAGTGCGCCATGCATATGACCGGTCTTTGTCGGCCAGTAGCAGTGCCCCACATGGGACTGAAGATAAATCATCGGCGCCTGAATCTTCGCCTTCGCCAGATTCTCGTAATATGTCTGCGCTGAAAACTTCGACAGGAACTGAGGGTTCCAGTCCTCGATGTGCATGTCAACGAGATTTCGCCTGTAAACGTTACTGTACCACATATTATGCCTCCATGGGTCTTTTATGCGGACTGTTCTGTTATATCCTCATCTTCTCGGCGTCGTCCTCGAAGGATACGCGGCGGTAGCCGAACTTGTCCTTGAAGCAGAAGAGGTGGCCGTTGTCCATCTTGTATATCTTGTCGGCGCGCTCCGCTATCGACATGTCATGGGTCACCATGATGAGGGTCTGACCCATGGTGTCACGGGTGCGGAGCATGAGCTCAAGCACTTCGTTCGCGTTATCCCGGTCAAGGTTGCCGGTAGGCTCGTCGGCGAAGAGCACCTGGGGACGGTTGATGAGCGCGCGCGCTATGGCGACGCGCTGCTGCTGACCGCCCGACAGCTCGGAGGGGAGATGATGGAGACGGTCGCCCAGGTCGAGAGCCTGAATAATCTTGCGCAGATGCTCCTCAAAGGAGAAGTCGTTCTTGTTGCACATGATGGTGGGTATCATGATATTCTCGAGGGCGGTGAACTGGGGGATAAGGTTGTGCTTCTGGAAAACGAAGCCGGTGTACAGCCCCCGGAAGCGGGAGAGCTCGTCGGGCGAGAGTTTTGTGATATCGGTGCCGCGTATCTTCACCGAGCCGCTGTTTGGGGAGTCAAGACCGCCGCAGATATGCAGAAGGGTGGATTTGCCCGAGCCGGAGGTACCGATGATGGCGATGAACTCGCCCTCCTCCACCTTGAGATCGGCACGGTTGACCGCGGTGACGACCGAGTCGTACTGACGGTACTGTTTTATGATATTTTCGGCAGAAAGAATAGCCATTTATATATACCTCGTCGTTATGTCACTCGTCATCGCTGAACTCGTGGGCGGTGTCGGTACGCTTCTTATAGGCTTTATAGTAGTTGAGATAGGGGATATAAGATGAAAGCAGACCGCAGGATATCGAGACTACCACCGAAACAATCATGGCAATGACAGGAATCGAGAAGTCAAGCCGTATCGAAGTGCCGGTGAACTTGGGAACGACCACGTTGAAGAATTTATATATGCCGTAGCAGCCTCCGAAGTTGAGCAGAATAGCCAGAAGCACGCCCGAACTGCCTACGAAAAGACCGTCCATCATGAAGATCTGCCTGACCTCCGCCAAGATTCCGCCGAAGTTGGTGATGATATTGAACTCCTTCTCGCGCTTGAGGTAGAATATAACCTGCGAGAAGAGCCAGATTATCGGCGATATGAACAGTATGAGAACCGATATGGCAAGATAGTTGGAATAATAATTCTTGTCGCTCTCGATGCGCTTCAGCGAGAGGGTGTGGAGGTTGGAGACATTCACGTTGCCGTAGTACTCCGACCACCGGCGAATCTCCTCCTCAAGCTCGTTGACCTCGGGTATCGAAAGCTCCTGATCGATGAAAATATTGATGTTGTCGTAGTTGACCTTGTTGCCGGTATAGGCTGTGTATGCCGCGTTGCTCATGAACAGAGGAGTGCTGCCGAAGGTGGGGTTGTCCTTGAGCACGGCGGCGACGGTGTACTCGGTGTACTCGAAAGTGCAAGCCCTTAACTGAGCCTGGAGCAGCTCGTTGCCCGAGGCGTTCTCGGGAATGGGGGCGTTGCGCTTCTTGAACTTGGCTATCTCCAGGGTGTCGCCGGGCTTGAAGTTGAACTTCTTAGTGTTGTCGTAGGAGTCGGAGACGATTATATACTTGTCGTCGGTGAGTATCAGCGACATGTCTCCCTCATATTCGTAGCGCTCCAGATATTCGATAAGCTCGGCGTCGCAGGGCGAGAACTGAACGAAGCTGGTTGCGCGCAGCTCGTCGTTGTCCGCGGGAATTACGAAACTCTGGAAGGCGCGGGCGTTCTTCTTGGGGAAGCGGATATGCGCCTGCTCGAATATGGCGTCGGTCACGATGCTCTTCTCGATGCGGGTAACGCCCTCGATGGCGTTGAGCTCCTCGCGCATGACCTCGTCATAGAAGTAGTCGCTGTCGGTGAAGGAGATGTTGAACTGGGGCTGCTCGTAATTTAACTCGTTTCTGTAAACGCGGGCGTAGAACACCGAGCACATGAAGAGCGCCGTAAAGAGAACGGCGTTCAGCACCAGCTTCACATAGTAGGAGCGGAAGCGCCATATGGAATAAAGCTCATACTTCTTCGGGAAGGGGATATGGTAGAACTCAAAGGATTTGCGGGGCGAGGTAACAAGGTTTGAGTTGTCCTCCGCGATGATGAGCTTCTGGGGCATCTTGCGTGAGAGCGCCCAGACCGGCAGCACCACCGAGGCTATGGCTATTATGGTGGAGAAGATGAACACCTTCAGCACGCCAGTCCAGTGGAAGACGAAGGGTATGCCGTGGAAGTAATATATAAGGAAGTCCACAAGCACCGACATCGCCACCGAAGGGATAAACGTCAGAACCACAACCACCATCATCTCCCAGAAGGAGTTTTCAACCAGCTTGGTGAAATTGGCTCCGAAGGACATGTAAATACCGTAGGTAAACTTATAGTGGTTCAGACGGGTGTTGTACAGTATCATGAGGAATATGACCGCCACCACCGTTATCATAAGGCTGTAGAACACATACGCTATGGTGTTGGCAAGCTCATTCTGCTGGAAGGTGAGCAGCGGCGTCACCGAAACCCGCAGCCCCGCCGGGTTCAGAGCGGCAAGCTGCTCGTAATAGCGGGTCTGGAAAACATCATAGGCGGCCTGGATATCGGCGCCCTTGAGCTTGAAGTAGACGTCGAACTTGCGGTTGTAGGTACCGTACTCGTCGCGCTCATAGACCCGCACTATGTCGTGTACCTGATCCTTCTTGAATACCGTGGTCAGATGGTCGTTTGCCATCGTCAGGTACTGGTCGTAGTTCAGATCCTTGAAGAGTATATGGTAATCGTACTCCTCCACGACCCTGCGGTATTCGATCTCGTCGTTGTTGTCGGCGGCAAAGGTGATAATGCCGTAGAACATCTGAATGACTATAAGCGCCATGAAGAAGCTCATATACTGCTTATAGTTGTAGAAGACGCTCTTGAATGCCGGGACGATATTTCGTCTTAAGTATCGTGCAAAGGCTTCCAACCGATTTTTCCCTCCTTCGGGGCGTATCGTTACGTATCGCGGCGGCTCTGATTGCCCGATAACCCGATTACCGGAGAATATCCGCCGCAAGACAGCTGTTTACAGCAATTATACCATATATCATCCGCATTTCAACAATATTTTATTAATAATGTCATTTCGTTTATTCACAATTCCATCACATTGGCAATTGTTTTGTCATATTTGAGGATGTCGTTCGTTCTGTTATGATGAGGTCGCGCCATCCGTAACGGTTCACTCCCTCCGTCACGGCTTCACTCCCTCCGTCAAGGCTTCGCCGTGCCACCTCCCTCTGAGAGGGAGGCTGGGCAAGTTCTGATTTTTTGACTGACTGACAACCGGCTCGTTCTCCAAGGCTCCCTCTCCGAGGGAGCTGTCAGCGCCAGGTACTGAGGGAGTTGTCAACGGGAACAGCCAACACATCGCCGAAATGCCTTGCGGGCGCCGTTGCAATTTCGCCGCCGATGTGATAGAATGCGGGAAAGATAAAAACACTCGCCCCGAAGGATGAGATATAACAAATATGAAGATACTGATGGCAACCATGTCGCTTGACATCGGCGGAGCCGAGACCCATATAGTGGAGCTGTCGCGGGAACTTGCGCGGCGCGGTCATGACGTGACCGTGGCGTCAAACGGCGGCGTATATATCCCCGAACTTGAGCGCGGCGGCGTGGGGCATGTGAAGATACCCTTCCACACAAAACGCCCCGACCTGGTGCTGAAGGCAATATTCCTGCTGCGCCGGGAGCTGAAGCGGGGGAATTACGACCTGGTACACGCCCATGCCCGGATACCTGCCGCCATATGCTCGCTGGTCTGCGGCATGACGGGTACGCGGCTTGTGACTACCGCTCACGGCGTATTCAAGCTGACCCCGGCGTTCAAAATGATAGCCCGCTGGGGGGAACGCACTCTGGCGGTGAGCTGCGACATTAAACAGTACCTTATCGAGGGCTACGGACTGCCCTCCGACAATATCAGAGTGACGGTGAACGGCATCGACACCAACCGCTTCTCCCGCCGGCCGGAGGAGCGCCATGCGAACGGACTTGAAGCCGAGCTGGGGCTTGACCCGTCATGCGGCCATCGGGCGCTGTATGTGAGCCGGATCGACCGGGAAGCGGCACACGTGGCGTTCATGCTTGCCGAATCGGCGCCCGAACTCGTGAAGCGCTTCCCCGACCTTGAAATCGTGATTGCCGGCGGCGGCACCGCCTTTGATGAACTCAGCGAAGCGGCGGAACGGGCAAACACACTCTGCGGGCGAAGGGCGGTAATCCTTGCGGGAGCGCGGTCGGACATGCACCGCTTCCCCCCCGTCTGCGACGTTTTTATCGGGGTCTCCCGCTCGGCGATGGAAGCCATGGCGGCGTGTATGCCGATTGTGCTCACCGGCTCCCAGGGCTATATAGGCGTTTTGACCCCCGAACTTGAAGGTCTCGCCTCCTCCACCAACTTCACCTGCCGGGGAGAGCGGATGCCCGACGCCCCCTCGGTGGCTGCCGACGTGGAGCGGGTCTTAGCCATGACACCCGAGGAGCGGCTGGCGCTTGGCGAATGGGGACGTTCGCTTATACTCCGTGACTACTCGGTGACCCGAATGGCCGACGACGCCGAGGCGATGTACCGCTCGGTGCGCCCCTTCAAAAAATATAAGCGGGGCGACATCATACTCTCGGGCTACTACGGATTCGGCAACACGGGAGACGACAGCTTGCTCCAGCTCATCACATCGGAGCTGCGGGGACAGAACCCCGACGCGAAAATAACCGTCCTTTCCCGCACACCCAAGGCTACCGCGCGGATCTTCGGTCTGCGTTCGCTGCAGCGCTTCAATCTGCTGTCTGTAGCCCGTGAGATGCGGCATGCCGGGCTGCTTATCTGCGGCGGCGGCTCGCTGCTCCAGAACTCCACCTCAACCCGCTCGCTTTTCTACTACACCCACATTATGCACATGGCGAAGAAACGGGGCATGAAGGTCATGCTCTACGCTTCGGGCATAGGTCCCCTCATAGGCGAGAAAGCGCGCCGAATGGCAGCCGACGCCATAAACGCTTCGGATATAGTGACACTGCGCGAGTATGCCTCGCTTCGGGAGCTGCAGAATCTCTGCCCCCGGAAAGCGGTATACGCCGGCGTTACCGCCGACCCCGCGTTTACTCTCACCCCCGCCGACAGAGGCTGGGTGAGACGGCTGCTTATAAATGCCGGCGTCCCTGACACCGATGTTCCCGTCAGGGGCGAGGACGGCGGATTTCGCTGCTTTGCCCTCTCGCTTCGGGGTCATACCGCTGTCGGCGAGGGCTTCTACGACGCCGCGGCAGATGCCGCCGCCGAGATCTCCCGCCGCACGGGACTTACCCCCCTGCTTATCCCCCTGCAGCCGGTTCAGGATGAGGCTATCTGCCGCGCCGCCGCCGCGAAGTGCGGCGGTATCGTGATATCGAACCTCACCGCCTCCGAGCTTGCCGGCGTCTGCGCCGAGTGCGCATTCACAGCGGGCATGCGGCTGCATATTCTCATCTATTCTGCGGTCGCCGGAACGCCGGTCGTCGGGCTTGAGTGCGATCCGAAGATATCGGCATTCGCCGACCTCTGCGGCATATCGGATTATGTTCTGCCGGTCACCGCCGACGCGATGTCCGCCCTCCCCGGCCTTGCCGAGAAAGCCCTCGAACGCCGGCAGGCGCTGTCCGCCTCCCTTGCCTCGTCCGCTTCCTCCCTCGGCTCCCGCTCCCGTTCGGACGCGGTACTGGCTATGTGGGGTGTGGGGTTCTTTCCCGGCGGCAGGGGTTAAATATCGGCAGAACCGGCAGCGAATAAAAATGTGGGGCGTATGAATGTTTCACGCTTATTCATATATAATTCATCGGTTTTGGATATAATGTTAAGGTGCGGTTTTCCGCATCAAACAACGAAAAACCGACTGTAAAAGGGGTATTCCGATGAAATCTTGCGCATTTATCAAATCTATTATAATAATTACATTGACAGCCGTTCTGATGACCGTATGTTCATGCGGCGGCTCGGGCGGCGCAGGAGGCAAACACATGGTACAGATAGAAATGGAAAACGGCGGCATCATCAAGCTGGAACTGGACGCCGACGCGGCTCCCGCGACTGTCGAGAACTTCTTAAATCTGGTTGACGAGGGCTTCTATGACGGGCTCATCTTCCACCGTGTTATAAAGGACTTCATGATTCAGGGCGGCGACCCCACCGGCACCGGTACGGGCGGTTCGTCCAACACTATAAAGGGCGAATTTGCGCTCAACGGCGTCAACAACCCCATCAGCCACAAACGGGGCGTTATCTCCATGGCGCGCAGCCAGGCGGTGAACAGCGCGTCCTCCCAGTTCTTTATCTGCCACGCCGACTGTAACTGGCTCGACGGGCAGTACGCCGCCTTCGGTCATGTCACCGAGGGCATGGACGTCGTCGACGCTATCGCAGGTGTCGCCACCGATTCCTACGATAAGCCCCTTGAGGCTCAGGTGATAAAGTCGATAACCCGCGTCGGCTGACAGGTGTTTTGGGGATGATTCATCTCCGAAATACGCGGTGCCGCGCACAAAAACATGACAATTTAGGGAAAATAACATGAAAATACTTGTAGTCGGCGGCGGCGGCCGGGAACACGCCATCGTCAAAAAGCTCTCCGAATCGCCCCGGGTCAAAAAGCTCTACGCAGCCCCCGGCAACGGAGGCATATCTCAGCTTGCCGAGCTTGTGCCCGTAAAAGCCACCGACCTTGACGGTCTGGTGAAGACTGCCCGGGAGCTGGCGGTTGACCTTGTATTCGTGGCGCCCGACGACCCGCTTAATATGGGTCTGGTGGACAGGCTGAACGCCGAGGGCATCCGCGCCTTCGGTCCCACCGCCGCGGCGGCAAGGCTGGAGGGCTCCAAGGTCTTTTCAAAGGGTCTGATGAAAAAATACGGCATACCCACCGCCGCATACAGGACCTTTGACAACCCCGCCGACACCCTTAAATATATAAAAGAACAGAACACCTATCCCGCGGTAGTCAAGGCCGACGGGCTTGCCCTGGGCAAGGGCGCGGTGATTGCCGAGGACTACGCCGCCGCCGAGGCCGCCGTAAAGTCCATTATGGAGGACAGGATATTCGGCGAGTCGGGTGCGCGGGTGGTGGTTGAGGAATTTCTCACCGGACCCGAGGTCACCATCCTTGCCTTCGCCGACGGCAGGACTATCAGCACCATGGTTTCATCACAGGATCACAAGCGGGTCTACGACGGCGACAGGGGTTCCAACACCGGCGGCATGGGCGCCTTCGCTCCTTCCCCAAACTACACTCCCGAAATTGCCGAACGCTGCATGAAAGAGATTTTTATCCCCACCGTCGAAGCCATGGCCGCCGAGAACGCCACATTCAAGGGCGTCATATATTTCCAGCTCATGCTCACCCCGAACGGTCCCAAGGTCATCGAGTACAACGCCCGCTTCGGCGACCCCGAGGCACAGGTCGTATTGCCGATGCTAAAGACCGATCTTGTGGACATAATCGACGCAGTTATCGACGGCAGACTTGCCGACATAGATATCGAATGGCGCGGCGGCGCCGCCGCCTGCGTTGTGGCGGCATCCGGCGGCTACCCGATGAATTACGAAAAAGGTTTCCCCATCTCGGGGCTTGAGAGCGTCGATTCGCCCGACATGTATGTCTATCACGCCGGCACAAAGCTGGAGAACGGCGTGTATAAGACTTCCGGCGGCCGTGTGCTCTGCGTCACCGCTGTCGCCGACACTCTCGATGCCGCCGTCGACCGTGCGTATGAGGGCATCGCTAAGATTCACTTTGAGGGTATGCACTGCCGCCGCGACATCGGCAGACCGACCCCTCCAAAGGCCGACTGATGGCTTTTGATTTTGATAAAGATACCGACAGCGTGACATCGAGCCGGACATCCGCCGGCATAGGCACCGGTGCCGGCGCCGTACCGATTCGAACAGCGATAATCGGCGGGGGCGTCGCCGGGCTCACCGCCGCCGGCACGGCATTGCGCCGCGGCGAAGATGTTACGATTTTCGAACATTCCCGCGCCACCGCCTTGAAGTTGGGCATCACCGGCAAGGGGCGCTGCAATCTCACAAACAACTGCACTGTTGACGAATTTTTAGCCAATGTGCCCACAAATCCGCGTTTTCTCTATGCTTCTCTCACGGCATTCCCCCCTTCCGCCGTCATGGAGCTGTTCGAGTCGCTTGGCGTGCCCCTCAAAACCGAGCGCGGACGCCGGGTTTTCCCCGAGTCCGACCGCGCTCTCGACATAGTCGCCGCCCTGCGCCGCTATGCTTCGGGCGCGAAGATAATCACCGCCTCCATCGAAGGTCTGACGCTGAACGGCGGCGGCAGTCAGGTTGTCGCTCTCACCGCCTCCGACGGAAGGAAATTCGCCGGTTTTGACCGTTACATAGTATCCACCGGCGGGCTGAGCTATCCTGCCACCGGCTCACGGGGCGCCGGTTATGAACTTGCGCGCATGGCGGGGCACACCGTGACCCCCCTCCGCGCCTCCCTCGTTCCCCTCACCGCCGAGGGTACTCTTGCCTCCTCTCTCATGGGGCTGTCTCTCAAAAACGTGGCTGTTACCTTCACCCCCGTTATAAGCGGCGGCGGCAAGCCGCCAAAGCCTGTCTATACCGATTTCGGCGAGCTGCTCTTTACCCACTTCGGCGTGTCCGGGCCTGTGGTTCTCTCGGCTTCCGCCTATCTGCGCGGTCTGCCCGATACGAAGTACACTCTGTCCATCGATCTCAAGCCCGCCCTCGACGAGTCCGCCCTTGACGCACGGCTTCTCTCCGATTTCTCCGACAACATAAACCGAGATTTTATCAACTCCCTCTCGGCTCTCCTGCCCGCCAAACTTATCGAACCTTTTGTCTCTCTCTCGGGTATAGATCCCCGCCGCAAGGTCAACACCATAACCCGTCAGGAGCGCCGTGATCTCGTTTACCTGCTCAAGCACCTCACCCTCACAATAAACGGCACCCGACCCGTCGCCGAGGCCGTCATTACCTCGGGCGGCGTCTCTGTCAAAGAACTTGACCCCCGGACCATGCGCTCCAAACTCGTCTCCAACCTATATTTCGCCGGCGAGGTCATCGACGTCGACGCCTACACCGGCGGGTATAACCTCCAGATTGCGTTTTCTACCGGATTTTGTGCGGGGGGCGCTGGGGATGCGCGGGATGCGCGGCTTTCTTGAAAGAAAGCCTGGCAAAGAACTTTTATGTGCGGCGAGCTTTGCTCGCCGGAGAATGGGGTTATTTTGATTTTTCGGACGATATAAAACTGTATATAGATTTGATCAAAGGGGTTATTATGTATCTTACTGAATACAAACGCTGGAACGACCGCGTAACCGATTCCGAGCTTTTAGCCGACCTTAAGAATATCGCCGGGTCGCCCGAGCTTATCGAATACTACTTCAAGAGCCGTCTCGAGTTCGGCACCGCCGGGCTGCGCGGCATAATGCACGCCGGCATCAACGCAATGAACATCTATACCGTTCGCCAGGCTACTCAGGGCTTCTCCGAGTATATCCTCGCCATGACCGGCGAAGGCTCCGGGCTTGACCGCTCCTGCGCCATAGCCTGCGACTGCCGGATAAACTCCGACCGCTTTTCAAAGGAATGCGCCTCGGTGCTTGCCGCCAACGGCATAACCGTATATATCTTTGAATCTCTCCGCCCTACCCCCGAGCTGTCCTTCGCCATACGCCATCACGGCTGCGCCGCGGGTATAAATATCACCGCCTCCCACAATCCCAAGCAGTATAACGGCTACAAGGCCTACTGGGCGGACGGCGCACAGCTGGCTCCCGACCAGGCTGCCGAGGTCTCCCGCTATATGTCGGCAGTCGACATCTTCGACGGCGTAAAGACCTATGAGGGCGGCTTTGAAGCCGGCGTGAAGGACGGTATCATAAAGGTCATCGGCGCCGAAACCGACGAGGCTTATATCGAAGCCGTCCTTGCCCAGCGCTGCGACCCCTCGCTTATCCCCGCCGTCGCCGACAGTCTGAAGGTGGTCTACACTCCCCTCCACGGCACCGGCTGCAGGATAGCTCCCGAGGTGCTCCGCCGCGCCGGTCTGACTAAACTCTTTATCCCGGAGTGCCAGGCAAGCCCCGACGGCGGTTTCCCCACCGCCGCCAAGCCCAACCCCGAGTTCGCCCAGGTTTTCGAGCCCGCCAAGGAGCTTGCTCTTGAGGTGGGCGCCGACCTTATCATCGCCACCGACCCCGACGCCGACCGCGCCGGTCTCACCATCCGCGACGGCGGCGAGTTCGTCACCCTTAACGGCAACCAGATAGGCTCCCTGCTGCTCGACTACATTTTAGGCTGCATGAAGGAGACTTCCGGCATACCCGCCGACGCTTTCGCCGTCAAGACCATCGTATCCACCAACCTTGCCAACCGCATCTGCGAGAGCTACGGCATTGAGATCCGCGAGGTTCTCACCGGCTTCCGCTACATCGGCGAGCAGATAAAAATCGCCGAGGAGTCGGGACACGGCAGTTTCATATTCGGCTTCGAGGAGAGCTACGGCTATCTCCGGGGCACCCACGCCCGCGACAAGGACGCCATCGTCGCCACCCTGCTTATAACCGAGATGGCTGCTTTCTATCACCGCAAGGGCATGCTGCTCACCGACGCCCTCACCGACCTCTGCAATCGCTGCGGCTGGTACCGCGAGCTGACCAAGAACATCGACATGGACGGCCTTGACGGCACCGAGCGCATGAAGCGCATGATGGCTTCTCTGCGCAGGAACGCCCCCGACGCCCTTGCCGGCGAGAAGATAGTCGAGACCCGCGACTACCTGGAAGGCATTGTCCGCAAATCCGGCACAGAGAGCGGCACCGGGCTCACCCGCTCCGATGTGCTCTACTACACCACCGAGGCGGGCAATACGGTGATTATCCGCCCCTCGGGCACCGAGCCTAAGGTGAAGGTCTATTTAATGGTTCGCGGCAGTTCCCGGGAGGACGCCGCCGAAACCCTTGACCGCTTCGACAAGATAGATTTCACCGTATTCGCGAAATAGTCTTTTCCGAGACCGAACCCCCTTCCCGGAGGCGCTTTTCATGAGTGTCATGATAACATGATAAAAAGAGAAAAAATCAACATCCGCGGCGTATATTTCGACAGCGTCACCATGAATGAAGCCGTGGCGATATGCGACGGGCTGATAAACTCGGGCGGCGGCGCGGTCTACACGCCCAACGCCGAGATAGTCCAGCTCTGCGTGGAGCAGCCCGAGCATTACGAGCTTATCAACTCCGCCGACCTTGTTATCCCCGACGGAGCGGGCGTGGTTCTGGCGTCAAAGCTGTTAGGCACTCCCCTTGTCAAGGGCAAGGTGGCGGGCGTGGAGTTAGGCGCTCACCTTGCCGCCCTTGCCGCCGAAAAGGGCTATCCCCTCTTTATCCTGGGGGGCAAGCCGGGTGTGGCTGCAACAGCCGCCGAAAATCTTGCGGCTAAAAATCCCGGCCTTATTATAGCCGGGACGAATGACGGATATTTCAAAGAGGACGCTCCGATAATCGAAATGATCCGCGAAAGCGGCGCGAAGATTGTCTTCGTCTGTATCGGCGTGCCCCGTCAGGAGAAGTGGATACGCGCCCACCGCTCCGAGCTTCATGGCATGCTGCTCTGCGGCCTGGGCGGTTCTGCCGACATCTATGCCGGAGTCGCCAAGCGCGCCCCCAAGTTATTTATTAAGCTGGGCTGCGAATGGCTCTGGCGGCTTATCCGCGAGCCGAAGCGCATCGGACGCATGATGAAGCTGCCGAAGTTCGTTTTGGGCACCATATTCCGCGGAAAAAAGGACAGCCGGCCGCGGCAGTGATACTCACACGGCTGCCGCCGTATGCTGACATAAACAGATATTCCGCG
>JAAZAV010000019.1 GCA_012514145.1 Clostridiales bacterium | reverse complement strand
TTATAATCTACCTGTTCCATTGAGTTACCTCCAGTTGCTTTTGTTCGCAGCCTAAGTATAACTGGTTTCATTCCTCAATGGAACCCCTTTTTTATTCTCTTGGGCAATTCATTTTACAACTTGCCAATTACAAATCCGCGGGAATTTTTTCTTGACATTCCGCAATTCCCGTGGTAAAATAAACCGATATTGTTTTATCCCGCCCGGTTTAAGCGGCTGAAACGGGATATGAACGGTCACAGCGAAGTAAAAAGGTTTGACAACAGAAATTCAGTATAATAGAGGTGGTTTAAATAAACGTTCTCGTTGCTAAGTTCAAGGAAGTCCTGTCCTCTGTCCTGCCTATTGTTTGTATAGTTTTGGGACTTAACTTCACCATAACTCCGCTGGGAACCAATGCGCTGGTTGCATTCCTCATAGGATCTGTCCTGGTAATCATCGGTCTTACGGTGTTTCTTTTCGGTATTGATATCGGCCTTGAACCTATCGGTCAGGGTATCGGCTATACCTTAGCCCACACAAACAGCTATGCGATTCTCATAACGGTCAGCCTGATTCTCGGCTTTTTCATTTCATATGCCGAGCCTGATCTGCACATACTCGCGAACCAGGTGGACAGTGTCACCGCGGGAGTATTTGACAATATTTACATGGTGGTTGTGGTCTCCATAGGTCTCGGAATCATGATGACTCTTGGTATGCTGCGCATACTGAAGGGCGTGAGACTCAAATATGTGTTCACAGCCGCATACGGTCTGATTTTTATACTTTCCCTTTTCTCGTCGCCGGATTTCCTTGCTATAGCATTTGACGCGTCGGGCGCCACAACGGGAGCCATCACGGTTCCGTTTATGCTTTCACTGGCTGCCGGTGTATCGTCAATGAAGAAGAACAGTAAACTGGGTGAGGCGGACAGCTTCGGTCTGGTCGGTATTTCATCCTCAGGCGCTATACTCGGTGTTTTGACAGCGGGAATACTCCTGGATATCGACAAACTGAACGGCAGCCTGCCCGAAGCCACCGTAACGGAAGGGAACCTGCTGCAGATATACGGCACAAAGCTGACTTCAATCGCTTTTGAATCTTTTATATCCCTGCTGCCGATCGTTTTGATGTATATAATCTTTCAGATTGTTGCGTTCAAACACAACAGGAAAAAAGTCTTTGACATCATGCGCGGCGTAGTTCTCACATATTTGGGCCTTGTGGTGTTCATGCTGGGCGTCAACGGCGGATTTATGGAAATCGGTACCCAGCTCGGCAAAAAACTTACGGCTATGGAATCGGATATTCCCGTTCTTCTTGTCTCGCTGCTTCTCGGGCTCACAACGGTCCTTGCCGAACCTGCGGTCATAGTGCTTACGCACCAGGTGGAAGACATCACCGGCGGCTCCGTTAAACGCAGGCTTGTGCTACTCTTCCTCTCGGTGGCTGTGGGCGCGTCCATATTTATGTCGGCGCTCCGGATACTTGTACCCGCCATTAAACTGTGGATGTATATTCTGCCGGGTTTCGGTCTTGCGGTAATTCTTGCATATTTTGTTCCCGACCTGTTTGTGGGCGTGGCGTTTGACGCAGGCGGCGTGGCTTCGGGACCGATGACGGCTACTTTCTCCCTTGCCTTTGTACAGGGGATAGCCGCGGTGGTTCCTACCGCCGATATGGTTTCCGACGGCTTCGGCATGATTGCGATCGTGGCGATGATGCCTATCATAGCGGTAGAAGTGCTCGGCGCACTCTATCAGTTCAAATTACGAAAAGCTTCCAAAATAAAATCGGGTGCCGGGCTGCAAAGCGGAGGTAGCAATGTATAGGAAAGAAGGAGAGAATACGACTAATAAACCTTTGGTTATTATGACCTTGGTATTAGGCGAACAGCAATGTCAGAAGTGTTCGAAGTTGGTGAAGGAAGTCGGGATTACCGGCGGAATCACCATCATCGGCAAGGGCACGGTTAAGGGCACAATCCTGGAACTGCTCGGAATAAGAAGTCAGAAAAAAGAAATAATCAACTTTCTAATGACAAAAGACACCTCCGATGAAATGATTGAGTATTTTACCGAAGAACTGGGACTGACCGAACCGGGCAAGGGGATTATATATATAACACCCGTAGAACTTGCAAGCATAACGGTAGACGGCAGGCAAGTCATTGTGAAAGCGGCGGAAGTCGAGGGAGTAAATAATATGTTCAAAAAACTGACAGTAATCGTAGACCGTGGCGTGGGCGGGGATGTTATGGATATCGCCCGCAAGGCAGGCGTCAAAGGCGGCACGATAATGAACGGCAGAGGCACGGGCGCCGAATACACCGCCACCCTCTTCGGAATGGAGATCGAGCCTGAAAAGGAGCTTGTCATGATCCTTATGCCGACCGGACTGGTCGACAAGGTTGTTGATGTTCTGTTCAGGGAACTGAAGATGGAGGATCCGGGCAACGGCATAATGTTCGTGGAGCCGGTTATTGGCGTGCGCGGCCTTCTGGATCTGGAAGGCGAAAAGAAGAACGGCTGAACCCGTTGACAGAAAACAACGCCGCTCTTCAATCCGAACCGTGCCGGACCCGATTATACAGACGGCACGAAAGGCATGTTTAACAGCCCGGATTATCGGAATATACTGAAATCAGGCAATGAACTGACATCGCTTTCGGAGCGGTGTCAGTTTTGTTTTCTAAGTATATATTCGCACTGTTCTTAAATGAAAACCGCAGGTCGGCTGAATATCCGGCAAAAGAGCTTTACGCAGGCGGAAATAATCAAAAAGACGAATGCCGGGTGAGAATCATCGACTTATGAAAGGTGATCGAAATGTCAAAAACACTTGTTGTTATCATAGGACCCCACGCGGTCGGCAAGATGACGGTGGGACAGGAGCTGGCGAAAATCACAGGTCTCAGGCTGTTTCACAATCATATGTCTATCGAGCTGACGCGGCAGCTCTTTGCCCGCTCGGAAAAGGAATGGCGCGTTCTGAACGAAAACATACGGCAAACGGTATTCGAGCTGTTCGCCAAAGGGGATTTCCCGGGACTGATATTCACATTCATGTGCGCTTTCGATTTCAAAAGCGATATTGACTATCTTTTGAATCTGACCACGCTGTTCAAGTCGAACGGGGCGGACTGTTATGTCGTCGAACTCTGCGCCGATTTTGAAGAGCGTATAATCCGCAACAGAAGCGAAAACCGCCTGCTGTACAAGGAATCCAAACGCGACCTTGAATTAAGCGAGGCGGAAATGAGAAAAACAAACAGCGAATACCGTCTGAACTCATACGACGGGGAAATATTGCCCTTTGAGAATTATATAAAAATCGACAACACCTCGCTGTCTCCCGAAGAAACCGCCGGGAGGATAAAATCCCATTTCGGAATAGAGTGATATTAAGACTGAAAGGAGTGTCACAATGCTGGAGATTAAAGGAAAAGTAAGCACCGCAATATGTTATGCCACGGTGGTTGAGGAAGAAGCCATTGAGCAGATTCGCAGAATGTGCGACCATGATTTCACAAGCGGTTCCAGGATTCGGATTATGCCGGATGTGCATGCCGGAAAAGGCTGTACCATCGGCACCACCATGACTATAGTCGACAAGGTGGTCCCCAACATTGTGGGCGTTGATATCGGCTGCGGCATGTATACCGTGGAGCTGGGCAGGATCGAAGTCGACTGCGAGAAGGTCGATGCGGTTGCCAACCACATCCCAAGCGGCAGAAATGTCTGGGACAGACGAAAAGAGCGTTTCGATCTCACCGAATTCCGCTGTTATAAGAACCTGAGGCAGACCGACCGCCTGGAAAGGAGCCTGGGTACTTTGGGCGGTGGCAACCACTTCATAGAAATCGGCGCCGCATCGGACGGCACCATATACTTAGTCGTCCATTCCGGCAGCCGCAACCTGGGAACCCAGGTAGCCGAGTATTACCAGCGGCTGGCTATAGACCTGCATTCCGGGAAAGCGGAATTTTTAGAGAAGAAAAACGAAATAATCCGCATGTATAAAGATCAGGGGCGCCGCAAAGAGCTCCAGGCAGTACTTAAAGCCATGGAGAAGGAAATGAAGGCCGGTAAACCCGATATTCCCGCGGACCTGTGCTATCTCTACGGGAGCGATATGGACGACTACATGCATGATGTTGAGCTTTGTCAGCGGTTTGCCAGACGCAACCGCGAAGTAATGGCGGAGCTTATCCTCGAGCGAACCGGCATGCCGGCGCTGTCGGCGTTTCACACCATACACAATTATATCAACACCGATGAGATGATTCTGCGCAAAGGAGCTATTGCCGCCCACAAGGATCAGCTTGTGTTGATACCCATAAACATGAGGGACGGGAGTATTTTAGCGAGAGGCAGGGGAAATCCCGAGTGGAACTACTCCGCCCCCCACGGAGCCGGTCGGATAATGTCGAGAACCCGGGCAAAAGAAATTCTCAGCCTCAATGAGTACAAGGATTCCATGTCCGGCATATATACCACCTCCGTGAACAGGAGAACTTTAGACGAAGCCCCCATGGCATATAAGTCCATGGATGACATCATTGATGATATCCGTGAATCCGTAGATATTATCGACATCATAAAGCCGATATACAACTTCAAGGCGGCAGAATGATCTTATAATCTTATTGATGTGAGGATTGAGAGGAAGAGCCCAATGAAATTCGAAGAAAAGACGCTCACTCTGAAAAACGGCGGGACAGACGTGCTGCCCCCTCTGCGTTGAGGGCGCGGAAAATCTGCTGAACTTTATAAAGAAAGCGAGCGGCGAAAGGGATTTTCTCTCACGCTGCGCTCTCTCGTCTCTTCTAAGTTGATTCCGGGAATACAGCAATACCGCGATATCATAATCGCGCATACCTTCGCGTGTATTTGGATCTTCTGAAAGCTATGACTATCAAAACGGCGCAGACGAGCCAGCCGAGGGGGTATCCCATTATCACCGGAACGACTTCATTAGCTATGTAATTCGTCATCACGTAGAGATATATCTGCCGGAAAACTACGAAGGAAAACAGCATTATGAACATCGGCGTTTTGGCGTCGCCGGCTCCCCGCATAACGCCTACCAATACATCATATACGCATATGATGAAATAACAGGGCGACATAACCCGGATTATAAGGGCGCCGAGTTCAATAACTTCGGGTTTGGGGTTAAAGAAGGCGACCAGCTGAGGCGCGAACAGCATTACCGGGATCATCGATATTCCGAGCGAAACGAAGGAAAGAAACTGTGCCGTTCTGATGCCGGCTTTAACACGTTCGTCGTCGCCCACGCCTATATTCTGACCCACAAATGTTGTCGCCGCTACACCTACCGCCCGCATCGGCAGCAGCATGACCGAATCTATTTTTCCATACGCCGTCCAGCCGGACATGCAGTCGGCTCCGAAATAGTTGATATAAGACTGAACGAAGATATTCGAGAACGAGGTTATCGCCATCTGAATTCCGGCAGGTATGCCGATACGCACTATCATTGAGAATTTATCAAGGTCGAACCGGAGGCTGCCGAGTTTCAGTTTGACGCAGGTGTCGGTCCGCATGAGCGTTATGATAACAAGCAGAGCGGAGACCCACTGCGATATTATCGTCGCCCAGGCGACACCGGCGACACCCATATCGAAAACAAGGACAAAAACAAAGTCGCCGATTACGTTAAGGGCGGCGGAAACGGTAAGGAAGATAAACGGGCTGCGCGAGTCGCCTATCGCCTGCAATATCGCGGCGCCTATATTATAAAGCATGAGACCGGATATACCGGCGAAGTAGATAGTCAGATAAGAAAGCGATTCCGGCATGACCTCCGGCGGAGTCTTCATCATATTAAGAAAAAAAGGAGTCATCAGAACCCCGGCGGCGGTGACGATAACCGAGAAAAACGCAGTCATGATAATTGCGGTATGTACGGTTTTATTTACATCTTCCTCGTCTCCGGCGCCGAAATGCCGGGAAACGACGACACCGGCGCCGCTTGAAAGACCGAGGAAGAAGCCGATAAGCGCGTTGATTATTGGTCCTACCGAGCCGACGGCGGAAAAAGCTTCGTTAGAAACATAGTTGCCGACAACCCAGGTATCGACCATATTATAAAGCTGCTGAAAGATATTGCCGAGTAAAATCGGCACCGCAAACGTGACAAGCAGGGGCAGAATCCGCCCCTGCGTCATATCCGTGCTTTTTTGATTAAATAAAGTTCTTTTTTTGATCGACACTTAAATCTCCTGTCCCGCGGTTTCGATGGCTGATTATATTTTAAGAGACAAGATGTCAGGGCTAAAAGAGCAAGCGGCTTTAAATATACCGCTTATCCGGCAAGCGCTTCGATTGTTTTCGCCATCTCGGATTCGGCTTTTGATTTAAGCGATTCAACGGTGGAGGTGATATCCGGATTGCCTTTTGCCAGATTGCTCTGGATAGTATCCGCCACTCCTCCCCATCCGAAGAC
The DNA here is from genome assembly GCA_012514145.1 of Clostridiales bacterium. GTDB lineage: Bacteria > Bacillota > Clostridia > Oscillospirales > CAG-272 > JAAZAV01. The sequence goes on along the minus strand of JAAZAV010000019.1, from coordinate 70,506 downwards.
AGAGGTCAGTTCAAACGCGCCTGTATCGAATATGAGCTGGAGCATTTTCGAACTCTCTTCATCGCGGATATATTTAAAGTCAAGCGTAACGTCCGAATAAGCCTGCCTCAGTCCCTCATAAGAACGAGCGCAGAGATTTTCAAGTATGATTCCGGTGCGTTCAAACTCGTTATTTGTTACCGGTACCGCAAGACAAGCCGCAAAGCTGGCGATAAGCGAAGAATACTCCTCCTGTTTTTCATCGTATTTCGGATAGGGGACGACGCCGAATTCGGCGTCCATAGCCCGAAGCTTCTTCAGAGAGCCGATAGGTTCGAAATAAAACAGCGTGTGGCCGGTAAAGAATACGCCGTGGAAGCCGTTGTTATATTTGCTTGTATTAGCCGTCCTGCCTTCAAGGCAGACAAGGTCTTCATCCGCGAATATTTTTGCTGCCGCGGCGTTGTACCGGTTGTAGAAGGATTCGCTTGTGACATTGATGGTCGGTATATCTCCCGCGTCTTTCCCGGACAGCCTGATACCCGTGCCGATGAGAACCGGCAGCGCGCCGCCGGCGTGACAGGATATGCCCATCATATCGTCAGCCGTAATTTTCCCGTCGCCGTCCAGATCCGCCGTGGCGGCAACCATCAGTTCCCGCATCGCGTCAAGCGTCCATTTGCCCGAATCTACAAGTTCATACGGGTCGGCGAGGGAATTTGCATCGATAACGCTTTTGTTGAAGCCGGTCATCCAGAAAGATTCCTTGAACATAAGGTGCAGGTCGCCGACGAGGATATACTTATTGCCGCCTATCGAAAGACTGTCGTTTGCCTTTGAGTACCACCACGGCTTTTCGGTTGCTATATCGGAAAGTTCGTCGAGTCTGATAAGCTGGCCGTTGACGGCAAAGGGAGTCTGGAATTTCGATTCGTTCCAGAATACGTCATAAACCGCGTCGCCCGCGCTGATCAGTTTCTGCATGGTGGAGGTGACATCGGCATACTCGGAAAGCTGCTCGCTTATAACAATGTTCAGTTCCTGTTCGACGAGAGCGTTGCGGTTGTAAATGGCATCGTTCACCGGCTCGCCGTTGACCTCCTCGCTGAACATGGAAGTCATGGCGAAATTCGAGATGTTATTCAGAATCCTGAATTCATAGCCGCCAAAATTGTCTTTCGGCAGATCGGCAAAAAGATCCGGTTCTGTTTCGGCTGCAGCCGCGGCGTCATCTGCCGCAGGATCGGCGGCAGAATCCGTACCCGCCGGCGGTTTGGGTGAGCCGCCGCATGCAGCGGCGACGGCGCAGAAACAGGATAAAAGAACAACAGACATCAGCACGGATAAAAGCCTGACCGACAAAAGACGTTTTTTCATTTTCATGCCCTCATTCATTTTCAAAGTTGTCATATAAAAGCATATTTCAGTTGGATTTTACATAATAATAACATTCCGATGCCAATCTGTCAATATCTGTTGTGTTTTTTTCCGCCGGCTGCGAATATTGAAACCGCCGGAAGCAATCAATGTGAGTGATTGCTTCCGGCGGCGTGCTGTTATAATTTTTCAGCCATTTTCTTGGCTCGTTCTACGTATTCCTTAAATCGTTCCTCGTTTCTGACGGAATCGAACCACTCCCATCCGTGAGGCGCGGTCATGCCATCATACATAAGATCGCAATTCCCTCTAAACATATTCTCATAGTATAGTGGTTCTTTTTTGCCATCGGGTAGTTTCACATAAGCTTTTCCTTTAACAACTTTAACGCCGCCGTAAATTAGCGGGTTTCCTGTTTCCATTTCGGCGCCGTCGGGAATGTTATGCCATTTTTGATAAGCTTCAAACGCTTTATCAAGAAACTCATAACCTTCTTCTTTTTTGCCGACGCCGAACAAGGCGCACGCGGTGCGGAAACTTGTGCTTGCGTAATCTACGAGCCAGGCTTCCGGAACTGTTCCGTCGCCCAATGTTTCCATTGTTTTCATACGATATTTGTTCAAGGCTATAGCTTTTTCCGGACCACCCCAAAATCTTGAATAACGACCAAGGAAGTGGCAAATAAGATGAAAGTTGTTTAAATTGTGGCAAAGGCGGCTTTCTTCATACTTGCCCTCATCCCACAAACGTTCTTCGATAATTTCGGATTGAATGGCGCTATATTGTGTGATCGGAGGCGGAACCTCTCGAATGCCCGTGCGATCGACAAAAATGACAATATCACCGTCATCATCCGCCGCATATGTATATTCAACCGCGCCTACAAATCCGTCGGTAAGGTTGAGAGCATCATATCGGCGCATAAGTCCGTCGGCAAAAGGCATGTAGCCGCTGCCTGTTCCTTCGTAGGATGTCAGTTCATATACCGCTGTTCTTGTTCCGCCGCAGTATTCATTTTCGGTACGGACGATTCCTATGCCGTCGGCGAAATAATAAACCTTTTTTCCTCCGCGATAAGACCAAGCGTCTTCCATACCGCCGATGTCAAGACTGAGCTTCAGACAGTTTTCAAAGGTTCCGGCTCTTGTGGTAATCGTTCCGCCTTCTTCACAGGAAATTTGTGTTTTTATGTCATCCCATGAATCAGTATATTCTACTATTGGAGAGGCACCGTCACGCCATTCATCCGACCAGACAGAATTTGTCGAATCCCTTAATATTCCTAATATATCATTGCAAAGAACGGGATATTCAGCCATGTTCATAATACCCGTGTTTTTCAACTCAAAACTCCAACGAGGATTATTAAAGGTTATAGTATAAGAATCCCGTTTCTTGCGAATATAAAATCTTTCAAAGAAATTCCAGTGCCCGGTAGCGGTATAATCGGGATTGAATGTCGGATCTGTATCCAATATTCTTCTCACTACGGATGCCGCGGCTTTGGTATGCGCCTTTTCCATAGGCGTCGCTGCAAGCTGTTCGGCGCGTTCAACGACGGTATGTACATCGCACAAATACAATCTGCCGTCCTTGTCATAACGATAATGATCCTGCGCAATCTTTTCCACCATATCGTGCCAGGAATTTTCATTGTAGTTAAGTCTCTCGGAATTTTGCCAAACGGAAAGAATTGTGCGTTTGTCGTCGGCAAAAGAAACTTCTATCTTAACTTCGGAATATAGCGTTTCCGGGGGATAATCGGCTGCGTATTCCCATTTGTTGCCGGGATAAAAAGGAAGAAGTCCCTTTCCGCCTTTGATATCATATGCGCTGAGCGAGCGGGTTTCGGTCACACCATCATTCGTATACTCCTGACGGACTATACCGACACCGTCTTTAAAGTAAGAACGACACTTTATTTTCCCGGTATAATTCCAATATCTCATTTCCCAGAGCTGACAGTTTTCGAATCTGCCGACCGGAGTATCCGCCGTTTCATTATCGGAGATATAAGACAGTTTCGTTCCGTCTGAACCTGTATAAGTTTCTCCTACCGGAATATCGGCGAAGAAGTATCCGTCGCAGATTGAAGCGTTGCGGTAGACACATGCTCTGTTATTATTCACGGCGTTCAGATATCCTTCGACGATATCTTCCTGCGTCCAATAGCGAGGTTCGCCGTCAATAATGCGGTATTCCTCCGCGGCAGCGCCGATGCGGTATTTTTTCTGCACCGCATCCTTATAGCGAGCAGCTAATTGTTCTTCCATAGCTCTTGCATATGGCACGAGTATGCGAAAAGCATCGTCTTTGGGGAGTATCTCTTCGACTTTATCGTATGCGGCGTGTCCTTCCTCCGTCTTCCCCTCGCGGAAGAGGTTATAGCCGAGCCAGAACCATTCGCGTCCCAGGGTCTTCAGAAATCCCGCTTTTTCAAGGCGCGGGATCTGCTTGTCGCGGATAAATTCAACTCTCGCTCCGCCGTATACGCTTGAATCCTCGCGGGTGACGATAAAAGCCATCACTTCTTCGTTTTTGCTCTCCATGGCGGCGTCCGCGATGCGGGCGAAGAGAGCGTCGTTCTTTTTGCCGGGAAGCCACCACCAGCCGCGCATAAGGACATCGGCAAGCGCGTGCTGCTTTTGGGTACATTCGGGAAGTTCCTCGACCTCGTGAAGCACTTCCTTATATACCTTTTCAAATCCGCTCTTGTCGTTCTTTAACTGTCATAATTTCAGTTCTTCGACTTTCTTCATGACGCGCTCGACAAGAGTGTCGCTGTATTTTTCATTCATTGCGCAAAGTTCCTTTCTGATTCGTTTTCTGCCGTCGTGAAGCTGCCACTTGACCGTTCCTTCCGAGATACGCATCCGGTCTGCGATCTCGGCGATGGAAAGGCTTTCAAAATAATGCAGATGTATAATCCGCCGTACTCTTTCGGGCAGCATTTCGATGCTTTTGTCTACTTCATTTCTTTCCTCGGACAGCGCATATGACTCGGCAAGGTTTTCCGCTCCGCCGTCGGAAATGTCCAGGTTGTCAACTGTATCAAGCGGAAGGAAACCGCGGTATCTGCTTATCATATTCAGAGCGCAGTTTTTGGCGATACGGCACACCCAGGAACAATACTTTTGCGGTTCCTGCAGCGTATTGAGTTTCATCCAGGCAGTGACAAAGGCATCCTGAGCGGCGTCTTCGGCCATGAAGTGATTTTTAGTAACCGAAATCGCCGCGGAAATCGCTGCTTTCTGATAGCGGTTCACCAAAACCTCATATGCCGTCTGCTCGCCCGCAAGCGTGAGCATTACCAGTGTTTCGTCCGGTTCATTTTTATAGTACACATGCACTCTCCTTTCTCGAAAATCGGGAGTCCCGTTTTTAAGCGCTTGTCTTTAAGACACAAATCAGAAGGAAAAGGTTGGGTGTTTCTTAAATATTTATATCATGAATTTGTGAATTAGTCCATAACAACCCGTTCGATTCCAAGCAGGACAATCAATTCCGGCGGTCTGCCGCTTTTGCGGCATACTTTGCGGAAACACCCGGTAAAAGGGCTTTTCGCTATTTACAAATCGCCGCCGTGATGTTATAATACAGGCAGGAAATCAATGCCGGAAGGAGCCGCCATGAAACTCAAGCCGAAACAGAAGAAGATGCTGATAGTGCTCATATGTGCGCTTGCCGGCATGGCTGTGCTCATCTGGCTGAACTCGCTGGACTGGGAATCGTTCAGAATGCCAAAGGAAGCGGCTGCCGAATCCGTGCGCCGCAAAGACATAAAATTCGCCGAGCCCGACTGGGAATACGACATATACGAGGACGAGGCGTGGCTGGACAAGAACCGATATATCGCCTACACCGAGGGTGCCCAGACCACCGTCATAACCGACGGTCAATACAAACGCTTCGGCCCGGGTATCGAACTTCTGGCAAAATACTTCGAGGCGGTAATGGCGGGAGATGCCGACGTAATTGACGGCATGTACACCCCCGGGCTGCTGGAGGAGAAGGGCGAGACGCCCGATTTCACCATGCAGCGCGTCTACAATATCGAGGTGGAGCTGCAGAGCGAGAAGACTCTCGAGAGCGGCAAATTCTACGGCGCCAAGCAGTACTTTTACCTGGTAAAGTACATGATAATGAAGAATGACGGCACCTTCCGCACCGACGAGGGGAGCGATGCCGCCGTTCCCCTGCTTTTTGAAATAATATACGACGACGAGGCGCGGATCAACTCCATCACCGGCTACCGGTATGTGAACTGACCCGGGCAGGCCGGAGGTTTTCCGGTCGGGACAACGGGAGAAATAAAATGCATCTTTCAAGCTTTATGCCCTACATATGGGCTGCGGCGGCGGTTTTTTCTGTGATTATCGAGGCGATAGTCGGCGGCAGCGTGGCGCTGCTGCTGATACTGTCGGCTGTCTTTGCCCTGATAGCCGGCATGCTCGGAAAGTCGATACCCGTGCAGCTGGCGGTATATCTGATATCGGCGGCAATACTGGTGACGCTGCGTTTCACTCTGCTGAAAAACTGGCTCGGCCATATCCCTTCGGGCGGTGACAATGAGGGCGGGGAGAACGATACGGGCAATGATAATGACAAGGATAAGAACAAGAACATAGAAACCCCCGGGCGGTGACCCGCCGAACCCCGCGGGAGGTTATGACGGATATAACCATACACAATGGCGACAGTTGCCAAAAGAGGCGCTGACAGGCTTTGATTATTGTGAATATCTCACCTTGACAGCCGGGCGGCCGCATGTTATAATTTTTAAGTGAGTAGCGAACCAATTTTTGACTTTTTCGGAGGGCTGCGCCATGGATTCTTTCCGCCTTTGTCAGGGTGTATCGGTTTCCGGCGCGCCGGCTGCAATATGCTGCCGTTCCGTTTGTTTTTCGGGCATTGTCTGTGCGGGCAGAGCATGCCCTTTTTCTGTCTTGATATTTCTTTGATTCTGATTGTTAAGGAGTAGTTTTATGTCATCACTTCGCGCAGCGGTAATAATGGGAAGCGACAGCGATCTCCCCGTAGTTGAGAAATGCTTCGGCATATTCGATAAATTCGGAGTCTCATATGAGACTCATGTCATGAGCGCCCACCGCACCCCGGCGGCGGCAGCCGAATTCGCTTCGTCGGCAAAAGAGAAGGGCTTCGGCGTGATTATCGCGGCGGCGGGCAAAGCCGCCCATCTGGCGGGCGTTCTGGCGGCGCACACCACTCTGCCTGTTATAGGTATCCCCGTGAAGTCCTCAACCCTTGACGGTCTCGATTCGCTGCTCTCCACCGTTCAGATGCCCTCGGGCGTTCCGGTCGCCACGGTAGCCATAGACGGCGCGGCTAATGCGGCGCTGCTGGCGGTTCAGATTTTCGCCCTGTCCGACAGCGGACTGGCGGAAAAGCTGGCGGCATACAAAGAAAAGATGGCGGAAGAGGTTATGGCGAAAGACGCCGATGTTTCCGCGAAGTACAGCAAATAACGCATTTCACGGAGGAAATAAATGCAGAATGAAATCCGCGAGGAATGCGGAGTTTTCGGGATATTCGACCCCGACGAAAAACTTGACATTGCGCACCTCACATACATAGCCCTCTATTCGCTGCAGCATCGCGGCCAGCAGTCAAGCGGCATAGCCATAAACGACGGCGGCAGCTTCAAGCACCACCGCGATAACGGTCTCACCGGCGATGTATTCAGCGAGTCGGTTCTGAGAGATATGAAGGGTCACTCGGGCATCGGTCACGTCCGTTCGGCTGCCGAGGGTTTCGAGAGCCGCGACAACGCCCAGCCCATGCTGGGTTACCATGTGCGGGGCAGAATGGCGCTGGCGTTCAACGGCGCGCTGGCAAACGGCATCAGCCTCCGCAGGCGGCTTGTTGAGGGCGATGTGATGTTCACCACCATGTCGGACGCCGAAATAATCGGTCAGATAATAGTACACGAACGCATACGCAGCGACTCCACCGACACGGCGGTGGTGAAGGCGATGAGTACGCTGTCGGGCGCCTATTCGATGGTGGTGCTCTGCGCGCATAAGCTGATAGCCGCCCGGGATCCCATGGGAATACGCCCTCTCTGTATGGGGCATCTGGGAAATGCAACTATCTTCGCCTCCGAGTCCTGCGCCATACGCGCCATAGGAGGCACCTTCGACCGGGATATCCGCCCGGGCGAGGTGGTCACCGTTTCAAAGGAGCGCATCTCCTACCGTACCGAGAACTGCGGCGGCAAAACCTCGCTTTGCATATTCGAGCATATTTACACGGCGCGCCCCGACTCGATAATCGACGGTCAGTCTGTCCATCTCGCCCGAAAAGCCGCCGGCGCCGCGCTGGCAAAGCGTCACCCGGTGGATGCGGATGTTGTGGTGGGCGTACCCGACAGCGGACTTGACGCGGCGCTGGGCTATGCCGAGGAATCGGGCATACCATACGGCATGGGACTGATGAAGAACCGCTATATCGGCAGAACCTTCATACATCCCGGTCAGAGCCAGCGGGAGAACCTTGTGCAGATCAAGCTGCAGCCCATGACCGCCGTCATTGAGGGAAAGCGGGTGGTTATCGTGGACGACTCAATCGTACGCGGCACCACCACCAAGCACCTTATCAGAATGCTGCGCGACTTCGGGGCGAAAGAGGTTCATCTGCGGATAAGTTCACCCCCCTTTATAAACCCCTGCTACTACGGCACCGACATTGCCTCCCGAGACAAGCTCATCGCCTGCCGCATGACCACCGAGGAGATACGCGCCGACCTTGACGCCGACTCGCTGGGATATCTGGCAGTGGAAGACTTAAAGTCCATCGCCCCTGACAGCAGAGTGGGCTTCTGCGACGCCTGCTTTACCGGAAATTACCCCATACAGCCCGAAGGCGAGCCGTATGAGCATATCGATTTAAGAGACGACTATGACTATACCTATGAATAAACGAATAGCCGTTCTGGTATCCGGCGGCGGTACAAATCTTCAGGCGCTAATCGACGCAAAGGCGGCGGGCAAACTGCCCCACGGCGACATTGCGCTGGTGCTCTCCAGCAGCCCCGAGGCATATGCCCTGACCCGCGCAGCGAACGCCGGCATACCCTCGGTTGTCGTCGACCGCAAGGCTTACGGCAGCCGTGAGGAATACACCCACGCCGTCACCGAAGCGCTCAAGGGCGAGAATATCGACCTCTGCATACTGGCGGGGTTTATGTATATACTCGACACGGAATTTATCGAAGCCTTCAGAAACGCCGTCATAAACGTTCATCCCGCCCTCATCCCCTCCTTCTGCGGAGACGGTTTTTACGGGCTGCGGGTACATAAGGCGGCGCTTGACTACGGAGTGAAGGTCACCGGCGCCACGGTGCATTTTGTCAACGAGGTCACCGACGGCGGTCCCATAATTCTGCAGAAGGCGGTTGCGGTAGAAGAGGGCGACACCCCCGAGCTGCTGCAGCGCCGGGTCATGGAGCAGGCCGAGTGGGAGATTCTTCCCCTTGCGGCCGAGCTTTTCTGCGCCGGACGGCTCAGCGTCAAAGACGGCAGAGTTTCGATAAGCGAATAAGCGAAAACTCAACAATAAATACACGTAAAAGAAGTGAAACAGAGGTAAATCATCATGAAGAAACGCGCACTTATCAGTCTCTCCGATAAGACGGGCATTCAGGATTTCGCACGCGGACTTGTGGAGATGGATTATGAGATTCTCTCCACCGGCGGCACTGCGGCTCTGCTGCGCGACAACGGCGTGCCGGTCACAAATGTGTCGGATGTCACCGGCTTCCCCGAGTGCCTTGACGGCAGAGTGAAGACCCTGCATCCCATGATTCACGCGGGTATTTTAGCTGTCCGTGACAATCCCGAGCACATGAAGCAGCTGAAGGAACTGGGCATCACCCCGATAGACATCGTGGCAATCAACCTTTACCCCTTCAAGAAGACAATTCTTCGCGAAGGCGTGACCCGTGAAGAGGCAATCGAGAACATCGATATCGGCGGCCCCACCATGATCCGCGCAGCCGCCAAGAACTGGCAGGACGTTGTCGTCATCGTCGACCCGGCGGACTATGAGACGGTGCTTTCCCAGCTTAAGGAGAAGGGCGAAGTCGACCGTGACACCAAGCTGAAACTGAGCTACAAGGTGTTCAACCACACCGCCGCATATGACACGCTGATTCAATCATATCTGCGCGCCGAGACCGGTTCGGATATCTTCCCCGAGAGCCTCACCATGACTTTCGACAAGGTGCAGCCCATGCGCTACGGCGAAAACCCCCACCAGAAGGCGGCTTTCTACCGGGAGATCGGCCGCGGCTTCACCGGAACGCTCGTGGAGGCGAAGCAGCTCCACGGCAAGGAGCTTTCCTACAACAATATCAACGATACCAACGGCGCTCTTGACACTCTCAAAGAGTTTGACGAGCCCTGCGTTGTAGCCGTCAAGCATGCGAATCCCTGCGGCGTGGGCGTCGCCGACACCATCGATGCAGCCTACATGAAGGCTTACAACGCCGACCCGGTTTCAATTTTCGGCGGCATCATCGCCGCGAACCGTGTTGTCAACGCGGCAATGGCTGCCGAGATAGCCAAGATTTTCGTTGAGATTGTCATCGCTCCCGACTTCGAGCCGGAAGCCTTCGAGATTCTCACCCGCAAGAAGAACATACGTGTGCTGAAGCTGCCCGATATAGCGCTGAAGAACCGCTCCGAAATGCTTGACATGAAGAAGGTCGCCGGCGGTCTGCTGGTGCAGGAACTTAACACCGAGCTGCTCAACCGCGCCGACCTGAAGGTCGTCACCGAGAAAGCCCCCACCGAGGAACAGCTCGAGCAGATGATCTTCGGCATGAAGTGCGTCAAGCACACAAAGTCAAACGGCATAGTGCTTGTCAAAGATTTCGCCACCGTAGGCGTCGGTCCCGGTCAGACCAACCGCATAACCGCCCTTGAGCTGGCGATCCGCTACGGCGGCGACAAGGTCCCCGGCTCTATTCTGGCTTCCGACGCCTTCTTCCCCTTCGACGACTGCGTAAAGGCTGCCGAGGCGGCGGGAATTGCCGCCATAATCCAGCCCGGCGGCTCGATAAACGACAAGGATTCCATCGACGCCGCCAATAAGGCGGGCATACCCATGGTATTCACCGGTATGCGCCACTTTAAGCACTGATTTCAAAACCGCCGGTAAATGAGGGTTCACACTCTCAGAAACACATTGAGCATCAACACACACGATTAAACATAAACAATCCAAAGGCAGAGTAGGGACTCATGCGTGAAGTGCCGCGGAGATGGGGAGTTGCCCCGCGGACGAAAAGCGGCGGATATCGCATAAATAGCGGTATTGGCGGCTTGCGGTATGAGCCCCGCATCCCGTTGTCACATATAGGAGAGAATATGTATGCCTCCGGTATGTGACCTTTCACATAACAGGAGGTATATTTTAATGTCAGATTCAGTTCAGAAAAAGGACAATCAGACCCTATCAGCCGAGCCGGAGAAGACCCCCGAGGCATCCGCAAAGGCGGCTGATGGCGCACCCGCGTCCGAATTAACATCCTCGTTCGAATCCACAACCACACCCGAACCCACATCAACACCTGCGCCCGAGCCTGACAAGGCTTCGCAGCGGAAGGCCTCGCATCGGGAGAGCGGCACCCGCCGTCTTATATACCGCATATGTCTCACCGCCATGTTCTTAGCCTTTGCCATAGTGGCAAAGATGCTGCTGCCTATAAATATCACGATATTCGGCGCGGGCGGCATGAAGGTTTCAATGGCAGGCGTATTTACAGCCTTCCCGGCATTCCTCTTCGGGCCGTTATACGGCGGCGCGGCGAGCGCCCTGTCCGACCTTCTCGGCTATATCATCCGCCCCGACGGTGCGTATATACCCTGGCTGACGCTGACCGCCTTTGCCGGCGGCTGTATCAAGGGTCTGTTGTGGCGGCTGCTCACCGGGCGCAAGAGCGCGGGACTCAGAGCCGGTGTGGCGGCGCTGCTTGTGCTGCTGGGAGTACTGGGCGTGTCAACCCATATCTCGCTTTTCTCCGACGGAATAATATCCGACGTTATAACAAAGCAAACCGCCGTGCCAAACAAGGGCATTGTTACCACAACCGAGCTTTCTCCTCTGTCAAAGCTGGCGTGCGACAGCGCAAGCTACAACAACGACACCTTCACGCTGCTTGGCATTGAGGACGGCAGCGAGGCGGTGGTGCCCTCATACGTGATCCTTGACGGCTATAAAACAAAACTTGCCAAGGTGGGTGCCGATGCATTTGCGGTGAACACCGCGATGAAGAAGCTTTACGTGCCCGCCACCGTCACCACCTTCGACGAGGGCGCTTTCGGCGAGCTGGATGTCAAGTCGCTCACCATAGTAACCCCCGAGGGTTCAAAGACGGCAGCCGCTGCGGAAAAACTGGGCATTAAAGTTGAAATCGGCGATGTGGAAGAGATTACCGTTGACCTTGATCCCGCCACCTTCGAAGGCGGGGGAATTAGGGTTCGCTCCTCCGACACCTACCGCAAATATCTGTCGGGCTATATCAACTTCATGACCGCGGGACTTGAATTCGTATCGCTGCTGGGTCTGCTTCTCCTGGCGGTTGACCTCATCATTCGCCGTACCGAGAAGAAGAATGTCCGCGGCAGCAACCTGCTGAGAATCTTTGTCTCAATAACCACAGCGGGCATGGTGGTTACCACGATTAACACCGAGATTCTGCGTCATGTGCTGACGGCATGGAACGACAGAGCCTTCATAATACTCTGGATCCCGCGCGCCGCCGAGGAACTTATTGTCTGCATGTTCCAGGCATATGTGATTTCGCTGCTCTACGGTGTTTATCTGACCAGAATCAAGCGCACCCCCTCCGCCGAAGCTGTACCCGAAACAACCGGAGAGGACAACAGGAACGACAAAAAATGATCGACAACCGAACCGAAAATAACCCTATACTCTTTGACGGCGCCTTCGGCACCTATTACGCATCGCTAACAGGAGATTCCGGTCGCTGCGAGAGCGCGGTGCTCACCGCTCCCGGAGTGGTGGGGCGTATACATAAGGAGTATCTGTCCGCCGGCGCCAACGCCATACTTACGAATACCTTCGCCGCCGACCCCTTCAATTTTCCCGACCCGGCTCAGCTGAGGGAAATCCTGTCCGCCGCCTGGAGGATAGCTAATGAGGCGGTCTCGGAGGTGTCGGGCGAGGAGGGCGGAAGCAGCGGCGCAGCCGATACCCGAACGCCCGCGGCGGTATTCGCCGACATAGGCGTCAGTTTCCCGGGCGAAGGGGTGAGCGCCGAGGAACTTTCGCGGGAGTATCTCACCCGCGCTGAAATATTCCTTGAGCTTGGAGCTAAGCATTTTCTCTTTGAAACCCTTGATGACCTCACACCCGTTCTTCCGGCGCTCCGGATGCTGCGGGAGAAGGGAGTTTTCACTGCCGCCGCCTTCGCGGTGTCGCCCGACGGGTATACCTCATCGGGACGCCACTGCCGCAGTCTGATATCCGAAGCGCTGAAGTATGCCGACATCGCGGGACTGAACTGCGTATGCGGCCCCGCCCACATGCTCAGCCTTATGACCGATCTGGTGTCCTCCGGGATGCCGGCGGCGCGGCTGCTCGCCATGCCGAACTCGGGCTATCCCGTGCGTCAGGGCGGACGGCTTATCTACAGCGATAACCCCGAGTACTTCGCTGAAAAACTTGGTGATATCCGTCGGCTGGGCGTCATGGCGCTCGGCGGCTGCTGCGGCACCACACCCGAACATATACGGCTCAGCGCCATTGCGTTGGGCGGCATTTCCGGCGTTGCTCAGAGCGGCAGGGAAACGGCGGCTGTCGCCGAAGTAAAACACAGCCGTCTATCGCATCTGCTTGCCGCCGGGGATAAGACGGTGATAGCCGTTGAACTTGACCCGCCCCACGAGCCGGACGCCGCATTCCTGCTGTCGGCCGCGCGTGAGATATCAAAGGCGGGAGCCGATGTGATAACCCTTGCCGATTCGCCCCTTGCGCGTCCCCGTGCCGACTCCTTCATGCTGGCTGCAAAGCTTCATCGGGAGCTCGGCGTGGACGTGCTGCCCCACCTCGCCTGCCGCGACCGGAACCGCGTGGCGGTGAAGTCTGCGCTTCTGGGCGCCTCCATCGAGGGAGTGGCGAATGTGCTGGCGATTACCGGCGATCCGCTCCCCATGGGAAGCACCGCCGACGACGGCACCTCCGGAGTGTTCAACTTCAACTCCTTCCGGCTAATGAGCTACATAGGCAGCCTGAACGAATCGGTGTTTGCCTCGAAACCCTTCTGTATCTGCGGCGCGCTGAACGTCAACGCGGTCAACTTCGACAGCGAGCTGAAGCGGGCGCTGAAAAAGATCGAATGCGGAGCCTCCGCCCTCTTTACCCAGGCGCTGTTTACCGACGAAAGCGTGGAGAACCTGGAACGCGCCTCCCGGCTGCTTAACTGCCGCATCATGGCGGGAGTTTTGCCGCTGGCGGGATATAAGAACGCCGTTTTCCTCAACAACGAGGTGGCGGGGATTACAATCCCCGATGAGGTGATTGCCGGACTGAAAGACAAGTCGCCGGAGGAAACCTTCGAGCTGGTGCTGAAATACAGTTCCTCGCTCATCGACCGGGCGGCGCCGTACTGCGACGGCTTCTACATCATGATGCCGCTGAAAAAGGTTGAAATCGTGGCAAGGCTTGTGAGATATATTCGCGAAAAGCATCCGAAACCGCTGAGAAATCATTGAGAATAAAAGAATTGCATAAAACAGTGGGCTGTATCAAAACCTGAGTTTTGATACAACCCACTGTTTTATGGGAAAATTCGATCTTTATGTTTAAACTCCGAATTGCTCCGCTTTTCTGTCAAATAACACACTCTATCGAATGAATATTATCTTATAATACTCATTCTTCCGGAACATCCTTTGCATCCTTCCGGTTTTCGGGGATATCGAGTTTTTTAAGATAATCCAATATCTCATCGTAATCTTTAGCCATTCTCTCCACGTGGGTATGGATATCCTCAATTAGAAGCTCGCTTTTAACGTTCACAAAGAAATCCGATGTCGCCTTTGCCTCGTTCCTCTTTTCCTCTCTGTTCTGGCTCATCATAATAAGGGGCGCCTGAATAGCGGCTATCATCGACAGCAGCAGGTTCAGCAGGATGAAGGGGAAGGGGTCTACCGGTTTATCCGACAGAATATTCAGCGTCAGCCAGAAAATCAGCAGACCGATAAACAACAGAATAAACGTCCAGGAGCCGACAAAGGATGCAATCTTATCGGCGACTTTGTCTTTGAAGGTGTATTTCTTTTCTTTGGCTGTCATCGATGCGTTTGACTGCTTTACCAGTTCGATAAGTTCATCGACAAGTCTCTCGTCCCTGCTTTCGATAATTTTTTCTATTTCCTGTCTGTCCAGCTCTTTCATGATTTACCTCACAAAAATCATTATTGTGTATCATTCCAAACGCTTAAAAATAACATAGCAAAGGTATGTCAGATAGGGAGACGGTGCCTTCTTCTGCCCGAAATCCCAGTCCTTCAATTTCAGGTATACCGATTCGGGTGTGAAAAGACCGTCTTTGTCCTGCCTGCCTATTATATGACCGATCATTTCGAGAAAACGCGCATCATCCCGCACAAACCCGTATTTGCTTAATACGCCGGCAACACTGACAATATCATACCAGCACGACGGTGCCTTCAGCTTGCGGAAGTCCGTGCCCATGAAGAACATATACGGATGCTGAGTAAGGCTGTTTTCCCATAAGTTGAGCAGCGATTTGACGGAAGAAACCGCAGCCTGCGAATCCCTGTATTCAGGGATATACGACAGCAAATCAGCCATGATAAGCGTCGCATACGGGCAGCAGTCATCCTTCCTCCCCGGTCCGCGGAACCTGCCAAGCTCGGGCGACACGGCGCAGGGGAATCCGTTTTCGCGGCATAAGGATACAAGATAGTCAACGCCCGGTTTGACGTATTCGCGATAATCCATTCCCGCCTTAAGCAGAGCCAGCAAAAGCAGAGGAGCATCGCACAGACACCAGCTGAACACATCCTCACCGGTGCCCCCGTAGTGCTTGGGCACATTGGTCATGGACTGATAAATGCCGTGCTCGTCCCGGTGTTTGAGTATTTCATCAACAGCCGTTTTAATCTCCGGAATTCCCGTGTCAAATCCGAGGTCAAGCAGAAACAGCAGTTTGTGTATCGGCAGATCGGGATTCTTGTGATTTGTCACTAAGGTTCCGTGAAAGTCGCCAATGTCCGAAAGATATTTTTTAATACGGCTGTCGGACAGCGCCGCGTTTCTGATTTCGAGAAGATTGTCCTTAGGCTTATTCACAAGATTAAGACGAATTGCGTATTTCAGCCAGTCATCGCTGATTTCAAACAGCTTTTGATAATCCATTTTGACCGCCGTCTCCTTTATTGTACATGTACGTCTGTGACCGCGAAATCGGCATAAACACTCCGAAAACACATATAAAGTCGTGATATTAAACATTCGCCGCCCGTTTGACTACAGGACATATCGTCTCAGGCACGGCAAACGGGGATTTATGCTTCCATTGCTTTTTCAATCAATCTTACGGCTTCCTTAACCCCTCCTTCTTCTTTGATTTTGGCGGAAATCGACTCCGCGTTCCTTTTCTTCTCATTGTATGTGCGTATCATATCCGATATAGCTTCATATATCGAATCTTCGCTCAGGTCTTTGGATTTCAGAGGTTTTGTCGCCACATTGATATCATACAGCTGCATGGCAAACCCCATCTGATCCAGAACATGCGGCACGGGTACGGACGGAATGCCGTAGATCATCGTCGCCGCAGAAGTTCCGAATCCGCAGTGATGAATCACAAACAGACACTGCCTGAAAAGATAGCTGTGCGGAATACTGCCGCATGAAATCATTATTTCGGGCAGTTCGTAATCCTCGAGTGTCTTCTGAAATCCCTGGATAACAGCCCGGCATCCCGCTTTGCGGAAAGCGTTTACAAACATGTCCAGTTTTTCTTTTTCGGATTCCGCTTCGAATGACATAGCCCCGAGTGAAAGCAGTACCGGTTTTTCTCCGCCTGCAAGAAAGACCGCCAGTTTTTCATCAGGTGTGTAAGCCTCTTCCTCCTCGTACCAGTAGCCGGTCAGAACATGATGCTCTTCCCAATACTTACTTCTCTCTAAAACGTGTCTGCTGATAGGTATAAGATTCAGCCTGCGGGAAATTATCTCGTCGGAAGATTTTACAGGCTTCAATCCGTATACTTTCCGTATCTTGTTATATGGTTTTGCCACCTGTTTTCCGATTATCCCGCCGATCAGTTTATTAAATAAGGTCTGAGGCTTGAGCTTTTCGGCGATCATCTCCTTCTGCAGCGTCACATTGACCGTCGGGATTCCCAGCGCCTCGGCTTCGGTCGCACCCATCTGACTGTGGCTTACGATGATCAGGTTCTTGCCCCTGCATGCTTCAAAAATCTCTTTTGTTGAATTCTGAATGATTTTGAAAACAAAATTCATCATTCTGAGCATGCTGAACGCGGGATTTGAATTTTTCCCTCTGATGATTGCCGCCTCTTTTTCTATATCGATATCCGGACCGATCGGCTCAAAACGGATACCGGAACGTTCAACCAAATTCCTCCAGCAGGGATGTGAGCCGAGCGTCACATCATATCCGCTTCTGATGAGTTCTCCGGACAGATAAATATAAGGCTGGATATCGCCTCTTGTGCCCATTGTGAACATGGCGGTCTTTTTCATAATCTGTTCCTTTATTATGTGTGTTATATCAAAAATTCCGACCGGCTGCGAAGCAACTTATTCTTGTTTAGCCCTAAAACCAAAATATTCATCGTCTTCCGGCTCGCCGGATAATATCAGTCACAATTCAGCTTTATAAGATACCGTCCGCAAAATCTTCAATCAGTCGGTTGATTATCTCCGGTTGGTCTGTGTTTGAATTATGCCCCGCGTCATCGATCCAATGAACCGGCTTTCCCGTGGCTTTTTCATATGCTTTTAGATATCTTATGCAGGAGCCTGCGCGGTCTTCTTTTCCGCATATAACCATGTGAGGGCACTTGACTTCATAAGGCAGGTTTTTCACCACCGCTTCTGCTAAAATCCTGAATCCGTGACCCGCAAGGCGGGAGTATCGTTTCTGATCGCCGTCATAGGTCATCATCATATCAAGCATCAGTTTCCGTCCGTATTCGGTTGTCGCTACTCCCTCGGTTCCCGCCTTAAGCAGAGCCTTCCACGGATATATTCTGTAAATCGGTTCCATTTTTCTCAACAGCCATAATTCTGTCTTCGTGTAATATTTTCTTTGAATAGAAGGCGAATCTATTGTGACAAGACCTTTAAGTTTTTCGGGAAAAAGCTCAGCATAAACCTGTCCCAGATATCCGCCCATCGATTGACCCACAAGCACAGGGCTTTCCATTCCTTCGGCCTGCAGTATCTCGTCCAGCCAACGCGCTTTATCAAACAGGTCAAAGTCAAGATCAAAAGGATATGACGCCGCGTGTCCGGGTGCATCCCAGACCATAATTCTGTATTTATCCTTAAAATATTCCGTCTGTTTCTCAAACAGTCTGTGATCGGCGGTCAGTCCCGGCAGGAATATCAGAGATATTCCGGCGGGTTTTTCAAACCGATTTACCAGGTAATGTATCTTACCGTGTGAAGTTTCATGTATTTTTTCAATCATGCCGATACTCCCGTTGATTCCCGCGCTTATGATTTGTTGCTTTCTGTTTATCTGTATGCCGTATAATGCTGATTCACAAAAGGCGTTTAACGAATTTATTCACTTTCAGCGGACTTGTCGGGGGAATTCCGCAAATTCTTTTTGAATATTATACTGACTGTTTTATATGCTCTCTCACTTGTACTTTGCCGCCAGCTCCTCATACGCCTGCAGCACCTTCTCGAACTGGGCGACGGTGGAGTTTCGCACCGACTCCATATGAGAGGCTATCTTGCCGTCGGACTTGGGCAGCTGATTCATCAGAACCCATACATAGGAAGTAGTAGAGGTGAAGGTGTAGCCCACGTCCCAGCGGCGGCCGGCAGCGATGTAGTCCATCATCTCGATGGAATCCTCATCCCGGGTGTATTTGGCGTGTGTGACAGAATTGATATACTCGGGGATGATGTCGTTGTAGTTGGCGCAGGAGAGAGCCTCCAGCAGAAGACCGACGTTCGAGATAGTCTCGGGCTCGGCATCGATGGGAATGGCGCAGGCTCCGGTGCGGGCGTCAACGTAGGTGAAGTAGCCCTCCTGAGCCTCGTCAAACTTGGCGTAGGGAATAATGCCGTACTCGCTCTCGCAGTCGCGGAAGCGCTCGAGGTCGGCAAGCCACATGGCCTCTATGAAGACCCGGTTTGTGTCGAAGTCGATTTCGTTGGGCTTGTCCCAGACTATCTCAAAAGCCAGGTCGCTGTTGTAGAGAATCTCATACAGCCATTCGGCAAGGGTGTAGAAGCGCTCGTTGTCGAAGCCGAGTTTGACCTCGCCGTCGCTGAGGGTGACGCTTAGGTCGCCGATGGCATAGCCCCAGGATATGGCATGATAGCCGAAGTTGGTGGCGTATCCGTAGGAGTCATTCACATCGAAGACGCCGTTGCCGTCCACATCCCGGGAGAAGACGGTGATTATTTCCTTGAACTTGTCGAGCGTCCATTTGCCCTGACGGACAAGGTCGTATATGCTTTCGACACCGTAGTCCTTTGCCATGTTCTTGTTGAATATAAGAATATTCGCGTACTGATAGGAGCTGATAAGGTAGTCGCTGGAGACGAAGGGGAGATAGCCCTTGTAGGTGTAGAGATCGTTGATATTAGTGTGCCACCAGGGCATATCGTAGTCAATGTAGTCGACCATCAGCATATTGTGCAGTATGCCGTTAGTGACGACACTGCCGGAATTGGCGAAGGGCAGAAGGAAAGCCATGTCATAGTCCCGGGTGCCTGCCAGTATACTGTTTGTAAGTATAACCTGATCCTTGCCCCAGCCGTTGTCGTGGAAAAGCGCAATATCGCAGTTGAAGCGGCTCTTGAGATTTGTGTCCCGCAGATAAATCGCGTCGTTTATAACCTCGCCGTTCATCTCTTCGGAGTAGATGGTTGACTCGTCGCTGAGGCTGTCGTGATGGGCGATTATGCGCATGACCCAGCCGTCAAGGTCGACATTCGGCAGATTGTCGCTCAGCCGACCCTCGGTGGTGGTCTCGGCAGCCGTTTCGGCGCCGGTATCGGGGACAGCCGTGGTCTTAATGTCACCGCCGGAGGATGAACAGGCCGCGGCGGTCATAATAATCAGCGCCGCAAGCAGCGCAAAACAGATTATCTTTTTAATACTTATGTTTATATTCATTTCTGTCACCTCTGATATCGATTTGTTGGTTGGTAAAATAATTATACATCCCTGTTCCGCCCTTGTCAAGCGAAAAGAAGAATCACATGTGCATGTCACAAGTCGCAAACCGGCGTCGAAAATCGGCGCAAAATGTCCTTGACGGCATATAAGCGGTCTGTTATAATATTATGTAACGGGAACGATTTCTCAAAAATGTTTGCAAACAAACATAAAATATCCCAAAAGGAGAAACTTATATGACTAAACTGCCTGTTGGATTTATCGGACTAAACGGACGGGGACGCGGACTGCTGAACCAGGTGCTCGCCATGGATGACATCGATGTCAAGGTGATATGCGATAAGGTTCCCGAGCGGCTGGAGCTGGCAAAGAAAGCCTGTGAGGACGCGGGCAAGCCGGCGGACGCCACCCTTATCGACGAGGAGGTAGCGGCGCGCTCCGACATCGAGGCGGTCATAATCCCCTCCTCCTGGAACGACCATATCCCCCTTGCAATCATGGCGATGAGAAGCGGCAAGTACGCCGCCATCGAGGTGGGTCCGGCGCAGTCCGTCGACCAGTGTTTTGACCTTGTCCGCACATACGAGGCGACAAAGGTTCCCTGCATGCTGCTCGAGAACTGCTGCTACGGCGAAGCCGAGATGACCGTGCTCAACATGATAAAGAAGGGTCTTTTCGGCGAAGTAGTCCACTGCGCCGGCGGCTATCAGCACGACCTGCGCATACTGGGCAGCCAGTATGACGAGGGCAAAGAGCGCGCCTACCACTACATGCACCGCAATGCCGAACTTTACCCCACCCACGAGCTGGGACCGATAATGTCCTTCCTTAATATCAACCGGGGCAACCGGATGCTCTCGCTCACCGCCACCGCCTCAAAGGCACGCGGGCTTAAAGAGTATGTGAGAAAGAACCTGCCCGCCGACCATCCGCTGCAGAATATGGAGTGGCGGCTGGGCGATATTGTCACCACGGTGATCAAGTGCGCCGGCGGCGAGACCATTCAGCTGACCCACGACACCACTCTGCCCAGACCCTACTCCCGCGGCGGCCGCGTGGACGGCACTCAGGGCATCTGGATGGAAGACAAGAACGCCGCCTATATCGAGGGACGCCGCGAGGGCGAGAGCTGGGAGCCCTTCGAGAATTTCAAAGCCGAATACGGCCATCCCCTGTGGAAGGCGTATTACAGCGAGGGCGTGCGCGGCGGTCACGGCGGCATGGACTATCTGGTGCTCCGCGCCTTCCTCCACGCCGTCCGCCGTCAGATCGCTCCCCCGATCGACGCCTACGACACCGCGGCTATGATGTCCATCTCCTGCCTGTCCGAGAAGTCGATCCTGCTGGGCTCCATGCCGGTGGAAATCCCCGACTTCACCAACGGCAGATGGATCAAGCGCGAGCCGGCTCCCGATTCGATTTTCGCCCTTGACAAGGTAGACGAGGCGCTGTTCGAGAACCTCGAGTCGCTCTGATGCGCCGAGTGTGTGCGTGAGCTGTGAGCACGGAGATATTCAGATGAAGCTTGAAACGAGAATACTGTCCTCCCTCGACACGGTCTGGCCGGATTCCTGCCCCGAAGCGAGAGAGCCGCATTTCACCTTCCTGCGCAACGAGCGATTCTCATTCCAGGTGGCTTTCCGCATGACCGATCACGGCGACAACGCCGCCAATGTCAATCTGGAGGTTGAATCTCCCGTCGCCGGCGCGGTGACGGTGCGAATTGTGGCGTCGGTGCCGGTTATGCGCCCGGTCTACAACAAAAGCGACGAATATTACGTAAAAAAAGAGCCGGGAATGTATCCCGACCCGCTGATGCCCCTGCGCCAAAGGTTCAGAGTCCTGCGCGACAACTGGCGGTCGCTTTGGGTCACGGTCAACGCCGATGCAAAGAAACTGAAAGCCGGCAGCTACCCGCTGATCCTTAAGCTCACCGCACCCCAGGCTAACGAGACGCGGACAGTGACGGTTGAGCTGAACATAATAAACGCCCTGCTGCCCGAGCAGCCGCTTATAGTCACAAACTGGATGCACTGCGACTGTATCTGCGACGCTCACGGGGTGAAGCCCTTCTCCCGCGCCTTCTGGCCGATCTACGCGAATTACCTTCGCGCGGCGGCGGCGTCGGGTCAGAATATGGTGCTCACTCCCGCCTTCACTCCGCCGCTGGACACACCGGTGGGCGGCGAGCGCATGACCTGCCAGCTGGTGGGCGTGACGCTGGACAAGGGCAGATATTCCTTTGATTTCACTCTGCTTGAGAAGTTCATAAAAACAGCCCTGCGCTGCGGCATAAAGTACTTCGAGCATTCCCACCTCTTCACCCAGTGGGGAGCCGAGCACGCCCCCAAGGTCATGGCGACGGTGGACGGCGAATACCGCCGCATCTTCGGCTGGGAAACCGACGCCAACGGCGGCGAGTACCGCGAGTTCCTTGAAGCATATCTTAGCGCCCTGTCGGTATTCCTGAAGGAACATTCGGTTGACACCATGATGTTCCACATCTCCGACGAGCCCTCCCCGAAGCATCTGGAAAGCTATGCGAGAGCAAAGGCGATGATCCGCGACATTCTCGGCCCCGTAAAGGTCTTTGACGCGCTTCACGCCTACGAGTTCTACGAGCGGGGACTGGTGGAGTATCCTGTGGTGGGCACCGGAAGCATTCACAACTTCCTCGGCCGCTGCGATTCGCTCTGGGCTTACTACATAGGAACCGACAGCCACAGCGGCAAGTCAAACCGCCTTATCTCCTGCACCTCCCCGCGCAACCGCATACTGGGCTGGCAGCTGTGGAAGTTCGACTGCAAGGGCTTTCTGCACTGGGGCTTCAACTTCTGGTACCGCACACTGAGCGAGGGCATGGTTGATCCCTACCTCTCGCCCGACGGCGAGTGCGATTTCATCGGTGGCACCTCATTCCTGGTATATCCGGGCGAGGGCGGTCCCAACATGTCGCTCCGCGCCGTGGTGTTCGGCGAGGGAGTTCAGGACAACAGCGCGCTGCGCCTGCTTGAGTCGCTTGTGGGACGAGAGAAGGTTGAAGCAATCATCGGCGAGTTCTTCGAGGACTTCAGCTTCAACTCCTGCCCCGATACCCCCGATGTGCTGCTCGCAATGAGAGACAGGGTCAACCTGGAGATAGCGAAGAACGTCTGACAAAATCTATACAGTTAAATTGAACGGGTACCGCGGCCGCGGTACCCGTTCATGCTGTTTATCCGATTATTTCGCTTATAGTCAGGTTTGCGCTGCCCGACAATACTTTGAGTTTGCCGTTTACGCCCGCCGTGAGCGCCTCGGCGGCGGTTATGATGCCGCCGTCACAGAGCACCTCGACCCCGCCCGTGTCGGCGAACAGTTGAATCTCAACATCCCCGCCCTCCAAGGTGAGAGGGAAGGAACTGCCCCCCTCCCGCAGGATCATCTGATTGCCCTTGGGAGAGATGGCGACAGGCGAGCTGCCCAGCATAAGCCGTATATCCTCCGAGCCGGTAGGGCAGGTGAGTTTCAGATCATACGGACCCTCGGGCAGTTCGGTCTCAAAGCCGGCACTTGCCTCGTATGTTTTCGACACGCGCCTGAGGGCGAGATACTCGTCTGTCGGCTGGGCGGCGAGATATAGCCGTCCGCAGCGGCGCACAAGCGACAGCTCCCAGGGGGTGGACATGCGGGAGGCGAAGATGCAGCCGGGGTGAGTGATCCGCCCCCAGGCAAGTTTGACACGCCTGCCGCCGGCGTTGTCGTAGGTCTGAGCCGCATAGCTGCAGTCGGTGTAGCGCAGCGGCATTATAGGCTGCTCGGGCACAAATCCACTTTCGCCGAGAGAACCTACAAAATAGCGGTCTGACGCTCCACTTAATACCCATTTTACGCTGTCTGGCTCGCCTTCAACCTCCAACGGGTAGAAATCGGGACACTCGCCGTCCCCCGGCAGGTCGATGCGCTGAAGCTCGGTCCAGTCCAAGAGATTCTTTGAAGTAAAAAGACCGTAGGTGCAGCCGTCGAGGAAAAGCGCCATGACATATAGGCCGAGTTCGGGAGAATATACCACCTTGGGGTCCCGGTTGGCGCCGATCACATGGGGCAATATTGGATTGCCGGAATACTTGACAAAAGATTCGCCGCCGTCGGCGGAGTAGGCCATACACTGGGTGAAGGGGATATCCTTAGAAAGCAGCGAGGTGCCTCCCGCGGCGGTGTAGTAGAGCAGTATGGGCGGAAAACTGCCGTCGCCCAGACCGCTTGCGTTCTTGTGATCGACAAACGCCGATCCCGAGAACATGGTGCCCGTCCTGTCGGGGAACAGGGTGTTGCCCCGCTCCTCCCAGTGTATCAGATCGGAGGAAACGGCGTGCCCCCAGTGCATATTGCCCCAGCCCGAGCCGGCGGGGTTATGCTGATAGAACAGATGCCACAGCCCGTTATAAAAGAACAGGCCGTTGGGGTCGTTTATCCAGCCGCGCCGGGTGGTGAAGCGGTATTTCGGCCGGCAGTAATCATATTCGGCGGGCACCGGCATGTTTTGGGCAAATCGCGGAGCGAAGGGTTTGCCCGAGGCGAGGGTGACGTCCACATCCAGTCCGGCAAAGCGCTGCACGTCGGCATACTGCTCGTGCACCGGGCTGTCGGATATCTTAACGTCCAGGTCGAGAATCAGCTCGCCGCGGTGCCTGAACAGCAGCTTGTCGGCTTCCCCCGCGGGATCGGTGGGAATTACAATAAATCTCTCGCGAAAAACCATGTCAATTATCCTTTCGTAAGATGTTATTCAATAATTAAGATGTCTTATATCTGACCGTGGGAACAGAGGATTCCGCCGGGAGATGTCTCAATAACTCCGAATGAAGGCGGCAGACCGTCCCGCGGCCGGCTCACGCTGCCGGGATTGAATAGGTAAATTCCGTCCTCGTAACGGCACAGGCGCTCATGAGTGTGGCCGAAGAGGACGGCGTCGCATTTGTTCTCTTTTGCCGTGTACCACAGCCGCTCGGTACCCCATTCAACACCCTGCCGATTTCCGTGGGTTATGAGAAAACGGTACCCGTCGGCGGAGATTACGGCAAGCTCCCGGGAAAACCGGCTTCCGGAGACCGACAGCCCTATGTCGCAGTTGCCCCGCACGCCCTCGAACATGACATTCGGATATTCGCTCTGCAGCGCCTCGAACTCGCGGATGCCGTCCCCCAGGTGAACGAACATGTCGGCGGTGCGATGCATGGAAAATACCTCCCGCAGATTCGCCTCCCTGCCGTGGGAATCGGATACGATGATAAGTTTCATTTCAGTATGTTGATTCGGCTTATTCGGTCAGTTTGAATGCTCCATGCGGTATTTTAAGGGCGTGGTGCCGTTGAACTCACGGAAGACGCGGATGAGATGGCTGCTGTCGGTGAAGCCCAGCTCGTCAGCTATGCTGCTGACCGTCAGGTTTGAGTGTAGCAGCATGTCCTCCGCCATGCGAATCTTGGTCATGAAAATATAGTCCCGCAGCGACTCGCCGACGGCGCGTCGAACGATACGGTTCAGCGCCGTATCTGTATAGCCCAGTTCGGCGGCTATCTGGCTGCAGGATGCCCGCCGCCCCGCCGCAATTCGTATTGATGCCAGCAGCCCCTCGACGTCGGAATCATAATCGGCACATGAATCATTCCCGGCAGCCCTAAGCAGTTCTATCAGCAGAATAGTCAGCCGCGCATCCGCTTCGGCGGTGCGGTAGGCGTCCTTCTTCATGGCGGTATTCTGCAGATCGGTGAAGTAATCGCGCATGCCGGGAATATCGTTCAGCTGAAAGGGGGAATCGAGCAGTTCGCAGCCGCTCTCACCGCAGGATGGAATCCTGCCTGATTCAGTCCCGCCGGAGATAGGGGCAGAATCCTCCGCAGTGCCGGTCACGGAATCATCGCAACCCGCATGGATATCGTCGTTGCCCGAGGGCAGCAGCTCGAAGAAAACCACAAGTATGGTTTTATCAGCCAGTCCCGGGTCGCTGATGTAGTATCGGGTGTCCAACGGCCAATAGAGCACCGAGTCGGGGGAGCAGCGGTAGTCCACACCCCCGCAGTTAAGGAAAAAGTCGCCCTCGATCACATAGATCAGCATGTGGGAGGACGCGGAACGAGGCTCACTCCATTTGCGGTCGGAAGCGAGCCTTAGCAGCAGAACCCTATGCATGTGCGCGAATACGGTTGTTTTGTCAGACTTCATGTTATTCCCGTTTCAAAACAATCAAGGCGGATTAACATTAACATTAAAGCAAGTCATGCCGGACGGCATATGATCGGCTGGTGATTTACATTAAAAACAGTATATTCGGGCATTCAGCCCCCGGATTTTTAATAATTATATCACAGAATATACCGATAAGCAAGCGCGAAATATACCGTTTTCGTGCGTTGACAGGTTTTTATGCCGGTGGTATAATAATCTAAAGGACGAAAAAACCACACCCCGACAAGGAGGCAGAAACATGAGTCATCTTATTGCCGAAGGCGGCCGCTCGGACTGGTATATCACGGCCGGACGGAACGCCGATGAGGTAGTGCGCTACGCGGCGGAACAGCTGAACATGCTGCTCTACCGCGCCACCGGAGCGCTGGTGCCCTATCACAGCGACATAAAATCGCGCAGCAGCGTCAGCAACAAGCACGGCCCAGAATTCCTGCTGGGACCGGGTGTGCGGCCGAATCTGGGCTATAACGTACCCACCGAAGACCTTGAACCCGAAGGCTTCCGCATACGCTCATGCGGTGAGGACATCGTGATAGTCTCCCCCACCTCCCGGGGCGTGCTCTACGGTGTATATGCCTTTCTTGAACGCTTCTGCGGCTATCGCCGCTTCTCGTCAAAGGTGGAACGGCTGCCCTTCAATCCCAAACTTGAAGTGCCCGAGCTTGATATTGCCGAGAATCCGGCGTTCGAGTGCCGGGATGTCTATTGGCGGGACGCCTTCGACGGCAAATTCGCATCGGCGAACCGTATAAATTCGGGCAAGGCCGACATATCCCTGAAACAGGGCGGCATGGTGCGCTTCTTCAACTTTCATCACGCAATGCTTGACCTTGTGCCCGAACTTGAATATTTCGCTGATCATCCCGAATATTACGCCGAGGTTGACGGCGTACGCAAGCCCACGCAGTTATGCCTGTCTAACCAAGAGGTTATCCGCCTCTCGGCTGAAAAGGTGAAAAGCTGGATAGCAGCCAACCCCGACTGCAAGGTGTTTTCCATAGCACAGAACGACAACCGGGAATACTGCCGCTGCGAAAAATGCCGGGCGCTTGACGAAGCCGAGGGCTCACCGGCGGCTTCGGTAATAGCCTTCTCGAACGCGGTAGCCGAAGAAGTATGCGCCGAATATCCGGACATCCTCCTGCACACTTTCGCATATCAGTATTCGCGCAAAGCGCCGAAAAACCTGTGCGCCCATGACAATGTGATAGTGCGGCTCTGCGACATCGAGTGCTCCTTCAGTCGCCCGCTGAGCCGGTACGCCGAGAATCAGCCCGACTCAACCGAGGCGAAGTTTGTCGAGGATCTGCGGAACTGGTCGGAGAAGACGAAGCATCTCTACGTCTGGGATTACTGTACAAACTTTTCCCACTATTTAGCGCCCTTCCCGAATCTGGCGTCGCTGCAGGAGAATATCAGACTTTTCCGCGACTGCGGCGTAAAGGGCATTTTCACCGAGGGCAACTTCTCCCACGGCGGAAACGGCGCGATGGCGGAGCTTCAGGCATATCTGCAGGCGCGGCTGTTCTGGAACCCGGATATCGACCTTGATCTGACGATAAACGACTTCCTCGCCGGATATTTCGGAGCGGGCGCCCCCTATATACGCCGGGCGCTTGACCTGTGGCAGGATGCGGTGAAGGACGCCGACATGCGCATCTACTACCGCCCCGACGCGGCGTTCATCACCGATGAACTGGTGGAGGAAAGCCTGCGTCTCTGCGATCTCGCACTTGCCGCCGCCGAAACTCCCGAGATATACGAACGGGTCGACCGCGCCCGTCTGTCGTATGAGTATATATATCTCGTGCGGCTGCCGCTGGAGACCGAGGGGCGCAGCCTGCTTATCGACGGCTTCGGACGGAGGCTCAAAGCATACCGGATAACCGAGGTCAGCGAGCGCGCGCATCTCGAATGGTCGCTTGAGAAGATGAAAACCTCCCGCTATAATATCGACAACAGCGGCAGGGACAGCATATACTACAGAATGTAAGAACGCAAGGAGACATACTGCCGTGTCAAAACTTAAAATAGGACAGATAGGCATCGGACACAACCACGGTTCGGCGAAAATGCACGCCGTTCGCAAGCTGCCCGAGCTTTACGAGGTCATCGGATACGCCGAGGAGGATGAGAACTGGATAGCCTCACGGGGCGGCTTGAAGGAGTATGAGGGACTGCCGCGATTGTCGGTGGACGAGATAATCGAACGCTCAGACGCGGTGCTTGTCGAATGCGACGTCTGGAACCTGACCCGTTACGGTCAGCGCTGCGTCGACGCCGGCAGGCATATCCATCTTGACAAGCCGGGCAGCGGCACTCTTGACGAGTACAAAAAGCTGCTTCACGAAGCCGAAACCAAAGGGCTTGCGGTGCAGCTTGGCTATATGTACCGCTACAATCCGGCGGTGCAAAGGACCTTTGAATACATCAGGCAGGGAAAACTTGGCGAGATCTACTCGATAAACGCCGAGATGTCCACCTTCCACCCGGTGAGCTATAAAAAATGGCTGACCAACTTCAAGGGCGGCATCATGTATATACTCGGCTCCCACCTCATCGACCTTATCGTCTATATCCTGGGCGAACCGCTGAAGGTGAATGCCTATCTGAAACGCACCGGACTTGACGGCGTTGACCTTGAGGACAACAATCTTGCGGTGCTGGAATACGAAAAGGCGCTGGCGAGGGTATATGTTTCATCGGTCGAGGTCAACGGCTGGGGACGGCGGGGGCTGATGGTTTCGGGCAGCAGGGGCACGGTGAATATCATGCCCATCGAGAACACCATAACCATGACCTATTCGGACCTTGGCATTGCGGACAAGGCGTACGAGGACATGAAAATCTACGAGGACATAGCCGATGTGCCGAAGGACTGCCGCTATGACGACATGATGCGAGATTTTTACAGCTATGTCACCGGCGCCAAGACCAATCCCTTCACCTACGCCCACGATCTGGCGGTTCAGCGGGTGCTCTACGCGGTCACCGGCGACAGGGCGGCAGGAGAGAGATAAAAATAATAATATTTATATAAGAGGCGTATCTGTATGAGCATGAAGAGATTTACTTTCGGCACCCCCGAGGAGTTCGTGCCCTCCAAGTTCTGCGACGGCTTTAATTATGTGGAGACCGGGGTGAGCTATCCCGAATCCCGCTTCTCCTGCAAACGCACGAAGCAGGGCTTCATAGTTGAGTTCCCGATTGAAGACGACTGTCAGATTTTCGGCTTCGGGCTGCAGTTAAAGACCTTCGCCCACCGCAGCCGCAAGCTGCGCATGGATGTCAACGCCGACCCCGCCACCGGCAACGGCGAATCCCATGCGCCCGTGCCTTTTTTCGTCACAAACAAGGGCTACGGCATGTATTTCGACACCGCCCGCTACGCCGAATTCTACTGCGGCAAGCAGCGCAACGGCGACAGCCTCACATTGGCGGAGGGAGGGGCGGCGGGTGACATCAACTCGCTTTACGCCGCCCGCACCGAGACGTCGGCGATAATGAGCGTGCGCATTCCCTGCGCCGACGGCATCGACATCTACGTTATAGAGGGCGGCAGCATAACCGATATTGTCAGCCAATATAACATGCTGTCGGGAGGCGGTCCGGTGGTGCCCGAATGGGGCTTCGGCATGCTCTACCGCGCCTACTACAAGTGGGACAGCGAAAAGGTGAAGTCGGTCGCCGACTATCTGCGCAGTTCGGATATTCCCTGCGACATCATCGGACTTGAGCCGGGCTGGCAGACCCACGCCTACTCCTGTTCCTTCAAGTGGAGCGACCGCTACCCCGACCCGGACGGTTTTATCGCCTACCTGCGGGAGCGGGGCTTCCACATAAACCTGTGGCAGCATGCCTTCACCCATCCCGAAGCGGAATTCCACAAGGAAATCGCCCCCTATTCGGGCGACTGGCTGGTCTGGGGCGGACTGGTGCCCGACTTCGCCACCCCCGAGGGGCGGAAGATTTTCGCCGACTACACACGTTCCTATCTGGTGGAGCGGGGCATCGACGGCTTCAAGCTGGACGAATGCGACTCAAGCGACAACACCGGCGGCTGGAGCTTCCCGCTCATCTCGGAGTTCCCCTCTGGGCTTGACGGCGAACAGTACCATTCGCTTTTCGGCACCCTTTATATCAAGACAGTAATGGACGCTCTGGGCGACAATATCACCCTCTCCCAGGTGCGCAACATCGGCGCCCTTGCCGCATCCTATCCCTTCGTGCTCTACAGCGACCTGTACGACCACAGGGACTTCATCCGCGGCGTGGTGAACTCGGGCTTCTCGGGGATAATGTGGGCGCCGGAATTCCGCTCGGCTCACTCAAAGGAGGAGTGCGTGCGCCGCATGCAGACGATAGTCTTCTCGGTGCAGTGCCTGGTGAACGCCTGGAACTATGACGGCAT
Organism: Clostridiales bacterium; assembly: GCA_012514145.1. Taxonomy (GTDB): domain Bacteria; phylum Bacillota; class Clostridia; order Oscillospirales; family CAG-272; genus JAAZAV01. The sequence continues at coordinate 40,103 of JAAZAV010000019.1, read as the reverse complement.
TCCCTGGGTGGTGCACGAGTGCGAAGCGGAGGTGCGGGAGCTGCTCAAACTCCGCGAGACCCTCAAACCCCGTCTGATGAAGGCGTTTAAGGAATATCACGAAACCGGACGTCCGCCGGTGCGGGCTCTGGTCATGGATTACACCGACGACAAAGAGACCTACGGCATCGACAACGAGTGGCTCTTCTGCGACGATCTCCTGGTGGCGCCCATCGCGGCGGGAACCGGCGACACGCGGGAGGTCTACCTGCCTGTCGCCTCCGATTGGGTGGACTTCTTCACCGGCGAGCCGGTAAAGTCGGGGCGCTTCAAGGTGGAAACCAGGGGCATCCCGGTATACAGACGGGTATGATTTATACAACCTGACAAACGCGGTCGGTATGCGGTTTATGCCGTGTACCGGCCGCCGTTTTGCTTTTATTTGCCGAATTGCGGAAAACAGAAGATCAAATAAATTTCAGCGTCTTTTTTTAATACGCTTTGCATGTTTGATGTTGAAATGCGGCGTGAAATATGGTAGAATCAAAGCACAATAAACCGCCGGCTGCGCCGGGGACAGGGGAGGCATACGATTTCGGGTGAAAATCTTTCATATTTCTGACCTGCATCTCGGTTTGCGGCTTTTCGGATACTCGCTGATGGAAGATCAGCGCGCGATTCTTAAACAGATTTTACGGCTTGCTGAAAAAGAGCGCCCGGACGCTATGATTATCGCCGGCGACGTCTTTGACAAGCCCGCTCCGCCCGCCGAGGCGGTGAGCATGTTCGACGATTTTCTGACAGATTTCGCAAGGAATGAAATACCCGTGCTGGCGGTGCCGGGCAACCATGACTCACCGGAGCGCCTCTCCTTCGGCTCGCGGCTCATGGAGGGGAGCGGGGTAATAATCGCCAAGCCCTATAACGGACATATATCCCCGGTGACCATCAGCGACGAATACGGCGAGGTGGATTTCTGGCTGCTGCCCTTCGTCCGTCCCGCCGATGTGCGTGCAAATCTCAGTATAGAGGATATAACCGATTCCGACAGGGCGGTTCGCGCGGCGGTTGAGGCAATGAAGATCGATCCGGCGCGTCGGAACGTGCTGGCGGCTCATCTGTTTACCGCCGGAGCCAAAACCTGCGACTCGGAAACCGCCGTCATAGGCGGCTCGGATATAGTGGGTGTCTCCGCCTTTGAACCCTTCTGCTACACGGCGCTGGGGCATATCCATTCACCCCAGTCGCCCGCCGATAGAGTGCGTTACTGCGGCAGCCCGATGAAATATTCACTGTCGGAGCTGGAACAGCAGAAGTCGGTCACAGTTGCCGAAATCGGCGGGGATGGCGGACTTACCCTGTCGGAACTGCCCCTTGTTCCGCCGCGGGAGCTTCGTGTGCTTCGGGGAGGTTATGAGGAACTGACCGACAAGAGAGTATATGACGGCACCGCCGTCGAAGATTATCTGCACATAGTTCTCACCGACGAGGATGAGCGTCCCTTCGCTGTCGAGGCGCTGAGAAGCATATACCCCAACATCATGAAGCTGACCTACGACAATACACGTACCCGCGCCGCCGCCGACCCGGGGGAACTGCCTCAAATCGAAAAGGGGATCAGTACCTATGACCTTTTCGCCGGGCTGTATAAGCGGCAGAACGGCAGGGATATGAGCGATGAACAGGCGGATTACCTGAAATCCCTTATAATACGCGCCGAGGGCGGCGGGAACGGCTGACCGGCGGATGTGATAATAAAACCATGACATTCAACGAAAGCGAGGGAGATGTTTGAAGCCGCTTAAGCTTGTAATGAACGCCTTCGGACCCTATGCCGGGCGCTGCGAGCTGGACCTTGGCAGCCTGGGCAGCAGCGGGCTCTATCTGATAACCGGAGATACCGGCGCCGGCAAGACCATGATATTCGACGCACTCACATTTGCCCTCTACGGCAAGGCGTCGGGAAAAAACCGGGAAGATCAGTCGTCACTGCGTTCCAAATACGCGCCCGCCGAAAGCACCGCCTCGGTGGAGTTGGAATTCGAGCATCGGGGGAAGATATACCATATCGAGCGCACCCCCGACCAGACTCGGAGCGCCAAGCGGGGCGAAGGGGAAGTCAATGTGCGTCAGACGGCGGCGCTGACCCTGCCCGACGGCAGAGTTATATCAAAAACCGCCGATGTGAACAGCGAGATAATTTCGCTGCTGGGCATAGGGCATGATCAGTTCTGCCAGATAGCCATGCTTGCCCAGGGCGAATTCATGCGGCTGCTCAACGCCGGTACCGGCGAGCGGATGCAGATATTCCGTGATATATTCGGCACCGGGATATACGGCAGGATACAGGAGCTTCTGAAGGAAGATACCAACCGTCTGAAAAACAAATGCGAGCTGGACAATCAGCGGCTGAATCAATATATTCAATCGATAACTTTTCCCCCGGAGGAAGCCGAATCGGGTGAAAAGCTGTCCGCAGAAGGAATGCCCTGCGCCGAGGCGTTGGAGCTTGTCAAGCGGCTGATCGAGGATGATACCCGGCGGCAGGAAGAGCTTGACGCACTGTCGAAGGCTCTCTCGGAAGAGCTTGAACGGCTGGATGCGGCGCTGGGCAGGGCGGCGGAATATGAAAAAGCCTGCGTATCCCTTGCCGAGGCAAAGGATGTGCGCGACAGCCTGACGCCCGTCATAAGCGGGCTTGAGACGCAGCTTGAGAAAGCAAAGGAAGCACTGCCCGAGCGCGAAAAACTGGCAGGTCAGGCGCAGCGGCTCCGCGGCGAACTGCCGAAATATTCGGAGCTTGAACGGCAGCGTCAGACTGCGGACGCGGCTGAAACTGCTCACAAAACGGCGCGTGACGGGCTGCGGAAATTTGAGCGGGAGATTGACCGGGTGCGGACTGCGCTTGACGCCATACGCACTGAGCGGGCGGGGCTTGAGGGCGCCTCCGCGGAGCATGCCCGCCTGCAGTTCGAGCTGGAGAAGTGCAAAACACATGCCCGGCAGGCGAACATCCTGTCTGCGGCAATTATAAATCATAATGAAAGCATACGCAATCGCGAAAAGGCGGCAAGGCAATACGAAAGCGACTCCGCCCTTTATGACAAGCTGGCTGCGGAATATAGTCGGCTTGACCGGGCGTTCCTTGACGCTCAGGCGGGAGTGCTTGCTTCATCGTTAAAAGCGGGCGAGCCATGTCCCGTCTGCGGCTCTAAGGAGCATCCCTCGCCCGCCCGATGTTCCGCGGGCGCTCCCACAGAGGCGGAATTGAAGGCGGCGAAAAATGCAGCCGAGACAGCCCGCGGCAAGGCTCAAAAATCCAGCGAAGCCGCCGGCAATGCCAGGGGCACGGCTGAAGCAGCCGGGCTTTCGGTAAAGGAAGCGGCGCTGACTCTCTTCCCCGACGGCAGGGACGCCGCCGATATTGATGTCAGGGGAATCATCCTTAAATGTACCCGGGTCAAAGAGGAACTCGAAAGCAAAATTAAGGCGGAGGAGAATAAAATCGCCCGCTTCGGGGAACTGAACCGTCAGATACCCGAATTAGAGCGGCAGGTCGGCGAATTTGAGAATCGGGGAAGAGAACTGAACGCACGTCTGCCCGAGAAAGCGTCGGCCGCCGCAAGAGAGCGGACCCGTGCCGATGAGATGGCGGCAAATCTCAGCTATGCGGCAAAACCCGAGGCGGAAACGGCTCTCAAAGGGCTGGAAAATCGCATAAATGATATCGACCGCAGTATAAAGGAGTTAAGCGAAAAGCTGGACAACGCAAGGCAGAAGCATTCCGAAGCGGTCGGCAGCATCAGGCGGCTTGAAGCCATGCTGGCAGCCTCCCCGAAGCCCGAAGAGGGTATAAAAGAAAGGCGTGCCGAAACCGATGCAAGGCGCAGCGCCGCCGGTGAGGAACAAAAGGCTGTCCATGCCCGTCTCACCGCCAACCGCAGGGCGCTCTCCGGCATCGAGAGTGCGTCTGAAAGTTTCGAGAACAGCCGGAGCCGCTTTCAGGCGGTAAAGACGCTGTCGGACACCGCCTCGGGCAATGTGAGCGGCATGGAGAAGCTGTCACTTGAGGTTTACGCACAGAGCGCCTGCTTCGACCGGATAACAGCCCGGGCAAACGGACGGCTCATGCAGATGACAAGCGGTCAGTATGAGCTTAAGCGCCGGGAGACGGCGGATAATCTGCGCTCCCAGACCGGACTTGAGCTTGATATCGTTGATCACTACAACGGAAGCACCCGAAGCGTCAAATCGCTGTCGGGCGGCGAATCCTTCAAGGCGGCTCTTTCTTTGGCGCTTGGCCTTTCCGACGAGATTCAATCCTCATCGGGAGGAGTTCGGCTTGACACCATGTTCATAGACGAGGGCTTCGGCTCGCTGGACGATGAATCGCTGCGCCAGGCGGTGCGCGTTCTTAATACCCTCAGCGGCAGCGGGCGGCTTATAGGCGTGATCTCCCATGTGGCGGAGTTGAAATCAAGTATCAGCCGGCAGATAGTGGTGACCAAAGAACGTTCCGGCGGCAGTTCGGCGAAGATAATACTGTAGGAACTTCAGTTATAAGTGACAAATGACAAATGACAAATGATAATCGATAACAAGTTAATATTCACATACCTTCGGGATTCTGTTATTTTCTTTATGTCCCCGGAGGGCGGCAGGGTGGAGCTTGCCATGTCGGTGCCGATTGAGCTCACCTTCACAGACGCCTTCGGGATGTCCCTTGACAGTCCGGACGGGATATCCTGCGTCTTCCCGAAGCGGGGGATCTACCGGGTGCACCTCAAAGGAACAGGCGAAGAAGGCTCTTCGGAGATAGATATTATCACCGACGGACAGGTGACCCCCTTTCTGATGCCGGGACCTGGGGTGCTCTGGAATCACGGCAGGCTCTTTCCGCTGCTTCCGGCAAATGGCGAGCGGCATACCCTTTACGTCAAGCGGGAGACCGCCTTTGACCGCCAGCTCATTGTGGTGAAGGGCGTGCCCGAGGGCGAAGATTATATATCGGTTCGCGATGAGAAGGGCAGAGAGCTGTCCGCCGACTGGTACCCCAAGCTGAATCACAGCTGGTTCTGGCACTCGGCGGAGATAGACGGGTCGGGCTGCCGGGAACTGCGGGTGGATATAGAGCCGTCGAAGACCGATATCCGTTTTGCCCTGTGGCACAGCTATATCGTGTCGCTCTGTGAGCCGAAGTCGGAGTTTGCAACTCACAGTCTGACATTAGCTGCATACGACGAGGACGGACAGCGCTGCGACGCCCGGTTCGAGCTGTTCGTCGGCTACGAACGGGTGGCGATGCTCGACATACTGCAGAACGAGCGCCCCGAGATCAGGCTGCCCGAGGGAAGCTACCGTCTGCTTGTAACCCGGGGCATATGCTTCGCGCCCCGTGAGTACGAACTGCGGCTGGACTCGGACGCTCTGTATGAGCCGAAACTCGAACGGGTGCTGACCCTGCCCCGGGGATGGTTCGTCGGAGAGCTTCACTGTCATTCGGCGTTTGAAGACGCGGTGGCGTTCCCGGAGGATACCATGCGGGCGGCGCGCTGCGGCGGTCTCGGCTTCTGTTTCCAGACCGACAAGGATATAAACGCCCTGCTGCGCAAGGGTACCTCGATGCACGACCTTCCCGGCGAGTTCATCGGTCTTGCGGGGCAGGAGATAATGTGTCAGGAGGTGCATATGAATCTTCTGAACACCGACCGGGAACTCCCTAACCCCGAGTCGGACAATCTGAGCCGTATAAATCCCGACATAAACGAAAAAATCACGGCATGGCTTGACGAATACCGTGAGATGAAAAAACGGCGCCCCTGCGCCGTCATGCTCAATCACCCGAGCCACCGCCCCGAGGTGGCGCTGAGAGGCAATGCCTGTTTCCGCTCCTGGTGGGTGGCGGACGTTTTCCGCGAAATCGGGCTGGTTGAGAACTTCGACGCCCGAAGCTGGCATGACCGGCTGAACCGCGGATATCGGCTCTACGGCGCCTGGACGGGCGACGGCCACGACAGCTCCCTGATGTACCCCGGCAAGGAGGGTGTCTGCGTATATGTGGGCGATGAACTCACCGCCGAATCGGTTATCTCAGCCATCGAGGCGGGGAGATTCTTCTCGCTACGGGAGCCGGGGATGTTTTTGGACATAAATATCGGCGACACGCCAATGGGCGGCACCGCAGGCGACATAGCCCCGGGGCTGAGGGTAACCGCACTTCCCGGACGCTGCGAAATCGACCGGGTGGAGCTTATCGCCGACGGCAGAGTTTTTAAGACGATTCCCGGCAGCCGGTCGGACAGTCTCGACATAACCGTCGAAATCCCGTCCGATGCCCATTGGACGGCGGCACAGGCATGGGTCAGGGGCGGCGAATGGGAGGAGGAGACCCACTCCTTCACACCCCATATGACCGCCGGTTACTGCGCATTCACAAATCCGATTTTCATAGAAAGGTGAACAAAATCATGAGGAGACAGACATTCTTACTTCGTTTCACGGCGGCGCTGCTGTGTGTCATATCCCTGCTGAATCTTGCCTCCTGCGGCATGTTGGGCAGGCTTATGATCGACCCGAATGCCAAACTCAGCGACGAGGAGCCGCTGATATTCGCCCTTACCATGACCGCATATTCGGCGGCATGGGAGGACGGCACCGATATCACGCTCCCGATATTCGCCTGGGAGACCGCCGGCTGGTACTCGGCGTATCTCTACCGCACCGAGGGGCGCGACAGCCTGAGCCTGCCCGAGGTGAAGGCTGTCTGTCAGGCGGTGTATGCCGACGGCGGCTTCCCCGAGTGCCCCGAGGACTGGCGGGGAGAGGGGCTTATTACCTCCGAACAAGTTGACGACGATTTAATTTACCGCTTCCCGCTGATGCTCGGAATGATTGATGAAATGCTGGGTATCACGGTGGAGTGGGGTTATTCTCTTGACGGGAATACCGCCAACACCTGGGTGATTTATCACTACGATGACGGCGGTACCGAACAGTATAATTTCAGATTTGTGTTTGTGCCCAACGACAGACCGCTTCTGGGGGAGGCGGGAAAATATCGCCACGCCTTCAGGCTTGCCGCGGCGGCGTTCTTTGAGAATCCCGAAGTTTCTGCCGAGACCGATGTTCCCGATGACGACTTTGTTGACAGCTGGGAGGAGCTGGAAGCGGAAGGAATCACCCTTGATATGATAATCGAACAGAACCTGCTTTCAAATATGATGAAGTTCGGAGACGACATTACCTGGCACGAAATGGGCGTGGGTTACGAAGTGCGTGGCTGGGCGGGAATGTTCGAAGACAAACCGGCGTTTATCAACTGCCATTTGGAGATGGATGACCAAGGCGAATATGTTCCCAGTTACGACGGTGTGATAAACGGAATGTACTTCTTCTGTGACGAAATGACCCGCGAGGGACGGCATGTTGTCCAGCCCTACTCAGAGGAATACGACGACGACGGACTGATGTGGTATGAGCAATTCTTCATGCCCTTCTTCTCAATGCCCCTTGAGGTGGTGGAATACCGTGAAAAGGAACATATCGTGCTGGGCTACACCGACGGCGAGGAGTATGCAAATTCGATAAATATCACGGTCAACTACGGCACCCTGCGCATTGAGCATGTCCGCATCACCTACGGTATGGAATACGCGGACTGTGAAGTCAAAACCGGCAACATTCCCTATGACGGCGAAATATTGGATATGTGGGATGACACCCGCAGCGTGACTGTTGTACGCAGCTATATCAACGACGCCGGCAACGAGGCCACCGAGAAGTACACCCGGGAGGTGCCGAAGGGCTGGGAGGTTGTCCCCGAGGGCGTATTTAACGCCGAAGAGGCAATGTACCTGGACAAGGATCACAGTGTTCCCTACGAGTATCCGGGCGACGATGAGGACTACACAATCTGGGTCACCGAAGCTGATTATGACACAGAAGCTGATTATGAATACGAAGAATATGATTTCGAATACGATGAAGATTATTATGACTACGATGAAGATGAAGATGACGGGTTCAAGTATATTAAACTCGGTTATTTAGAAACAGACCCTTCCTGATTTTCCGTGTCTATCTCCTCGAAGCGCCAGCGCTGATCGATGTCCGGGTACCTTTCGCGATCGACTTCCGAAAGGAACATGGCGAGCGGACGAACCCAGAGCCTCCGGTCGCCGTATAACGCCCGGTAGAGCACCAGTTCCTCACAGCTTTCCGAGTCGTATGCTATGTTTTCGGTCAGATAATACCTGCCTTTGAAATGGCGGTAGATTGTGTGCAGTTTTAATTCTCTCATTTTAATAATTGCGGCGGTGGTCTGTTCAGGCCACCGCCCTTTGCTCCGTTTTTATTTTGTCAGCCGGTACTCCAGTGTGAATGGCGCCTCGGCGATATCCTGTATGCGCATCAGCGCGGCGTCGCCTGCGGCGAGGCTGAGGGTGAGACGGTCGCCGTCGGCTTTAAGCGATTGCTTTCCGTCGGCGCGGGAGACCTCATAGAACCGCAGGGGAGACCTGAAACTGAAGGTCAGTTCCCGGTCTTCGGTCAGCGCCCGGTTCTGGAACATAACATAGCGGTTCCCGTATTTATCGGCAAGAAGTCCCGCCGATGTCCTTGCCGGCAGTTCGCCCGAGAAGAGCGGGCTGTCAGCGGCGCTGTCGGTCAGCCCCGCGTGATGTTCGCAGCCGGGCAGCAGGTCGGAACTGTGGTAAACAGCCTCGCTGTCAAGCGCCATGAGAGTATTGCCAAGGGCTGCGAATTCGGCGTGGATCTCCTTCATTTCGTCGAAGAACCGACCCTTTCCGCCCTTTTCGTCGAACACGCAGTTAAGACCGGTGAAAAGCTGCAGCCCCTTCGCGCCGTAGAGGGCGGCGGCGTACATCTGGCAGCGCACCATTGGAAACTCGAAATGGGCGTACTTGTGCAGATTCACGCCCTGGTAGTAGAACCACATGGGCATATTGTGAGCCGCGGCGACCCGCCTCAGAAGCCCGAGATCGCACCAGAAAAGCGAAGTATCCAACTCGTCGGCATCGTTATATTTCCCAAGTCCGTAGGGGTAGTAGTCGAGGGACAGCACCGACGGATCGGCGGTTACGGCGTAATCCTCGAGATAGCCGGCGAAAAGCCCGTTATCCCAGGTGTATTTGGTGTTATAGCTGGGAATTGCAACCACGAAAGCCAACTTGTCGGGGGCGAAGGTCTGATACATGTCCATCTGCCGCCGCGCCTCCACAAGCTGGTCGTGAACATAGGGCTCATCCCAGACATAGAGACCGACAGTGCGGCGGTAGGGCGCCAGAGCGCCGCAGAGTTTCTTCATGTCATTAACCGATACGGCGGGGTCGCGGTCGAGATTGCGCTCCTGCATCCCGCCTACATTCGCGAAATCCTGGAAAAGCAGGTCAAGCCCGTATTCCTCGCAAAGCTTTACCGCCTCCCAAGCCCGGTCATGGGGCGACCAGCCCAACTCCACCATTGTGAATCCCGCATCCCTGCAGAGCTTAACCGCGTCTCGAATGGAATCGCAGTTCATTGAGAAGTTTGAGAGCACAAAGTTGTCCTGACGCCAGGGGCGGTGGGGATTGCCTATTGGGCAGCGCTCGAATATTTTATGTTCCATATATTAACCTCGTTATTTTGCCGCTTTATTGCTCACCGCAATGAGCAGTTCGCGGCGCACCCGGTCAAAGAGGGCGGCATCGCCGGTATAGTCGTTGAAGCTGGTGCAGACTTTTTTGATAAGCTCATCGGCTTCCGCTTCGCCTAACTGCATGAGAAGCTCGGCATCCTGGGCGCCGGTGCGCTGCAGGTGTCCGCGCACGCCGTATGCCACCTCGTAGCCGCTGCTGCCGGGAACGAAGGGGGCGGGGTAGACCACATAGGAGTTGCCGGGGGGATACATCCGCCCTCCGCTTATTGAATAGCATGCCTCGGGAGCCTCGCCCGGCTTTGTGGAGTGGCGGTGATAGCCCCAGTGCAGGAAACCGGTGCAGCGGTAGAGAATGCACATCCACATTGTCAGTCGGCTCACCGTCAGCGGCAGGTCATGACAGCGGTTCATGGTCCTGCCCGCCGGGAAGCCGCAGGTGTAGAGCCACATCTCCTCGCCAAACGACTGGAGGGCGCGGAAGTTTTCGATATGCTTCTCGTAAACCGCCTGCTTCACCACCCAGACATCAAGGGCGCCGCCGATATCGGTAGTCTCCACCGGGTCGTGAATCTTCACGCCGGGCATGCAGGAGCGGCAGATACCCGACATGGCGCGGTACGCAAGCGAGTTGGGGAACTGGGGCTCGTCAACCAGACACTGATAATACCGGTCGGCGATGCCCATGCGGCAAACGCTCTCCCATGCGCGGGTGTAGTAGAGCTTCAGCTGACGGAAGCCCTCGATTCCCGTGACCCCCACTTCGCGGTCCCAAAGCAGATACATGTCGGGGTCGTTCCACTCCTTGAATCGTGCCGTGAAGCCGCCCATCACATAGTTGAGCCCGGCATCCAGCGCCTCCCGCGCCACAGCCTCGGCGAGTGTGAAGTCGAAGTCGACGACCTTGCCCTCTACGTCGCGCACCGGCTTGCCCGCGGGAATCATGAAGTGGGTGTTGCGCATGTCTGTCTGATTGGCGAAGTACTCGCGCAGGATGCGGAAGAAATCATCGCTTCCCGCCTCAACGCCGTGGTCTGCGGCGACAGGGTCGCAGTAGACCCAGTTCACCATGCCGAATTTGGCGTCGGCGAGCGGCGGCACCTTCGCGGCATGCACGGTGAGCGAAACGGGCAGGGACAGGCTGTTCTCTCCCGCCTTTACGCTTATCCTGAAGTCATACGCCCCCGGCAACGCGTCGGCTGCGGCGTCAAGCCTGAGCCAGAGCGCAAGGCGGCCGGCGCGGGTTTTGCCGCTCAGCGACTCGGTGATGTCGTAGACTTCAAAGGGAGCCTGACGTGTGACGAAGTCCTTCACCTCGTCGTAGTTTTTGGTGCAGAATAACTTGGGTCCGCTGTTTTCAGCCACATTTACCGGCAGGAGCCGATAGGCGGTCAGCGTGACGCCTTTTGGCAGACCGCAGCCTTTGACGGCGAGTTCCTCGCCGCCGCCCAGCACCGTGTCGGTGAGCAGCTGCAGACATACGTCGCCGCCCCGGGGCGTGTCAAGCGCCGCCGAGACAGCGCCGCCGAGAGTTGAATCGGGATAAACCCACTCGTTTTCGCTGAATACAGAATATTTCATATCCACAGGTCAATATCCTCCCCGTTTTTAATCATGGCTTCGCCCTCGAAGCCGTAAAGGTTTCCGTAACTCCAGTTGTATTCGCTGCCGCCGTGCCGGTCGAAGGTCAGCCAAAGCAGCCGTGTGCGGTTCCCGCAGGGGATGGGGATTATTGTGCCCCAGCCGCGGAATCCGCCGTCGTCGAAGTCGAATTCTGCCCGGCGGTACTCCGAAAAGTCGCCAAGACGGTAGATGTTGTAGTGAGCCCGGGCGCCGAAATCGCTGCCGCAGACAAAGTAACGCTTTCCGGCGGCGCATATCATCGACCCGCCGGTATTCTCGCCCTCGAGAGTATGGGTGACATAGCGGAAGCCGTCAAAAGGCCGCTCCGACTCGAACATGAAGTAGCGGTAGGCGTTTTTGTTTTCCAGCCTCACCAGGCGGCAGACAGTCAGGTACCACATTTTCCGCTCCGCGTCATAGATTAGATGCGGGTCCTCATCGCCTGATTTGCCAAGCCACATGCGATCGTCCGGCAGGGTGATGCCGCTGCTTCCGTACACCGGCTCGGGCTGTCCTTCCGCTGTGGGCATAAGGGTTGCGTCTATGACATGTATGCCGTGGCGCAGATCGGCTTTTGATGTGCCGTGACAGAGAATATGCCCGTGGGAGAACGCCACCGACCAGACATACCATTCGCCGGTCATGCGGTTAAAGAGCACAGACGAAGCCACATCATGACACCAGCGGTCGTCGCCGCAGTCGAAGAAAATCGCTCCCTCCAGCCGCAGATCGCAGCCAGACGGGTTGAGCGACACCACTATCTGTGAGGTCTTTGCCTCAAACCGCGCCGAGACGGTGAGATAGAGACGCCCGTCCTCCAGCATCGGTGTGCCGTCCTCATAGCATATGGGCTTGATATCGGCGTGACTGATGCCGCCGCAGAGGTACGCGCCGACCGAATCGACCCGCAGCCGCCCGCCGGCATGCAGATCGCAGAGCAGCGAAGCGGTCATGCGTGAAAAGGTGCCATGTTTCATTGAATCGCTGAGTCCGGGCGGCTCGGCGGTTATTACCGGAATCGCCCGCACTCCGTCGTCAAGGTAGATGTCGAAAGCGCCGCCTCGGAAGGTAACCGACAGCTTCGTGCCCGGCAGAGGTTTTCCCTCAACGCGATAATATTTGCTTTCGGCTGTCTCTCCCCCGGCGGAAAGTTCATAGCCCACTCTGTATTTCGCTCCCGCCTCTATGAAAATGTCGAGAACTGGCGCGGTTTCGGGGGTGTAGGAGGAGCGCCCGCCGCAGCTTGCGGCAATCCGCAGCCCGACGCGCCCCAGGCTCAGCTCGCCCGGCTCAATGTCGTAGGTGGCGTAGGGGAAATGCTGACCTATGAGCCGGCAGACAAAACCCTTGCCCCGGGCGGTATAATACCCGTCTCCGGTGCGCTCGGAAGGTCTTGTCTCTCCGGCAAAGGTGACCGGGCAGGGGTCGCCCCGGCTCGTGTTCAGCCAGTCCTTGTAAAAGGACATACCCGCCAGAGGCAGCCTCAGGGTGCGGTAGGGGTTAATCGAGAATTTTCGTCTGAATATCATAGGCAATCACTCCGATTATATATTTCTATATATTCCCCGCCAGCCGGTGCAGGGTGAGGGATATGGTCTCGCGGAGCAGCGAGTTCGGCAGCCAGAGCGCGGGCATACCCGCGGCTATGCCGCAGACATTTTTGTAGCCCTCGGCTTTCGCCATCAGCACGGCGCGGGTGACGTGAAAGTTGTTTGTCACCACCCCCACCGAGGAGCCGTCGGGTATCATGGGAAGCGCGAAGCGCAGGTTTTCGAGTGTGCTGGTTGAGCTGTCCTCGAGAATGATCCGCGAAGGGTCAATGCCTCGGGCGACTAAATAATCCCCCATTACCGAAGCCTCGGAAGCCGGCTCGTTCCAGCCCTGCCCGCCGCAGACGATGCAGATAGTGCCGGGATTGGCGGCGAGATAATCATAAGCCGCGTCAAGGCGGTACCGCAGCACATTTCCGGGACCCTCGGCGGTGACCTGGGCGCCGAGTACAACTATGCAGTCAAGCCCCTCCTCTCCCTTGTCGTCAAAGCCGGTGAGAATCGCCGCAAGCGACAGGGCAAAAGCCGCAATCAGCAGCGCTCCGGCGGCGCCGGCTGTTATACGCACCCACAAGGCGGGCTTTATCTGCCGGCGAACAAGAAACGCGCCGAAAAAGCAGAGGGCGGCGATGACAAACCATATAAGAAAAAAGGCCGTCCCCGAGCGCAGCGAGAACACCATCAGCCCGTAGACAGCCGACAGAACTCCCAGCGCGCACAGAATAACCGTAAGCGCAAGCACCCGCATAGGAACACCGCCTCCCTTCGTTTATCATCCGCATTATAGCATACACCGGGAACATAATCAACAATCAAACGCGGGGAAATATTCCCCTTTGTGTGAGAATAGTGGAAAATTTCCGATTCGGCGTTTCGAGGGCAAAAAAGCCTTTACAAACCCGAAAAGGTATGCTACAATACCCAAGATAAAATAAAATACATCATCGGAGGTAAAGCTACATGAAACTGATTTACAATGTGGAAGACAAACCGAAAATAGGTCAGCTCATAGTCTTCGCATTCCAGCAGCTGCTTGCCATCCTTGCCGCCACCATCGCGGTGCCGGCTATCGTCGGTAACGACATGTCCCAGTCCGCGGCACTCCTTGGCGCGGGCGTCGGCACGATAGTATATCAGCTTTTCACTCGTTTCCGCAGCCCCGTGTTCCTCGGCTCCTCCTTCGCCTTCATCGGCTCCATGTTAGCTGCCTTCGCCGGCGCCGTGTCGATTGAGGCGGGTTATGCCGGACTTATCATAGGCGCCGCCTTCGCCGGTCTGGTATACATTATCATCGCAATTTTTGTAAAAATCTTCGGTGTCGGGTGGGTTGACAAGCTCATGCCCCCCGTGGTTATCGGTCCCACCGTCGCCATAATAGGTCTTTCGCTGGCGGGGAACGCGGTGGCTGACACTCTTAAGTACGCCGACAGCTCCTCGGGCAACTACGCCATGAACCCACATGCCTGGGTCGGTTTCATATGCGCACTGGTTACCCTTTTCGTCGTCATGATCTGCTCGGTTTACGGCAGCAAGATGATTAAACTGATCCCCTTCATCATGGGCATACTCGGCGGTTATATTGTGGCTGTGATCTTCACGCTCATCGGCATGGCAACAAAGAATGAGTCGCTGCTCATTGTTGACTTCAGTCTCTTCTCCAATATGCAGTGGATCCCCGATTTCACCTTCCTGACGGCGGCAAAGGGGCTCAAAGCCATCGACGGCAAGTATATCGTCACCGTCGCGGTGGCTTATGTGCCGGTTGCCTTCGTTGTCTTCGCCGAACATATAGCCGACCACAAAAACCTTTCCACCATCATCGGCAGAGACCTGATTGTGGATCCGGGTATGCACAACACCTTGATGGGTGACGGTGTAGGCTCCATTGTCGGCGCCTTCTTCGGCGGCTGTCCCAACACCACCTACGGCGAATCGGTCGGCTGCGTGGCGATAACCGGCAACGCCTCGGTTATAACCATAACCGCAGCAGCCATAATGTCTATCGCCGCCTCTTTCTTCGCTCCATTTGTAACCCTCCTTGCCACCATACCGAGCTGTGTAATGGGCGGCGTCTGTATCACTCTCTACGGTTTCATCGCCGTATCGGGTCTGAAGATGATTCAGAAGGTCGATCTTGGCGAAAACCGCAATCTCTTCACCGTATCGGTCATACTCATCTGCGGTATCGGCGGCATGACCCTCAATATCGGAGCGGTTACCCTCACCGAGATTGCCTGCGCCCTCATCCTCGGAATAATAGTCAACATCGTACTCGGCCGCAAGGCGGGAGCGGAAGCCGACATCAAATAACCACACTGAAAGTCGGACCCGGTGTGTATATCAGACATACCGGGTCTGTTTTTTTGGAGGAAACACAAAATGAACTTCAGGAAAATCATCGCACTGCTCCTGGCTGCCCTCTGCACCGTCGGATTTGCCGCGTGCGGCGGCGGAACGTCCGACACCCCGGCTGCAGCCGACACAACTGCTTCAACCGGCGATACCCCCTCCGCCGAGGTCACCGGGACTACTCTCGGCTTTGACCCAGGTCTGCCCGAGGACCTTAATTATGAAGGCGCTAAATTCACCATCCTTGACAAGGCTGTCGCCCAGTACAACGAGTGGGGCGAGACCAGCATCTGGATCGAGGAGGACGACGGAGATGTCATCAATTCCGCTATCTACCGCCGTAACCGGGAGGTGGAGGAAAAGCTCAACATTGAAATCGCGGAATATCAGTGCAAAACGGTGACCGCCGACATTCAGAAGTCGGTAAGTGCCGGCGAGGACGCCTATCAGTGCGTCATGCCCGCTTTCGGCGACTGCGGCACTCTTGCATCATCCGGGTTTTTCATGGATCTGTACGACATGCCGTACATGGACTTCACCGAGCGCTGGTGGGATCAGAGCTCCATCCGCGACCTGAGCATCGCCGACCGGCTCTACTTTGTGGCAAGCGATATCTCGATGCTCAACAACGACGCCACCTGGTGCACCATGTTCTCAAAGGTGATAGTCGAGGATTTCAGCCTTGAAAGCCCCTACGACCTGGTGGAGAAGAACACCTGGACAATGGACAACTTCTACACCCTCTACTCCGGCGTCTCCCATGACTTGAACGGCGACGGAGAATTAGGTTCCGACGACTTCTTCGCCAACCTCACCCAGAACGAGAACTACAACGCCATGTTTATCGGCGGCGGCGACCGGCTTATTGCCAAAGACTCCTCAGATATTCCGATAATCTCCATAGGTTCCACCGAGCGCACCGTCGGCGTGCTTGACAAGCTGATAAAGATCATGCGCGATGAAGACTTCTCCTATAATTACCACGACAAAGCCTCGGCGCTTGGCTACCATCTCCAGACAACCGCAATGTTCCAGGAGGGACGGGGTCTTTTCTGGGTCACCAACCTGCAGATTGTCATCCGTCTGCGCGACCTGGTCGCCGACTTCGGCATCGTACCGGTGCCCAAGTATGACGAGAATCAGGAGGAATACGCAAACGTGGTCTGGACGGTAGGTTCCTACACCGCGGTTCCCGTTTCCTGTACCGACACCGAATTCGTCGGCGCGGTCCTCGAGACCATGGCAGCCAAGTCCTGCGAGCTGCTGAAGCCCGCCTACTATGATGTGGCGCTGACCTCCAAGTTCCTGCGCGACGAGGAGTCGGCTGTTATGCTTGACCTGGTCTTCTCCCAGAGAGTGTTCGACCTGGGTCTTGCCTACAACTTCGGCGGCATCACCGGCATCGTCCAGAATCTGGTGAAGTCGTCCTCCAACGACATCTCCCAGGCGATGGCGGCGAACGGCACCGCCATTCAGGCTGCTATCGACAAGGTGGTCGACAGCTTCGGTCAGATCAACTGAGGAAATATTATAATTGCATAAACAGCACGGGACATGCCGATTATCGGTCATGTCCCGTGTTTTGCGTGTTTTTATTATTATGCGCCGCTGATCCGGCTTTTAAGCGGTTTATGGTTTTAATATCGACCCATGCAGCCCCGTCATATCATCCGTAAATCACCCGAAGCCGGTCGGCTTCACCACACGCCACTCCCAAGCCAATAAGCCTCCGACAATCAGGCTTGTGCAGCATCCTTGGTACGCCGTCCGCGAAGGTTTCTTCTTACATTCTGACGGGCGAGGGAATACATCTCCTCGGTGGCGAAGGACAGCTTGGTGAGCATGAGCTGGCGCTCGGGGAAGCAGAAGAAGCTGTCATTCTCGGTGGAGATGTCGATGGCGTCACGGCCTTTCAGCACCCGAAAATAATCGTATTCAACATGAAGTCCGTGTATCGACAGCGGCTTGCGCTCGATGCGGATGGGCGCGCCGTTATGATATCCGGTTATCAGAAAGCCGTTCAGGTCATGGCGCAGCCTGCCCCGGCCGAGATAGTGATACCTGTCCACACCCGGCAGAGAATATAACTCGATATCGTCCTCGAAGAAGTAGTCGCCGGCGAGAATTTCTTCGCGGACACAGCCCCGCTGCCACTCGAACCAGTCGGGCACATGGTTAAACTCCGTCTCCCCCTCCTTTGCGGCGAGGAAACCGGTTTCGCCTAACTCCCAGCGCTTGCCGCAGCTTTTGCAGTACAGCTCGGCGCCGGAGGAGCGCATGGAGAAGTCGGTATTGCAGGCGGGACAGCGGTAAAGCACCTTGTGCAGCCCTTCGGCGCGGTAGGGCTCGGTTATGCGGAAGCCGCTCTCCTGCCAGTAGCGATATTCGTCGTAATACATCTCCCGGCGCAGCGCCTCGTTCACCTCCTCGGAGGACATGGAGGCAATCTGCTCGGGGGTGAGTATCAGTTTCATCACCGAGTGCAGCGGCACCCTGCGCGGACGGTGCTGATCCCAGAAGGGTTTCTGAAGGTGGTTGCCGTGATGTTTAATTATGACCACCGGCACCTTCATCCTGCGGCACATGACGCCCAGCGATTCGGGCAGCGGGGCAAGTGTGCCGATGGGCGTGTACCGCGCCTCGGGGTAGAGACTGAGCACCGCTCCCTTGTCCAGCACTCGTCTGATTGAACGGAGGGTGTTTAATTCAGTGACGAACTTGCGCTTGGGTATGGAGCCGATGGCTCGCAGCAGGAATGCACGGTGGGTGTAGCCGTCAATCGCCACAATGTTGCAGAGGGGCAGGGGATAGGTTATCTGAGCCGTCAGTTTGAAATCGACGAACTGCATATGATTCGACAGCAGGATAAAAGGCGGCTTCAGCCCCTCAATGCCGATCTTCTCATATGTGAAGGGCACATTCGGCATGGTCAGCCTGGACAGCACATACTGCAGCCACACCAAGAACCGGTTCGGCGGTTTCACATCTCTTGTGAAGTCGTAGAAATTAACCCGGTTGTAATTTACTTCCATTCTGCATCTCCGAATATAATAATGTGTATATTATAGTGATGTGTATAATATTATATACTGCAAAAACCGGCGTGTCAAGGGCTGTCGACTATATTTAGTAATATAATAATGCCGAATTATACTTGGATTAACTGTTGACTGTTCACAAATTCGATGATATAATCAAAAATCAGAGCATATTGAACAAATATATCAGATATGGGGGTTCACAATGATAAGCACCAGACAGAAGTTTGCTGCAATTTTGGCGGCGGTTTGCCTTCTCGCAGCCTGCTCCGATACCGGAGATAACCTGTCCGAGGGTGCGGACACTGAGGCGCCGACGGGACAATTTGAAACAGAAACCGAAACAGCGGCGCCGCCATGGTACGAAGCACTCGATTTTTCCGGCGGCAGGATAACCATATTCTCTCAGCACGAAGAATGGGAAGCCGAGAATGACGGTGAAATTGTCAATGACACGCTGTTCAACCGTAAATTATGGCTTGAGGAAAACCTCGGCATCACAATCGAGCCGATACCCGTTCATGAGAATAATGTGATCAGTCTGGTCACAACAACCATACAGGTCGGCGAGGATGCATACGACATTATCAACGCGGCACAATATCGTCTTGCGATGCTCACTTCAAAGGGTCTTTTCCGGGAGATGAGCGATTTTCCCTATCTGGATTTCACAAAAGAATGCTGGGCGCAGAAATACATGAATGAGATGTCCGTTGCGGGGAAGACAATTTTTATGACCGGCGACATATCGCTGAAATTCCTTCACCGCACAAGCTGCATGTATTTCAATTCGGTGGAATACAATAATCTGACGGGCAGTGAAAAGGATGCCATGTACGATTTGGTTTTCGACGGCAGATGGACCTTCGACACGCTGAGCGGCTATCTGAAGGATGCGTATCGCGACCTGAACGGCGATTCGGTTGTGGATGAGTCGGATTATTTCGGCACCGCGGTTATGACGGGCAGTATTACCGAGCACCTTGCCATAAATGCAGGCGTCAAATACACCGAGAAGAAGGACGGCATTCCCGTTCTCGTGGTCGACCATACCCATACGGTCGACGTGATCGACTACATATACTCGCTGTATTTCGAGAATCCGGCAGTAGTTACCTATCCAGCGTCCCTTGAAAGCCTGGATGTGACAATGGTAAACAAACTCTCGGCGGGCGAGATGGTGTTTATGTTCGGATGGTTCGACACCGCCCGGTTTTTGCGCGACATGGAAGAGGATTACGGCGTTATCCCTTATCCCAAGTACAACGAAGCGCAGGAGGAATATAACGCGCTGGCACATGACAATGCCGGGCAGTTCTGCATACCCGTAACTCTGGGCAATGCAAAGCGCGACATGGTCGGGGCATTGCTTCAGGCGGCCGCAGAATACAGCGCCGAATATCTGACGCCCGCATATTATGAAATCGCGCTTAAGACAAAATATATGCGCGATTCCGAATCGGTCCGAGTGCTCGACATAATCAAAAACGCCGCAACCACCGACTTCGCTTATGTATACAACTATGCAATCGGCGAACTCGGTACGATAACACGAACGCTCATGAAATCCCAAAGCCGCGATTTCATGTCCCTCTACACATCAAAAGAATCTGTATACAAAGAAAAGCTGAATGAAGTCATAGCCGCATTCAACCTGTAATAAACGAGAGGAAAAGTAATGAGCACATACAAAGTCACCTGCGACATCGCGGTTATAGGTGCGGGACCCTCGGGCATATCGGCGGCGGTGGCGGCTGCCGTGGCAGATCCGTCTGTTTCGGTGGTGCTCTGCGAGAAGGAGGGGCGTGTCGGAGGAATGAGCACCTCGGGTATGCTCAACGTCTGGTGCGGCGCCTGCGAAAGCGACTTCTTCACTGAAATAAAGGCGGCGGCTAATATAAAGGACCCGCAGCCCGGCAGACGGAGCGGTGTATATTCACCTCACCGTCTGGAGCGCTTTTATATGTCTGAGCTTGAGCGCGCCGGCGTGAAGCTGCTGCTCCATTCGCAGGCATATTCGGCGGTGATGAAGGAAAACGGAAAAGATATCGACCGCCTGCTGCTGACCTGCAGCGGTCACACAGTGGAGCTTTGTGCGAAACTGTTCATAGACTCCACCGGCAACGGCGACGCGGCATATCTGGCGGGATGCGAATACGAGATAGACTCGGAGCCGCAGCCCATGACTCCCCAGTTTATTGTGGGCGGCGTGGACGATTCAAAGGCGGTATATCCCACCTTCGGCACCCATCCGGAGCTGGAGGAGAAGATGCGCCGTTATGTGGATTCGGGAATCATACCGCCCCCCGGCGGTCATGTCATACTGATTGAGGGTATAAACCGGGGCACGGCGCATGTCAATATGAGCAACGCCTCGGTGAGCGGCTGTGACCCCACCGACCCCTTTGTGCTGACCCGGGCGGAGAAAACCGCAAGGGCGCAGTTCGACGGCATCGTCCGCTTTCTGCAAGAGTGCGTGCCGGGATACGAGAACTGCTACATTATAGCAGTGCCCGACAATATCGGCGTGCGGGAGAGCCGGCGATTTATCGGCAAAACCATTCTTACGGAATACGATATCGCAGACGGAATAACCTGTCGGGACATTGTAGCCGACAACGTGCGCGCCGGACTTGGCGGACATGCTGCGTCGGGCAGAGGCGCATCGGGCGCCCCGCTTAAAGCTAACCCCTTTTCCATACCGTACGGCTGCTGCGTGCCCGCTAAAGGCGGCAATATCCGATTCAACGGCCGCTGCATCTCGGTCACCCACGCGGCGCTGTCGGCGGTCCGGCTTATGCCGGTCTGCATCTGTATCGGCGAGAGGCTGGGACGCATAGCCGCGGCGGAGGTAAGGGAATCGGATCAAATGTGATATCCTGACACCTACGCCACGGCAAACAAGCCTATTGACATTGACTGAGAATGCGGAACACAGGCAGAAAAGCCATGCCCGAATTGTATAAGCTTTGGACAGGATGATTATTCGCAAACAAAACCCGGACTATGCGAGCATATTATATGTGCCGCATAGTCCGGGTTTTTAATCACTTAAGTTTAATTGTTATGATTTTAATCAGGGTTTAATCGGATCAACCGGGTCAATTGGAATAATTGGAACAATTGGATTTTTGTATTTAAAATCCGGGTCAAACATACCGGGGTCAAAGCCGGGTTTGAATATAGTACCGGGATTGAAAACAATCTCACTATCAATGTCGAAACCGGGCTTAGAGGGACGGAATATTCCGGAGGCAGACACTTTCAAAGCCGCTTCCTTTGAGGTAACAGATTTCCCGTATTTGTCGCTGACTACGCATCTGACATAAACTGTGAAACTCTCTACTTTAATCGGCAGAGTTATGCTGAGCTTATCGGTGGCAGATCCGTCGATGACAAAAGAGTCTTTTATATCATTGAATTTGTCTTCATCTTTCATCTGCCATCGGTATTTCAGCTCGTCTCCATCGGCTTTTACAGTGAACTTTATCGTATCTCTCGCTTTTCCTTCCGCGTTTGCAGGATGATCCGTAATCGCAAGCTTTTTACCGATATTAAACGTGACTCTCTTATCCACGTTCATCATACGGGTAAGGATAGCCGCTACTTCACTGCGTTTGATGTTGCTTCCCGGGTTGCAGTTATGCTCTTTATCGACACCCTGTAATATGCCGGCACGATAGAGCTTATAAATCTCCGAAGCGAATTCGTGTGTCGAAGGGACATCGGGAATCGAATTGTCGGGAACGGTGTTAATCGGGGACAATGCAGTATCCGGCAGGGCGCGGGAGAAGATATCCATGTACCCGGCTCTGGTTGCGTTAGCCTCCCAATTATAATCCTTGCTTATGATGTTGTTCAGCTTGCAGTAGTTTGCGAAGCTTTGATACCACGGATTGCCGATTTTCAAGGTGACGCTGCCCGTGGAATACAACTGGTGCATACATGCAGCCAGTTTAACAGCCTCGGCATAGGTAAGGTTGTCATCAGGCGCATATATCGTATCGGATTTTCCATTGACAAGACCGCTCTCAACAGCAGTTTTCACATCGTTGTAGAACCAGTCGCCCGGTTGTACGTCCGTAAAGTTCATGTCTGCTGCCAATGCTGCCAAAGATAAAAGCGATGAGCATAAAACGAGTGCCGCAATAATGCCAAATAATCGTTTTTTCATAACAAAGTCCTCCTTAATTCAGTTTTTATTAATCAGACACGAACATTACTTCCATCCTATGCCTGTTCCACAATATCATATAAATATAATTTTGTAAATAGTAATTAAAATAAAATTTTGCAGTGTGTCCTGTCCCAAATCATACGGCGGCGGTCGGCGTGTCAAGAGCTGTTTTGGATATTGAAACATTATATAATAATTCACTGCTGAAGATGAAAAACCGATATGGATAGATGAAAAACCGGTATTGATAAAAGAAGAAAAGTGATTGAAACCCGTACGGCATCCGCCGCGGCAATCTGCCGATATAACTTACAGGTCTCAATCACTTTTGATATTATGCCATTGGGCTGCCACGATGAAATTCTTCACAAGCGGATTATCCTTCGGTATGGACTAATAGTAGAGCAGCCGTGCCGCCGTCTCGTCGTCCTGCAGGCGGGATCCAAGCGATTATAGCGGCGGGTCAGCTGAAGCTGTTATACACCACAAACTCATCAATATCCTTCCTGACCGAATGTCTCTCCGACGGTTTGGCGTCCTTGTGAGGATATCCCATTACCAGCAGCGCCAAGGGAACCAGATTCTCGGGAATGGCGAACTCTTCACGCGTCTTGTCGGGGTCGAAAAACATGACCCAGCAGGTACCCACTCCGATCGACTGCGCCATGAGCATTATGTGAGTGGTCACTATTGAGGCGTCCACCGGGGCCGAAAGCTCGCCGTCAAAGGGGCGCACCCAGCTCTCGTCTTTGTTGAAGCAGACAAGCATTGCCGTCCGGGCGCCGAAGTGACATTTTGTGCAGTTTTTGAGCTTGTCAACAGCCTCGTCGGAGTTTATGACAAGGATGCGCTGAGGCTGATTGTTTCTGCCGGTGGGCGCAGCCTGAGCCGCCAGCAGCAGCTTATCGATATCTTCCTGCGAAAGCGGTCTGTCTTCAAACTGTCTCACAGAATATCTTGATTTTGCAAGTTCGAGAAAATTCATTTAATCCTCCAATGTTTCATATTGTCCTTTTCGTATAGTTCACATACATATATTCTACAGTATAGCCGTAAAAACAGCAGCAGGCGTTTGCGCGGTTTTCGGAAAGAGAAAAGGAGCCGTATCAAATTTGAGTTTTGATGCGCTCCTTGCTTGACATCGGTTGCCGGGGTTACTCTCTCCGGCACGGCTTTGCCGTGCCACCTCCCTCAAAGAGGGAGGCTTTATGATCGAGTTACATTAAATCATCATCCCAGCCGCAGGGCGGCGGAAGCATATGCCGCCTCGCCGTAGGGACAGGGAGCGCCGTAACGGCAGACCCGCCCGCAGGAGGAGACATGCTCGCCGAAGTCGGCGGGCAGAGAGCGGTTGTCAACAACATAGGGCAGGAGCCGGGCGGAATGGTCGGGCTCCAGCAGCTCGGGGAGATTGCCGTTGAAGGAGCGGCGAAGGTACGCCGATATGATCGCGGCGGGGCGGGGAGAGACCCGTGTCGCCAGCTTGAGCATGGGATAAACACCCTCATACAGCCCCGTATCCTCGGGGCGGATGAAACTCAGATCGCAGAGAATGCGGGAGGGGGAGGCGGAGAAATAATCGCCGCAGACCGAGCGGAAGTCGTAGGCGTTGTCCATAGCCGCGATTTCCGCCTCGTGGGCAACGAGGTTGTCGTGGAAAGTGTGGGCGGGACAGTCGCAGAGACAGCCGCTGTTGGCAAGGCCGTACATTTCAATACCCAGCCCCGAAGCGATTTTCGCCAGCCCTCTGAGAGCCGTCAGATCGCGGTTAAGCTCGCGCTTCACGTAAAAACCGTCAAAATATCCGTCAAGCGAGCGCAGGGCGGCGGATGTGCCTATGCCCATGTTCACCGAGGCGCGCACTCCCATGCCCTCGAAGTTGTTGCGGATAAACTTTGCGATGAACAGCGAGCTTGTGGTTATCGAATCGATTCCGACACGGCTGTTAAGCGAATCGACAAGCTCGCCGATTTTTTCGAAAAAGCTTCGGGAGGCGCTGTCACGGCCGTAGCAGTTGCCGTTGAGCAGCAGATTCAGCTTCAGCCCTGATGCCTTCATCTCCCGAAGATCGCCGAGAGTTCGGGCGCATTCCTCCCACGGGGGCAGCTCTCCGATAAGATCAAGACTGCTGCGGCCGTTGGCTATACCGCTCCAGCTGAAATATACCTCGCTAATCCTGTCGCCGGTGCCTGGGGGAACTTCGCAGCCGCTTCGCAGCGCGTTCATGAACTCGTCCCGTTTTATCCGGCTGTAACCCACCGTGTAGAGCATCTTGCAAGCCTCCGATTTTCGATAATTTCATATCCTGAACTGCTTAACAGGTTTTATCGCCGGTCCGTCGCCGAACTGCCGCACCTCGCCAAGGGCAAAGAAGCCCTGTTCGTCGCAGAGCCGCACCCGCGTGCCGGGCGTGAAACGGCAATCGTCGGAAATACCCAGCTTTTTCAGATATATCTCCGCGCCGCAGGAGGCAAGCCGGGCAAAGAATGGCTGCAGCGTCAGAGCTTCAAGATCGTAAAACAGCGACTCCGCCGGATGCAGCAGAGAGAGCCGCTCCCCGCCGTCCATAGCTTCGAGAACCTCTGGAGAATACGACATATCAAGTGTAAAACCGCATGCCTCATCCCGCCGCAGCGCCGCCATAGTGCCGCAGCAGCCGAGCGCCGCGCCGATATCCCGGCAGAGCGCCCTGATGTAGGTGCCGGAGGAGCATTCGACCCGCAGAGAATAATCGCTGTCAGAGATACACTCGGCATCCAGCCGATAGATTGTGACCGGGCGCGGCTCAAGTTCCAGCGTCACGCCCTCCCGGGCAAGCTCATACAGTTTTTTCCCGCCGCGCTTAAGGGCGGAATACATGGGGGGCACCTGCATGATATCTCCGCGGAAGGCGTCGAGTGCGGACAGCACTTCCGCCTCGCCGGGCAGACTGCCGTTAAACTCATCGGTCACTTTGCCGGTGATATCGTCGGTGTCGGTGGCGATGCCAAGCCGCAGCAGAGCCGTGTAGGTCTTGCGGCTTCGGCTGTCTTCTCCGCTTTCCATAAGATATTCGGATGCTTTGACCGCCCGTCCTATAAGCACCACCAGCACCCCCTCGGCGAGAGGGTCGAGGGTGCCGGCATGTCCGACGGTGCGGGTGCCGTATAAGCGGCGGACAATTCCCACAATCTTATGTGATGTCATTCCCGAAGGCTTGTTGACTATAAGAACCCCCTCGGGAGCCGGTACGCCGCCCTCAGCCATTTTCGCAGTCGGAACAGTCGAGCTGACCGCTTTCTTCGAGAGCCGACAGCACAAGTCTGAGTGCCTCGTCGGGGGATTCGGCGCGAAGCATGGCGCCGGCGGCGCGCAGATGACCGCCTCCGCCGAATACCGCGCAGATGACCGAAACATCTACCCGGGGAGTGGAGCGCATGGACAGCTTCCACATTGCGGGGTCGTCGGACTGCTGTTTCAGTGTGATGCCCACGTCAACCCCCTCGATATCACGGACAAAGGTGTTGAGTTCGGTGAGATTTTCGTCCTCTACGCCATATTCCGCCTTGGTGTCAAGGTCTATGACAAGGGCGTTGACTCTGCCGCCGCAGAAGCGCTTCATGCCGCCGAGGGCGATGCGCAGGGCGCTAAGGTCGGTTTCGCTGCGTCCCGGGGAGAGGCGCTCGTGGACACCGACGTGATCCAGGCCGCCGTCAAACAGCCGGGCGGCACAAATATGTGTGCGCCCGCTGACGCCTCCGTAACGGAAGGAGCCGGAATCGGTGACAAGCGAAGCATAGAGCGCCTCAATGGTCGCGGAACAGGGCAGGGCGCGGCAGTCACGCTCTGCCATCATGTATATAAGCTCACATATGATCTGCCCGCAGGCGGCAGCTCCCGCGTCGACGAAGTTGCGCTTGCCGTAGAGCGAGCGGGAGACATGATGATCTATCTTTATATCAACATTCCAGCGTCCGTCGTAATCGCCCAACAGCTCGGTCTCGGCTGTGTCAACAGCAATCACCAGACCCGGCGCGAAACCGGCAGGCAGGTCGTCGGC
This sequence comes from Clostridiales bacterium, assembly GCA_012514145.1. Taxonomy (GTDB): domain Bacteria; phylum Bacillota; class Clostridia; order Oscillospirales; family CAG-272; genus JAAZAV01. The sequence continues at coordinate 13,696 of JAAZAV010000019.1, read as the reverse complement.
GGAGATCACAATGCCGTCGGAGAGGAAGCGCAGACGGTTCTGAATTTTGTCTGTGTCGGCGTTGACGGCATAGGCGGTGCGTCCCATCTGCCTGAGTGTCCGGGTGAGAGCCGCCGCACTGCCCAGACAGTCTCCGTCGGGGCGGGCATGGCAGAGAATGAGCGTTTCGGCGTCGGAGGTCAGCAATTCATCGGCTATGTCGGCGAGGGTGACCTCGATGCCTTCTAAGCCTTCGATATCATTACTCATCTTCGCCCTCGTCTCCGCCGTCGCTTTCCTCTTCGTCATCCTCATTGTCGTCCTTGGTGAAGTCGTCCTCGTCGAAGTCCATGTCCTCTTCGTCGAAGTCGTCTTCGTCGTGTTCGGTTTCGGCGGCATTTGCGGGAGCTTCCGCCTCGAGCCGGTCGCGTTCGTCGGCTATTGCCAGCTCCTCGGAGATACCGTGAATCATTTTGGTTATGTCGGCACCCACTACAATGGAATGATCATAGATGAAACGCAGTTCGGGAGTTATGCGCAGGTTGAGCCGCTGTGCCAGTTGGGAGCGTATGTAACCCATGGCTCTCTTGAGACCTTCTGCCACATTTGCCGCAGTCTCCTCGCTCCCCAGCACCGAATAATAGAGCTTGCAGGAGCGCAGGTTGGCGGTGCAGTCCACCTTGGTAATACTGATGAATTCACCCGAAATCCGGGGATCCTTGATGCCGCGCAGGATCTCGGACATAGAGCGGGCTATATCCTCGTTTACTCTGTCTTGCCTGTAGTTTGCCATTGAAACTCCTATATATATCTGTTCAGCAGAACACGCGGATCAGCTCGTGACCCGGTCTGCCGAGTATTTTTCTTATCTGTTCGTCATTCGCACCGTCAAGCTCGCAGGTGGGTATGCCGTATGCCCGGGCTATCATGCAGAGGTCGGGATTCGTCAGCTCGCAGGCGAAATGCCGCCCCTCATAATCCGAATCCTGCATGCTTCGGATCATGCCGAGAGCCGAATTGTCGGCGGTGAAGATCTTGATGGGCAGCCGTGCGCAGTCAAGGGTTGCCAGTTCCTGCATGGTCATCTGGAATCCGCCGTCGCCGCAGACAAGCACGATGCGTTTGACTTCCGGGTCGGCTCCGAAGGATGCGCCGATGGCTGCCGGAAGTCCGAAGCCCATGGCGCCAAGCCCTCCGCTGGTTATGAAACCCCGCTCAAACACCGGTTCAAGCTCGAGAGCCGCCGCCATCTGATGCAGTCCCACATCGGTGACATATATTGTATCCCGCTGTTCACGCACCACCGAGTCGATGCAGCGCAGAACCTTACGAAGAGTATCTTCCGGTTCCTCCCCGATCTTGGGACGTTTGCCCAGTTTTGTCAGCTTGGCGTTCCATTCGGCTATAGCCTCGCTGTTGTATCTGATATCGGAGGCGACAAGAGTTGTGAAGAACTCGGCGGCTCCGGCGCTAACCGGCAGGTGGGCGGTTACGTTTTTCGATATCTCCGCCGGGTCGATGTCGCAGTGTATGATGCGTCGGGTCTGGGAAAAGTCCCTGAAGGAGGCTATTGTGCGGTCGGAGAAGCGGGTGCCAACGGCTATAACCAGGTCCGACTGATCGAGAGCGGCCTTCGCCGCCGGACCGCCGTGTCTGCCGGTCATGCCGTAAATGCGCGCGCCCCTGCCGAGAATTATGCCCATTCCCATGAGGGTGGTTACCACCGGTATCTCGCTCTGTCGGGCAAAGGCGGTGAGAGCTTCCGAGGCGTTCCCCGCCGCCACACCGCCGCCGGCAAGGATGACCGGACGGTATGACCGCTCTATTGCAGCCTTCAGCTCGGCTATTCGCCGGTTGTCAAGGGGATATTGTGGAGCCCTGAAGCGGGGCAGTGTGATTATCGGCTGCTGGGTCTCGTCAACCGGGTCATCGAAAACATCCCGTGAGATATCCACCAGCACAGGTCCGCGCCGGCCGGAGGATGCTATCCGCCATGCCTCCTCCAGCGCCGCGGGAAGGTGATCCGCGGATTTGATGAGGTAGTTATGCTTTGTGATGGGCAGGGTCATGCCCATTATGTCAGCCTCCTGAAAGGCGTCCCGGCCTATCGCGCCCACGCTCACCTGTCCGGTGATGGCAAGGAGAGGAATGCTGTCGAGATAAGCATCGGCGAGTCCGGTCATAAGATTTGAAGCGCCCGGTCCGGAAGTGGCTATAACCACACCCGGGCGGCCGGACGCCCGCGCCATACCGCAGGCGGCGTGAACCGCACCCTGCTCATGGCGGCATAATATATGTTCGAATTCCGTGCCGCGGCGCGCGAAAGCGTCATACAGCGCAAGCAGCGGCGCCCCCGGATAGCCGAACACCGCCGGCAGGCGTTTGGAATTGAGGAATCGGAGGACGTACTCCGCGCCGGTAATCATCGGTTGTCACCGCCTTACGGGTCGTGTTGATTTGATGTTTAACGGTACAGGGCGTATTCAAATACCGCCGCATTATGGGGATGTATCGCTTTATTGCCTTTAATGCCCTCTTACGCGCAGATTTCGGGGGCTTCCAGCTTTACAATTTCGATAATATGCCCGAGATTGCCGTTTCCGGCGTACTCCGGCGCGAAGAAATTTCGGTCGAGGTCGGACCACAAAAGCCGGTTTTCCTCGCCCTTCACCTCAACGGGATGCTTCAGCCGACCTGCCCAGACCTCGACATAACAGTCCTCAAGGTAGTAGCGCATGTCGAGAATATGGGTCAGCGAGATGTCGTCTCGGGTTATGGCGGTCTCCTCGAACAGTTCCCGGTAAGCGGCGTCTTCGCCGTCCTCACCCGGCTCTATGTGGCCTCCCACGAAGTTGAGCTGGCCGAGATATGGTTCGCGCAGACGGCGGCAGAGGAGAATCGACTTGCCGTCGTGCGACCATACCGCGATGAGATTGTAGCCCGTTATGGTTTTTTCCATGTGTTTATCGGTGGATTTATCTTGTTATCTTGTGCCGGCGGTATTTTCTCTGGCAGGGTGCACAGTTACCGCCTGGGAGCCCATCTGGCGCCAGCGCAGCTCAAAGGTGGCGCGGTCAACCTCCTGCCGTCCAAGCAGCGGGTCGGCGTAGGTTATCTTGCCGGTCTTTTTGTTATAACCCGAGAGCACGGCGCAGTGCTGGGGATGCTTCCAGTTGTAGGTTTCGCCGTCAACCTCCCATGAGACAAGGACGGTGGGCTGACGCGCCATGTCGAGAGTTATCCACATTATGACCGGGTTTCCCTGGGTGAGCTCGCAGTATATCTCGTCTATCGAATGTCCCGTAAGGTCGACGGCCTTGTGCAGACCGCCGTTGGCGGCGAAGTAATCGTTGGCTGCCTTTACGATGACCGGAGAATGGCAGCCGTAGGATTCAATGTCTCTGGGGTTACCCACATTCGCCTCATAGTAGCTGACCTCGCCTACCTTGCCCTTCGGGAGATAGTTGTCCGACAGATCAAGCTTGTCGGCGGCATAGCCCATGTAGTTGAGCAGTATGGCAAGGGAGGTTATCTCGCAGCCGTTGGGCAGTTCAGGCTGCTGGCTGATATAGGTCACCGGCAGCTGATAGCTCTGAGGCATAAGTGAATAGCGCTCGGAGAGGATCACCGACGCCGAAGCCTCCACGTCCTTTATCGGTATGCCGTTGTAGGTGCCGCCGAGATGCCAGTTCACATCGATAACCATAAGGGTGTCCTCCCCCGGGGTACGGGGTATGGTTACCGACAGGGTGGTGAACTTGTAGGAATGGGATTTGTTTTCGTTGACTTTGAATATGCCGGTGGTGAATTCCTGAGTATAGCCGTTAATTGTTATGGTGCCCTGACGCACCGGGATATTGAGCCTTACATAGTCCAGCCAGACCACGGCGGTAACCGCCACCGAGGTGTCGGAAGGCTGCTGAACCGCCGTCCATTCCACGCGCAGGTTCAGCATGGTGCCGGTGGCTGAGGAAAAGGTGCCCTTCATGTTCAGCGGCTCGCCGCCCTTAAGTGTAAGGTCGGCAGGCTCGGGAACCGAGGTGGGGGTGAGGGATTTGGTCTCGGCCGGTTTTTCGGTCTTCGGCGGGTCGGGGGAGACATTCGGGGCTGTCGTCACGGAGGCGGACGACTGCGGATTGCCCGAGATAAGTTTCAGCGCCGGCAGTTCGGCTTTGCCGCTGGCCTTGATCTCGCCCACAAACTTGCCGCCGTAGTTGCCGCCAAGAACCCAGTCGCCGGCGGTTATCGATATGCTTACAGGCTTGTTGGGGTCGCGGTTGGCAGTAAATGTCGAGTCGCCTATGTGGAGATTGTGCCAGACGCTCTCGGTCTCCCAGATCTTGCCGGTGGCAAAGGCTTCCATGAAGGTCTGATCCCCTACCTTAACCGTCAGGTTGCAGATGCGCGGGTCGACTATTTTCAGACGAATGAAGTCAAGCCATATGCCGCATTTTATCTCAAGCGTTTCTGCGCTGACGGAGGAAGCCTGCCACTCGACCCGAAGGTTGATGGTTGTGCCGGTGTTTGACTTGATTGTACCGCTCTGCGACTGTTCGCCGTATACCGGCGCATCTCCGGCGGGGGCGGGCGGAGCGGTGGTTACCGTCTCAGCCGGCTTTTTGCCTTCGTCGGCAGCCTTATCATCAGCTCCCGCGTCGGGAGTTTTTTCGTCAGGTGAGATTTCCTCGGGGGGCGTATCGAATATGGTGGTCTCGCCTCCCTCGGGTGTGGGCTTGTATTCGGTAGTTTCGGCTGTCGTATCCTCCCCGGTCGCCTCGGGAAGGGCGGTCTCGGCACCGGAACTCTCCTGTATGCTGTCGGATACGGAAGCGGTATCGGTTTTGTCTTTATCGTCGTCCGAACAGCCGGTAAGCAGACAGCTGCCCGCCAGAAGCGCGGACAGGGCGATACAGAGCGCCGCTTTTAATATGGGATGAGTGGTTTTCACTTTGACTTATCCTCGTATTTTATATTATTGAAGTCTTTAATCGAATGTATACTGCGCGCCGAATGCGCACACACTGCTAATCATAACATAAAGATCGCTAATATACAAGGTAATATGCGAGAAATTTACAATTGCCGCGGTTATAAATGGAGCTGCGGCTATATCTGCGCCTGTGTCGGTTACGATATACTATTTTATGCTTTTGCCTGTTGCGAAAAGCCCGGCATATATGCTATAATCTTCCCGTAAACATCATTGTCAAGTAATAAAAAACACTTAACGGAGGCAGTTATTATGTCAAAAGTCGCTTTAATGTCAAAAACCGCTTTAATAGTATGGGGCGGCTGGGACGGCCACACCCCTAAGGAAACCGGCGAGCTCTTTCGCGATATCCTTCTCAGCGAGGGATTCGAGGTCACGATGAGCGACACGCTGGCAGCTTATGAGGATCTTGACGCCCTCATGTCGCTGAACCTGATAATTCCCATGTGGACCATGGGCAAAATCTCGAACGAGCAGTGCGGCAACGTCTCCCGAGCCGTGGCGTCGGGTGTGGGTCTTGCCGGCTGTCACGGCGGCATGTGCGACTCCTTCCGCGACTCCACCGAGTGGCAGTTCATGACCGGCGGACAGTGGGTCGCCCATCCCGGCAACGACGGCACCCCCTACCGGGTAAATATCCGCTCATCCTCCAATCCCATTGTCGCGGGCATTCCCGACTTCGGCGTCTCCTCGGAGCAGTATTATGTCCATGTGGATCCGTCGAACGAGGTTCTCGCCACCACCCGCTTCCCGGTAGCCGACGGCCCCTATGCCGCAAACGGCGTGGTCGATGTGCCGGTGGTCTGGACGCGCCGCTGGGGCAAGGGCAAGGTCTTCTATAACTCCCTGGGTCATACCTACAAGGTCTTTGATATCCCCGAAGCGAAGGAGCTTATGCGCCGCGGCATGCTCTGGGCTGCCCGGTAACCGCATCCGACACTTAAAGTAAAGCCCTGACACCGGGGGAAGCTGTTCCGCTCCCCCAAACGATTCGGAGGCAATATGGTTGAAATCAGCAATAACGCACGCAGATACTCCGAACTCCTGCTTGCCGACCGGCACCGCCCCGCCTGGCATTTCGCCATTCCCTACGGCTGCGGCATGCCCGGCGACCCGAACGGCGCCTTCTTCGCCGACGGGCAGTATCACCTGATGTACCTCTACCGCAATCATCATACAGCCGCCTATCACTGGGGACATCTGGTCTCGGCCGATCTGCTTCACTGGCGGCAGCTCCCCGATGCCCTCACCGGCATAGACGGTGACGAAGGCTGCTTCTCGGGAGGCGCCTTCCTTGACGATGACGGCACCGCCTATCTCACCTTCTGGAAGTTCGCGGCGAAGGACGGCAGCGACCACAGCGGCATAGGAATGGCGCGTTCGGCCCCGCCCTATGTGGTGTGGGAGCGCATGAAACCGATAGCCGTGGATTCCACCGTCTGGGGCATACGGGATATCGAGGCCGACGGGAAAACCGTCCACACCGGCTGTGCCGACCCCTCCAATATATGGAAGGCGGAGGGACGATACTACATGCAGCTGGGGAATCTCTGTGTCCTCGACAAATACGGTCGCAGTCCCGACAGCCCCGCCGAATATCGGGGCGACTGGACGGAGCTATACCGTTCCGACGACCTTATAAACTGGGAATATCTCCACCGCTTCTACAGCCGCATGACCGGCTTTCCCGGGGCGCCCGACGACTCGGAGGACGACATGTGCCCCTCATTCCTGCCGCTGTACGACAAGCCGGAGGGAGGAGAGTTCACCGGGAAATATCTTCAGCTCTTCATTTCACATAACAAAGGCTGTCAGTATTATGTGGGGCGTCTTGAAAACGAACGTTTCATCCCCGAGAGCCACGGTAGAATGTCATGGGTAGACAACACCTTCTTCGCTCCCGAGGCTTTGGTGGACGACAGGAACCGCCATATAATGTGGGCGTGGCTCACCGATAACCGGGGCGACGAGTTCAACCGCTTCGGCTGGACGGGAGTATACTCCTTCCCGCGGCTGCTTTGGCTTGAAGGTGAGGAACTGCGCATGGCGCCCGTACCCGAGCTTGACAGCCTTATGTGTAACGAGCGCGATCCCGGGCTTGCTCCCGGCGGTCTGTATATCCCCGAGACCCCCGACGCCTTCCGATTAAAGGCGGGATTCGACCTGCGGGGCGGCGGCAGGGCAGGACTGCGAATCTGCGCCTCCCCCGACGGTAGCGAGTATACCGACATATATTTCGACAGTAAAACGAACGAGCTGGTCTTTGACGCCCGGAAGAGCGGACCCGAGGGGCGGCGCGTGCGCGAAGCCGCGCCCTTCACGGTGTCGGAGGACGGTATGCTTAATCTTGACATCTTCTTCGATCGCTCTGTCGCCGAGGTGTACGCCGACAACCGCCGGGCTGTCTGTCGGCGGGTATACAATTCCCCCGGTTCGGAGGTTATTTCGCTCATCGCAGAGGGAAGCGCGACCCTCACCGGCTGCAAGGTGTGGTCGATGCACGGCACGAATCCCTGCTGAAAACGAAGGACGGTAAAACAACATGAAAGCAGTAATAATCGGCAGTTCGGGACATTACGGCTACGCGCTGCCGTCGATAACCGCCCGGGGCATAACCGTTCCCGGCATCGCCGTCACCGAAGGCGAGGATATCGACAGACTGAAAAGCGCCCTCGCCGGACGGGGGATCGAGACTGCCGAATATCCGGCTGACGAGATTTTTGACGCGGTCGCGCCCGACGTGGCTGTCATCAACACAATTTTCTCGCGCAGCTGTGACTATGCCTGCGCCGCGCTGGAGCGGGGAATCTCGGTATTCCTCGAAAAGCCCGCCGCAACCGAATTCGCCGGTCTTGACCGCCTGATTTCGGCATGGAAGCGGGCGAAGGACGAATATTCCGGCATACGGCTGGGCGGCATGTTCGGCATACGCTATGAGGCGCCCTTTGTCACGGCCGAGCGGCTGGTGCGGGAGGGCAGGATAGGCAGAATCATCTTGGTCAACGGTCAGAAGTCCTACAAGATGGGTACGCGGCCGCCCTTCTATTCCGACCGCGCTCTCTACGGCGGCTTGATCCCCTGGGTGTCGATCCACGCCATAGACTGGATAAGCCACCTCACCGGCAGCCGGGTCGCCGATGTGTCCGCCCTCCACAGCCGCGCCGCCAACAGGGGCAACGGCACCATGGAGAGCGCCGCAGTAATGCGCTTCTCACTCGAGGACGGCGCCATAGCCACCGTCACCACCGACATGCTGCGCCCCGAAAATTCCCCGACCCACGGCGACGACCGCCTGCGGCTTATGGGAGACGGAGGATGGCTCGAGGTGACAGGCGGGAAGGCGTTCTTGAACGGCAATGAGGTTCCCCTCGACCCGCCCCGGGATATCTTCGCCGACCTGCTGGACGGCACCGACGAAGAAGCGGAGGCAAACCGCCGGCTCAGCGCCCGGAATCTCTTTGAATCGACCCGAGCCGCCCTCTGTGCCCGGGAATCGGCGGACAGAGACGGGGAACCGGTAAATGTAATATATGACAGTAAAGGATAACAAAACGATGAAAAAATACGAAATAGGAGCGATGTTCCACTACCGCGCGGGTGAGGATATCCGCGCCCGCTTCAAGCTCTTCGCCGACAACGACCTGAACGTCTGTCAGATGGGCGCTTCGCCCTCCCTGTACACTAAGGAACTGGCAGCCGAGATAAAAGCCGCCTCCGAGGAGTTCGGCATACGCATTTCCGGCTTCTGGCCTTCGGTGTCGGGCCCCGCCGAGTGGAACTTCGTCTACGGTCCGGTCACCATCGGACTGGTGCCCCCCGGCTGGAGAGGGATACGCATCGCCGAGGTGCTCCGCGCCAGTGAGTTCGCCGAGTGGCTGGGGGTCACCGACATCACAATGCATGTGGGCTTCCTGCCCGAGAATCCCGGCGACCCGCTGCATACCGAGATGGTGGGCGCCCTGCGCTACATCGCCCGCTCGATAGCGCCCCGGGGTCAGTACTTCAACTTCGAGACCGGACAGGAGACGCCGGTGGTGCTGCTGCGCATGATCCAGGAGATCGGTCTGCCCAACCTGGGCATAAACCTTGACTCGGGCAACCTTATACTTTACGGCAAGGCTAATCCGGCGGACGCCGTGGACGTTTTCGGCAAGTACGTCCGCAACACCCACATCAAGGACGGTCTATATCCCACCGACGGCCGCAGTCTGGGACGTGAGGTGCCCTTCGGAGAGGGACGGGTCAATTTCCCGGTCTATATCCGCCGTCTGGTTGCCTCGGGCTACACCGGACCCTTCGTGGTGGAGCGCGAGATCTCGGGAGAAAAGCAGCTCACCGATATCCTCACCGCCCGTGACGGCATTCTGAAAATCCTCGCCGAAATCGAAGAGGAGAACGCGGCGAAAACCGAAAAACCGACAATTTAGCAGTTATAAATCTATTGAAAAACAACACGACCGGAACGTCATTTTCTGATGTTCCGGTCGATTTTCGGCTGATTATATAAAAATTCTTGAGCAGACAGGCAGATAATCCGCAGAGCTTACAGATTGAGGAATGCGTCAATCAGCTGCTGCATCTTGGTGAGGGCGGCAGCTTCATTTGACTCGTAGTAGGAGGTGAAGTTGCTGTTCTTGCCCGAGATCATCCTTCTGGCTATATAGCCCATTGAGTTGAAGTTGTCGCCGAAGGCGTAGGCGATATCGGTCATGGCGTTGTCGTGGATGATGTCGATGATCTGTGATGAAGCCTGGTCGCGGGTGTATTTGGTTTTCATAGCCGTCTCGTAGTAGGCGGGGGTGACGTCCTTCCAGCTCTCGTATGCCATGAGCTCGAGAACCGCGCCGCACTGATCCAGCTTGGCGCAGGTCTGGGGCAGGCAGATGAGGGTGGCGATGTCATGAACGACGGCGCTGTAGTTCTCCTGCTCCTCGTCAAACTTGGCGGGCGGAATAATGCCGTAGTCGTTTTCCATTGAGCGGAGCAGCTCGGAGCTGTAAAGGAACCCATAAGAAAGAGGGCATAGCCGTCGTTGAAGTGTTTGGTGTTGTCAAGGGGCGCGCCGATAAAGGTACCTTGATTGTCGTAGCAGAGGGCGTAAATCTTCTCCATCACCGAGGCGGTACGGGGATTGTTCACGTCAAGCACGGTGAGGTTATCGCTGTCACGGGCGGTGGCTCGGGCGCCGGCGCCGTAGTACATGATGTCGATATTATTGTAGTTGTTGGTCAGAAGCCCGAACTGATCCTTCGCGTCGGGTTTGGTGTCACCGTTCAGGTCCTTGTATGCGCCCTCGGTATAGGTGTAGAGGCTGTCCAGGGTCTAGGCGCCGTCCAGCACCTGGGCGTAGAGGTCGTCGGGGCTGCTGTAATAGTTCTCGAACAGGTTCTTGTTGAAGTACATGCAGCTGATGCAGCGTATGGTGTCGATTGAGATGTCGCCCACTAAGAAGTAGCGGCTGTTCTTGCCGATGTTCATCTCGTTGGTGTAGTAGGCGGACCACCAGGGCTTTTCGATGTCCACATAGGGCATGTCGATGATGTTGAGATAGAGCCCGTTCACCACGTACTTGGCGCTGTTCCACTGAACCACGTTGAAGATATCATACTCGGTGGAGCCGGTCATTATCATCTTGGATATTTCGTTGCCCACATCGCTGGAGGCGACGCCGGTGTCGGTGAATACAAGGTCGCACCCCAGACGCTCCTCTACCCTCAGGTTGCGGTAATAGAGCGCTTCGTCCACGATATCGCCGTTGAGCTCGCCCTGAATGTCGAGGAACTTCTCGGACACGTCGGAGTTCTTGGTGAAGTACCAGATGTTTATAGTCTCACCGTTCAGCTTCAGGTCGTCGGGCAGGTCGTGAGTCAGATCGGTTCCGGTTGTCTCCTCAGCCTCGGTGAGCTGCGCTATGGTTGTCTGGACGTCGTCCTTGCCGGAGTTTCCGCCGCAGGATGCAAGAAGCGAAATCAGCATAGCCGCCGTAAGCATTACGGCTGCGATCTTTTTAGTCATGATGTTAATTATAACCCTCGCTGTCTAAATTATTTTTGTACATAGTACCGCATAATGGTTAATTATTATGCAATCAAATATTAACAAACAGTAAATACGAGCGAAGTTCCGCATGAATTGTGTTAAGAATCAACCTGCCGCAAGTAAGCTTCACACAGAGCGATTTATAGCTGAAAGTAAATATTCACCGCCCGCATATTGACATCGAGCGACAGATTATGTAAAATGACGGGAGAGCGGCTGATACCGTGTAAGCCGTGGTTATATATAAAATAAGGAGAAGTTCATATGAAGTCAAAAAGAAACACATTAACAGCGCTTCTGCTGCTGTCGGTCCTGCTTGTTCAGCTGCTTGCGGCATGCGGCGGGAAGGATGACGCCGCCGTGACCACAGCAGCCGAGACGGTGCCGGAGGAGACCGAGGAGACCCGGCTATACGCCGACGTGCCCGATGAGAATCTCAACGGCTGGGAGATTCATTTTATTGCCAAGGCGGTGTCGACGGGATCCTTCGGCGTCAGGGATGTTTACTCGGAAGCCGAGGACGGCGACCTGCTGAACGACGCGGTATTCCGCCGCAACCAGACGATTGAGGAAAAGTACAACTTCACCATCAAATTCACCCCCGACCCCAACGGCGCGCCCGTGTCAATAGTTCAGCCGTCCATATTGGCGGGGGACGATGTATACGACGTCTACTATGACGGTCTGACAAAGTCAGCGCCCCTGGCTGTTGAGGGCATGCTTTACGACTTTTACAAGCTGAAATACCAGGATTTCGATATGCCCTGGTGGGATAAGGCTGCCAACGACGACCTGTCGCTGGCTCATAAGCTCTACTTCACCTACGGCGAGCATATGATAGGCCCCAAGAGCGGGCTCTACTGCGTGATATTCAACAAGCGGATGGCGGAGAATTACCAGCTTGGCAATCTGTATCAGTATGTCTACGACAACGAATGGACCTTTGAGACCTTCGCTTCATTGGCACGTGATGTTTATCAGGATGTTAACAACAACGGCATGTGCGACCCGGAGGACATCTACGGCTACGGTACCGAAGGCTACAACGCATACACCGCTATTATAGGCTGCGGCGTCAAGGTGGCGGGCAAGGACGAGAACGACCTGCCCTATCTCACCATGAACACCGACAGGGGCGTCAAGGCAATGGAGGTCATGATGGCGAGCATCGGCGACAAGACCGTGACCCACTTCACCTCCGACATCAAGAACGTGTCGAACGTCTGGACGGAGTGGTGGAGCAACTGTTTCGTCAACGACCAGATGCTCTTCCGGGAGGGCGCCATGCATGACGTTCCCAAACTTCGCAACATGGACGCCGACTTCGGAATTCTCCCCATGCCCAAGATGGATTCGGACCAGGACCGCTACTACCACACCCTGAGCATTTGGAACGCGGCCATGATGGCGGTGCCGATCACCTGCCGGGAGGTGGACAGCACCTCGCTCGTGCTTGAGGTTATGGCATGCGAATCGATGTATATTCTCACTCCCGCCTACTATGAGCTGCAGCTCAAAACCAAGTCGGCACGCGACGACGAATCAGCCGGCATGCTGGATATAATCTTCGCCTCCAAGACCTTTGATATAGGCGTGGTCTTCGGCTGGGGCGACCTCTATTCAATCTACTCCGGCTGCGCCACAAGCCGCAACAACACCTTCGCCTCCCAGTATGCCTCGAAGGAAGAAGCGGCTCTCGCGGCCATGCAGAAGACCCTTGACCAGCTGGCGGCGCTGGAATAGTCTCAGGCTGAATCCGTTTGGCAAAAAGCACGAAATACCGCGTTAATAACTTGTTAAATCGACGAAACGGCAGTTGACAAGAGCGCCTTGTTTTGATATAATATCGGTACTTTTTGTTGAAACGGAGACCGATATGGTATTTTTCACTTTTAATCTCAGGCGCGCGGCGGCGCTTATTCTGACCGCGGCGCTTTTAATCACCGCGTTTACGGCCTGCTCGGGAGGCTCCGGTACAGGTTCAGTTTCCGACGGCGCCTTGACAGCAATCGCCGATGCAACCGAAGCCGATACAACCGAAACGGCGGCCGAGACCGAAGCTCTCGATCCCCTGGAGGCGCGGGCGCTTGTGTCCGATGAGCTGGGCGAATACGACTTCGGCGGCTATAACTTCCGCTGTGTGGTAGACCAGGGCGGCAGCGGTCTCGAGGTAGGCCGCGGACGGCTGCTTGTGATTGAGGAAGCCACCGGCGACGTTATCGACGACGCCGTATATGACCGCAATCTGCGCGTGTCCGAGCGCTTCAATTGTACCGTCAGTATAGTCAAGGAGGACACCAACAGCAACTGCCTCAGCTTCATGCGCAACAGCGTGTCGGCAGGCGAGGACGCATACGACCTGGGAAGCATGCATGTAATTGCGCTGGGCGGCGTCGCTGCGTCGGGTACCTTCACCAACTGGTGCGAAGTGGACAATGTGGACTTCGACAAGCCCTGGTGGTCTCCTTCAAATAATGAAGTGCTCACGATAAATGACGTCTGCTTCCTGGCTATAGGCGCCTTCGGACTTTCGGCAATGACCCAGACATACTGCATATACTATAAGGGCATCTCTAAAAACCTCATGCAATATTCGCCCAAATATGATATAATATACCTATGAAACAGATAAATTTTTTTGCCGAAGATAATCGCCTTGACAGGCTCAGTAAAATGGGTGACCCACTT
>JAAZAV010000018.1 GCA_012514145.1 Clostridiales bacterium | reverse complement strand
TTATAATCTACCTGTTCCATTGAGTTACCTCCAGTTGCTTTTGTTCGCAGCCTAAGTATAACTGGTTTCATTCCTCAATGGAACCCCTTTTTTATTCTCTTGGGCAATTCATTTTACAACTTGCCGGATATTTAACCATTCGTATTTATTAGACGAATGAAAGCACCGTTTTGTTCCGTGTTTTTCATATTTATAGATTAATAATGTAAGTTTAGTTTTTAGATTCAGATTTATCTTAATGTCAGGAAATAACGCTGAATGCTGCAAGATATGCTTATAATCGAACCAATATGTTTTTTTGTGAATTCATGCTTTATTTCACTGAATTTCTGTGCTATACTGTGCTCAAGCATGTATATTATGGGAGTATCCCATATTGTGCAAGCATAAAACTAAAGGAGAATCGCAATGAAAAAAGCACTTGCCATCCTTCTCGTCACTGCCCAGCTGATGATTCTGATATCATGCGGCAGCGGAGACAGCTCCTCCGAGTCCACAGTTACCACGGTCACCACAGCAGCCGAGACTATTGAGGAAACCACAAGCGGTCGTGCCAATACACCCGACAGCCTTCCTGCGGATCTCGACTTCAAAGGGCAGAAGGTTTCACTTCTAATCCGCCATGATGTTGAACTGTTCAAAAGCGAGTTCTACGCCGAAGAGGAATCGGGCGACATGCTAAACGACACTATATTCGCCCGCAACACAGCCGTAGAAGAACGGCTTAACATCGGGCTGAACGTTATACTCGGCGAGGGCACCTGGAACAAATGGAATGCCTTCATCGGACTCATTGAGGGTTCGGCACTATCGGGAGACGGCTCGGTCGATCTTGTGCCCTGGTACGCCTACGAACAGGCCGGACTTGCCGCTAAAGGCTACTATATGGATCTGCTCAGCGACCAGATAAGCTATCTCGATCTGAGCCAGCCCTGGTGGAACGCACGGCTTGTTGAATCGGCTACCATCAATGGACACCTTTACTACGCAATTGGCGACATAGCTCTTTCCTATATTGCCATGATGGCGGCAATCGCCTTCAACCACAGCATCAAAGAAGACTATATCGGCGATGTCGACCTCTATGAGCTGGTTCGCGGCGGCAAGTGGACCTTTGATCAGATGTTCTCGCTCAGCAGGGACGTCTATACAGACTCCAACGGCAACTCTGTGCGCGATGAGGGGGATATTTTCGGCTTCGACGGAGGCCGCGGCGACCAGTTCATTCACAGCGCCAAGGTTGAAATCAGCAAGACAGGTCCCGACGGCATACCGGTACTCGCCCTTAACAATGAACGCATGGCAACTCTTGTGGACACGATACAGTCCTTCTACAGCACCCCCGGCTACGCTCCCTCTACCCTGAAGTATGACGCTAACCCGCCGATGAATACCACCTTTGCACAGGGATACGTGCTCTTTTCCAACCGATATGTCCGTGATATCGCATCTTTGCGCGACATGGAGGACGATTACGGTGTTCTTCCGCTGCCCAAGCTTGACGAGGCACAGGATGGTTACTATACAACCCTCGGCGACAGCTACTCTCAGGTGGGTATCGTCATAGGCACCAAGATACTTGACGCCACTACTGCAACCATGGAACTGCTGGCGGCTGAGTCATATCGCAATGTCACCGAGACCTACTTCGAGAGCGTACTGAAAGTCAAATTCTCCCGCGATACCGAAACCGCGGAAATGCTCGACATACTGCTTTCAGGTATCGACATTGACTTTACCGAAGTGTTCGGCAAGCTCATCGATCACCCGGTCGGCAAGATGCGCCAAGTACTACAGGATACCTGTGCCGATTTCACCTCCACTTACGCCGGGATAGAGAATGGTGTGAACACAAAGATAGCTCAGCTCTACGAAACCTTCGCGTAAATACCATTTCACGACTAATTGAAAGGCAAACACATGTATCAGGCAAGATATACTCTGACCGACGGCAGTGTCGGATATCTCGATGTTCGTCTTCGAACAGAAAATGACATTGTATATTCATCACTCTGCAAGAACATTATACCGGCCGGTACCGTCTCAGTGGACTTCCTCTACGACTATGGCACCTCTGAAGCCGGAGAGGTGGGCTATATAGTCTCCCCTGCCTGGAAGTCGACCTCCAGCGGTCACTTCATGACCGTTCCATTCATCGAACGTCCCGATGCCGAGCAGATTAAGACAGGCGTTCTTATGCCCATATTCGGCGTACTCAATCCCCGCGGCTGTTTCGTAGCTATTGTCACCGGCATGAAACATGAGTACCAGATGATAACCGGAGTAAAGGACGGTGTATACTATATCTACCCGCGCTTCAGGCTTGAGGGGGAGGAGGCACCCGAGGACATCTCAGTTGAGTATCACTACCTCACCGGCAATGACGCTGATTACTCAGGTATGGCGCGCCGCTATCGAACATACCAGCTTGACCGCGGCGCCTGCGTGCCGCTGACCGAGCGCATGAACGACGAACTGAAGTATATGATGGATTCTGTGTATATACGAATCCGTCAGGCGTGGAAGCCCTGCCCCTCCGACATACACACCCAGACCCTCGAAAACGAGCCGGAGATGGTGCTGGCACTCACCTTTGACGACGTGGCGGAAATCGTTCGTTCACTGAAGGAAGCAGGTGTGGGCGAAGCCGAGCTTTGTCTTGTGGGTTGGAACCTGAAGGGGCATGAAGGTCGTGTACCCACCCATTTTCCTGTCGAGCCGGAGCTTGGGGGTGAGGAGAAACTGCGAAGTCTGATTAAATATGCGCAGGACGAGGGTTACGCAATAACCTGCCACTCTGTATCCATGATGTCCGTTGAGATATCCGAGGACTGGGACCCCGATGACATAGTGCGCAGGAGGGACGGAAGTCTGCTGCGTTACTCTACGGTCGGCTCGGGCGACGCATATCTCATATGTCCTAAGGTTGCGATGGATAAGTATGCCGTGCGCGACCTGCCGAGGATTGCCGACCTGGGCTTCCGCGGTATGCACTACATTGACCAGCTGTCCATTTTCCCGCCCCGCCGCTGCTACAATCCCGAACATCCCGGAACAGCCGAGGACTATGTCCGTGACTACTGCCGCATAGGGCGGCTCAGCCGTGAGCTCTTCGGAGGCTTTTCATCCGAGGGTGTTTATGACTTCTACGCCGGCGATATTGACTATGCCCTTTACGTCGCCATCAACGAAAACATGCATGAACTGGGCGATCGACTGATTCCCATGTGGCAGTTGGTGTACCACGGCATAATCGTCTGCACCGATTCCTCCCGCGCGGTCAACTACACCATGAAAAGCTGGCGTGACCGTCTGCACCTGTTCGAGTTCGGCGGACGTCCTGTAATGTATTACTACTCCAAGCACGTTCACGGCAGCTGGAAGGTCTGGATGGGCGAGGAGGATCTGACCGGCACGGACAAGGAGAGCATGAAGCGCAACGCCGCCGAGGTTAAGAAGGCCTACGACGATTATCTCCCCCTTCGTTCACTGCAGTCTGAGTTTATGGAGGAGCACCGCCAAATTGCCGACGACGTTTTCATGACCGTTTATTCAAGCGGCCGCCGCTTTGCTTTCAACTACCGCGATGAGGACTTCACTTATGAAGGCACAACTGTACCCGCTCATGAGTGGGCAGAATTAGTTTGACAATCCCGCAACAATAATGGGCTGACGCATAACTTCGTCAGCCCATTATTGCTTTATTGCATTTCAGTCCAGGTCTGCTATGAAAACCTCTATTGCGGCGTTGGTAGCCTCATATACGCTCTCAAATGAGGAAGCGACACCCTGCCGGTTGTTTATTGCGTTGATGTAGGTGTTATAAATCTTATTGTAACCGTAAACATAGCCCAACTCGGCTGTAACATTGCCGTATATGATGTCGAGCATATTGTTGGACTCCACATCGCGGAAGATTTTGTCCTGCAGCGTAGTCTCAAAGTATGCTTCTCTCATCTCGTAGTGGGAAAATGCGCAGAGATTCTCGATGATCGTGCCAACCATATCCGGGTCTTTTATCGACGAGGGGACAGCCTGTGCGCCAGCTGACGGTCCCTGATAGCTGTAATACTCTTCCTGCGAATCATCATATTTTGGAAGGGGCAGCAAGCCGAAATCGTTCTCCATATCGCGCAGGAACTTGCCGCTGTCCACCATCATGCCCGAGAAAAGCACCATATCAGACGCAAAGAGATTGAAGCGAACATTGTTGTCGGTGATTCCATAATCGGTATTGTAGCGGAAGAAGTTGCCGCTGTCCATACAGTACTCAACAATAGCGTCAAAAACATTAACCATACGGGCGTCCGGCTTCTCGAATATCGGAATGCCGTCCTTATCCTTGGTTATAAGCGATTCGCCGGCTCCGTGCAGCAGTGACAGATAAAAAGAGTTGTTGGTCATCATCGCCACTACATCGTCGATGAGATGTATGCTTCCATCGCCGTTCAGGTCGCGGGTGCATGCCAGACCATACTCACTTAGCTTTGCTATCGTCCAGCGTCCGTCGTTGACCAGCTTATACATGTCCTCAAGACCGCTGTCTTTCACCAGCTTGTTGTTAAAATAGATTGACCATATGGTGCCGAGTCCGAAGGTATTGATATCGCCGTGGATGAAGTAAAGCCTGTCCATCAGCTCATATTCGGCGGCGGTCTTGGCATCCCACCAGGGTTTGTCGGTATTTATGGTCTCGATATCATAAAGGTCGAGGAAAATACCGGCGTTCACCTTGGGCGCTATGTGCATTGCCTGCGCGTCGGCAAGGTCATATGCGTCATCGCCCGCAAGAACTGTTGAGGAAATCTGTGATACAACATTTGTATTCTGAACATAGCTGAAGCTTACGTCAAGCAGTTCCAACACATCGCGGTTGCGGGCAAATATCGCGTCATGCAGCACGTCGCCGTCCATTGCTTCGATGCGAAAAGAGTTGTCAGTCGGATCGCTGTAGCTGATTATGCGAAATTCGTAGCCATTATAACTGCCGGTCGGCAGGTCGGAATAGAGTATCTCCTTCTCTGAAAGAGTGACAGCTGTTGTGGTCTCAACCGTCTCTGTTATAATCTCCGTTTCAGTGCCGGCTCCGGCAGTATCCCTGTCCCCGCATGAAACCAGCATCGACGTTAGGAGAATTGCAAGCAGCATAACTGCGGTTAATCTTAGTCTTTGCTTCGAGTTGTTCATTGTGTACCCCCCACATGACATCACTGTTTCCGAAAACATCCTTCACAAATTATTATTCGGCATAAGTCGCCCAAGCCCCGCGGTATCTCTTCCGCAGGGCTCAAACGGTATAAACTCAAAGCGCGTTATTCAATTTTCGTTTTGCTCTTACTCCAGGTTGGTGCCTACGTCCCCGCCGGTATCCGAGTAGGCTTGTCTGCGTTTTGCGATACGGTCGGCAAGATCGTTGCGAACTCTCCACTTGGCACCCACCTCATCTTTTGCGCGGGTG
This sequence comes from Clostridiales bacterium, assembly GCA_012514145.1. Lineage (GTDB taxonomy): Bacteria > Bacillota > Clostridia > Oscillospirales > CAG-272 > JAAZAV01. The sequence continues at coordinate 2,888 of JAAZAV010000018.1, read as the reverse complement.
GCGGAGACATGGAAGCGATCGCTGTCCTCCGGTGTAGTGATATCTTCACGGGTTAGATTAGCCCTGGTGGACAGCCCGTCGACACCGGAAACCGGATCCTCATCAAGCTGCATACCTAACTCAATAAGCGCCGCGCGTAGAGTGTTATAGTCCAGATTCCGGGGTGCGACACCCGCGTCTATGGACAGTGCGGCGGCTGTGCCGGTCACCTGACCCATATTAAGACATGCCATCACCAGACGTGTTCCCGATTGACCCATAAAGTCTGATGAAACGTTTCTGCCTGCGACGAAGAGGTTGTCAATCTTCAGCGTTACAAAGGCTCGGTAGGGCAGTTCTCTGAAACCGCCGGGCATAACATAGCGGCGATCGATGCTGCCGTCGGGCATGGGATATTCAACATATTTGATGTGACCAGGCTCGGTGGGATGATGGGCGTCAAGGGCGTGCATGTCTCGCATCACCGCATCCTCAAAGCGGCGGTTCTCGACAAGGTCCTGACCGGTTACCTTATATTCGCACATAATTCTCCGGCTTTCGCGAACGCCCAGCAGGGGCGCGGTGTCGATAAGCCAGGCGTTCTCAAAGCCCGGCAGATATTTGCGCGCAAACTCGGTGAGTATGCGGTTCTGCTCCCGGCCTTCGATATACATGCGCGTGATGTCAAACTGATCAAGGCAGCGGCATCTGCGGCTGTGGGCGAAGCAGATCGCCAGCTCCTGATGGTTTATATCCCTGCCGGGGATAACCACTACCCAGTTGAAGCGCTTGTCGATCATGTATGGCATTTCACCGGACGCCACGGCTTCCTCTACCTTCTCCTGAATATAGCGGATTTTGCTGTCGCCCTTGAAGCGCTGGCCACACTCCTTGTTGTAGCGTTCCATATCGACATTGCCGAAACGCGCCACAAGGCTTGCCGACTGGTTGTAGTCCTCAAGCTGTGGGCAGCCCGACTCAAAGGGCACCCCCGCAAATGCCGCAAGGTCACCGTCGCCCGTCGCGTCAATCACACGCTTAGCAAGAACAGCAGAGAAACCGCTCTTGTTGAAAATTACGGCGCCCTTGATAACATTATCCTCAACTATAGCGTCAGTCACCGAGGTGCAGTAGAGTATCTCCACTCCCGCCTCAATAAGCATTGTCTCAAGCACACGCTTGGTCTTTTCCGGATCCACAAAACGTCCGTTAAGCGCATCGTCGTCGGTCAGACGAACAAAGAGGTCGAGACCGATACCCTCAACATAGCTGTATGTCAGCGCTACAAGCCCCATAGTTACCAGGCCGCCGAGACAGGACTGCTGTTCCACTAAGAGGACTCGCTTCCCTGCCCTCGCAGCAGCCATTGCGGCACCGAAACCGGCATAACCGCCGCCTGCTACCAGAACGTCAACCTCCCGGATAACAGGTATCTCCCGGGGCTGCATTGTTACTGTCAGTTTTTCTGTGCTCATATCGAAATCCCTCCGTTTATCGCTATATCGATGTGTGGCGTATGTCGTATTTGCTTGCCATAATTATAGCGCACAGCCGGATATCGCTCCATAACATATTAAATGGATTATTGTAAAAATCGTGCTTATTGTCTGAATTCCTGTCGGTATTTTGCCGGTGTACTGCCGTTAAAGCGGCTGAAGGTTCGTATAAAATGACTGCTGTCAGAGAAACCCAGGCTAAGAGCGATGTCGGTCAGAGTTCGCGGTGTATAGCGCAGAAGGTCTTCCGCCAGACGTACCTTGTTCAGCAGCAGGAAATCCTTCATGGGCATGCCGGTATGACGTTTAACTATCCTGTTCAGCCAACTGTGTGAATAGCCTAATTCCGCTGCAAGCTCCCCGCAGCCGACACGCCGCACCGCAGCTTGACGCAAATAGGACAGCAGTTCCTCCGCAGAGGCGTCCGGCGGCTCGATATTCGTGCTCTCCGCATAACGCTGAATATCCAACAGTATAAGTGTCAGCTGAGCGTCACATGCAAGAGAACAATATTTGTTCCGCAGCAGTCGGGTGCTTAACAGACGAGTAAAGAGAGGGCGTAGAAATTTCGCCGAAGGCATATGAAACTGATCTCCAAAGACGCAACTGTCCTCAAAGCATACCCTCTCCCCGGTGTGTTCATCGTCGTACTCCGAAGGCAGGCATGGCGTTGCCGGAACGTTTATGCCCAACCGCGTTTTGTCAAAATCGAAGAAAACGGTTATCACACAAACATCGCCGACATCGCTCGATCCAACACTGTACCATGTGCCCGGCGCCCAGAATATCAATGAATCGGTATCACAGGCATAAACCTCTTTACCGCAGACAAGTGTCGGGCTGCCCTCCGTGACGAACATCAGCCGGTATTGATAGGAACACTTCGGCTGCTCCCACTCCGGGCTGTTCTTTGGTATGCGAAATAGTTGTACCCGCTGAACATTAGGCGCAATGTCATCAAGTCTCATATTGTTTTGCCGAATGGGATGTAATTCAGTCGATACCGCCGATAAGCAGCGCCAGGGATAAAAGATAGAACAACCCCAGAAGTGCGGCTATGATGCAGATTGCAAAAAGCAGCCATTTGCGCTTAACTCCGGTGAAGACGGCACCTGCTGCTCCGACAATAAATATTAAAATCGCGGCGTATGTCATTGTACTGCCTCCTATTATTTTATTGTTTTCTTCGGCTATTATATCATTTTTCACTAATAGGCGCAATATGGTGCTGCATTTATTTTATTATTAACACCTTAAGTTAATTCGGTTAATAACCTTTGATAATCAAAAATGTGGTTTTGTCAATGATGTGAGACTAAAAAGTGCAAGAAAAAGGGATGGAGTGTGTTAAAGACTTTGCAGCCGGAATGAGGGGCGAAGCCCCGAATGCAGGCTGCAAAGTCGGCGCGTTCA
>JAAZAV010000017.1 GCA_012514145.1 Clostridiales bacterium | reverse complement strand
ATTGTTTCACCGTATCGGTCGTTTATGGCATACGGGGGCGATTGACGCACAACTGCCCGTGTATCATTATAACCAAATCAGTGCTAAAAGTCAACAGAAAAGGGCGGAGGTTTTTCGCTCCGCCCTTTTAAGGCATGACGCCGTCAGCCTATAGTCTCGATGATTTTCTCTATTGAAGCCTCGATAGCCGTGCGCTTGGACTCCACGTCAGAGGCGTATTCGGTTTTCTTGCTCTTGGCGCAGCTGCGGAATATCGCCTTTATCGTGTCGCCCCAGCCGTAGGCCTGACCGATGTCATAGTAGCGGCTGTCCCGCATGATGGCAAGCATGTCTATGGAATCCTGATTGCGCAGGGTCTTCTGGGAAACTCTGCCCTCATAGAACACCGGCATCACATCGGCGTAGCTGCGGTAGGCAAGGGCGTCCATAACGACAGCCGTATTGTCCATATCGGCATTTGTCGCCGGTATGCAGAGCACATAGGTGTAGGAACGCAGGCAGCGGTAGTTCTCCTGCGCCTCGTCGTACTTGGGTATGGGCAGGATGCCGTATGAGGTCTCCATGTCGCGGTATTTGTTTGCCGCCTTGAGCTGCGCCACCGTCATAAGTGTGCGGCTGTTCTTGAAGGCTATCTCGTAGTGGTTGGGCTCGGGGTTGTTTAGGAAGAGCCATTCGCCGTCATTGACGCAGAGCCGCAGTACCTTTTCCACCACCGCGTCGAACTTCGCTCCCTGGGTGGCAAGCCGGGGATTGTTGTCGGCATCACGGGTGAAGAAGTCCACATCGCCGCCTATGATAAATGAGTCGGTAAAGTGCTCGTAGGATATGCAGCCGTATATCGCGTCGCCGTCCAGCACCCAGGCGTAAGAGTCGGCGCCGTTGAGATTGGTGCCCGCCTTGGCAAGGACCGCATAGGCGTCAAGAGTCCACTTGCCGTCCCTGGCGGTCTGGTAGGGGAATTCTATCCCCAGGTCCTCCATCATGTCTTCGTTGAAGAAGACGGTGACCGTGCCCTCGAAGTCAACCAGCGATACGTCATTGAATGAGAAGAATATCGCCTGTCTGCCGCCGAAGCGGTTCAGCTCGATGGCATTGCCGTCCCACCAGGGCATATCAAACCGGAAGCTGTCGCAATCCTGCTGATCCGCCAGGCAGCCGCCGGTGAGCAGACTTGCAATCCAGGTGTCGCGCAGATAGGCGGCTTTATACACATCATCCCCCGCCAGTACGGTATTCTGCAGCGCCGTCGACGCCGCCTGCAGCGAATGGCCGCTGTCGATCGCGATCTCCAGATTGTAGCTGCTTTCAATGGCGCGGTTGCGGGCGAAAATCTCGTCGTCCAGAGCGTCGCCGGTCAGCTCCTCAAAGTCGAGATTGGAGTAGAACATATAGGGCTGCTCGGTATTGAGTATCTTGAACTCCTCACCCTCCATGTCGAGGCTGCCGTAGTCGTAGACAAATTCGGTTTCAGCCGCGGTAGTTTCATTGTCGGATTGGGGCGCGTCGGTGACATCCGATCCGCCGGTTCCCCCGCCTCCGCATGAGAGGAGCGCGGCGGCGAGTGTAAGGACTGCCAGAATCAGCGAAATTCTTTTCAAAGCAGGATTTTTCATGTCAGCATTCTTCTTTCTTTTAATATTTCATGTGTTTTCCCGTCGTTATTTCTCGGGATATCTGCCCAGGTATTCAATATTGTCGGCGGTGGAGACGGCGTGGTACTCCCGATAATTAGACATGCCGAACTTCGCCTTGATATCCGAAACCTTCAGCTCCGGATCGCGGGAGGCAAGCTCGAACATGTTCCCTCTGCCGTCGATGCGCAGGTGGATGCGCTCGCCGTACTCCCTGCGGAGCTGTGGGATAAGGGTGGTGTGGTGGTCGAAATGGAAAATCTCGCTGCCCAAATACACTTCCCCGATGGCGCAGGGATCCCAAATTGTGCTTTCCGCTATGTCATTGCCGAAGGGGTCGATTATCCGGCACTCGGCGTTCCAGACCGAGGAAACCACATAGTACATATGGACAGCCGCATAGGCGTTAAGCAGGTTCCCGCCGTGGTATGCCGACGGCCAGACCACCAGTTCCGCGCCCATGTCGCTGAGCGTCTGCCAGTCGCCCCGCCAGCCGATATCGAAGCAGGTCATAAGCCCTATTCTGCCGATGTCGGTGTCTGCCGTCACCACCCGACCGCCCGGAAGCCCGTGACCGCCGATGGCGCGGAAGGTTATCCATTTCTTGCGGTATTTGCCGATTATCTCGCCCTCCCTGTTGATGACAAAGGAGGTATTGTAGCTTTTTCCCGGGTACTCCTCCGACGGCTCCTCCAGGTTGGTGACGATATTCGTGCGCAGCTCTGCGGCGTATCTCTGCATAAGTTCCAGCGCCGCCAGGTTGTTCCGCTCCCAGTTCGGATTGTTCCCGTCTCCCGCCGACAGCAGCACCTCCTCGGGGAAGCAAAGCAGGTCAGCCTTTATGCCTCTGAATTCCTCCAGCTTGCGCTCGAGGGATATGAGTATCTCCTCCTGGCTGCGTCCCATGCCCCGGGACGAAAAGGTGATTATCTTTGCGTATGACATTGGGGGTTACCTCTCTGTTTGTCGTTTCGGTCAGGGCATCTGCTCGACCTTTTCGCGGAAAGCCGCCATCTCGGCAGAGAAGGTGCCGGCTATCGACTCCAGGGTAGAAACCACCGTATCGGCTTT
>JAAZAV010000016.1 GCA_012514145.1 Clostridiales bacterium | reverse complement strand
TTTATTCTCTTGGGCAATTCATTTTACAACTTGCCAATTTATGCCGTCTTCCGGCGAATGTAAAGCCGCGCTGATATTCACACTAATGTTAACATTATGTTCAAGTATATTACCAAAAACAGCAGTATAATACAAATATCTTAATGACGGAGGTGCAATTATTATGAAAAAGTCCCGATTTTCGACTATTTCGCTTATACTGGTTCTCCTCATGACATTAACAACTCTTGTTACAGCCTGTGGAAGCGGAGGTGAAGGCAAAACCCCCGCCGATACCCGGCTCGCCGTTGAGAGCGAGGTCACCGAAGCCGTCACCGAGGCGGAAATACTGCCCGAGACGTCAGACACGACCTATGACGGCCACGAATTCCGCATACAGACAAACAAACTATCCGAGGGCAGCTTCTGGTCATCCTTTGACGTATATGCCGAAGAGGAAAACGGCGACCTTATCAACGACGCCGTTTTTGCCCGCAACCGCGCCACCGAGGAAATGTACGGCTGTGTCATCGTCCCCATATATGTGGATAATTCGGTGAACACAGCCAAGTCCAACATCACTGCGGGCGACGACTTCGCCGACTGCGTGATAGTGACCTTCGAGGGGGGCGCAACACTGGCACAGAACGGATTCCTGATTGAGTTTAAGGATGTTCCCTATGTTGACCTTGAAAAGCCCTGGTGGGACACCGAAATGATAAACATGCTGGCTATCAATAACAGGGCGTACATAGTCACCGGTGACCTGGATCTTGTTGACAATTACGGCGCCTGGAACCTCATTTACAACAAGCGTCTTGCCAAAAACTACGGAGCCGACAATATCTACGAAACTATCAGCGACGGCAAGTGGACCCTCGACGTGCTTGAAGGGCTCTGTAAGGATGTCTCCATAGACCTGGACGGCGACGGCAAGCTCACACATCTCGACCAGTGGGGTCTTATCAGTTCCAAGAACTCGGTCACCTCCACCTTCAACTCCTGCGGCTGCACGATAGCGACCGCCAATGACGACGGAACAATTTCCTTCAACCTCAACGCCCCCCGTACTGTAAACGTCCTGAACCGCCTCTACGATTTCTTCTCGGACACCAATATGCAGCTGCTGACCGAGAATCTGCCCGCAAACTTCGGCGTGGCAAGCGGAGAAATATGGAATGTGGCAAAGGCTGCCTTTACCGAGGGACGCGCCCTATTCCGCGTGTCGGTATTGGCCGACAACAACGGCTTCCGCGACATGGAGGACGACTTCGGCATAGTACCCCTTCCCAAGTACGACGAAGCTCAGGATGACTACTGGGGCTGCGTGCAGGCATGGAACGCCAAGAGCTACACCCTGCCAAAGACTTCCACCGATCTTTCCCGCACCGGCGCAATTCTCGAATACTTCTGCTACGCTTCAAAGGATACCCTGACTCCCGCATACTTTGACCTGGTGCTCTCCGAGAAGGTAGCCCGCGACGCCGAGTCGGTTGAACTGCTCGACATAGTTCTCTCGAAGAGGATAGTCGATGTCGGCATGGTATACAAGTGGGGCGACTGTGTGAACATGCTCAAAAACGCCTGTACCGCCGAAACCAATTCAATCGCTTCAACGATAGCCGCAAATCAGGAAAAGATAATGGCTGCAATGGCGGAAGCCGAGGATGCCTTCGCATAAGATTTCCGAATATGATAAATATAATAGAGGGAGCATCTCCGGCATACCCGGGGATGCTCCCCTTTTCCGAAATTCACCATTGACAAAAGCCGGCGCGTGACGCATAATGATATTATAACCGATGGTTAAGCCATTAAATGAAACAATCTTATAACATTTAAATCTTCAGGAGGCAAAAACCATGAAAACAATGAGAAAACCAATCGCCATGCTTCGTTCGCTCTGTCTTGTTCTGAGTCTGTTGCTGATGATGACTGCATTCGCGTCCTGCGGAGATAAGGGCAATGATGAGAATGTACAGGTCACCACCTCCTCCGAGACCGCCGCCGAGAAGGAACTTACTCCCATAGACAGCCTCGGAGCGCTGAAAGAACTTGACCTGGGCGGGCGCACTGTCCGCATCGACATATCCGCCGAGACTGCAGGCGAGTGGACAACCTCGGCGGTCTACGTCATGGGCGAGACCGAGGAGAGCGGCGACGCAATAAAAGATCAGGTCTACCGCCGCAACCGCGACGTCTGCGAGACGCTGAACGTCAATGTGGCATGGACAACCAGCGACCTTTCTTACGACAAGGTCGAGCAGTATCTGATGAAGAACATACTTGCCGGAGACGACAGCACCGACCTGCATATCAACGACCAGTTCGGGCTCATACGGGTCATGCAGGCGGGCGGACTTATCAATCTGGACGACGACTCGGTGTATGCAGGCGAGAATTACTTCGACTTCACCACCGAAGGCTGGCACTCCGACTACATGGAGGGACTGTCGGTCATCGGCGGGCGCTACATGCTTGTGGGCGACTATTTCATGGACACCATGCGGGCGACCCATGTGATTTACTTCAACCGCTCCCATATGGACAACTATCTGGACGGCTCGGATACCCTGTATGACACTGTCGCCGAGGGTGACTGGACCTACGACGAATACACCCGCTATGCCAACGAATTCTACCACGACATCAACGGAAACGGGGAAGCGGACGATGAGGACCTCTTCGCCGTGCGCGGACATGTGCTCTGGGCGCCTCTCTACTTCTGCACCACCGACTGCCGGACGGTATCCTGGGATGAGGACGGTCTGCCATTTGTAGATGTAGCCGTTGAGCGTCTGTCAAAGCTGGTGGACAAGCGAATCGAGCATATGAACGCCCTCGGCTTCCGCGACATAACAAACGATCCCCATCACAATACCTTTGAATCCTTTACCGGCGGACGGCTGCTCTTTACAACCTGGGCGAAGATCGCCGACATCGAGCGCGCCGACATGCGCAACATGGACGGCATAGGCATAATCCCCTATCCCAAGCTGGACGAGATTCAGGAGAATTACCGCTCACTGGTACACGACATAGTGGAGCTTGGAGCTGTTCCGGTAACCGCTCAGCCCGACGCTATTTCTGCGGTCAGCGGCTATGTGCAGGCAATGAATCAATACAGCGCAAAGCATATCATGCCCGAATATTATGAGACAGTGCTGAAAATCAAATATACGCAGGACAATCGTTCGGCACAGATGCTTGATATTATCCGCGGAGGTATCGTCAACCCCTTCGAATACGCCTATATCGATCAGGTGAGGGTGCTGGGCTGGCAGGCGCTGGTGGATTCAAGCAAGGCAAAGGAGAATCTCACCGCTTCCACCATAGCCAAGGGTCTCAGTGCCGCCGAGGCGAATGTCGCTAAGCTTGTCGAGACGATGACTGCGATGCAGCAGTAACCGATTTTTCTGACAATCACAAACGGGTATCATCTGAAAGGGAATATATAATGACCGAATTTCTGAAAACCGCAGCCAATGTGAAGCCTTCGGCGCGCCAGTTAAGCTGGTTCGACACCGAATTCTACGCCTTCATTCATTTCACGGTCAACACATACACCGACATGGAGTGGGGTCTTGGCAATGAGGATCCGGCGATTTTCAACCCTTATGACTTAAACTGCGACGAGTGGGTGGAGTCGGTCAAGAAGGCGGGCATGAAGGGCATGGTGCTCACCGCCAAGCATCACGACGGCTTCTGTCTCTGGCCCTCCGCATATACCGAACACTGCGTGAAAAACAGCCCCTGGAAGGGCGGCAAGGGCGACGTGGTCCGCGAGTGCGCCGAAGCCTGCCGCCGAGGCGGAATCAAGTTCGGCTTCTACCTCTCCCCCTGGGACAGAAACTCGAAATATTACGGCACCGACGCCTATAACGACTACTATGTGAACCAGCTCACCGAGCTGCTCACCGGCTACGGCGACATTTTCATGGTGTGGTTTGACGGTGCCTGCGGAGAGGGTCCCAACGGCAAAAAACAGGTATATGACTTCGAGCGATATATTGAGGTCATACGCAAATATCAGCCCGACGCCTGTATCTTCAACGACCACGGACCGGATGTGCGCTGGTGCGGCAACGAGGCGGGTCAGGCAAGGCGGGCGGAATGGGCGGTTGTCCCCTGCGAGCTTTGCTTCCGCAGCGAGGTTCAGACCGGTGCAGGACCGTTTGCAGAGGGCGCCGACATGTCATATATCTACAATTCCGAGCAGGCTTTGGGCGAACTGAACAACATCATCACCTCTCGCGGATTGGTGTTCGCCGGCGCCGAGATCGATATGTCCATACGCCGGGGCTGGTTCTGGCACGAGAAGGAGGAGCCCCATTCACTCGAGCGGCTCTTTAACACCTACCTCAACTCCTGCGGCGCCAATACCTGCTTCAACCTCAATGTGCCTCCCATGCCCTCGGGGCGCTTTGACCCGCGGGACATCGCGCGGCTTGAGGAGTTGGGCGGCGCGCTGAAGAAAGCTTTCGGCGAGGAGCGCAAGGTTCCCGCAAGAATCACCGAGCTTGCCTCCGACTGCCCGGCTCAGGCCAAATATCTTATCGAGTTCGACGAGCCGGTGGATATTGCCTATGTCAGCCTGATGGAGGACATAGCAAAGGGGCAGCGCATCGAAACCTTCAAGATATGCGCGGGGAAGAATACCGAACGCGATTCCGTGCGTTATCATGGCTACACTGTAGGGCACCGCAAGATCTGCCCCGTAAACATAAAAGCCGACTGCATCACCCTATTTGTCACCTCCGCCCGCGACCGGGTCAACATGCGCGACATAACAGTATACAGCCGCGCCGCGGATTAAGCGGGCAAATATCAAAGATAATGTAAAATAAATGCAAAATCGCGGACAGCGCCGGAACAACGGAGCTGTCCGCCGCGTATTACTATATATCATGATATCATGAAGATTTAAAATCGGAGATTATTATAAATGACACAGAATATATCAATATCCGAGACGGCGCATTCCGCGTCGCTGGAAAAGGGCACTCTTGACCTCAACTCGCCGCAGAGCCTTGAATGGCTGGCAGACGCGGGTTTCGGGCTGTTTATCCACTGGTCGGTGGATGTTCAGCTTGGCTGCGTTATATCCCATTCGCTGGTGGGAGCATCTGAGGACTACTGCGACAGATATTTCAATCAGCTGCCGAAAACCTTCAATCCCTACCTCTTCAACGCCGATTCTCTGGCGGATCTGGCGGTTATAATGGGCGTGAAGTATGTGGTGTTCACCACAAAGCATCACAACGGCTTCTGCATGTGGAACACCTCCACCACCGACTTTAACATCATGAACACTCCCTTCGGCAGGGACATACTAACCGAATATACCGCGGCACTCCGGGCGAGGGGGTTGAAGATAGGCTTCTACTTCTCGCCGGAGGACTTCCGCTTCCTTTACGAGAACGATCAGCCAATAGCCCGGGGAGACCGGCCGCCATATAATCAGGCGATACTGAAGAAATACATGGATATGCTTGAAGCTCAGCTCACCGAGCTCACCACCCGCTACGGCAGAGTGGACATGTTTTTCTTTGACGGCGACTTCGCCGAGCACTGTAAGGCCGTGGTCTGGAAGCATCAGCCGAATATACTGGTAACCCGGGGCGCAATCGCCACGCCCGAGCAGTCGCTGGGCAATGAACCATCCCATCGGGTATGGGAAGCCTGCATAACCATGGGCAGCGCCTGGCAGTATCAGCCGACAAACGAGGAATACAAGAGCGGCAGGCGCTGTATCGAGCTGCTGATAGAGGCAAGAGCGAGGGGCGGCTCACTGCTGCTCAACGCCGGACTTGATTCCTACGGTCGTTTCCCCGAGGTTCAGGACGGACTTATGCGGGAAATCGGGCTATGGTACTTTATCAATCACGAGGCGCTGGAGAGCACCCGTCCCGCGCCGGTGTCGAGAGAGGGCGACATCTGGTTCACACGCTCAAAGGACGGCAGCGCGGTTTACGCTTTCCTATGCGGCGAAAAAGACTGGAAGCGAGCCGAACGGCGGACGGTGCGCATATCCTGCCTTGAATGCGGCGAGTCACCTCATGCCGTCGTGCTGGGCACCTCGGGGGAACGCACAGAATATCACCGTGAGGGAACCGACGCCGCCACGCATATAACCCCGTGCGAGGACGGCATACTCCTTGACATATGCAACGCCCAGCGGATATACTGCGCCGGCAGCAAATGCTGGCCGAATCCCCTTGTCATAAAGCTCACGGGCGTGAGCTTTCGCCAATAACATCAACAATTTTGTAATTTTTTTGAGGTAAGATATGTTCGGACATTTTGACGACGCCGATCGGGCATTATACGACATGCTGCCCCATGTCAGTCTGGCAAGAGACATTGATTTTGCGGCGCTTGAAAAAGATAAATCGGTAAAATCCTACGAGGTATACATGCCGAATGAGGAATACGCCTTTCTGCACGAGTCGGCGATTATTGCCTATAAAGGCGTGCTGTATGCCTCATGGTACAACTGCCCGTCAAAGGAACTGCACGGTCGCACGCCCATACGGGGGCGCCGTTCATATGACGGCGGCGTCACCTGGAGCGAGGTGGAGACCATAGCCGATGACCCCACCGGGCGGATACTCTGGTGCCCGCCGGTCTACGGCATCGACAACGGCAGGCTTTATATGCTGATAAACGAAATGGTCGCCCCGGACCACATGCACGCCCTTGACCTGTTCGTGCTGAACGAGGAGACAGACCGCTTCGAAATGCTGTGGTCGCGCCCCATCCCACATAAGCTCAATACCAATGTAGTGACCCTGCCGAACGGCAGACTGATGCTGCCCGGTCGCATAGCGGAGCTTGACGGCTTCCCCAACACTCCGTCTGTGCTTATCTCGGATTCGGGACATATCGACGCCGAATGGAGACTTGTGAAGATCGCGGAGAACGGAATTCTGCCCGACGGCTCGTCGCTGGTTCATCCCGAGTTGTCCTGCATTCTCGACGGCGAGCGAGTTATAATGTTCTGCCGCGACGACAACCGCCGCGTGCCGCTGCTCTACCTCTCGGAAGACTGCGGCGAGACCTGGAGCGGTCCCTGTTCCTGCGATATCCCTTTCTCGAACAGCAAGATATATGCGGGGAATCTGTCGAACGGCGGCAGCTATGTAATAGGCAGCCTATACCCCGGCAGGTCAAAGCTGACAATTTTCTTCTCGGAGACCACAAAGCCGGAGTTTACCCGGGGCGTCATACTTCAGAACGGTTACAGCGCCGAGTTAGGCTACGGAACCGCCTGGCACTATCCCTGCGCCTACGAGTACGACGGAAAACTGTACGTCATATATACTGTACAGCATGAGACAAAGGGACGGGGAGCAGCCCTGTCGGTAATACCGCTGAACTGATAAAAAAGGTGCGTACCCCATTTTAACCGGGATACGCACATCAGACCGATTTTCGTTATTCGATTATTTGACGGTGAGAATTATCTTGCCTATGTTCTCGTTGGAGCGCATTATCCGGTGAGCCTCTTCGGCTTCGGTAATGGGAAGAATCTTGTAGATAACAGGCTTAACCTCGCCCGATTCGAAGCCGGGCCAGAAGTTCTCGCGCAGGGCGCGGAGAATCTGAACCTTCACCGACGGATGACGTGAACGCAGGGTGATGCCGATGAGGCGGATACCCCGGCTCAGCAGCTCGCGCAGAGGCAGAACCGTCTCGGTGCCGCCCAGAGTAGCCAGCATAATCCAGCGTCCGCCCCGGGCAAGCTTTCCGAAGTTGGGACCGAGATCGGGACCGCCGACGCAATCAAGCACAAGGTCGGTGGGGTAGCGGTCGAGATATTCGCCTATATTCTCGGTCTTGCGGTTTATCACGATATCGGCGCCGTATTCAAGCACGGCTTTTGCCTTGCGGTCGCTTGAAACGGTGGTCATAACCTCGGCGCCGTAGTGCTTCGCCATCTGAATGGCGGCAAGTCCCAATCCCGACGCTCCCGCCTGGATAAAGACCCGCTCGCCCTTCTTCAGACCGCCCTCAATGATGAGATTAAGATATGCGGTTGCGAAAACCTCAGGGATTGCAGTCGCCTGAGCCATGCTGAATCCCTTGGGGATCGGCATGCACATGCCCGCGTTGACGGCAACCTTTTCAGCATAGCCGCCGCCGCCCAGCAGAGCGCAGACCTCGTCGCCCACCTTAAGCCCGAAGTTGACTGCCGCCGGTCCCACATACTCTATCACGCCCGCAACCTCAAGCCCCATCCACTCGGGACAGCCGGGAGGCGGGGGATAGTTGCCGGCTCTCTGCAGCAGGTCGGCGCGGTTAAGCGCACAGGCATGTATGTCTATTAACACTTCATCATCAGCCGGTATCGGATCGGGTACATCGGTCCAGAGCAGGGAATTGTCGTCCTGAATGAGTATTGCTTTCATTAATGTGTGTTTCCTTTCGTCAAATGGGAGTGTTCGGTCGGTTTATGCCGTCAGCCGATAATCGTCTTTACGGTGCTGTCGAGGGCGGCTTTTACGCCTGATTCCTTGGAAGCCCAGGCAGAGGCGAAATCGGTGCTCTTGTTGCTTATGAAGGAGCCAGCGAAGCTGTTTATCCCGCCCCAGTCGAAGATACCTGCCAGGTCATAGCGGCGGTTGTTGTATATGATGTCGAGCATCTCTTCGGTATCGGTGTCGCGCAGCGCCTTATCGGTGATGGTGGTGTCGATCAGCGCGGTGTAAATCTCGGTCTTGCCGAAGTAGCCCAGCGCGTCGGCGAACTGACCTGCACGGTCGGGGTCGGAGACAGTTAGAGGTATAATACAGTAGTTTACCCAGGTCTCGGAACCATAGTCGATATATTCCTCCTGCGCCTCACTGCCCTTGGGCGGCGGGAGAATGCCGAAGTCCGACTCCATGTTCCGAAGCTCCAGCGCCACAAGCACCCAGTTGTTTATGAAAAGCAGCTCGTCGGCGATGAATTTCTCAACGATAAGCTCGCGGAAGACATTTTTGTAACCACCGGCATGGTCGCTGGAGTAGAGGGCTGCCACCGGGTCGCGCATCAGCGGAACTATTTTCTCAAGAGCGCCGGTTACATCGTATTTGCCGAGGCTGATTTCGGGAATGTCGTCGCCGTCCTTTTCTGTGAAGCGAATACCGGCGGCATTGAGGAATACCATGCCAAGCGCTTCGCTCGAGAGTCCGAACATATCCTCCTTGCCGGTCACGCCGTCGCCGTTGAGATCGTGGGCAACCTTACGTGCCATCTCTCCCATGAGGTCGAAGGTCCAGCTGCCCTCCCGCACCGCGTCATATGGACTGTCCAGCGAGTAGGATTCTAAAATACCCTTGTTCACGAATACCGCGTAGGAGCCGACAAAGCTGAAAGAGCTGATGTTTCCCACCGCGGCATAGAGAGTGTTGGCAATGGAAAGCGCCTCCACCGAGTTCTGATCCCACCACGATGCGTCAAGCTGCAGCGTGTCGATGGAATTCAGGTCGTATAGAATGTTCTTCGCCAATACCGAGCGGATTGCAACACCCGCCAGGGTCACCACATCGGCGTATTTGTCGCCCGCCATGGTGGAATTGACCATGACATTGATGTCGTTGTAAATACGCGGTACGATGTTGCAGTCCAGCGCCTCTTCAACAAGTATGTTGCGGTTGTAAATGGCGTCGTTGATGAGGTCGCCGTTCTGCGCCTCGGCGAAGCCTTCGATGTAGGTGCGGATAATCCAGTTGGGGTTAAGCTGCTGGAGCATGCCGTATTCGGCATCGGCGCCTCCAAAGCCCTGTGCCGGCGGGACATACTCGGGAGCCGTTGTAACCTCCTCGGTCACCGTTTCGGCGGCTGTCGTGTCTGTAACGCCAGCATCACCGCCTGTGGATGAGCCGCCGCATGCCGCAAAGGTCAGCGTCAGCGAGAGAAGGAGCAGCGCCGAAAGAATCCGATATTCAGTCTTCATTTGACAAATGCCTCCTGTATTTGTTATGGGTTATATTGTATCACAGTCCCCTGCTTTTGTAAAGTCGGAATCTTGCCGATTGCAGAGATATATTTGTCAGAATTAACAAAAACGCAATTAATATACATACAATTATTCATAGTATATTACAATTGTGTGATATACTTAAGTTAAGGGATTTTACATTCTATATACATATCCTTTACATACATTTTGCATTGCGGCTTTATTTTACAAGATAAAGTCACTGAAAATAACATACAAATGTCAAATCAAACCACCAAAACAAAGGAGGAAACATCATGAAACAAACCGTAAAACTGTTTGCGTTGCTCGCCGCGCTGATGCTCCTAATCACGGCAGCCGCGTCCTGCGAAGAAAAGGCGGAGAAGCCGGTTTTCGAGGAGGTATGCTCGGAACGCATAGCCGCCTACTACGGCGATCAGGGGCTTATCGTACCGGGCTCGAAATTCGTATGCCGCGCCTTTGAAAAGGCCGACTTCGAAGCAATCTGCGAAGCGCTCACCACCGAGGATTACCTGAACAAAATCAAGGCGTTCTACAATCTGGTTGACTTCAAAGACCCCAGCCTTGCCGCCGACCGGCTTGCCGAACTCCGCACGGTGCACGAGGGACTTGTCACCGATGAAAATCCCGTTTATATCTGTGACCCGATGGTAAACGAAAAGGAGATTGCGGTTCTTGACCTTATCTTTGCCGAAGCATTCGGGGTGGAGATAGACACAACCGCTCCCGCCGATGCCGCACCGGCGGCATGAAAACCGCGCATACAAAATAGTAAAATCGCATGCCGTAATCCGCACATCTAACAGTTTATACTGAATTAAGTGAGAACAAACAAACGTATATCACATATGCACAAAAGCCACCACAACAAAGGAGGAGGGAACATCATGAAACAAACCGTAAAAATGTTTGCACTGCTCGCCGCGCTGCTGTTCCTGATCACGGCAGCCGCGTCCTGCGAAGAAAAGACAGAGACCCCTGTTTTCGAGGATGTATGTTCTGAGCGCATCGCCGCCTACTACGGCGATCAGGGGCTTATGATGCCGGGCGCTCAATATGCCTGCCGCGCCTTTGAGAAAGCCGACTTTGAGGCGATATTGCAAGCCATACCTTCGGAAGAAGATGTAGCCAGAGCCAAGGTTTACTATCTGCTTGTTAACCTTTCCGACGAACGTCTTACGCCTGAGGGCGTCGCCGATATCCGAACGGTATATGCGGGGCTTGTCACCGATGATAACCCGGCGGTGTATGTCTGTGACACGTTTGCAAACGAAAATGAGATTGCGGAACTCGACAGGATTTTCGCCGGAGCATTCGGAGTTGAGATAGACACAGCCGACGATGATTCACCCGCCGATGCCGCGCTCTTTGCCGCCATAATGCCCTGATAAGCGCATTGACACAGTGCTGCGGCAAGCATAGACTGCGGCAGGTATAAGGATCACTGAAAATAACATACGCACGCCACATAAAACCACCACAACAAAGGAGGAAACCTGCATGAAACGCACACTGAAACTGTTTGCACTGCTCGCCGCGCTGCTTCTTCTGGTCACTGCAGCCGCGTCCTGCGGTAAGAAGGCGCCTGTATTCGAGGAAATGAGCTCTGAGCGCATAGCCGCCCACTACGGCGACCAGGGACTTATTGTGCCGGGGACACAGTATGTCTGCCGCGCTTATGAGAAGGCTGACTTCGAAGTGATCTGCGACGCCTTTACCTCGGAGGAAGACCTGAAGAAATTCAAGGCTTTCTTCAAACTGGTCGACTACAAGGATCCCACCCTTGACGCCGACGGTATCGCCGAACTCCGCCTGACTTTTGAGGGAGTTGCCACAGATGACAATCCCGTTTATGTATGTGACCCGTACGCATCTCCGCGGGAGCTGGAAGTCCTCGACAATTTCCTTGCCGGAGTGTACGGTCTTGAGATCAGTGCAACCGTACCCCTTCCCGATAACGCGCCGGCAGCATAACGGCATATGAGACAGATACAGCCGGACTCTTCGATTCATGGGGAGTCCGGCTGTTGTTTTGATAATACTTTGTGCGCTGTGCACATAAAACTTTTTAATATTTGTAAACATTGTTTTGCGAAAATGTGATATGGTATAATTACGGAAGCGCGATATGTGTTTACCGAAATAACAAGGAGGGCTTTCAGATGAAGAAGGTCATTTCTATTATCATGCTATTCGCCCTTACTTTGATGCTGACCGTCGGCGTATCGGGTCATACGTCGGGTCAGAAGTGGGGCGATGTTCCCAAGACGCTGACGCCCGTGGAAATTGACGGCAAGCTCGACGATGTCTACAAGCAGGGTTTGAGCTTCAAAATCGACCGCCGCACCGACGGCAAGACAGGCGGCTCCACCGGTGTGGGCTATCTGCTCCATGACGGCAAGTACATTTACTACTTCGTCAGCGTGACCGACCCCGAATATTGCGATATAGACCTCAGCCGCCTCGCCACCTCATGCTGGACAAACGAGGGTGTCGAGTTCACAATCGACTTCAAGAACGACGGCTCAAACCGTACCAAGATCACAGCCTACTGGTCTGGCGAATCGCTGGCGTCGGGCGACGGCAAGGCAGAGATGTTCAAGCATGCCGGCGTGCGCACCGACAAGGGCTTCGACATCGAGATTCGCCTTGAACTCCAGCAGGGCGCCAAAACCGGCTCCGATGTCGGTATTCAATGTCTTATAAACGACATGACCGAGGGCAACAAGACCCGCGGCATAATCCGCTGCCCCTCCTCCCTGAACTGCGGGGACAATGAGGTCGCAAAGTTTGATTATGTTACCCTTTCCGACAAGGAAGTGGCGGTTGTCGAAACCACCGCTCCTCCCGCCGCAAAGGCTCCCGACGCTGCGAAGACTCCGGCAGCTCAGACAGCCGACATCACCGTCATCGCCGCCCTCTGCGGACTTCTCTCCCTGGCGGGCACGGCAGTATGCCGCCGCCGCAGATAATAGGATATCAGGCGGTCAACAAGTCATACGGATTCGGGGGTGCCGGATAAACGGCATCCCCGGTTTTTATCTTTTACGGCGGTGAGTTCTCATTTTTCATGTTGACACAACGCATGAATATAGCTATAATGAGATGCGACAAGTCATAAATATAAAATAACAGGGGGAATAACTATGAAACATAGCATATTTATCCGTTTGACGGCGCTGCTGCTGACCGCTCTGATGTGCGCCGGCTTTGCCGCCTGCTCCTCTGGCGGGGATGAAGCGGTCACTACAACCGCCGCAGCCGGAGAGACCACCGCGGCGGAAAGCGAACTTACTCCCGAGGAACAGCGCAATGCCATATCCGATGACCTGCCCGAGCGTGACTTCGACGGTTACAACTATCGCTTTTACTGGTTCGGCACAGATTTTGAGTATGATCCCGAAGCCGAAACCGGTGATGTAATAAATGATGCGGCATTCACAAGAAATCGCATCATAGAAGAGCGCTTCAACATTGAAATAACAAATACCTGTTCAGGGGATTCATGGAGCGGTCATACAACCGCGGTAAGAAACTCGGTTCTGGCGGGAGAAGAAGCCTTTGATGTTACTTTTGACCATATTATAGGCGGTCCAAACAACTCACTCGAGGGAATATACCTGAATTTCTATGATATACCCTATATCGACTTCGACAAGCCCTGGTGGCAGGACAACGCCGTTAAAGAGATGACCGTTCTTGATCAGATGTATTGTTCAACCAACGATTATCTTTTCAGCGGTATCGGCAGCTGTAAAATTATCTATGTCAACCGTGACAGGCTTGAGGATTATAACCTTGAAATTCCATATCAGGAAGTACATGACCACAAATGGACATTTGATATGCTTATCAACCTCACCAAAGATGTATATGAGGATGTAAACGGTGACGGTAAGACCGACAACGGAGACTTTTACGGATATATTTCCCACGCGTCACAGAATGGCTTCCTCCTATCATTCGAGGTTCCTATTCTGACGAAATCAGATGAGCATGGTATTGAGATAACCGTAAACTCTGAAAAAACCGTCGATTTCTTCAACAAGGTATATGACTGGTATTATAACAGTATCGGTACGAATATAATCAGCGGCAATGATCCTGAGACGAAAATTTCGGAGTCTGCATGGCAGATGAAACTCTTCTCCGAAGCGAGATCGCTGTTTGCATTCGGGCATGTCAGCTATGCAGGTTCGACCCTACGTACAAGCGATGTAAATTATGGATTCCTGCCATTCCCGCTTTGGGATGAGAACCAGGATACCTACATCACGTTCTGTGGCGGTATTCTCCTCTCGATTCCGATTACATGTTCAGATACCGAGCGTGCGGGCATTATATTCGAAGCCATGTCAGCAGAGGGCTACAAGCAGCTCGTTCCCGCATATTTCGAAACTGCGATGAAGGAAAAGTTTACTTATGATAATGAGTCTGTTCAGATGCTCGATCTCATTAACTCTACCCGCGGTATTTCCTTTGCTTACGCATACGACAACTGGGAAGGCTTCGGACATATGACCCGCAATGTTACTGTGGATTATAAAAACAACTTTGCTTCTTACTACGCTTCGAGAATATCATCAGCTACCGCCAGAATTGAAAAGATAGCATCATTCTTTGAAGCACACGCTTCATAAACATATCGCACAATTATCACGGCGGGTGCACCCGGCACCCGCCATATTTTTTTGTTTATGTCGATTATCCACAATATAATGCATTGAAGTTTGTATAACTTAAATCCATTTTACCATTGACATTCACAATGGTCTGATGTATAATGTCCAGGACGCTGAACCACAATATATAGTGGTCAAGCGGGCGCGCGACCACATTATGTAGTGCCGAGCCGCCCCGGAGCGTTATTTAAGCCATAAGGTTTTACACACATATTGACCCCGGTTAAAGACCGGGAGAAGGCTATTCAAAGCTGAGGAAAAGGAAAATCGCATGATCACCAAAATTATCAAAAGGGACGGGCGCGAGGCGCCGTTCAACATCGAAAAGATAGCCAACGCCATATTCAAGGCGGCACAGGCCATCGGCGGCAGAGACTACGATACGGCAATGGCTCTCGCCTGCGAGGTGGCGGAGCGCATCGAGCAGGCCTGCGCCCCCACCGGTCAGCTGCCCACGGTGGAACAGATTCAGGATATGGTCGAGAAGGTTCTCATAGAACACGGCCATGCCCGTACCGCTAAGGAGTTCATTCTCTACCGTGCGGAGCGCACAAGAATCCGCGAGATGAACACCCGGCTGATGAAAATCTACGAGGATCTCACCTTCAAGGCGGCGAAAGACAACGATATCAAGCGCGAGAACGCCAATATCGACGGCGATACCGCCATGGGCACAATGCTCAAATACGGTTCCGAGGGCGCGAAGCAGTTTAATGAGCTCTATGTGCTGGATCCGAGAATCGCGGCAGCCCATCGCAGCGGCGATATTCACATTCACGACTTCGACTTCTATACACTTACCACCACCTGCTGTCAGATCGATATAGTTAAACTATTCAAGGGCGGCTTCTCCACCGGTCACGGTCATCTGCGCGAACCTCAGGACATAGCCAGCTACAGCGCTCTCGCCTGCATCGCCATTCAGGCCAACCAGAACGACCAGCACGGCGGTCAGTCGATACCCAACTTCGATTACGGTATGGCGGAGGGTGTTGCCAAGACCTACCGCCGCCACTTCGCCACTAATACCGAGAAGGCGCTCCGACTGCTTACCGATGAGGCTGACCCAAAGGCTAAGGCCGCGGAGATAATCTCGGCTGCGGGAACCCCGAGTCTGGGCAACAACGGAGCCTTCCGAGACGCTTTTGAGAAGGAACTGACTGCGGCATACGGCGCGGAGATTTCGAAAAAAATATCCGAATTCACCTTTGCATACGCATGCAGCGAAACAGAGCGTTCAACATTTCAAGCTATGGAGGCGCTGGTACATAACCTCAACACCATGCACAGCCGCGCCGGCGCGCAGATTCCATTCTCATCAATAAACTACGGTACCGACACCTCTCCCGAGGGCAGAATGGTAATCCGCAGCGTTCTGCTGGCGACCGAGGCAGGACTCGGTCACGGTGAGACTCCCATATTCCCGATCCAGATATTCAAGGTCAAAGAGGGGGTCAACTACAATCCCGGCGACCCGAGTTATGACCTGTTCAAGCTGGCATGCCGCGTATCGGCGAAGCGGCTCTTCCCCAACTTCTCGTTCATGGACGCGCCCTTCAACAAGGCTATGTACAAGCCGGGCGACATCAACACCGAGGTAGCCTATATGGGCTGCCGCACCAGGGTCATCGCCAATGTCTACGACCCCGAGCGCCAGGTCACCAGCGGCAGAGGAAACCTTTCCTTCACATCAATCAACCTGCCGCGCATCGCCATTGAGTCAAGAGGCAACACCGACCGCTTTTTTGAGGATCTGGACAGCAAGATTTCTCTGGTGGTTGATCAGCTCCTTGCGCGCTTGAAGATTCAGGGCGGCAAGCGCGTCCGCAACTACCCCTTCCTTATGGGCGAGGGCATATGGCTTGACTCGGATAAGCTGGGCCCCGATGACACTCTGGAGGAGGTTCTCAAGCACGGTACGCTGACCATCGGCTTCATAGGTCTGGCGGAATGTCTTAAAGCTCTCATCGGAACACACCACGGTGAATCGGAGGACGCCCAGAATCTGGGTCTTGAGATCATCGGCTTCATGAGGAAGAGAGCCGACGAAGCGGCGAAGAGGAACGGTCTCAACATAACGCTCATAGCCACTCCGGCAGAAGGACTTTCGGGACGCTTCGTGCGCATCGACCGCGAGAAATACGGCACCATAGAGGGCGTCACCGACCGCGAATACTATACCAACTCCTTCCATGTTCCGGTATACTATAAAATTTCGGCATACGATAAGATTACTCGGGAGGCGCCTTACCATGCGCTTACCAACGGCGGTCATATCACATATGTGGAGCTGGACGGCAACCCGTCGGACAACCTTGACGCCTTTGAGCAGGTTGTGCGCTGCATGAAGGACAACGGTGTCGGCTACGGATCCATAAACCATCCGGTTGACCGCGACCCGGTCTGCGGCTATACCGGCATAATCGGTCAGACCTGCCCCAAGTGCGGACGCAGAGAGGATGACGGACAGGGTCAGTTTGAGCGTATCCGCCGCATCACCGGCTATCTTGTGGGCACCATGGACAAGTGGAACAACGCCAAGCGTGCCGAAGAACATGACCGAATCAAGCACAACGTAAGAAGCGAAATCGAAAAAATATGACAAACAGATCGGGACGGGTTCAAAGCCCGTCCCGATATTTATCGGATAGAATATGACACTTTATACTAACGATGTGACTGACCCGCGCTTTAACCTTGCGTCTGAGGAGTACCTGATTGACAATCTCCCGGGCGACGCCGTAATGCTCTGGCGCAACGAACCCTCGGTGATAATCGGCCGCAGTCAGAACGCATATGCCGAGATAGACCGGGGTTATATCGAAACGCACGGCATCAAGGTGGTGCGGCGGCTAAGCGGCGGCGGCGCGGTCTTCCACGACCTGGGAAATGTAAACTACACCTTCATAGTGGATGAAGGAAAGGACGGGAATGCCCTTGATTTCGGGCGCTTCATCGCACCGGTCATCGAAGCGCTGGCGGAGCTTGGAATCGACGCCGAGATGTCGGGACGCAACGATATCGTAGTGGGAGGCGTCAAGATAAGCGGAACGGCACAATGTCACCGCAACGGACGGCTGCTCCATCACGGTACGCTGCTCTATTCGGCGGACCTGGGACGGCTGGCGGGGGCGCTTAGAGTGAACGAGGAAAAGCTGAAATCCAAGGGAGTGGCGTCGGTTCGTTCGAGGGTAGGGAACCTGCGGGAACTCTGCGGGCTTGAGCTTGACGTCACCGAGTTTATGGCTCATCTGCAGCGTTCGCTTGCAGCCTCCGCACAAGAGACAGTTCCGCTAACCGGCAGGCATGCCGAAGCCATACGCCGTCTGGCGGAAGAGAAATACGGAACCTGGGAGTGGAACTGGGGCGAATCCCGCAGTTTCGATCGCACCCGCCGGCACTACTACCCATACGGTTTGGTAGAAGTGGGGCTTACCGCCGAGCGGGGCGTTATATCCGCCTGCAGCATCACCGGCGACTTCTTCGGAGTGCGTGAAATAAGTGAACTCTGCGAAGCTCTCATCGGGCTGAGGCTGGAGCGCGCACCGGTACTCGCCGCACTTGAGAATATCGGAGATTACATTTCGGGCGCCAAGCCGGAGGATATAGCGGCGCTGATTATCTGAAACCCGAGAATTATACAAACCGCTGTTGCAATCGGAGCGCGATTGTGCTAAAATGCCCGCATGGGAGAAATAATGATTTCGGAGAGTGCAATCATGCGGAAAAATCTGACATACGACTTTGAGATATTCGATTTTCACTGTCATCCCTTTTACGATTCAAACGAAAACATCTGTGTCTACACCGAAGCGGTTAATACCCGTGAGGGCTTCATTGCAGCCATGGATTTCGCGGGTATCGGCGGCTTCGCGGGCAGCGTGATATACCGAAACGCCATAACACCCGAGAGCTTTGACGAGATTCATGCGCTGAACCTCCACGCGCTGGAGCTGGAAAAGCTCTGGGGCGGGCGATATGTCCCCGGCATACACATCCACCCGGACTTTGTCCGTGAATCCTGCGAGGAACTGGAGGCGATGAAGAAAGCCGGCGTCCGTCTGGTGGGCGAACTGGTACCCTATCGTGTGGCGTCGGTTGGCTACTCCGACCCGGCACAGGCGGAGATTCTGCGCCTTGCCGGCGAGCTGGGAATGGTTGTATCCTGCCATTCAGCCGGTATGGAAGACCTTGAAAAGGCTGTTGCGGCATGTCCCGGCACGATTTTTGTAAACGCCCATCCCGGAGAATACAAAGAGTACTCCGAGAAGCTTAGCATAATGAAGCGATACCCCAACCTTTACCTGGACGTCTGCGGCACCGGGCTTTTCCGCTACGGCATGCTGAAGCACGGTGTGGATATGCTCGGTGCGGAGCGTTTTCTGTTCGGCACCGATTTCCCGGTCTGCAACGCCGCCATGCAGGTGACCGGTGTGCTGTCCGAGCCGCTTAGCGACGCAGATTTCGAGTTGATTTTCGCCGAAAACGCCAAGCGTCTGCTGGGTATAGGCCGAAACTGAAACACCAACTTAAACAGATATTCAATTAAACGGGAGGATACATAACATGAAGATACTTTTCCAGGGCGACAGCATCACCGATGCCGGCAGAAGCCGCGAGAACCCTCACCTGCTTGGCAACGGCTACCCCAAATACACTGCCGAACTCATATCGGCTAAATGGCCTGAGATTCCCTTCGAGTTCATCAATCTCGGAATCAGCGGCAACCGCGCCGAAAACCTTGTCGCCCGCTGGGAGGCGGACGCCATCGCCGTTCAGCCCGACATCGTGTCGATTCTCATCGGCGTCAACGATACCTGGCACCGGGCGGCTAATCGCGACTGGATGCCCCACGAGTATTTTGAGGAGTGCTACCGCAATATTCTCACCCAGCTCAAGGAAAAGACCAAGGCAAAGATAATCTTGCTTGAACAGTTCCTCTGCTTTACCGACGACAAGAGCTACTTCCGCTGCGACCTTGATCCGAAGATTCAGATCACCCGCAAGCTGGCGCGCGAGTTTGCCGACGCCTTCATACCGCTGGACGGTCTCTTCGCGGCAGCCTCGGTTGGCGTTGACCCCAAGCACTGGGCGGGAGACGGCGTACATCCCACCGCAGCCGGAGCGCAGTTCATAGCCGCAAGGTATCTCGAGGCCGTCACCCCGATTATCGAGTCATTAAAGTAAACAGAAAGACAAAGAGCAATGAAGATTGCAAACACTACATCAACCACAAGTTTTTCCGGCAGCAGAGATGCATTCCGCAGGCTGAAAGCCCTCGGCTATGATGCCGCCGACTACTCAATGTTCGGCTGCGTTCCCGGTGAAGGTGTATATTCATTGATGGATCGGGAGTTTGAAGCCCTGATACTGGCTGACAGGCAGGCTGCCGCTGAGGAAGGGATCGAGATAATCCAGACCCACGGCGTATGGCCTTATGATGACCGCATCATAGCTCAGGCGGAGCCGAAATTCACATCCACGATCCGCGGTCTCTACGGTTCGTCGCTTATCGGAGCGCAGTATATGATTATACATCCCGTCATGCCGGCGGGCTGGGCGAAAAGCGAGCGCCATGAAGCCGATTATGAACAGAACCTGCGCTTCATCGAGCGTGTCATCCCATACGCGAAGAAGTTCGGAGTTAAGCTGGCGCTGGAAAACATGCCCAACATCCACGTCCCATGCGGTCCCACATCCGAATTGATTTCCACCCTTGACACGCTTAACAGCGAGTGGGTGGTGGCATGCTTTGATACCGGCCATTCAAACGCGGTGGGCGAGAAGGTGGGCGACGCCATCCGTCAGTTAGGCTCACGGCTTGAATGTATCCATGTCCACGACAACGACGGTCGCAGCGACCAGCACCGAATGCCCTATTTCGGCACTACCGACTGGGCGGATGTGACCGCGGCGCTGAAGGAGATCGGTTATAAAGGCGTGTTCAACCTTGAATGCAATATCCCCCGCAGCATTCCCGCTGAACTGCGCCCCGATATGGAGAACTGGCTGGCAAAGACCGCAAGAAAGCTGGCCTCCGACTGCGTATAAAAACGGGAACATCATAGTTCTGAAACAAACCACCCCACAAAATCAAACAAAGCACGCCCGACTATCCGAAAAGGATATTCCGGGCGTGCTGTTTTTATACATTTAATGCAAATAATGCGAAAGTCCGGCTGCTTTTCAGAATTCGATTTCGCAGCAGACCGGGTAGTGGTCGGAGAGATATACGCCGTTGACGCAGTCATCCCATATGCAGCAGGTACAGGGCGCTTTGCCTGTTTCATTGTCGGCGAAGACATAGTCTATCTTCGCGGCGGTTTTGCCCCAACCGTGGTAAGTCACCTCTGCCGATTCGCTCAGCTCGGTAAGGGGGAGCCTGCCGCCCTTTCGGAGCATCATCAGCGGGCTGCTGTCGGGAGTGTCATTGAAGTCGCCGGTGAGGAAGAAGGGGAAGGGTTCCCTTTCGCTGTCGGCTATGATACGGTCGATGATCTGCCCCAGTCCCAGTTCACGGGCGGGAGCGCCAACATGGTCGAGATGGGTATTGTACATGCGGAAGGTCTTGCCGGTGGGCTTGTGGAAGAGAGTCGCCGCCGTAGTGATACGCGGGCAGCTGCTCTGAACCTCATAGCGTGAGCCGGGCACATAGGGGGTAGGGGACAGCCAGAAATAATCCAGCGCATCAATGGATATTGTCTCATTGCGGAACGCGATGTCCACATATTCGCCGCCGCGATCCTCAGAACGGGAGCGCCCGACAAGCGTATAACCGTTCAGATGGCTTTCAAGGAAACGGCGCATGGGCGGGGTCTCCTCCTGGAAGCCGATGACGTCGGGCTTCTCGCTTTCGATCTTGTCGAGGATCAGTCCCTTGCGGATGTCGAACATGTTGATGCCGTCGCCGCGAACGTTGCAGCGGAGATTGTATGATACTACCTTTAGCTTTGACATTATTTAATTCTTCCTGATTCGTTATTTGTGTTCCAACAGTAGCGTGAAGCTGCTGCCGAATTTTACTCCGCCGGAGGTCTCAAGCCGCAATTTTATACGGTCTGCCCCCTCTGGGATTTCGAGAGTCCCGGTAAATGTGACTGTACCGTTGCGTCTGACTTCGCTTCCGGCGGGCAGAGATAGTGAGCCGAAGTCGGACACAATACGAACGCCGTCCGTCCAGGATGCCGCGCCGTTGTTGCCGGCCTGTGCCGATAATATGAGCCGGCGGCAGCCGGGTTCAATCTCAATTGTGTCGCCGTCAATGTATTCAATGCTGCAGCCGGAGAGTGATACGAAGTCAATGGCGCCCTCCAGCCAGCGGTGAGGACAGTCGTTCGTCCATATCCCGCCGCCAACCGCCTCATTTGGACAGGTGTCGGAGGTGTAATCCTCGCCGCGCAGCACAACACCGGGATAATTGCCGTCGGCGCGAGCCTCACTCCAGAGCCGGGCGCCCTCTTCCATACAGGCGCCGTAGATGCCCTTCGGGGAAGCCTCGGGGTCGATGGTAATAATGACATCGTGAGCCGGATGCTCATCCCTGCCGAGAATAGCGAGGGTTTCGGCATACTCTCGGAGACATTTGCGGGGAGTGCCGTCGGGACCCATGTAGCCGAAGTCGGCTAATTCTGCAAGGCGGAATCCGCCGCACCACCACCAGGGAGCCGCACCGTCGGCATGGGAGTCAATCAGCATGCGGTTGATCCGCCCCATGTATTCGGTCTGATAGTCCTCCTCGCCGGGCAGGAAGGTGCGGTTGTCGTGATCCCAGTAAACCCGCGTCCACATCTTTCCGCAGGGCGAGTAACCGAACTCCGCCCAAAGCACCGGCTGACCGCTGATATGCCGCAGTGCCTCGGTGGAGAAACAGGCTCCGGCGTAGCCCTCCTCGCTGTTTGCGATGTGGTAGCCCTCGGGACAGACGAAATCGGTGTGCCGGTTGGTGCCGAGAAAGGCGATATCCAGCTTGCTGAGCGAACTCTGACGATAGGTGTAGAGGTGATTCGGGTCTATCTTCCGCATGGCGCGAACCGCATATGACCAGTGTCTATCGGCAAGCGTTTCGAGGAATCGGCGGTAAGCCATAGCCTTTACCCTCTCGGGACCGTCAGAATCGAAGATGTTTCCGGGATCCCTTATTAAACCGTCAACCGTGCGGTCAATCCCGCAGCCCCAGGATTCCTCTGCGGCTTCAATCGAGCCGTAGCGGTCTTCAAGCCAGGCTACCCAGTCGTCACGCCAAAGCTGACGCATACCGCCGTAGTGGGGGCCGATTTCCCAGGCTATGTCCCAGGCAGCAATGGTCGGGTCATTTTGCAAGCCGTTTTCATATACGAGCTGACGGAATGCCGCGTCGCAATAATCGGCGGGCGCCTGGGCGTTGGGGTACGCCAGCATCACCTTCATGCCGTGGGCACGGCAGCGCGCCAGGAAATCCCGCAGACTGTCGGATATCCGGGAATGCTCGTAGCCGTCGATTCGGGTGAGCAGCAGGTTGATGCCGAAGCTCTTCATTCGCCGCAGATCGAGTTCAAGATCACGGGGAGAGTAGAAGGAGCTGTCAAGCCAGCCGCACCAGTAGTCGTCGTTTTCAAAACTGGGATAGAAGTGAGGCCAGTAGTTCATACCCTTTGCCGTCCAGCGCTTGCCGCCCAGCATGAAATACTCACCCTCGACCCGCAGGAATTCGTCGGGCTGCGGACAGAGCGGGGCGTCAAAGGCGAATTCCTGGACTATGCTGTCAATAACCTCACCCTTATAAAGCAGCTCGGTCGTCGCCGTATAGTTGCCGTATGCCAGTTCCTCACCAAGCGGAAATTCCAGCGGGGTGAGATTGTAGGGAGCCGCAAGCAGGTCGCGCTCGAATATCCTCTCATATCCCTCGCCGCGTATGGTGAAACGCAGAGAGGTTTCCTCGAAATACAGAGTGGTGTTGAGCACCCGGGCGCCGAGAGTAACCTTTTTACCGCAGCGCACCCGGTACTCGGTGGTGCCCGCCTCGAAGAGATAAACGCCGCGAAGCAGAGTACCCACCATCGCTTTGAACAGCTCTCCGCCACCGTCAGCCGCCATCAGCTCGGCGGCTGAGAGCCCGATACCACCCACAGCGCCGCCGAAGCAGGTGTTCTTGACAAACCCCGGACGCTCGGCGTGGGAATAGCCCTCCATCCTTGGTTGTCCCCGCAGACCGTTGAGCATAATGAAGGCGGCAGCGCCCTTTTCACCCGCATCGGCTATCGGGATGTAGCGGTGACGGCGATCCTTGCGGTAACCGTCTCCCCGGGGGCGCGCCGAGGGGCACTGGACGCGCCGGGGTGCGGCGGCAAGCTCGCCATCCCAGATATGCTGTCCCTCCGAAGATGTGAGAGGACCGTCATAATCAACGGTATAGTTTTTGTATGACGGGGTAACCCCCTCGATCACAAGCCGGGGAACGCCCGGAATGAAGGTGGCGTCGATGTACATCGAGTTCTTCGGCGCCTCGGGCATAGGCAGCTTTTCGTAGCCCTTTTCGGTCTTGCGTATGTTGTCGTAGAAAAGCGGTCCGCCCAGAAACAGCGCCCGTCCGCCCCGCTCCAGATAGTTGCGAAGGGGTGTTATCAGCTCCAGCGGCATTGTCTCGGCAGACGGGATGATAAGCAGATATCCGGCGTATGAGAATACATTTTTAAGCGCTGCAAAGACTTCGACACCGAGAAAACGCACAAGATAGCCGCAGTCTTCGAGCTGTCTCGCAATGGCGTAGGCGGAATCTCTGTCATAGCCCGGCAGCTGGTCATGCTCGTACAGTATGGTTACTGTCTGTCGCTGTTTATCAGGCATATGCATTTCTTGTATGATATAGTAAGAACCTGAATCATACTCCTTTCAAATATTTACGCTCGCTTCAAATGAATCTAGGAACGATTTTGAAAAGTTGAAGGAGCGCAGCGACGGAGACTTTTCAAAATCGCGGCGCGGCGCGCCTTAGGGAGTGTTTTGTGGTATAATTGTGTTGAACATCGTGG
This sequence comes from Clostridiales bacterium, assembly GCA_012514145.1. Taxonomy (GTDB): domain Bacteria; phylum Bacillota; class Clostridia; order Oscillospirales; family CAG-272; genus JAAZAV01. Next base: position 48,162 of record JAAZAV010000016.1, on the reverse strand, counting down.
ACTTTTTATTTTTACTTGTCGCTCGACGACTTGAAGGAGTGTATTGCCACGGTTTTACTCAGAATGTTTATAGCTGGATAAGACGCTTTCTGCGATTTTTGATCTCACGCAAGTTTACGCGGGTAAAACCATTTGGCGCAGCGGTGTTACATTTTTAGAAGGTATTCAAATGATTTACGTTGGTATCGATGTCGCTAAAGACACGCATTACGCAGCTGTCGCAAACTCCTACGGCGAGGTTCTTGTTGAACCTTTCGCTTTCGGAAACGACGCTGATGGATTCTGTCTGCTTCAGTCCAAGCTTGCCGCATACGATCGCGATGAGCTGCTTATCGGACTTGAATCTACAGGCATTTATTCCGAAAACCTTATCTGCTTCCTTTATGGCTCGGGCTATCATTTAGCGGTGATCAATCCCATCCAGACCGCCGCCCTGCGTAAAACCAATATTCGCAAGACCAAGACCGATAAGACTGACACTCTGCTTATTATCAAAGCTCTTATAGTCAATACTTATCGTATTTATTCAGAACGCGACGCCGAATCGCTCAAGCTTAAATCTCTTTGCAGGTTCAGGCAGAATCTCAAAAAGTCGAAGGCTCGTCTGAAAATCCACCTCTCCGGATTTGTAAATATGCTTTTTCCCGAATTTCTGAGCCTCTTTAAGTCCGGTATACACATCGCCGCTTCATACGCGCTGCTTAAAAAGCATTCTTCACCCGAAGATATCGCCGCCTTACGCTTAAATTCTTTAAGCACTCTCTTGTCCAAAGCGTCCCGAGGACGTTTCGGAAGTGATGCGGCCGAAGCCTTAAAAGGTCTGGCGAAATCTTCGGTTGGCGTGAAGAACGCTTATATCTCCATTCAAATAACCCAAACCATTGCGCAGATTGAGTTATTGGAACAGCAAATCAGGGAATTGGACAAGCTAATATCCGACACCACGGATGAGTTGAATTCGGTTCCGGTTTATGTCATAATCTGCCGCCGCTTTGCCAGCGTGAGACAGGTGTACATCCCGCCCTCCGGCAGGCCGGTGTCGGGCGTCTGATATGCCATGCCGGTCAGTGCGCCGTCTTCTTCGCGTTTGAAGAAAATGCTGAATACGTTATCCTCACTATAACTGAACCAAAACTCAAGCGATCCGTTTTCGCCAAGCTCGGCGAAGGCTTCGTCATCTATCAGCGCGGGCGCGAAGCCCTCGGGCGGCACGTCGGGATTCACCGATGCGTCAGCAAATCTGCTGTCCGCTGTCGTTACGCGCACCGAATAGGAATCGCCGGATTCATGCGCGATATCGAATACCAGCTCGTAAATCGCGTACGGTATTTTCTGATCTGAGTCGGAGTACATAATCATATCCGCATCCCACTCACCCTCAAGGATATCGGGAGACAGCTCACTCAGATACCCGCCGCGCACGCCGTCTGCTTCGGAAACTCCCGGCGAGTCGGGCTTGCGTGAGGCCGGCGGCGAGTATTGCGCTTCTCCGCGCGGCAGATAAGCCCAGATGTTGACGGCGAGCGCCGTGGCAAGCAGCACACAGAGGACGATATCGAAAACTCCGAATTTTATCTTTGGCTTCATCTCGTTATCCTCCTCATCAGTCGCGGTATGTAATTATCGCCATGTTTGGGAATTTATCTTCACGGTTTTCCTCTTCTCCAAAACGCATAATAGTATACGTGCTTTTAAAGGCAAGGTTGCGGTAGTCCTGTCTTTCGGGGTGTGGCTCAACCGTGGCAGTAACCATCCTGACCTCCTTGACCCCGAAGTTTAAGCTGCCGCTGTCATAATAAGTGCCGGTAACGCTCGGAACGGTTGTGATTTCGAACGTGCCGGTGGTCATATCCTCGTCCATCGTGCCGGTAAACGTCATGCTCGAGACGCTTGCTTTGAAGTGGCTGTTTTCAAATTCGTATGCCGGAATGGTAAACGAATATTTATTGCCTCCGAGGTGGGTCATTTCAATTCTGCCCACTGATTTTATCGAATCTTCTATTAGTGCGGGTACGAAATGAATGCTGACGTAATTCCGGTCATTGTCCAGATCCTTATTCCTCTTATAAAACGTTTCGAAAGAGGTGAACTGGCCTTCGTTTCTCGCCGACAGGTCGATGAGCGTAAAATAGCCCGCCTCCTTTCCGGCGAGATTCAGCGTCTCGGTGGCAATCTGTTCTCCGAAGCGCTTTTCTTCGTCCCATGCGTCGAACAGGAACACTTTATCCGGCGCGCCCGCGATGATATATCCAAGCAGGGTGGCTTCCAGTTTGACCGCCCACCCTTTCTCTTCCTGGGGCGCGAGCAGTTCCCATTCATCGGGATAATCCGTCTGGACAAAACCGTCCGCGCTTCCGAAGCGGATCGGGCACGAATGATATTTGCATACTCCATCTACGCCCTCGGGCGCAATCTCCTGTATCTGAACATGATGGTATCGGTTGTACGGCTCTGCACCGCGCCACAGCAAGCTGAAGACCTCGTTCTGCATGCGCCTATACATGAATTCGTTAATATCCGGGATTACCTTGGAGTTGAAGCGTGCGAACATGTCTTCCTTGAGGCGGGCGGTCAGCTCCGCTTTTTGATCTTCGGTGGGGGTGTAGTAGTTCATCTTGCCGGCTTCCGCCACCGCAAAGGTCAGGGTGTCTTTGCCGTCCCTGTAAACATCCTTCCAGAATTTTTCGGCATGGGCGTTAATGGCATCGGCGACCTTCTCTATCGCGTAATTCATGCCGTCCTCGGAATCGCGGTTGTTCTGCCACGCTTCCCAGTAGGCATTGGTGAAAATATCGTACCAATTGTCCTCGTTGAAGGTTGCGTGCTCTTTGTAATAGGTGTCGAACACCGCTTCTACCGTGTTGGCCTGTAGTGTTTTCGCCTCTGCGACCAGCCTGTCGAGCATATATCCGGTGAAAGCCACCGCAAGGAAGCCCATGCTGAACGCCGCCGATGAATACCCGGTGCAGAAGCTGTAAAGCGTGCCGCTGTTGGTGGCGAAATTCTTGTAAAGGTTGATTGCCGTCTCGTTCTGCGGACCGGTGGAGTCCTTGGTCTTAAGGTCAAACATGAGCTGAGTCGCGGCGATAGCCAGCGACAGCACCCCGACGGCACCGGAGACATTTTCGGAGGCGCTCTTGTATGCACCGCCTACGGTGGACAGCGTATTCACGGACATACAAACCGTGTCCGCCAGCGGACCGAACAGTGTATAATAGGTGTTTACGAAGCTTGTTGCATCCGCCGCCGTATTGATCCAACTGGTCGACGATTTGGTGTTCCCGTTTGCGATATAATCCTGTGCCACAATTCGCGCGGGCTCCATTGGTGTGTTTTTGATATAATCCCAGTAGTCGTAGCTCACTTTGAGCGTCGCGTAGCTATGATCCTTGTCCGCAATATAATAAAGCGAGCCCGAATAATCTTTGTCGAAATAGACCAGCCGCAGCGGCGACAGCGATGTCAGCTTCACCGAAACGGTGCCCGCCTCCTCGTCGCGCTCGGCATCCTGCGGTATCCACTCCTCGTAGTCGCTGTCGTAATGCAGTATGCAAGCCTTGCTGTCACGGGCGGCATTTGCGTCATAGGGCAGCGTTACGGTCAGCGGCGCGCGCAAATAGTGCCTGTCGCTCAGCGCGATGTCATATTCAACGCCGAGGAAGCCGTCCCCGCCGACCTTTTGCTCGTACCGCCGGACGGTAAGTGTCATATCGCCGCCGGTGAGGTTGAGTTCGTTCACATCGACGGTTACACCCGCCGCCGTAACGATCGGCATGTCGATGCCGACACTTACGGTCCGGGTTTCCTCAAGCCTGCCCCTGTCGGCGTTTGGCAATGACAGTTTCCATCCCGGCATCAGCTTCACCGCCGCCGAAATGCTCATCGCGGCGATAAGTATGCACGCCGCGGCGCGGAAAACGACCGGACGGCGGTACCGCTTTTGCGCGCCGGGCGATGCGGGCGGAGTCGGTGCATATCTCACCGACGAAACAGTCTGCAGAACCTCTGCCCGGCGTGCGCCGCACTGGCTGCAGAAGTTTGCACTATCCGACATGTTAGCGCCGCACTGTGAACAGTACATAAAACTTCTCCTTTCGTCTTGGTCGGGCACGGGGTTTACAAATTATGCAGATAAAATTACACAGTGTAGGTGCTTGCAGCCGTGTCGCCGCCGAGTCCGGTCCAGTTGGTGTGGAAGAACTCGCCGCGGGGCGCGTCGAGACGCTCGTAGGTGTGGGCGCCGAAGTAGTCGCGCTGAGCCTGAAGCAGGTTGGCCGGCAGGAACTCGGAGCGGTAGCCGTCAAAGTAGGAGAGAGCCGAGGTAAAAGCGGGAGTGGGAATGCCGGCAAGCACAGCAGTAGATACAACTATTCTCCAGTCGGGAACAAGCTCCCTGATCTTTGCGCTGAAATAGGGATCAAGCAGCAAGTTCGTAAGGTCGGGCTTTGCGTCGAAGGCTTCCTTGATCTTGCCGAGGAATACCGAACGGATTATGCAGCCGCCGCGCCACATAAGGGCGATGCCGCCGTAGTTGAGGTGCCATCCGTATGTCTTGGCTGCGCTCATCATCAGGGTGTAGCCCTGAGCGTAGGAAATAATCTTGGAGGCTAAAAGAGCCTTTCGGATACTCTCGATGAAAGCCTTTCTTTCGGCTTCCGTGCCGCTGAATTTACAATAATCACCGCCGAAAACCTTGGATGCCGCGACACGCTCGTCCTTCATAGCCGACAGGCAGCGTGCGAACACAGCCTCGCCGATGAGAGTCAGCGGTATGCCTTCGTCAAGGGCGGATATGGCGGTCCACTTACCGGTACCCTTCTGACCGGCGGTATCGAGAATGCGGTTTACGATGGGCTCGCCGTCGGTGTCCTTGTAGGCAAGAATGTCGGTAGTGATGTCTATGAGGTAGCTGTCAAGCTCGGTGGATTTCCAGCTCTTGAAGACCTCGTGCATCTCGTCGGCGGTCATGCCCATATAGTCGCGCATCAGCTGATAAGCCTCGCAGATTAACTGCATGTCGCCGTATTCAATGCCGTTGTGAACCATCTTGACGAAGTGACCGGCGCCGTTCTCGCCGACCCAGTCGCAGCAGGGAGAGCCGTCGTCGACCTTGGCGCAGATAGCCTGGAAAATCGGTTTGACTGCCGGCCATGCGGCGGGAGAGCCGCCGGGCATCATGGACGGACCGTTGAGAGCCCCCTCCTCGCCGCCGGACACGCCGGTGCCGATATAGAGCTTGCCCTTTGACTCCACATACTCGGTGCGGCGCATGGTGTCGGGGAAGTGGGAGTTGCCGCCGTCGATTATTATGTCGCCGTCCTCAAGAAGGGGGAGGAGACTTTCGATGAAATCGTCGACCGGCTGACCCGCCTTGACCATCAGCATAACTCTGCGGGGCTTCTCGAGGCTGGCAACCAGCTCTTCAAGAGAGTAGGTGCCGACGATGTTCAGACCCTTGGCGCGTCCCTCCACAAAGTCGGTGACCTTGGAGACGGTGCGGTTGAAAACCGAGACTTTGAAGCCCTTGGACTCCATGTTCATAACAAGGTTTTCGCCCATTACGGCGAGGCCGATAAGACCTATATCTGACTTTTTCATATGTATATACTTCCTTTCGGTATAATTGACTTATTTTGTATTCAGGCTGCTTAACACGCGGGAGACGATTTCGGCGTTCTCGCGAAGCTGGTTGCCATGCTTCTGGAACACGCCTACGGTCACCAGGTCGCACGGCTTTATAGCCGCGAAGGTCTCCCGGTAGGCGGCTTCGATAAGCGCGGGATATTCGGATTTTTCCTTTCCGAGGAATATCTGACCGCCTGCAAGCACCTTGTAGGCGATGCAGGGGGTGGGCACCTGGGCGATAGTTTTCAGCATAATAGGGCGATCCTCGGGGTAGAATTCCACATCCTTGCGGGTCTTTCCGGTGACGGATGTGGATCTCTCGCCGCCCCGCTTGCGGGTATTCTGCAGGCATGCCATGTAAAAATCGCATCCCCAGCCCTCGTCCTCGGCGATCATGATATGCTCGGGGACGTGTGTGGCAAAGCCCGACTTCAGTCCCATAGACTGCATCAGCTTTATCCTGTCGCGGAGGATATCCTTTTTTCCCTCCTCGAACATACCGTCGGCACTGGTGCCCTGATGGTAGCATGCAACGGGCTTGTAGGTGAGTATCTGGCGCAGATTAACCTCAAAGTCTACCGGCACATGGGTCTGGAAGATGAGCTTCAGCCTGCCGCCCTGCTCGCGATAGTGCCAGAGCACCCGCAGTATGAACTCCGACGCCAGGGGCTGCCATACGGTATAGCCCAGACGTTCGGCTTCAAAGAGCTGCTCGATCACCTTCTCCTCGGTGTAGTAGGAGAGCATTTCCTCTCTGGAAGTAAGGTCGGGAATGTAGGAATAACCGTTGGTGGGATTATCCCCCATTGTCAGGCGGGAGACCTCCTCGCCCAGAAAATTAACGGTTGGCAGCATGGTTTATCCTTTCTGTGAATCTATGAACGTATGTCCTCGAGCACCGAATAGGGGATGCAGAGATTCCCGTATCCGACACCGATGGCTATATGCGGTTTCAGGTGTGCGTGAAAATCGGTGCCGCCCGAGAGCTTAAGCCCCAGCTCGGCAGCCAGCGCCTGATAATCGGCCTGCTGTTCGGGGGTATATTCGGTGTACCAGCCCTCGATGCCGTCCAGCCCAACTTTTTTCAGGTCTGACAGGAACTCGCGCAGTTCCGGGAGCGATTTGCGTATCAGATTAAGATGCGCAACATAGGCGTAACCGCCAACATCCTTTATGAGCTTCACCGCATCCCGGGGCGAAAAATACTGCAGAGAGGAGTACGCCGGTCTGCCGTTGGCGAGATATTCGTCGAAAGCCTGTTTGATGGACTGCACATAGCCCTTCTTCACCATAACCTGGGCGAAGTGGGTGCGCCCCAGCATATCGCTGCCCGCCAGCTCCATGACTTCATCGACGGTGACGTCAAAGCCCAGATTTTTGAGCTTTGCGGAATACTCATAGTTGCGCATCATGCGGATGCGCTTAGCCTCTTCCAGCTCGGTTAGAAGGTGCTTGTCATGACGGTCGATGTAATAGCCGAGAATATGTGTCTCGGTCTCGGACCGTACCGAAAGCTCCACGCCCGGCACCACTTCGATGCCCAGCTTTTCGCCCTCATCCAGCGCGTCATCGAGACCGTCGATAACGTCGTGGTCGGTCAGTGCGACCGCCTCCAGCCCCTTCTCCTTCGCGTGGCGTATAAGCTCCCGGGGCGTCATACCGCCGTCAGAGGCGGTTGAATGTGTATGAAGATCGATCATAGTTTGATTGCGAAATCAACCCCTGTACGACCAGAGCCCCAGCGCGGGATTGCTTATGTAGAATATCTTCTCGCCATCGGGAAGGGTGCAGTATCCGTCCTTCAGGACGGCAGGATCATACTTCGCAACCGCCTCGCCGTAGGGCATGTACTTGAACGCAGCCCCCTCAACCTCCTCGCGGGTGAGCAGCGCGGTGGCGTAGGTTACCGAGAAGCGCCCGTCGGAGGAGCCGTGGATAAGGTGTGCGGCGACAGACATATTTGCGCGAAGATCGTCGTTTGCCTCCTCCTTTACCAGCTGCAGAACATTCTCACGCCCCACATAGCCGTATTTGCGGATAAGGCGGTCATTTTCGTCGTCCTCGCCGAACCTGCGCACACCCTTTGCAAGAACTATAAGTTCGCCGCCGTCGGCAATCGCCATACGGGTGCGATAGATAGCCTTATTTCCAAGCCAGGTGCTCTTGAATTCGCGCTCGTCCAGGTTGACGACAACCTTCTGCAGCGGCTTGTCGACATAGGTCAGATTATACTCCTGGGACATGGCTACAGCTTCCTCAAAGAGCTTGCGGTCGCGGCCGATCATAAGCCCGTGAATACTCACGTCGTCGCCTTCGTTGGTGGTGCAGGTGAGCATGTAGAGCAGCGGCACCGATGCGATGAAATGCTCCTCGGCGTAGTCGAAGACCCTGCGCACGGGGGAGAAGTCCTTGCCCATGATCCGCTCCATACCGTAGAACGCGCCCAGCATATGGGAGCTGTTTATCATTGAGCTGCCGCCGCAGCCGACAAAGATGTTCTTGCTGTAGTTGGCCATGCCCACAACCTCGTGGGGCACAACCTGACCCATGGAGATTATGAGATCATACTCACCGGAGACGATGCGGCGGTTGACCTCGACATCTATCTTCTCGTTTACTATGCCCTCGGACACTTCGTTCACAAATTCGGCAGGCACTTCGCCGATCTTAACCACATCCTCGCGCCAGTTGTGTACAATCACCTTATCCTTCGGCACGACGCCTAAGAAAAAGGTTTCAATCTCCTCATCCGTCATCTTCACATGAGTGCCCAGCGCCGGCAGAACATCAACATCAGAGCCTTTAGAGGTGAGCATCTCATAGCAGAAGGCTGTGAGCTTGCCCGCGCCCGAATACATGCGCGTGAAGTCCGGCGGGATCAGCAGAACCCTGTCTGTTTTGCGTTCGGACAGCGATTCGGCTATCGCTTTCTTTATCGTGGCGTCATCGAGACCTGTTTTGCTTTTAAGAATCATATTTTTTCTCCGTATACATCAGGTTTTTGACTTCGGCTTCCGCGTCTGCGGATCATACTTTAATTATAGCACAGCACCGGATTGTTTTCAAGTATATTATTCCTTTTTAAGCTCCACGACAAAAACACAGCCGCGCTCGTGTTTGCGCGGCTGTGTCGGTTATTCCGTTGTTCTGTTGTTATGCGAGTCCGGATATCAGCGTTTCGAGAGTGCCCGCCCACTTTTCGGTGCGCGCGGCGTACATCGAAGCGATGTCAGTGCTGTTCTTTTTGAGGGTCATTCGCAGCATCATAGAGGGTGCCTCCTGATCGCCGAAGGCGAAGGAGTAGACCAAAGTGAAGTCGTAAACAACCGTTGAATATATGAGGTCGAGCATACGCTCGGAGTCGGGGTCGCGGGTGTATTTGCTCTTCAGCGCCACATCATAGTAAGCGGGGCGAACCGACTTATAGCTCTCATACGCCATATATTCGGTTACTATGGTACTCAACTCCTCATCGGCAGTGATCGGAATGCAGAAGCCCGTGGTGTTGTGGCAGGCGATGAAGGAGCGGTACTCGTCCTGCTTGTCATCGTATTTGGGGTAGGGCAGGAATCCGAAGTCGCTCTCCATGTCACGGAGATCACCCGAGGTACCTATGGTCATAGTTGCGAAAAGTCCCTGCTCGGCACGGAAGAGTTCTTTAAGCGAGTCTGTCCTGGTGTAGAAGGCATCGCCGGTGACAAAGAAGAAATCATGAAGCAGGTCAATGGTATTCTGCATCTTTTCGGACAGGGGCAGAATGACCGGCATTCCGTCGCTGTCATACTCGGTGCAGGGCACATCAAAGGCGTTGAGATAAGCATCAACGTCCATATTCGGACCGGTGAGGTAACCGTAACGGTCGTTGCTGTCAAACACGCCATCGCCGTTCAGGTCAAGGACCGCGCCCTTGGAACGCGCCTTAAGTTCATCAAACGTCCAGCCGCCGCTGTCAACCGTTTCGTACAGATCGGTGTGCCCCAGATCCTCGGCAATGGTCTTGTTGTAGTAGATAGCATATGCGTTCTTGAGATAGGACAGACCGAGATGGCCGAACACCAGATAAAGCGCGCCGCCTATGGACGATGTCTCTACGAGATCTCCCGACCACCAGGGCATTGAGATATCGAGGTAATTTGTATTAGCCAGATTGCGGTAGTTGCCGTTTATGGTGGCAGCAGCAAGGCGGTAACCATAACCCGCCACAAGCTGGTAGGCATCGTCGCCGGCGAGGATAGAATTCTCAACGGTGCCGATCCATGAAGCCCACGCACTCGGACCGCCTTCACGTATCTCACAGGTGATGTCAACATTGAAAAGCTCTTCGGTCGCCGAATCGCGGTGGAAAATGGCGTCTTCGATAACATCGCCGCTCTCCTCCTCGATACAGAACTCGGCTCCCGCAGCTGTCCACCCGAAGATATTGAATGTCTTCCCGCCGAAGTCTTTATCAGGCAGGTCGGGCTTAAGCTCGGTCTCTGCAGCTTCGGTTTCCTCGGGCGTTGAGGTTGCAGCCGTGTTTACATCGCTTCCGCCGCCCCCCGAACCGCATGCGGCGAAGGCAGTCAATAGAATTAACAGCGCCAGCAGTACCGCCGTCAGGCGTACGCCGCTCCTTGCTTCAAGACTATACATTTCCGTTCCCTCGTTGTATGACTTAAAGATTATCTGCCCGATCTGCGCTGACGTCTGATCACAGGCACCATAACGCCGCACACAAGAGCAGCCGCGGCGAGTGTGATATCAAAGGTGGCGGGAGCCTTTGCGGCTGCAGCGGCATCACCTGCCGGAGCTGCCTTTGCGGCGGTAGTCTCAACCGGGAGGGGCTTTGCGTCGGCGAATATCAGCTTGTCCTGGCAGGCAGGATTGTTGAGCATGTCCATAGCCTTGACTTCACCATCGTTTTTGCCCCATGTGATCTTTAAGTCGCGCTTGCCGTCGTCGTCCACGTCGTCGAGAACCGAAATGGCAAGACCGATGGAGGCGCCCTTTTCAGCCTTGAAGCCGGCGGGAATTTTCACGGAACACTCGATGATGTAACCGTCGTCCTTCAGAGCGGCAGCCATTTTTGTGTTGTCGCCGCCGTCAAAGATGCCGTTCCCGCTGTCAAGATGGGCGTAGGCGGAATATTTCACGAAGTAGCGGCCGGCGCCGTAGGTGCCCGACTTGGTGCTGTCAAAGTCAATCGACATTTCAACAGCATCGGTGCTCTTGGTATCGTAAGATTTAGTGACCTTTGTGGTGTCGGTGATGTCGAAGTAGAAGTAGAGATTTTCGGTATCCCAGAGAACATAGGCAAAGCCGGTAGCCATCTTTGAAAGATGGCTGTCATTGCCGCTGTTGGCGAAGTTGCCGAAATTCTTGATTTCGAGTTTTTCTGCGGTGAGATACGCCGGGTCCATCTTGGCGTCGAGGACGGGAGTGCCGGGAGCCGCGTCGCCCGAATCCTTGTACTCGACTGCGAAAGCGGGGATTGCGAGGATAAGCGAAATGATACATAACAGTGCGATAAGTCTAAGTTTCATTTTGTTTTCCTTTCCGCTCCGTTTGCCGGAGCCGTCTGCTTTGTGTCTTATCTTCGTATTGTCGGGGCGATGTTCGATCGTCTGTTCTCAGTTGCTTTTGTAGTAGTTGATAAGGCAGCCGTCGATGATAATCTGACGCTCGTCCGCGGTAAGGGTCGGCAGACTCAGGGTTAGGGGCTTCACGCCGCCGTCCGGCTTTATTACATATGCCTGTACATCGGTTTTTCCTTCCGAGAGAACGCCTAACAGACCGGTAGCGAGCACTCTGTCGCCCACCTCCACGGGAATCCCGTCGGTGCTGCAGGTGAAGGGGAGCATACCCCAGTTTATGAGGTTGCTGCGGTAACGCTTGGTAGCGTATTCACGGGCGATATTAGCCGAACCGCCTAATACCCGCTGACAGGATGCCGCCTGCTCACGAGCCGACCCGTCGCCCGGTTTGTTGGCATATATCAGGCTTCCGACGGCGTAGTTGGGAACCAGCTTCCGGACGGCTTTGTCCACCGCTTCGGGTATTGGCTGCGAAATCGCAGCCTTCGCACGCCCCACATATCCCGGGTCGCGGCGCGAGAGGGTGAGCTGCGCCAGTCTCAGCGGGTTGGAGCGGTAGGAGGAACTCTCACCCGAGGGGATCAGTTCATCGGTGGTGGTTACTTCGTCGTCGATGACAGAGCAGACCTCCATAAGCAGATTGTCGGACAGGACGGGGATCTCGGGCCAATCGACGATATTGGGACCGAACTTCAGCTCAGCCGACGGGTCGGCCTTGCCGTAACCGTTATATACGCGGGCGCGGTAGGACGAATCGTCGAATTCGTAGACATAATTGTTGACCTTAATGTCAAGACTGTCGGCGGCTGTGAGATAGCCTCCGTTTGCGGCGGTGGCGGCGATGGAACGGGCGTCCATCAGGGCGACTGCGGCGCTCTGACCTTCCGAGGGCTTGGAGCCTTCCCGGTTCGGGAAGTTGCGGGTAGAGTGACGAATCGACAAGCCGCCGTTCGCCGGCACGTCTCCCGCACCGAAACAGGGACCGCAGAAGGCGGTTCGCAGGGTTACGCCGGAGGTTATCAGGTTCGACGCCACGCCGTTCTTTATCAGCGCCGCAAGCACCGGCTGTGATGCGGGATAGGCGGACAGCGCGAACTCGCCGGAGCCGGTGACGCGGCCGCTCAGATAGTCGGAAGCGGCGCAGAGGTTGTCAAAGGTGCCGCCTGCACAGCCGGCGATAACGCCCTGGTCGACCCTGACCAGCCCATCTGATGTGACCTTGTCACGCAGGTCGATTTCGAGACTGCCGAGTATATCCCTGGGGTTAGCCAGCAGTTCGCGCACCGGTATGGCGTTGCTGGGATGGAAGGGCAGGGCGATCATGCTCTCAACCTTCGACAGGTCGACGCATACCGCGCCGTCGTAGCGGGCATTCTCGGCGGGAGCCAGCTTTTTATAAGCCTCAGGTCTGCCGTGATTTTCGAAGTATGCCCTTGTCGCCTCGTCGGTCATCCAGATGGAGGACAGACAGGTCGTCTCGGTGGTCATAACGTCGATGCCGTTGCGGAACTCGATGGGTAGCGCCGCGATGCCGTCACCTATGAATTCGAGTATGCGGTTCTTTACAAAACCGTCCTTGAATACGGCGGCGATGATGGCGAGCGCCACATCCTGGGGTCCCACGCCCGGACGAACGCTGCCGGTCAGCTCCACCGCGATAACCTCGGGAGCGGCGATATCATAGGTTCGCCCCAGCAGCTGCTTGACCAGCTCGGGACCGCCCTCGCCCACCGCGAGAGTGCCGAGAGCGCCGTAACGGGTATGGCTGTCAGAGCCGAGGATCATACGTCCGCAGCCGCTCATCATCTCGCGCATATAGGCATGGATAACCGCCATGTGGGGCGGAACGAAGATGCCGCCGTAGCGGCGCGCCGCGCTGAGACCGAAGACGTGGTCGTCCTCATTGATGGTGCCGCCGACGGCGCAAAGGCTGTTGTGGCAGTTTGTAAGTATATAAGGGATTGGAAATTTTTCCAGTCCGCTGGCGCGGGCTGTCTGTATTATGCCCACATAGGTGATGTCATGCGACGCCAGCGAGTCGAATTTTATGCTCATGCCCGCCGCACCCTGCCCGGCGATATTGTGAGCATTGAGAATACCGTATGCTATGGTGCCGTTTCTGCCTTCCGCATTTGACACTTGGGATGAAGGAGCATCCGCCAGCTTTCCGCCGACGTACCAGAGAGGACCTTTGATTAGCTTGACCATTGAAGGGTTACCTGACCTTGTTATAAATATTTATTGAGTGATTACTTTGTCATATCGTGCCCGAGAACGCCCTGCTTGAACGGCGAGGAACGCCCCTCGATCTTGGGAGGACGGCGCTCAAGAGCCGCCAGCGAGATTTCAATGTCCTCGCGAGCCTCGGCTGCGCTGCTGGCGCCCACGGTTATCATATCCTGATCGCGAAGCACGCTCCAGTTGAAGTTCAGACCGACGAAGGGGGTGCAGCGTCCCGCGGCGAAGGGTTTTATGGTCATAACCGGATGCTTTGCGTTTCGGATGATGTTGTATACGCCTTCCACCTCTATCTGCATAAGGAAGCCCATGCAGTTGAAAATCTGTATGTAGGTTACCACATCATAGTTGTTGAGGTCGCAGTACTGAACCGCCTCGGGCATGTGGGCGGACAGACCGGGAAGCAGACCTTCGTCGCGGATCATTGACAGGTAGTCGGGCAGACGGACTATCTGACGCAGGTTCTTGTTTACCAGCTGCTCCATTGAGCTGTGATGGATGAGGCAGAAGGCGGAGCCGATGTCGGCGGAGTTCTTTATCACTTTTCGGGCTTCGGCGCGGGCCTGAGCGGAGTCGTCAACATTCATGCCGGGGGTGTCGATTATAATTATTTTGCGTCCCGACTTCTCCTCGGCGTAGCGGACGGCAGCCAGAGCCAGCGGGTTGGTGCTTATGGGGCCCATAACTGCGTCGATGCCGTAATCGAGATAGGCTTCAAATACAGGATAGAAATCATCGGGCTTGGCGAATTTCTCTTTTATGCCCTTGTCGGCGGCGGCGCTGGTATGGCTGTAACCCAGCAGCCAGTTGGTTCCGATGAGAATACGCGGCAATGATACGCCGCCGACCTCGGTACGCGGGAATTCTTTAATCATTACAATTACCTCGCTTCTATATATTGTGCATTATATTTTATACTACGTGTTTATTGTATCAGCGGTCTGCCGGATACCGGCTCGATCCCAAGATAATGTGCGGCAGTTGCGCCCACATCCGAAAAATCGCGGGTGCCGAGAGGTATGGCGTCAATACCGCAGCCGTAAACAATCACAGGCACGTACTCGCGCGAATGGTCTGTGGACGGGGTAAGCGGGTCGCAGCCGTGATCGGCGGTGAGAATCAACAGGTCTTCGGGGCGCAGACACTCTCTGAACTCACCCAGACGCATATCGAATTCAGATACCGCCCGGGCGAAGCCTTCCGCGTCGTTGCGGTGACCGTATAATGAGTCAAACTCCACAAGATTGACAAAACAAAGACCGCTCCAGTCCTCACGGTTAGCGATAGCAGCAGTCTTGTCCATGCCGTCGGAATTTGACAGGGTTGGATGGGATTCGGTTATGCCGCGGCCGGCGAAGATGTCGTTTATCTTGCCCACCGAGATAACATCGAAACCGGCGGTCTTGATACGGTCGAGAGCCGTCTCGCCGTGAGGTTCCACCGAGAAGTCGTGACGCCGGGGAGTGCGGACATAATCCGGCCATACCCCCTTGTAGGGGCGGGCTATCACCCTGCCCACCGCGTGTTTGCCGGTGAGAATGCCCCGCGCCATGCGGCAGTATTCGTATAGCTGCTCGGGCGGCACCATATCCTCGTGGGCGGCAATCTGAAAAACGCTGTCAGCCGAGGTGTAGACGATAAGCGCACCCGTTTTGAGCTGCTCCCTGCCGTAGTCATATATTACCTGAGTACCGCTGTAGGGCTTGTTGCAGAGCACTCCGCGTCCGGTCAGCTCGGAGAAGCGGTCGAGAATTTCCTTCGGAAAGCCGTCGGGATAGGTGGGCATTGGGTCATGCGAAACAAGAGAAGCCAACTCCCAGTGCCCGGTGGTGGTGTCCTTGCCCGCCGAATGGGAGCGAAGCCGACCGTGAGCCGCCGCGGGGCAGGGCACACCAGGCTTGCCGAAGTCGCCCTCGATGTTAAAAAGCCCGAGAGCCTCCAGATTCGGAGCCTCGCACAGTCCGGTAGATACCACCGAACGCAGGGTATTGCTCCCGACATCCCCGTAATCGGCGGCGTCAGGCAGTTCCCCGACGCCCAGACCGTCAAGCACTATGATAAATACCCGTTTCATAGACAGATCAATAACCGCTTGCCTTTTCGTTCTTTAACACCTTCACCAAAGCGCTGGTGCCGAGACGTGACGCGCCGCTTTCGATGAGAGCCGCCGCGTCCTCAAAGGTGCGGATTCCACCGGCTGCCTTTACCAAAGTTCTGCCGATGACATTGGCTTTCATGAGACGCACATCTTCACAGGTGGCGCCTCCTCCGCAGAATCCGGTGGAGGTCTTGATAAAGTCGGCGCCCGCCTCGGAGACTATTCGGCACATGGCAGTCTTTTCCTCATCGGTAAGCAGGCAGCACTCGATTATGACCTTGAGCACCCGGTCGCCGCAGACCCGCTTCATTCCGCGGATCTCGGCAAGCAGGCTGTCCCATTTCGCGTCCTTGATCCAGCCGATATTAGCTACCATGTCCAGCTCGTCGCAGCCTGCCGACATGGCGGTTTCAGCCTCAAACAGCTTGACTGCGGTGGGTATGTAACCGTGCGAGAAGCCGGCGACCGTGCCTATTTTCACCCGTCCGGCAGAGTGCCTGACGGCGAATTCGGCGTAAGACGGCGGTATGCAGACAAGAGCGGTGCGGTACTTGATGCCGTCGTCCACCGCCAGGGCGATATCCGTCTCGCGGCTCTCGTTTTTCAGCAGTGTGTGGTCGGTCAGATTAAGTATATCACGAATTTCCATTTTTTGCATCCCCATTTTTACTATTTTGTTTTATAAGCGGTTTATGTTTATGCATTATCGCTTCCGGATCGGTTTCAGCTTGATTATTACCGTTCGTACCGCCTTTTCGCCGAGTTTACAGATGTGCTCGAATAAAAACATAACCAAAGGAGTCAGCAGCGCGAGAACGGCAAACACAAGAGCCGCGTTTAAGCCTAACATTGTAAAGTCGAAGAAGCGTCCGGCGGCGATAAGCGACAGCAGAAGGAGTACCGCCGTGCCGCTCCAGACAACGGCGCGGAAGCGGTTGAAGGGCTGGCAGACCAGAAACAGGGTCACCATTCCCACCACGGCGTAAAGCAGACCTGACACCGTGGAGGATTCCGCATCGTTCAGCCGGAAAACCGGGGCGATTATAACAACGCTCAGCACCATTGCGATATCGGTCAGAGCCGGGGGCAGGGCGCGGGAGAACACATTCGGCAGGAAGCGCCCGCTTACCCGGGCGGTATTGGGCTGCAGCGAAAGGAAGAATGACGGAATTCCGATGATAAACGCGCCGGCAAGCGAAAGCTGAGAAGGCGTAATAGGATAGGCGAACAGCGCGAAAATCGATATCAAAGCCAATGCGAAAGAGAAGATGTTTTTGACCAGGTACAGGGTCGCTGTCCGCTCGATGTTGTTTATAACCCGGCGCCCTTCGCTCACCACCGCGGGCATTGCGGAGAAGTCGGAGTCAAGCAGCACCAGCTGCGCTATGCGGCAGGCGATTTCGCTTCCCGATGCCATTGCTATCGAACAGTTCGCCTCCTTGAGTGCAAGGATATCGTTAACGCCGTCGCCCGTCATGGCTACCGTATGTCCCGCGCGGCGCAATGCGCGTATTATGGTGCGCTTCTGCATTGGTGTGACCCGTCCGAACACTGTACAGCTGCGGACAGCCTCAACCAGCTTGGCGTCGCTTAGGGTCGATGCGTCCACATACCTGTCGGCGCCGGGTATTCCTGCACGAACGGCGGCTGCGGAGGCTGTGACGGGATTGTCGCCGGATATGACCTTCACGGTCACGCCCTGCTCGACGAAATATGAGAATGTCTCTTTAGCGTGGGGGCGGACGGCGTTTATGAGTGTCACCAGGGCAAGGGGGGTTATGCTTATCTGTGTGTCCATACCTTCAGCGGGCAGGGTATCACTTGCGGCGAAAAGCAACACGCGGCTGCCGTCGGCGGCGAGAGATGCAACCTCGTCCGCCAACATATGATAGTCGTCGCCCATCAGAAACTCGGGCGCGCCGAGGATATATGACTCGCTCTGTCCGTCCCGTGAGATGAAACTGACTCCGCTGCACTTGGTGACCGAGCTGAAGCTCATGACGGTGTCGGCGCGGCGGGAAGGGGATCGGTATTTTTCCTGCAGTGCGACCATCGTGGCGTTATCGGGTGTCATATTGCCGCAGAAGTCGCTGAGCAGCCGTTCAACCTCCGCACGAGCTGCCGACCCCAGGGGTTTTGCTCCGAGGGCTGTCATTTTGTTCTCGGTGATGGTGCCCGTCTTGTCAACGCAGAGCACGTCGACCCGCGCCAGCGTTTCGATGCAGCCGAGGTCATGAACAAGGGTGCGTTTTTTTGCAAGCCGCACCACGCTCACCGCCAAAGCCACGGTAGTCAGCAGATAAAGTCCCTCGGGTATCATGCCGATGAGAGCTGCGGCGGTGGATTCCACAGAGGTTTTTATATCCTCGCCAAGGACAAAATGCTCCTTGAAGAACATGGCGGCGCCCAGGGGAATGAGTATTATACCGATGACCATAACCAGCCGCGAAAGTGAGAGCATCATTCCCTGCTTGCGGCGGCGTTTGACGCGCTTGGCGTTCAAAGTCAACTGGGAGATGAAGGAATCTTCGCCCACCTTGTCAAGGCGGGCACGGCACTCGCCGGAAACCACATAAGAGCCGGAGGTCAGCGGGTCGCCGGGGAGCTTGGTAAGCTCATCGCTTTCGCCGGTGATAAAGGATTCGTTGACCCGCACCGCCCCGGACATTACCACGGCATCGGCGCATATCCGGCAGCCGGAGCCGAAGATGACCACATCGTCTATAACCAGTTCCGCCGAGGGTATGGTTATTTCAATGCCGTTCCGCACAACCCGGGAGCGCGGCTCAGTTTCAAGGTTCAGCTCATCAAGGGTTTTCTTGGCGTTAAGTTCCTGTATTATGCCGACCGCGGTGTTTGCGGCAACCACAACGAGGAAGGTGAGCTGCTTGAACGACCCCACCGACAGCAGCAGAATTGCCAGTATAAAAAATATACAGTTGAAATATGTGAAAATATTGCCGAGGATTATCTGCTTTACCGTTTTCCCCGGGGATTCAACCGGCTTGTTTGTCATGCCCGCGGCTGTCCGCTCGGCAGCCTGCGCCGTGGTCAGTCCCGCATCGGGAAGAGGGATAACTCTCTCAGGAGGGGACCGCCGCAAATCGGATGAAGAAACGCCGGTGCCTGAGCTGTATTTTATGCTCATTTATGTTTACCTTGACTGGAAAAATCCTTTATATTCAGAATTATCTTTCATTGTATCATAAAATCATTGTTGTGGAACTACAATCCGGAAAACAATTGTAAATCAAATGTAAACAATATATACGCATTGTCGGTGTGATAATTTACAATCGGAAATCCTGTCACTTGCCACAAAAGATGTCATTGACAAGCGGTATGATCTGTGCTAAACTGTCATCAAGTATTTGAACGGAGGTAAAAGATTATGAAGAAAGCCCTGGTATTACTTCTGCTGCTTGCCACGATGATATCTGTGGCTGCCTGCGGCGGCGGGGGCGGTGAATCTGCGGACACATCGGCAGCCGATACTTCCGCCGCGGAGACTACGGAGGAACTTGACGCACTTGAAGCCCGGGTGCTTGTCGCCGACAATCTGCCGGAATATGACGCCGGAGGTCGCGACTTTATCACGGTTTCCTATAGTGAGGAAGCCCACTATATCATGGAAGAGCAGACCGGTGATGTGGTTGATGATGCGATATACGAGAGAAACACCGCCGTTTCCGAGCGCTTCAATGTCAATTTCGATATCCTGCTTTTCAATCCCTATTACGAGGTGCGCAATTATACTAAGAAATGTGTAAACTCCGGCGAGGATCCTTTCGATCTTATCAGTACCCATGTGGTTGACAACGGCGTGTCGGTTATCGACGGTCATTTCATGAACTGGTATGATGTGCCTCATATCAACTTTGAGCAGCCCTGGTGGTATGCCGCTAACGCTGATCTTTCCTACTGCGGCAAGGCTTATCAGGCGGTGGGCTACTATGCGCTGAATACCGTTGCCAAGACATACTGTGTCTTCTACAATAAGCGTCTGGGTGAGAATTACGGTATCGGCAACATGTACGACTCGGTCTACGACGGCACCTGGACGATAGACAAGCAGATAGAGCTTACCAAGGATATCTATCAGGATTTGAACAATGACGGCGGCAAGGATGAGAACGACTTTTACGGATTCGTATCCGACCCGTCCTCCAATGTGAACACCTATCTCTGGGCATTCGAGAATCCCATAGTGGCAGCCAACAAACAGGGCGAGCTGGAGTTTGTCATAAAGACGGAAAAACTCAACAATATCATAGAAAAGCTAAACGGCATGTTCGAAAACGAGAAGGGCTGCTTCACCATGAAGGACAACCAGCACCACGGTATCGGCACGTCCCTCTTCAAGGAAGCCCGCGCCGTATTCTGCAACAGTACCATCGGCAATGCCGCATCAACTCTCCGCGAGTTCGAGGACGACTACGCTATTCTGCCCTATCCCAAGTGGAATGAGGCGCAGGAGCAGTACCACACCATGTCTGACGGCGCGCATCACGCCATGTCGGTGTCCATCTGCGAGCAGGATCTGGAATTTGTCGGTATTATAACCGAGGCTCTCAACGCCGAGTCCTGGAAGCGTGTCGTTCCTGTTTACTATGACGTGGCACTCAAGGTCAAGGGCACACGTGACGAGGAATCGGTGGGTGTTCTCGACATTCTTGTCTCCAACTGTTCTTTCGACTTCGGATATGTCTACAACGGCTGGTCGGGCGCGTCCTTCTGGGTGCAGAATCTGATTCAAGCCCGTTCAAATGACTTCGAGTCCTTCTACGCCTCCAAAGGTCCGGCAGTTGAGGAGTATTACAACAAGCTCTTTACCTTCTTCGAGGAAGCATAATCATATTATTGAAAATCGGTGTTCAGCGAAAGCGCAAAAAACGCATCTTTGAGCCTTTATCGCTTTTGTCATCAATTTATCGCAAGTAACTGTGATTAAATTAACCGAAAGCGCGGGAAAGCGGAAAACTCCGGAGCACCTCTTAATTGAAAGGACTGTAAAATGGCAATAAAACCGATCCTGCCGAAGTGGCCGGGGGAGATGACCGACCGGGAACGCTTCGTCAATCAGATGCACTACAAACCGGTAGATCGCTGCTTCAACATGGAGTTCGGCTACTGGAATGACAACTTCCGTATCTGGAAGATGTTTGTCGACAACGGCATTACCAACAACGGCGAGGCCGATATCTTCTTTTCCTTCGATCGCTTTGGGTCGGTGGGCGGCTCTGTATGGCTTAATCCCGCCTTCGAGTCGGGTGTTATAGCCTCGGAGGGAAAGTACGATATAATCCGCAACGGCGACGGTCTTACGGCGAAGATTATGAAGGATCGTTCGGATACCATACCCAATTATATCGGCTCGTCGGTGGTGACCCCCGACGACTGGCTGAAGGTGAAGCGCGAGCGTATGGATGTGAACGCGCCCTGCCGCCGTGTGGACGGGAAAGCCATAGCCGAAAGACACCCGAAGAACCGTGACTACCCGCTTTCGGTGAACTGCGGCTCCATGATAGGCAAGATACGCGACATGCTGACTCTCGAGGGGCTGGCATACGCCTGCTGCGACTACCCCGAGATGGTCGAGGACATGATAGAGACCTGCTGCGTACTGGTGGAGAACTTCCTTGACCAGGTGTTGCCCTATGTGGATTTCGACTGCGCCGGCGGCTGGGAGGATATCTGCTGCAAGTCGGGACCGCTGGTCACCATGCAGGTTTTCAACGACATGATATGTCCCCGCTACCAGCGTATCAACGACAAGCTGAAGCAGTACGGCATAGACATCTGGTACACCGACTGTGACGGTGACGTGCGCCCCCTGATGAAGGGCTTCATGGAGAACGGTATAAACTGTCTGTTCCCCTTTGAAGTCAACAGCTGCGCACATCCGGTCGAACTGCTGTCGGCTCACGGCCGAGAACTGCGCATAATGGGCGGCGTGGACAAGATGAAACTCGTCGGACGCGACAATATCGACGCATACCTTGACAGCATCACGCCTGCGGTTGAGAGGGGCGGTTACATACCCTTCTGCGACCACCGATGCCCGCCCAACGTGACTGAAGAGGACTACATGTACTACCTGGCGCGCAAGAAAGAGCTTTTCTGCCGCCCGCTGAGTTTTGCCGAATAACGGAATGTCCGCCATTTAATAACAGTTCATAATAATAAGCGGAAATCCCGTCTGACTTCCTTTGAGAAATCGGACGGGATTATTATTTGTACCGATAATATTCCGGACATTCCGCAGGCAGCCCTGCTTGACCTGTTAGTTATTCAGAAGCGTTTGTCAGAACCTCACGGAGCATATCCGCGGGTTCGATAACCGTTCTGAATCTGATCGGACGATCCTCGATTCCGCGCAGGGGAGCGGGGATCTCAACTCCGGTGTATTCGGCAAGCATGCCGGGCGCCGCTATATCGTCATCAGCGGTGTTGCCGGTGAGGGCTGCATAGACACTGGAGGCGAATTTGTACGGACTTGCGGTTGAAACCACAAGCATTCGGCGCTTGTCGCCCGAGATGGCGTTATAGCGCATGGCGCAGTTAAGTCCGACAGCGGTGTGGGTGTCGATAAGGTAGTTGTAGTTCTCGTAGATCATCTTAATGGTTAGGGCGGTCTCCGATTCGTCGCAGAAAGCGCCGCTGAATTTCAGTTCCAGCTGCTCGCGGATATCGCTGTCAACCGCGTAAAGCCCTGTTTCGCTCAGCTGTTTCATGTACAGAGCGGTGCGCTCGCTGCCGCCGATAAGATAGAGCAGTCTCTCCAGGTTGGAGGAGATGAGAATATCCATCGAGGGCGACATGGTGGTGTAGAACATGCGGTTGCGGTCATATATGCCGGTCTCGAAGAAGTTTGTAAGAATGTTGTTGCGGTTTGAGGCGCAGACGAAGCGGTGAACCGGAAGCCCCATGGCATAGGCGATGTACGCGGCGAAGATATTGCCGAAGTTGCCGGTAGGCACGGCGATATTGATCTCATCTCCCAGGATGATGGTACCGTTGTTTATCATATCGCAGTAAGCCGAAATATAGTAGACCACCTGCGGCACAAGACGTCCCCAGTTGATGGAATTGGCGGAGGAAAGGAAGCAGCCCTGAGCGTCCAGCTTTGCGGCGGCATCCCGGTCGGCGAATATGCGCTTAACGCCGTTCTGAGCGTCGTCGAAGTTGCCCGATACGGCGCAGACATTGACATTTGAGCCCTCCTGGGTAGCCATCTGCAGCTTCTGAATAGTGCTCACGCCGCTGACCGGATAGAAAACCATGATCTTAACCCGGTCCACATCCCGGTAACCCTCGAGAGCGGCTTTGCCTGTATCGCCCGAAGTGGCAACTAAAATGTAGGCGTCGCGTTTCTCGCCGGTCTTTGCCAGCGCCCGGGAGAGCAGTCTCGGCATGACCTGCAGCGCCATGTCCTTGAATGCGGCGGTGGGCCCATGCCATAGTTCAAGAACATCGATGTTACTGCTTATGTTCTTCAGAGGCGCCGGACCTCCGGGGAAACGAGCATCGCTGTATGCCTCCCTGCAGTCCTCAAGCAGTTCATCGTGTGTGTAGTCACTGAGGAACTTGGCTATAACAAAGGCAGCCCGTTCGTAATAGGGCAGTTTACAGAGCTTAATCAGGTCATCCTCACTCAGCTCGGGCAGTTCCTCGGGCATAAAAAGTCCGCCGTCACCCGCCAGACCCTGCTTTATTGCCTGTGCTGCCGATACGCCGGATTCGGCGGCGCCGCCGGCGGATCGTGTACTGATGTATTTCATGTCGAAATCTTCCTTTTGAATATATATTACAATACATTTCCAGTATAACCGAGCCGGAATGTATCAGTTGTCCGTATCGTTGTCGGGATAACGGCTGCCGCCGTATCCGTATTGACTGCCGTACCTGTGGTAACCGTCGCCGTAATGCTCGCCGTAGCCCCTCACGCCGAAGGCGGAAGTAATGTAGTTGATTTTAACGGCGCAGAGCTTTTCGCCCCGCTCCGAATCAAATTCTTCGTAGACAAGTTCAGCGACATCGAAACAGGGATTGAAGTCGCCGTAGGTTTGCCCCGCAGCCCTCAGCGCCCGTATATATTTCAGCGCCGTCTTTATGATGCGCTGCTGCTTGGCGTAGGTGACGGCAGCCGAGCCCCGGGCGTAGCCCGCAGCCGAAACCGACCGCAGTTTTACCTCGACAAATGCCAGACGGACTCCCCGCTTCGCGATAATGTCGATCTCTCCTCCGTCCGAACGGTAGTTACGCTCAAGTATCTCATAGCCCTCACGGGTGAGATATTCGGCGGTCACCGATTCGCCGAAGCGTCCCATACTCTTGTTTGCGCTTCTGTTCATTTGCCGTACGGTATGTTCCGTAAAAAACTGAGACGGTGGATAGGCGACGGACCGTATTTCATGACGGCTTCACGGTGAACGGCCGTGGGATAGCCCTTGTGGTTTGCAAAGCCGTATTCCGGATACAGCCTGTCCGCCTCATACATCACGCGGTCACGGCTGACCTTGGCGAGTATCGACGCGGCTGCTATCGATTCGCTTTTGGTATCGCCGCCGATGACGGTCACAGCCTTAACCGGGAAATCATGGGCGATATTGCCGTCCACCAGCGCCAGATCGCAGGCGGGAAGCGCCGCCACCGCCCGGCGCATGGCTAACTGAGCGGCGTTGAGGATATTGAGTTCCTCTATCTCCTCCACCGAAGCGGAGGCTATCGAACATATCGCCGATTCGAGTATGATGTCGAACAGCTTTTCACGCCGCTTTTCGCTGAGTTTCTTTGAGTCGTTAAGCCCGGGAATCTCGATCCCCTCCGGCAGTATCACCGCAGCGGCGTATACCGGACCCGCCAGAGGACCGCGCCCCGCCTCGTCGGTGCCGCAGACAGCTTTATAGCCCATGGCAGCGTATGACGCTTCAATCGAACGGTCGGGAGCCTGTTTCCCTGTCTTTGATTCAGGCATCCGGGTCTTCTCCCTTTACACTGTCTGTGTCGGATAAAGGAGCTTCCGAATCTTCCTGTTTGTTCTTAACCGTCTGGCGTATCGGAGGAATTTCCAAGGTAATGCGCCCGATTCTGCCGGCTCTGAACTCGTCGAGCAGCATTACTGCGGTGCGCTCATAGCTGACTTCGCCGCCCGAAATGAGGAAACCTCGCTTTCGGCCTATGAGCTCGAACAGCTCCCAGTCCTCAAGACCGGCAATATCCTCCGCGCCGCCCAGCTTGTAGCGCTCGCAGAGATTGTTCGGATAGAATTTCCGCAGCCGTGCGCAGAGCTTTACAGCTAATTCCTCGATATCGAGGATTGTGTCTTTTATTGCGCCGGTCATGGCGAGATTCTCGCCTACGATTTTATCATCGAATTTAGGCCAGAGCACACCGGGCATGTCCAGCAGTTCAACTCCCGAGGAAGTCTTGACCCACTGCCCCGCAAGTGTGACGCCGGGACGATCCTCCACCCGGGCTTTTTTGGCGCCCGCCATGCGGTTGATGAGGGATGATTTCCCCACATTCGGTATACCTAATACCATCGCGCGGAGAGCCTTGCCGCTCATGCCGCGGCTTTCATATTTCTCGACTTTATCGGAGAGAACGCGGCGTATCTCGGGCACTATGCCGGCGAACCCTTCGCCGGTTATGCAGTCCACGAAGGCGCAGCCCAGTCCCTGTGAGGTGTAAAAGTCGCGCCATCTTGCCGTAACATTGGGGTCGGCAAGAGAAGCCTTGGTCAGCAGAGTCACTACCGGCTTGCTGCCCACAAGCTTTGCTATTTCCGGGTTCTCCGAGGAGCGGGGGATCCGCGCATCGAGCAGTTCGAGCACGATGTCGACCTTAGGCAGATACTCGCCGATCATACGGCGGGTTTTCGCCATATGCCCCGGGAACCACTGTATTACTTTTGAAGGCATTTTTGAATTCTAAATATAACTTGTCTGCGGGACTAATTCAGAGTCCCGATTGCGGAGAACGGGAACACGCGGAAGATCGCCCGCCCGAGAATGTAACGGGTGTCTACGGCGCCTATGCTTGCGTCACGGCTGTCCTTGGAATGGTTGCGGTTGTCGCCCATACAGAAGACTTTGCCTTCGGGCACCGTGAATGGGTACTCAAGACTGCCGCGGAGCATGGAGCCGCCCTCCCGGTTGACATAGCTTTCGGGCAAAACCTTGCCGTCAACCGTCACCGTCCAGGTCTCAAAGTTGATGTCAACCACCTGACCTTCCGTGGCGATGACGCGCTTGACATAGGGCTGGTCGAACCCGGTGTCCATAGACTGGAAGACGACAATGTCGCCGTTCTCGGGTGTATAGAAAAGGTCGGAGACTATGAGCACGTCGCCCTCGTGAAGTGTGTTCAGCATCGAGCCGCCGTCCACCGGCGAATGGCGCCCGACGAATATAAAGAGCAGCATCACCGCCGAAAAGGCTATTACAAACATCTCGAGCCAGTCGAATATCTCGTAGAACAAACGGTGGGGCTTTTCGGGCTTGCTTTCTTTCACTTCCTCGGAAGTGTTTACATCCGCATCTGTCGCCGGAAGATTTTCCGCTGACAAATTCTCGGCAGCGGGAGCCTCGGAAGTCATCGGTTCCTCTTGAGAATTCTGCAGGTTGTTGGCGTTTAATTCGTTATCCATATCAATCACTTTTCAATCATGTGTGACAGCAGCGTGTAGCCGTGCTCGACATAAAAGCCCGCGGCTTCACAGTTGTCCTCGTTAAAACAGGTGACACCCTCGCGCTCATCTGCCGAAGAATAGAGCATAAAGGGAACCGGTTCGCCGGTGTGGGTGCGGCGGCAGATTGGGGTGGGATGGTCGGGCAGCACCAGAATTTTGAAATCCTCGCCGGTAGAGCGGAGATATTCGTAAATCGGGCAGATGACCTTTTCGTCAATCAGCTCGATGGAGCGCACCTTGTTCTCAAGCTCGGCGCGGTGACCGCATTCGTCGGGAGCCTCCACATGAATGTAAACGAAGTCCTGCCCGCGTTTGAACTCGTCGATTGCGGCCTGCGCCTTGCCTTCGAAGTTTGTGTGAATGTTGCCGGTGGCGCCCTCCACGTTGACCGGTGTCATGCCGGCACAGAGACCGATGCCCTTAAGCAGGTCAACCGCCGAGATGACACTGCCCGAGACGCACCATTTTTCCTTAAAGTCGGGAAGAGCGGGTTTCTTTCCGGGGCTCCACAGCCAGATGGAGTTGGCGGGCTTCAGACCGCGCCCGATCCTTGCCAGATTCACCGGGT
Source organism: Clostridiales bacterium (assembly GCA_012514145.1). Lineage (GTDB taxonomy): Bacteria > Bacillota > Clostridia > Oscillospirales > CAG-272 > JAAZAV01. Next base: position 21,367 of record JAAZAV010000016.1, on the reverse strand, counting down.
GATCCTTCAATATTTCGTAGGAACGGCGGTACATCGACACAAATGGCTCGGGCGGCAGCTTGTCGGCTATACACTGGCCGATGATGTCGTGGGGACGGGAGAAGTTGCGGAAGTCGGGAGCGTCGCGCCATATGAGACAGTGGCGGTAGCTGACTCCGGGATAGAATGTCAGACCGTCCCGACCGAGTTCGGCTTCCACCGCTTTGATAAGTTCGGCGGCTTCGGGGGTGGATATCTCGTCGGCGCTGTGGTCGATAAGTCTCAGATTGTCGTAGCCGCCGGCAGGGTCACCGTCAAGCGTGACGACATTGCAGCGGAAGGCGGTTTCATCGGGCTTCATCTCTATGCCCATGCTGACGGCCTCCAGCGGTGAACGCCCCTTTGAGTAGATTTTCGGGTCGTAGGAGAGTATGGCGAGATTCGCCGTGTCGCTTTCGGGCACCATGTCGGAGGGAACGTTGGAGACGGTGCCGCAGAGTGCGCGGGAAGCAAGACTGTCAAGACAAGGCTTTTTCGCCACGTCAAGAGGCGTCTTTCCGCCCAGCCCTTCGCACTTGTAATCGGCAGCCCCGTCGGGGATGATAACCGCGTATTTCATATATAAAACCAGCCTTAATGTAAATTGAACAGCGGGGCGTGCACAGGGCAGCCCGCACATAAATGCAATTTTAACACAGTCCGTCTGAATAAACAAGCGTTTTATTAGAAATATAACGATTTATTCAAAATAAACCAATGTATTTCAGATGTATATCAGATATATCCGCTTGCGGGCACGCTATTGACAAAAACGGCATTCAAATATATAATGATACCACCATTTGAAACCACGCAAAGCCGATAAGGTGATGGAGTCCTGTAAAATGAAGAAAAAACTGCTGTTCATCGGAATATCGATGGAATGCGCCGGCACCGAGAAGGCATTCCTCTCGCTTGCCGACGCCATAGATTATGAGCGCTATGATGTAGACTTGCTGCTGGCGCGCAAATCCGGATCGCTTCTTGATTCGATCCCGCCGCAGATAAATGTGATAGAGATGACAGGTCCTACCGGACTGTTCTTTCTAAGTTCGAAGAACGCCTTCGCCAATATCTGGCGCTCTCTTATCAAACCGAATCCCTCATCGTTCTTCACCGTGCTGCCCTGGTTTCTGAAGCTTGTGTTTGCCCGCACAAAGCGTTCTTTTACGGCGGCTCGGATGTGGGTGGCGCTGATGAAGAAGTATATGCCCGAGTTCGACGGCAGCGGTTATGACGCGGTCATCGCCTACTGGGGCGACCGCACTATGTTCTATATGCTTGACATGGTGAAGGGAGCAAAGCGAAATATAGCCTGGCTGCACTTCGACTATGCAAATCCTCCCCGTGAGGATGCGCTGTATGAACCGTATTTTGCCCGCTGCGACGCGGTGGTGACGGTTTCCGAAAGCATTGACGCGGCTCTGCGCGAAGCGCTGCCCTCAGTAGCCGAGCGCTGCGTGTCCATGGAGAATATCATCAGCGGACGGCTTATCCGCACCGAGGCGCTGAAAGGTGAAACCTTCCCCGATGTCGGCTATAAGGGCAAGCGGATACTCTCGGTCTGTCGGCTTAGCTATCAGAAGGGCGTGGATTTTATAATACCGGTGCTGAGCCGTCTGAGAAAGGAAGGCATCGAATGCCGCTGGTATATCATCGGCGACGGCGAAGAATCGGAGAGATCAAAGCTCATAGAAGCCGCATTTAACGCCGAGGTGGCGGACATATTCATGCTGCTGGGCACAAAGCTCAATCCATACTCTTTCATGCGCGACTGCGATGTTTTTGTACTGCCTTCCCGCTTCGAGGGAAGACCGATAACTGTAGAAGAAGCCAAAATTCTCATGAAGCCCATCGTCGTCTCGGACTATCTCTCCGCCAGGGAGCAGCTTTGGGACGGTGAATTGGGCATTGTCACTCCGATGGGGGAGGAAGGCATATACAGGGGGGTGCGGCGCATGCTCTCCGACTCATCGCTGCGAGACCGTCTGACGGTCAAGCTCTCCAAGTGCGACTTCGGCACGGAAGACCGGATAGACCGCTTCTATGACATTGTGGAGGGACGTCTGCCCGGGAAGAACGATTGTTAACATTTTGTAAAATGCCGCTTTTTGCTTGCAATATACTTACCGTTGTGATATAATCTCTGCGTTTTTGTAACCGGAACGGTCCAATGCGATGCTCCGTAAGAACGTTCTGAATACTAATAACAATTCATTATTAGGAGGAAGCCTGAAAATGGATCTCATTAAGGCTTTTACAAGCGAGCAGCTTAAGGAGAAAGTTCCGCAGTTCAACATCGGCGACACCGTGCGTGTTCACAACCGCATCAAAGAGGGTAACCGCGTAAGAACCCAGCTTTACGAGGGTACCGTCATTGCAAAGAGAAGCGGCGGAATCTCCGAGACCTTTACCGTCAGAAGAATCTCCTACGGTATCGGCGTCGAAAAGACTTTCCCGATTCATTCACCCAACGTCGAGAAGGTTGAGGTCGTCCGCAAAGGCGCTCCGCGCCGTGCGAAGCTCTACTATCTCCGCGATAAAGTGGGCAAGGATGCCAAAATCAAGGAAAAGCTGTAATTCATATAGCAGAGGCGGTTATCGATACCGCCTTTTCTATTTCTCTATGTATTTTCCTCGTTTTTTAGCCTGTGAATTGGTGAATCCTACAAAACATCGAAGTCGGTATTGACAAATTAACCGAATCAGGTTATAATGACGCAAACCGCAGACCCAAGGATACTTCCGTAAATCCGATTTTCCTCGGAATAATTCCGATTTATCGGAAGCAACCGAGAAATAATATAATCAGGGGTGCTGGATACCTCCGGCTGAGACGGCGTGAAATGACGCGCCGAACCCTACGAACCTGATATGGATAATACCGGCGCAGGGAGATTACATATAGCAGCACGTACGGCCGACGGACTGCACAGAGTAACGAATCGCACCGATATTATTTCGGTTGCGGTTATTTTTTATCTGTGAGGTGTATTCTGTGGCAGAAAACAGCAATCTCCGCAAACTTACCGAGGCGGCAATCTGTGCGGCTCTCGCAACGGTTCTCTCGCTCATCAAGATCGAAATGCCCCTGGGCGGCTCCATCACCCTATTCTCCATGGTGCCCATCATTCTGTTCTCCTTCCGGCACGGAGTTCTCTGGGGAACGGGAGCCGCGCTGGTCTACTCGGTCATCAATATGCTCCTGGGCTTAGGCGTAATGGCGTATATCCCCAGCCCGGGCGGCATAGCACTCTGTATCCTCTTTGACTACATTATTGCATTTACCCTCCTCGGCATCGCAGGCGCCGCGAAAATGATCCCGGCAAAGCCGGTTATACAGCTTGAAATCGGCACTTTCGCAGTCTGTCTGCTCCGCTTTGCATGTCATGTCTTCGTCGGTGCGGTGGTCTGGTACTCCATCACCAAGGCGGGTCAGTGGAACGACTATGTCAACAACTTCGGCATGTGGACCTACTCAATAATCTACAATCTGCAGTACATGTTCCCCGAGACGGTCATGGCAATGGCAATCGCTCCCGCGCTGACCCGCCTCGCCTTCCCGGAGAAGAAGCGATAGGGCATACATCCCCAAACTAAAAACAGGCATCCCGAGAGCCGGGGTGCCTGTTTTGTATGTGAAATTAAAGTGTTTTGCGGCGCAGAACGCAATGTACCGAAAAATCCGAATCATATTGCAAATACCGGCGGCATGTGCTATAATCCGCGTAGTCTTTAAACAAGAGATACATTACATAAGTATACATCCGGAGGTATCGAAATGTCCAGAAAAATAAGAATCGGCGTGGTGGGCTGCGGCTGCATCAGCGGGATATATCTGCACAACATGACCAGGTTATTCAAAGAGATTGAGGTTGCCGGCGTCTGCGACCTTATCCGCGAGAGAGCCGAGAAGCAGGCCGCCGCATACGGCATCAAGCGCATATATAAGGATATGTACGAGATGTATGCTGACCCGTCGGTGGATCTCATCCTCAACATCACCCGCCCTTACCAGCACTATGAGGTGACAAAAGCCGCTCTCGAGGCGGGCAAGCACGTCTTTTCCGAGAAACCGCTGGGCGCGTCCTTTGAGGAAGGTCTGGCACTGGTAAAGCTGGCGGAAGAGAAAGGGCTCATGCTGGGCGGCGCTCCCGACACCTTCATGGGCGCCGGAATTCAGACCTGCCGCCGCCTCATCGACGACGGATACATCGGCAGACCGGTAGCCGTCTCCGCCTTCTTCCTGGGACACGGTCCCGAAAACTGGCACCCCGACCCCGACTTTTTCTATCAGCGGGGCGGCGGCCCCATGTTCGACATGGGTCCCTACTATGCCACCACGCTCATCAACCTGCTTGGCGGGGTCAAGAGCGTGTCTGCGGTCTGCGGCAAGGCTTTCGACAATCGTATGGCTACCTGCAAGGAGCATTTCGGCGAGAACATCGAGGTGAATATATCCACTCACTATTCCGGCACCCTGCTGTTCGAGTCGGGCGTTATAGCCACCATGGCGGCATCCTTCGACGTATACAGTCACACACATCCGCACATAGAAATCTACGGCACCGAAGGCACGCTTTCGGTGCCCGACCCCAATACCTTCGGCGGCAGCCCGCGTCTCTGGCGCCCCGAGGATAAGGCGTGGAGAGACCTGCCGCTGCTCTATCCCTATCCCGAGAACGCCCGGGGATTGGGCATCACAGATATGGCAAAGACTATCGCCGAGGGCGGGGAATCGGTTCGACGCTGCCGCGCCACCTACCGTCAGACCCTCCATGTTCTGGAGATTCTCTGCGCCTTCCAGAAATCAAGCGACACCGGCGCCGCATATCAGATGACGACCAAATATGAACGCGAGCGCCCCATGAAAGCCGAATACGCCTACGGTATTCTCGACTGATATAGTGTTGTTAAAGGAAATATAAGCTCACATACAAGCGTGAAACCCCGCTGAATACTCCGCGGCTGCGAACGGAAAACCGACCGACGCGCTATACTTCACGGCTTTCATCTGAAACTCATAACGAAATAATACAGCGGATGTCTGACACTTAAGCCGGACATCCGCTGTTTTTCATTAGTTATATGACAGTCTCAATCTTTGCGGTTATCTTATTATCTCGACTTCCGCGGGAGCGTCGATCTTAACGCCCTTTTCGTCTACATAAACCGATATGGGACCGTATGGGGTGGGATAGCTGCCCTTCGCGTAAGTCAGACCGGCAAGGTTCGGCTTGATCTCCACCTTTTTGCAGCCCGGTTCAAGCACCTTTATGCCGAGGATATGGCGCGCAAGGAAGGCGGTGGGGCCGGACGACCAGCCGTGACAGAGGCTGTGGCGCAGTCCTATATAGCAGTGGGCGCCGAAATCGCCGTGAATATCCTTCTTGCCCTCGGGAACGATCTCGTCTATGCCCGCGGAACCGGGCACCCAGTCAAGATTGAAATCCTCCCAGAAGGTGGTGGCGCCTAAATCCAGCATAGCTCCGTAATACTCGCGCATGGCGTCGAGAGCGCCGGTGTAGTTGCCCGCCAGCGCCTTTGTGGTGAGCATGTAGTAGGAGTAGAATGTAGAGAACCGGCGCGCGCCGTCGACCGACATAACCTCATCGTCTGCCCGTTTCGCGTCGAGAATGCCCGAAAGCGCCAGCAGAGATGCGCCCTGTTTAGAGACGGTGGGAGGGCAGTAGTTGTGCATCAGCGCGGACTTGTCGGCGCAGAGCTTCGCCAGCTTTTCATCACCGAAGTGGGCGGCAAGCATTGAACCCGCTTTGAGGGTCATGCATAGCAGTCCCTGATAACCGGCGTTCACCGCTTCATCGTCGCCCTTTGAGGGCCAGTCGAGGAATTTTCCGCCCTCGAAGCGCTCGCGCCCCTCATCGTCCACCAGACCGCAGAGGCGGGTAAGCAGAGCGGACATGTATTCCTTCTGCTCGCAGAGATAGGCTTTGTCGCCGTTCTGGAGATAATAATCGTAGTGGCACATGACCCACCACAGCGAGTAGGAGGAGATTCCGTTCATCCAGCCGGTGACCGGGGTGTGGTCGCGCACATAGTCGAGAGAGCGGGGAACCACCTCGTTGGCGCCGAACACTGTGCAGATGGTCATGACCTCGGGGTGCATGTCGCCGATCCAGACCAGGCGGTCACGCTTGATGCCGTCCCACAGATAGCCCTGCATGTTAAGGTGTGCGGTGTAGGCGGAGGTGTCATAGATTTTATCAAGCAGCGGATCGCTTGACTCAAAGGAGCCGATATACTCAATGTCGCGATAGATGAGCACGCCGAAAACCGTCTTAAGCTGCAGTTCCGCATGGTCGTCCAGCAGCTCCACATAGACGAAGCGGAAGCCCGACTCGTTAGTGTCCTCGTAGCTCAGCCAGCGCAGGGCGGTGATGAAGTCGCGGGAGGCGTGGTCGGTGGTGGCGCCTTTTACTCCAACCGGCGTGAGAGCCTCGCTGACCGACTCGCCGAAGCGAACCCGAACACGAACTTCTTTCGTGTCGGCTGAAGTATGCTCGCCGGAGCCCTTGCCGGGTGTGCGGGTGGCGTTCTGAGTGACGAAACGAACGCAGCCGTGAATCTCGCAGCCCAGATCAAACAGAAGTGCCGCATGCTCGCCGCCGCTGTTGCGCAGGGTCGTACATTCCTCGGCGGCGACCGCCACCTGATTCGGTGTATCGGCAAGCAGATGTTCGGCGTTTGTGACATCGCCCTTTGTCAGCATAATGCGCGTCGGGCGTATGAATTCTCTTGCGCGTCCGTCCGACTCGCAGGGGCGTATGAGTTTGTTTTTGTCAAGAAGCTTCATATTGTTTTCCTTATCAGTACTTGTCGGGGGCTATCTCGCTGATGTGCTCACGGATGTGTCGGCAGGATGCGGGTACGGGAGTGCCAAGCTCGGTGGGAGCGCACCAGTGAATGCCGTTTCTGATTACACGCTGAACTCCGGGGTTGTGGAAGGCGCGGCAGGTCTCGTGACCCGGCTGGAAGAAGAAAATCTTGCCGAGTCCGCGGTGCCAGCAGCAGCCCGAGCGATAGATATTGCCGAATTCGTACCAGTTAACAAAAACTAATTCGTCGGGCGGCGGAATGAAGAAGGGTTCGCCATACATCTCCTCGTCCTCGAGAATGATATAGTCGGGCACACCTGCGGCTATGGGATGAGAGGGGAATATGTTCCATACGATGGTCTTCTGGCAGTCGCCCCAGCTGTGGTCGCCGTTGGTTCCGAGTATAGAGCGGAAGGGCTTGGAGTGATGCGCCGAATGCAGCGGCATGAAGCCCATACCGCGAGCATAGACGCGCTGACGGATGCGGGCGACAAGACTGTCGTCCACATCGCCGTGACGCATGTGACCCCACCAGAGCAGCACATCGGTGTTGTTCAGCACCTCGTCCGGCAGTCCCTGATCGGGATCGTCGAGAGCCGCCAGGGTTATATTCAGGTCGGGATCGTCGGCGAGAAAGTCGCGGATGCAGGCATGAATACCCTTGGGATAGATCGCCTTTGCCGCGGCATTGCTCTTCTCGTGGGTGAATTCGTTCCAGATGGTTACATTGATTTTGTTCGCCATATTACAGTCCTCCTGTTCTTGCACAATGTGTGTACAACACAATGTGTGCACAAGTTTGCCCGTTTATTATCGCACAAACGAAAAGGCTTGTCAATAGTGAAATTCCAGCTTGAATTCCCGTCCGATGTGTGCCTTGTAACCGTGATTTACAGGTGCGGTTTCCGGCGGTATTATCCGATTTATCTGTATTATAATCCTCCTGCGGCGGTGATTTTTTACCCTTTACAAAGACGGCGGAATATGGTATAATAAACGAAGTGAATAACACGAAAAACGAGGCGGTGCCCTATTGAGACTTGACAAATTTCTCAGCGATATGGCTGTGGCTTCCAGGAGCGAGAGCGCAAAGGCGGTCCGCGCCGGACGCATAACCGTGAACGGCGTGCCGGTGAATCGTGCCGACGGTCATATAGACCCGGAGAAGGACACGGTAGCCCTGGACGGCGTGCAGGTGTTCTACCGCAGATTCAACTATATTATGATGAACAAGCCCGAGGGCTATGTCAGCTCAACCGACGACCCGCGGGAGACAACGGTGCTTGAACTGCTGCCCGACAATATGAGGAAGCTGAATCTCTTTCCCTGCGGACGGCTGGACAAGGACGCCGTGGGATTGCTGCTGCTCACCGACAACGGCGTATTGGCGCATCGGCTGCTCTCGCCAAAACGCCATGTGGACAAGGTCTACCGGGTGGTCTGCGCCCGGGATGTGGAGGGCGTCGAAGCGTTGGAGGAGGGCATAACCCTCGCCGACGGCTATACCACAATGCCCGCGAAGTATGAGCGAACCGAAGCCCGTTCAGGCTACCTGACCATCGGAGAGGGGAAGTATCATCAGGTGAAGCGCATGTTCGCGGCGCTGGGCAACCATGTATCGCTGCTGGAACGTGTCGGTTTCGGTCCGCTGACACTCGACACCTCTCTGAAAAGGGGCGAATGGCGGTATCTCACCGATGCCGAAACGGAGATGCTGGAGGCCGCCGGGGGCAGCGAAAAAGCAAAAAAGACAACCGAAAAAGGCAAGGACAGACAATGACGATCAACGAACGCCTGGCGTCGGAGCTGGGCATAACTCTCGAACAGGTGGAGCGCACCGTCGAGCTTATCGACGAGGACAACACCATTCCCTTTATAGCGCGTTACCGCAAGGAGGTCACAGGGTCTCTTGACGATACCGTGCTGCGAAATCTTGACGAGCGATTAAAGTATCTTCGCTCCCTTGAGAAGCGCCGCGAGGAAGTCCGGGCAGCAATAGAGGGGCAGGAGAAGCTGACGCCCGAGATTGAAGAAGCGCTTAACAGCGCCATGATCCTCACCGAGATCGAGGATATCTACCGTCCCTTCCGTCCGAAACGCCGCACCCGAGCTTCTGTCGCCCGTGAGCGGGGACTTGAGGAACTGGCGGCACTGCTGCTTGAGCAGAAAGCCGATTACGGCATGACAATCGATGAGCTTGCCGCCGGCTATGCAGACGAGGAGAAAGAGGTGCCCGATCCCGCCGCGGCTCTGGCGGGAGCAAGGGACATAATCGCCGAGGACATCTCGGACAGCGCCGAATACAGGCGCGAGCTGCGCCGGCTCATGTACCGATGGGGCACTGTCGCTACAAAAAAAGCGGGCGACGACCGCCGCTACGAGATGTATTACGACCGCTCGGAGCCGGTGAACCGCATAGCCGACCACAGAATACTGGCGGTGAACCGCGCCGAGAAAGAGGAACAGCTTGCGGTTACTATTGAGCTTGATAAGTCGATACCGACAGACTATCTTCTTTCGCAGGTGCTGAGCTATACCGAATCCCCGGCTGCCGAACAGGTAACTCTGGCGGTGACCGACAGCTGGGAGCGCCTGATTGAACCCTCCATCGAGCGCGAAATACGCGCTCAGCTCTTCGACCGAGCCGCAGAGGGAGCGATTAAGGTCTTCTCGCTGAACCTGCACAACCTGCTGATGCAGGCTCCGCTGAAGGGCATGACGGCTCTCGGTCTTGACCCGGGCTATCGGACAGGCTGCAAACTGGCAGTTATCGACCGCACCGGCAAGGTACTGGACACAGCGGTTATCTACCCCCACAAGCCGCAGGAGCGTATCGAGGAATCCGGGCGAACAGTCAGACGCCTCATCGAGAAATATGGCGTTGATGTTGTGGCGATAGGCAACGGCACAGCCTCCAAGGAGAGCGAGATTTTCATCGCAAACCTGCTTAAGAGCATGGATACCGACTGCAAATACGCAATAGTCAGCGAGGCGGGAGCGTCGGTCTATTCGGCATCCAAGCTCGCAGCAGAGGAATTCCCCGATTTCGACGTGACCCAGCGCTCAGCCGTGTCTATCGCAAGGCGGCTGCTTGACCCGCTGGCCGAGCTGGTGAAGATTGACCCCAAGGCCATAGGTGTGGGGCAGTATCAGCACGACATGAAGCCCGCAGAACTGGATTCGGCGCTGGCGGGTGTGGTAGAAGACTGCGTGAATACCGTCGGCGTGGACCTTAACACCGCCTCCCATTCGCTTCTTTCATATGTGGCGGGTATAAACTCCGCAACCGCAAAGAATATCGTGACATACCGGGAGGAGAACGGCGAATTCAAGCGACGCGCCGAACTGCTGAAGGTGCCGCGTATAGGAGCCAGGACTTTCGAGCAGTGCGCGGGTTTCCTGCGCGTGCCCGATTCCTCGGAAGTGCTTGACTGTACGGCAGTGCATCCCGAATCCTATGATGCGGCGAGAAGCCTGCTAAAACGCTTCGGCTATGCTCCCGAGGATGTCCGCGCCAACCGGGTAGGCAGTCTCGGCGACGCGGTGGCAAAGGCAGGATGGGGAAAGACAGCCGGGGAACTCGGTATCGGAGAGCCTACCCTGCGCGACATAGTTACCGAGCTTGAGAAGCCGGGGCGCGATGTCCGCGACAGTCTCCCGCTGCCCGAGCTGCGCGACGATGTGCTTGAGCTGTCAGACCTTAAGCCCGGCATGGAACTGACCGGAACGGTGCGCAATGTCACCGACTTCGGCGCGTTTATTGATATCGGCGTGCACCAGGACGGTCTGGCACATGTGACCGAACTTTCAAAGCAGCGTGTGAAGCATCCTTCGGATGTGGTAGCGGTGGGCGATATCGTCCGGGTCAGGATTCTTTCCGTCGATTGTGACAAGGGCAGAATCGCGCTGACGCTGAAAATCTGACAAGAGCGCTAATAAATTAGAAACCAATTTGCAAGTCATTTGAAGCAAAGGTCACATAAGGCAGTTATATTGTGCATTATGTATAAACGAATACTTAAAATTTTGGAGGAATAAACTCTTCCAAAATGGGTGCTTTTTTGTTAAAATATCGACTGTGAGTAGTTATAATCTACAAGGAGGATAATCCATGGCAAGCTTATCATTCAAGCACATTTATAAGAAATTCCCGGGCGGAGTTACCGCCGTTTCCGACTTCTCTCTCGAAGTTAAGGACAAGGAATTCATTATCTTCGTTGGTCCGTCCGGCTGCGGTAAGACCACTACCCTTCGTATGATCGCCGGTCTTGAGGAGATCACCGAGGGTGAGCTTTTCATCGGCGACAGACTGGTCAACGATATTGCTCCGAAGGACAGAGACATAGCAATGGTTTTCCAGAACTACGCTCTGTATCCGCATATGACTGTTTTCGACAACATGGCATTCGGTCTTAAGCTCCGCAAGACTCCGAAGGAGGAGATCAAGCGCAGAGTTGAGGAGGCAGCCCGCATCCTCGATATCACCCATCTTCTTGACAGACGTCCGAAGGCTCTCTCCGGCGGTCAGAAGCAGCGTGTTGCTCTCGGTCGTGCAATCGTTCGTGAGCCTAAGGTGTTCCTCCTTGACGAGCCGCTTTCCAACCTTGATGCTAAGCTCCGTGCGCAGATGAGGACCGAGCTTACCAAGATTCACAAGAGACTCGGTACCACCTTCGTATATGTTACCCATGACCAGGTCGAGGCTATGACCATGGCTACCCGTATCGTTGTTATGAAGGATGGTCTCATCCAGCAGGTTGATACTCCTCAGAACCTCTACGATTCTCCCTGCAATGTATTCGTTGCCGGCTTCATCGGCACTCCTCAGATGAACTTCATCAACTGCAAGCTTGTTCAGAAGGGCAACGATCTTTTCGTCAACTTCGGCGAGCACACAAGCCTGAAGCTGCCGGCTGAGAAGGCTGCGGATCCGGCTCTCCGTGATTTCATCAGCAAGGATGTCATCATCGGTATCCGTCCCGAGTGTCTGCACGATGATCCCGCTTACCTGGCTAAGTTCCCGGACAGCACTTTCGAGGCTGACATCGAGGTTACCGAGCTTATGGGCGCGGAGATTTACCAGTACATGGTATGCGAGGAGCAGAACCTCATCGCCCGTGTCTCCAACCGTTCAACCGCTCGCCCGGGTGACAAGGTTAAGATAATCGTTGATGCTAACAGAATTCACATCTTTGATAAGGACACTGAGCGCTGCATAGTTCACTAATATGATTTGGAACAGCCGCCCGCGGGCGGCTGTTCTTTTTATGTTATGCGTTGATGTACAGCTGCGCTCTGCGCTGCGAAGGATAACGATTATACCCCATATCCGACCGTTTACACTAAAAGCCCGGCACACGGTGATTCCATGTCACCGTGTGCCGGGCTTTTATAGTTTTGGGTTGTTCTCCGTTTATTTTTCTCCGCTGTCAAGCAGTTCGCGGTAGATCACGCTTTTCGAGACGCCGCGGTCACGGGCGGCTGCTTTCATGGCATCGTTCTTTGACATGCCCCCGTCCATATAGCGCCTGACATGCTCCGTGACGGGCAGCGAGGTCAGTTCGTTCGGCTTTTCAGGACAGCCCTCAATCACAAGGACAAACTCGCCCCGGGGCTGAAGCTCACCAAAGTGACTCACAGCTTCGGACAGGGTGGTGCGCATTACCTCCTCGTTGAGCTTGGTAAGCTCACGGCATAAGGCTATGCGGCGATCTCCGAAACCCTCAAACAGCTGTTTCAGCGTTGCCGCAAGCCGGTGCGGCGCCTCGTATAGTATTAGTGTACGGGTCTCAGACGCAAGCTCGTCAATCCTGCGGCGGCGCTTTACCGCACTGTCGGAGGTGAGAAACCCCTCAAAGACAAACCGGTCTGTCGGCAGTCCGGACAGCACCAGCGCCGTAAGCGCGGCACATGGTCCGGGTACACAGGTCACGGGCAGCCCGCGCTCACAGAAGAGCTTTACCATATCGGCGCCGGGATCGGAAATCCCGGGCATACCCGCGTCGGTGACGAGAGCGCAGCTCTCCCCTGCAGCGAGGCGTTCGGCTATCCTCTCCCCGGCGTCCCGCTTGTTATGCTCATGATATTGAATCATCGGGCGGCGGATACCGTATCGTGCACAGAGTTTTGCTGTCACACGGGTATCCTCGGCGGCAATAAATGAGCACTCGGTGAGCACCTTGAGCGCTCTGGGAGAAATGTCGGAAAGGTTTCCTATCGGCGTCCCGACAAGATAGAGCGTTCCGTCTGCAACAAGGTTTTTGCCGTCACCGCCTTCATCGGCTGTCAGGTCATCGGCAGCTGTATCGACAGAAAGCTGTTCATTTTCTGATATATCGTTCATCAAATACACCGTCGTCGGTAATCTTTTTGAAATCATCGGTCATTGCGCCGTCGCCATCGTATAGAATCAGCGGCGGCGGGGTAAAAAGCGAAGGTTTTCCGTCGCGTATGCCTTCGGCAAGCACAAGGCTGGGCTGATGATACACATCGCGGTATACCATAATCAGCCGCTTCGGCTCCAGCTGAGCCTCCCGCATTGCACAAATCAGGTCGATGAGCCGGTCGGGGCGATAGACGCAGCAGAACCGTCCGCCGGGATGCAGCAGCCGCGACGCGGCGAGACAGAAGTCTGATATATCCCCGTGAACCTCGTGCCTGGCTATGTACTTCTCCTCGGTTTCGTTGCGCTTGCCGGTGTCGGTGCGCATGTAGGGCGGATTTGCGAATACCACATCATACTCTCCCGCCTCGCCGACGGCACGCCAATCCCGTATATCCGCTTCAACAATCTTCACTGAATCGGGGGGAAGCAAGCCGGTTTCGGTGTTGATCCGCACGTTTTCGCGGGCTATGGCACAGTATTCGGGCTGGATTTCGGCTGCGGTTATAAAATCAATGCGCCTGCCGGCTGCCGCAATGAGCGAAATGACGCCGCTCCCGCAGCCCAGCTCCGCGGCTTTTCCGGCGCGGGGAAGAAAAGCCGCAAGCAGCAGTACATCGGTACCGAACAGCAGCCCGCCCCGGAGCTGCAGCAGATTGATTCCATAGTTGATTTCGGTAGAAAATATGCGGTGGGAAATCTCGGATATATCCATTTTACCTGTTCTGACAAAGAAGGAGCCGCTCAGGCTCCCTCTCGACTGTTATTGCTTTGTTTCCGTTTTTTGAAGTATCGCTCCGGTTCGTGTTCGGGAACAGACGGATTACTCCTCGGGTTGAGGAGCCTCTACGGGGCAAACCTCAGCGCAGGTGCCGCAGTCGATGCACTTCTCAGCGTCGATAATGTACTTGCCGTCCTTCTCGGAAATGGCCTCGGTGGGGCACTCGCTCTCACAAGCGCCGCAGGCGATGCAGTCATCATTGATAATATATGCCATATTTACCTCCAGAAAATTTGTATCCCCCGGAGATGTTTCCCCGAACGGATTCTTGACTAATTATATCACGCAGTTATTAACAAATCACTAACAAACGCAGGAATAACCACAGCAAATATGTCGCAAAATTAAATTTATCATGAATAAACCATGCGACAAGATTGACTGTTTAGACGGAAGCCGGCGGTTCCGACGGTTTATTGCGTCCCCGCTCACCGCTGCTGTTTTGCCGCCGTTCACCGCCGCCTGAACGGCGGCTGCTGCGTCCGCGCCCGCCCTTCTGGTTGGATTTCTCATTCTGTCTGCCGCCGTCACCCTCAGCACGTCTGTTTTGAGCGGTAGATTCGGACGAAGCACCGTCCGACGGTTTGCGAATATTCGGTTTCTTTCGTGCGGGAGTCTCTGCGGTACGCTGCTCGGCATTATCGGCTTTTTTAGCAGCTGCAGCGCGGCCGGGGTTATGGCGGGATTTGTCGGAGTAGTTATGACGGCCTGCCCGACCGCCCCGGCTGCTTCGCTGCCTGCGGCTGTCGCCGCGCCTGTTTCCGTTGTATTCCGCCTCGTCTATTTCGGGTATCTGAAGGGCGGCGGTTTCCTGATACTCATCATTATCCTGCTGTTCTGCCGCTTGTGTATCATTGACCGGCGGATTATCGGCATTCACGTCAGGCAGGAACACAACGCCGGCTTCATCGTCGAGAACCGCCGGCTCCTCGTTGTCGTTCTCATACTCGTCTGCAGTTATCTCCATGGTTACATTTGCGCTTAAATCATTGGAAACAGCATTACCCGGATATACTCTGACTTCATTGGGCGCGGAATTGAGGCGGACCTTGACTTTCTCGGACAGCGGTTCCACATCCGAAACAATACCCTCCCCATCGGGGGTGATAACCACGCTGTCCTGCTTTGGAAGACGGCGCAGAGCCTCGGCATATGTGTCATATTCGTAGCGCAGACAGCACATGAGACGGCCGCAGGCACCCGAGAGCTTCTGCATGTTCAGCGAAAGATTCTGTTCTTTCGCCATTTTTATCGATACCTGCATGAAGTCCGGCAGGAAAGTGTGACAGCAGAACGCTCTGCCGCACAGCCCGAGCCCGCCCAGCATTTTAGCCTCATCCCGGATATTGATCTGACGCAGCTCAATACGGGTGCGGAAAATCCCGGCAAGGTCTTTGACCAGTTCGCGGAAGTCGACACGCCCGTCGGCACTGAAGAAAAAGAGGAGCTTGCTGTTGTCGAAGGTATACTCAACATCGATGAGCTTCATCTCAAGACGGTGCTCCTCGATCTTATCCATGCATATGTTGTAGGCGTCCACCTCACGGCGGGCGTTCTCCTCCCGGTGAGCGATGTCCTCATCGGTGGCGCGGCGCACCAGCCGGCGGAGCGGAGGCACCACCTGATACGGCTCGACAAACTTATTTGCAACCGCCGTGATGCCGTATTCAATGCCGCGCGAAGTCTCAACGATAACCGGATCCTCCTCGGACACCTGTTCGCCGTTGGGGGAAAAGTAGTATATTTTGCCCGACTTGCGGAATCGCACGCCGATGATCTCGTATTTGCCGTCCTCGGTCAGCGGAGGGGCGGGCACATCGGACGCGTCACCGCGAATCTCCTCATCCCTGGATTGTTCTATTCTTGAATGCTCTGCCGCGACACGGTGATCGGCGAGCTTTTTCTGTTTGTTATCCATTTATATAAATATCTCCATTATAATCATATCACTGTTATTATATCTCAAATCGCCAAAAAATACTACTTGAAATTGTAAATATTGATTCTCCCCGTTTTCGCCATGTTGCATTATCCGTCGGGTTGGTGTATAATGCTTCATATTGGCAAGACAGTTTATCAATCACGCCTGTAAGGTTAATAATGAATGAAAGACATAAACATAGTGCTTGTGGAGCCGGAAATACCGCAGAATACGGGCAATATCGCTCGAACCTGTGCCGCCGTGGGAGCGGCTTTGCATCTGGTGCACCCCATGGGTTTTGAGATAGACGACCGAAAGCTGAAGCGCGCAGGTCTGGATTACTGGGACAAACTGGATATCGCATATTATGACAGTCTCGGAGATTTTCTGAACAAATGCGGCTCGGAGAATATGTATTTCTTCACAACCAAGGCCAAGCGGTGCTATACTGATGCTGCATATCCCCGCCGGGTCTTTCTTGTCTTCGGCAAGGAGACCGCCGGACTGCCGGAGGAATTGCTGCGTTCGGATTTTGAACATTGCGTCCGTCTGCCGATGCTGAATACACTGCGCTCACTGAACCTGTCAAACGCCGCGGCGGTGGCGGTATACGAGGTGCTAAGGCAGCGGGGCTTTGAAGGATTGCAGGCTGAAAGCGGTTATTTCGGCGATATTAGCGGCGGCTCCGGAGACAAATGATATTTAGGTATCGGGCAGGGCAGACCTTTCTTTCTTTAATCTGATATTAAACAATAAACGGCGGGATGAAGCACACATCCCGCCGTTTTGATTATTCGGATTGTTTTATTCAGCACTGTCCTCGCCGCTGCTGTTCTTATCAGCTGTCTTTGTTTTGGCGGCGGACAGTTCCTTGGGCTTGAAGATATACTTTGGAGCTGCCTTTCTGTCAACCGCATCGGCGGTGATGACAACCGTCCCCACATCATCGCGGGAGGGAACATCGAACATAATATCGAGCATCAGCTCCTCCATTATGGAGCGAAGCCCGCGCGCGCCGGTATTTCGCTCGATGGCAAGAGCCGCAATGCGCTCAAGGGCGTCATCCTCGAACTTCAGCTCCACGCCATCCAGATCCAGCAGCTTGATATACTGTTTAAGCAGTGCGTTCTTCGGTTCTTTAAGTATGCGTACAAGCGCGTCGCTGTCCAGGCTTTCGAGTGCCACAATAACCGGCAGACGTCCCACAAGCTCGGGGATAAGACCGTATTTGACTATATCCTGGGATTCGACGAACTTAAAGACGCTCGCCTTGCGCTTCTCCTCCAGGGTGCGAATCTCTCCGCCGTAGCCTATCACGGAGTTTCCGCGGCGCGCTTCGATAATCGAATCGAGATTGTCGAAGGCTCCTCCGCATATGAACAGGATATTCTCGGTGTTTATCTGTATGAAGTCCTGGTTGGGATGCTTGCGTCCGCCCTGGGGAGGGACATTTGATATGGTTCCTTCAAGAATCTTCAGCAGAGCCTGCTGAACGCCCTCGCCCGACACATCCCGGGTTATCGAGCGGTTCTCGGAGCGGCGGGAGATTTTATCTATCTCATCGATATAAATGATGCCGTGCTCGGCGAGTGAAACATCGAAGTCGGCGGCCTGTATGAGGCGGAGCAGAATGTTCTCGACATCTTCGCCCACATAGCCCGCTTCGGTGAGAGTGGTGGCGTCGGCTATGGCGAAGGGCACCCGCAGCGTCTTTGCCAGGGTCTGAGCAAGATAGGTCTTGCCGACACCGGTGGGACCGAGAAGCAGGACATTGCTCTTTTGAATCTCTACGCCGCCTGACTTACCGCCCTTCTTGTGGGTGAGCAGCCTCTTGTAGTGATTATAGACCGCAACCGAGAGAGCCTTCTTGGCCTCACTCTGACCTATCACATGCTCGTCCAGCGAGCGCTTTATATCCTGAGGCTTGGGCAGAGTCTCGAGTGTCAGTGTGTTTTTGTCGTTTTTGCCGGACGCGCCTCTGCTTCTGCCGGACGACATCTGCTGCAGCTCGGTGTGCTCGGAAATCAACTCGTTGCAGGCGTCTATGCAGTTGTTGCAGATATAGTTTCCGGTGGGTGACGGTATGAGGTATAACACCTCGGTCTCATCCCGTCCGCAGAAGGAACAGTATCTTAGCTTAACTCCGCGCGGAGGTTTGGAGCCTGTGGCCATATGGTTCCCGACCCGGCGTGCGGGTCATCCTTTCCCCACGGCAATACCGCCGCGGTGTTGTGTGATATTGTGAATTCGGCGAAAGGTTATCTCTTTGCGATAACCTTGTCAACAAGACCGTATTCCTGAGCTTCGGCTGCGGTCATAAAGTTGTCACGCTCGGTGTCGCGCTCGATCTCCTCAATAGAACGGCCGGTGTTGGTCGAGAGAATGGAGTTAAGAGTGGCGCGGGTGCGGAGGATGTGGTCGGCGTGAATCTTTATATCGCTTGCCTGACCCCTCATGCCGCCCAGAGGCTGGTGTATCATTATCTCACTGTTGGGAAGAGCCAGACGCTTGCCCTTTGCTCCCGATGAGAGCAGCAGAGCGCCCATGCTGGCAGCCATGCCGATGCAGATGGTGGACACGTCACACTTGATGAAGTTCATGGTGTCATATATAGCCAGACCTGCGGTGACCGAACCGCCGGGGCTGTTGATGTAAAGGAAAATATCCTTGTCGGGGTCCTGAGCCTCGAGGAAAAGCAGCTGAGCCACCACCAGGGAAGCGGTGACATCGTTTACCTCGTCTGCAAGGAAGACAATGCGGTCGTTAAGCAGGCGCGAGAATATATCGTAAGCGCGCTCGCCGCGGTTTGTGGTTTCTATTACGGTTGGTACGAGTGCCATGTTTATGCCTCCTGTGTATATTAATGTATATTGTGTGAAATTCTATGAGAAACCGCAAACGGCGCACGACATTTTTCGCCGTACGCCGATGCTGAGCCTATATGGCGGGTTGTCTTGCTTTTACCGGCAATCGGAAGGACGGCGTATTACTCTGCGTCCTTATTTTCTTCGGCTGCCTCGACCGACTTCTCGGCGGCGTCAACTATCTCTGCGGTATCGGATGCCGGTTCGGGTTTCTTAACCTCTGTGTCGGTGACGACGGCGGCTTCGCGAACCAACTCGAGAGCACGGCGAACCTTAAGGTCGGGAATGAGAGCATCTGCAGGGAGAGACTCCTTAATTTTGTCTGTCTCCATGCCGTAAGCCTCTGCCATCTTGGCATATTCTGCCTCGACTGCCTCATCGTCTATTTCGATCCCCTCAAGAGCCGCGATGGTCTCAAGTGCCAGTCTGGTCCTGACCTGACGCTCGGCGCGCGGCCTGAACTCGGAGCGCATTCCGTCAAGATCCATGCCGGTATACTTTAGGTAGGTGCTGAGATCCAGTCCCTGCATCCTGAGACGGTTGTCATAATCGCGGATAGTGTTCTCCACCTCGTTGTCATACATGCACTCGGGAATATCGCCCTCAAGCTTGGTGAGCAGGATATCAATGAGATTCTCCTCAAGGATGTTGTCGGCGGTATCCTGGTGTCTCTTTTCGATGGTGGCACGGATGTCGTTCTTGTATTCTTCAAAGGTGTCGAACTTGGAAGCGTCTTTCGCGAACTCGTCATCCAGCTCGGGCAGCTCTTCGTAGGTGATGGAGTTCAGCTTGCACTTGAATACGGCAGCCTTGCCGGCAAGCGACTTCTCGTGGTAATCCTCCGGAAAGGTCACGTTGACGTCAAACTCGTCGCCGATGTTATGACCGATAACCTGATCCTCGAATCCCGGAATGAAGGAGCCGGAACCCAGCTTAAGGTTGTGCCCTGTATCCTTGCCGCCGTCGAAGGGAACGCCGTCGACCGAACCCTCGTAGTCGATATTGGCAGTATCGCCCTCCTGCGCGGGGCGGTCGGTGACCTCAATGGATCGGGCGTTGCGGTCTCTGTCGCGCTTGATCTGTGCGTCAACCTCTTCCTCGGAAACGGGTTCAATGGGACGCTCGGCTTCAATGCCCTTGTAGTCGGATATTGTCATTATCGGCTTGGTATAAACCTTTGCTTTAATAACTACTTCCTCTTCAATTGAGAGAACGTCGAACTCGGGACGGCTTACAGCGTCGATACCCGACTCGGCGAGAGCGGCTTCGTAAGCCTCGGGAATCAGTGCGTTGAGAGCGTCCTCGTAGAACACGCCCTTGCCGTACATCTTCTCGATTATGCTTCTGGGAGCCTTGCCTTTCCTGAATCCGGGAACGTTCATTTTAGCAACGCTCTTTCTGTATACCTTGTTGACCTCTGCCTCAAAAGAAGCCTTGTCAATGTCAAATTCCAGCTCCGCTACATTCTTCTCGGGAGTGGCAACATTCTTTAAGCTCATGATAGATTTCCTCCGGTGTTTAATCGCTAATAGAGCGTATTATATAATCTGAAGGCGATAAAGTCAATATAAAACCGCAAAAGTTTTTAATCTGTTTATAGTTTTATCCCGCTGTCGTAACAGTATGCATTTACGAAATTCTCAAGGGCGTGAAATTGAGGTAATCCGCCGAAATAAGGGTCAGCTCCAGTCCCTCAAACAGTTCTGTCTGCGGCAGGTCATACACCCCGTGGATATGTCCGCAGAAGCAGCGGCGAACACCCCGCGCCTTCATGACGTCTATAAGCTCCCGACAGACGAAATCCCCGAACTTAGGCGGAAAGTGGAGAAATACCGCCCGTTCGGCATCCGGCGGAGCAACGGAATTTGCGGCGTCAAGGCTCATACCGAGTCTCAGCGCCTCCCGGGCTATCAGTTTCTTGTAGTCGGTGCCTTTGGGAGCGTTGTTCTGGTCATAGAACCACCCCCGTGTGCCGCATATGGCAAGTCCGTCGACGTAAAAGGCGTTGTTGTAAAGCAGACGCAGGGAGGTGATCCCTTCGCGCAGGAAGATGCCGTTGAGCTTTTTCACCGTCTCCCACCAGAAGTCGTGGTTTCCGCGCCCCAGGATTTTTGTTCCCGGCAGCGAGTCGAGAAAGTGCAGGTCGGGCAGCGCTTCCTCTATGTGCATAGCCCAGGATATGTCGCCCGGCACCACCACGGTGTCCCCTCCGGCGACTGTCTCCCGCCATGCCGTCTCAAGCTTTTCGGTGTATCCCTTCCAGCGGCTGCCGAACACATCCATCGGCTTGTCCAATTCTGTGGAAAGGTGGGTATCTGCTATCGCATAGACCGCCATCGGCTTCCTCCCTGTGATTTCCGTTGGTAAGATAGACACCGACCATTATACAGCCGGAGCCGCGATTAGTCAAGCAAACACGGTAAACTCCTTGACAACATGTGTTATGTTACAATTGATGTGAGACATACATAAAAGGAGTAGAAAAAGTGATCGAGTCGTGTTAAAATAATGTTGCCCCCAACAAAATTCAACAGAAAGGACTCAATCACCCATGAAGAATTATAA